>NZ_JBWKLE010000003.1:0-367743 GCF_056430495.1 Streptomyces sp. NPDC045967 | reverse complement strand
TCCTTCTACCCCCTCAACACCCCACCCCCTCTCCCACCCCCCCCCCCCAGGACCCCCCCCCCCCCCCCCCCCCCCCCCCCCCCCCCGCCCTCGGCATGTCACGGCTGCTCGGCCGGGACCGGGTCGGACGCCGGACGGTCGCGCGTCGGAGACGGCCGGGCGTCTACTCCGGCGGGCCGATGTAGTTCTTCAGGCCCGGGACGGTGAGCGTGCCGCCGAACTGGCCGGCCTGGACGACCTTGACGTCCGTGAAGAACGCGAAGGGGACGTTCAGCGGCGGCGGGCTGTTCGGGGTGAACTCGATGGGGATGATGCCGAAGAGGTTGCCCTTGAGGCTCTCCGTGTACATCGTCACCGTGCCGCCGCGGATCTTGGAGGTGGAGCCCGGGCGGGACTTCAGGTGGGCGACGTTCCCGCCCTTGCCGACGGTCTGGTAGAGGTCCTTGATGTCCAGCGAGTCCGCGGTGAACTTCAGGACCTTCTTGGTCTTGCCGCCGGCCGTCTTCACCTCGACGATGCCCGCGTAGTCCAGGCCGTAGAGGGTCAGCAGCGAGCTGTCGAGGTACCACGGCTCGTCCGGCAGGAGCGGGATGCCCGGCTCCAGCTCGGCGTCGGCCAGGGCCTGGGCGTCGTGGGTCGGGCAGGGGAAGGGTTCCTTCCCGTCCGCGTCCTTCGTCGCCTCCGGCGCCGCTTCGTCCTCCGCGGAGCCGCCCGTCTCGTCCTTCGGGCTCTTCGCGGTGTCCTTGACCTCGTCGGACAGCTCCTCGACCTCGGCCCCGGCCTTCTTCGCCGCCTCGCGGATGGCGTCGGCCGCCGGGTCGGGCGCCGGGGCCTCGGGCTTGGGGGCCTCGGGCTTCGGGGCGGTCGTCGTGGACGGCGCGGGCGTCGGGGTCGCCGGGGGCTGCGTGTCCTTGACGGGGTTCAGGAGCTTCTTGAGGGCGTCGCCGACGCCCAGCGGGTCGAGCGGGTTCGTGCTCGCGGTCGGCGTCGGCGAGGACGACGGCGTGGCCGCGGCCGGGGCGGCTTCGGCCGGCTTGGCCGCCGTCGCGGACGGGGAGGCGGAGCCGCTCGGCTTCGGCTTGGCGGCCGGGGACGACGACGCGGACGGCGAGGGGGACGCACCGGGCGAGGCACCCGGCGACGGCGACTTCGAGGGCGTCGGGGACGCCGAGGGCGACTCCTTCTCCTTCGGCTCGTCGGAGCGCGTCACGCAGGGCCCGGGCGCGAAGGGGATGTCCTTGTCGTCGGCCACCGCGAGCTTGGGCGCCATGCCCATGCCGACGAAGACCGCGGTCGGCATGGCCGCCAGCGCCATCGTCTTGCCGACGGGTATCTGGAGCTTGTTCAGCAGCGATTTCCTGGGCGCCGCGTGCCGCGGCCCCTTGATCTCGCGGGACTCTGCGCCTGGGGCCGCGCCCCGCTGCGTCTCGTCACCCCGCACTGTTCCTCCCGCCATCGGCATGGGCAGTCGTGTCGCTCGCGTGTGCCGGCGTTTCCGTGTCGCGCTGTCCCGGGATGCCCTGCGGCCCGCGGAGGTCCTGGGCTTCATGGGAGCCCGGGGCTCCGTAGCCCTGGGGGCCGTGCAGCCCGTGCGGGTCCGTCGCCGGCGCCTTGGTCATGTCCACCGCGGCCGGCTCCCGCTCCCGCCCGGACTCCTCCACCGGCTGCCCGGGGACCCAGGCCAGGGCGAGGGCGCCACCGATCATGGAGAAGGAGAAGCCGAGGAAGAAGCCGCCGAGGTTGGACACCGGGAGCGAGACGAGGGCCAGCAGGATCGCGGCCACTCCCGCGAAGACCCGGATGGCCTGCTGGAACCACAGGGCCAGGCCGAGCGTGATCAGCAGGACGCCGATGATCAGCGCGCCGGCGCCGCCCGTGGTGGCCATCGCCAGACTGACGTTGCCCAGCCGCAGGTCCGCGTACGGGAAGTAGGCGATCGGGAAGCCACCGAGGAGCGTGAACAGCCCGGCCCAGAAAGGACGGCGACCGCTCCAGGCGTGGAAGTGGTAGTACACCGCGGTGAGCCAGGCGTCGTCTTCGCGGCGAACATAAACCGGGGCCTGGGGGTTCATGGACAACAGCTCCCTGGAAACGGTGGTACGGAAAACTCTGTGGAGCCCCGGACGGGCGGGCGGCGGCTCGCGCCGCCGACCACCCCTCCGGTCACTCGCCGGGACGGACTACTTCTCGTCCTGGTAGCACGGCTGGTCGCCACCGACCAGGCGCAGCTTGAGGTCGGGCAGCTTGAAGGTGCCCGCCGTCGTCGCCCACGCCTTCTGGCGCACGTTCGTCAGGATCGCCTTGTCGGCGCGCTGCGAGAACGCGTACGGGCTGGTGACCGTGCCGGCCTGCGGCTTGGTCTTGTGGCTCGCGTCGCCGACCGCGACACCGATGTCCAGGTTCTTGAACTCGGCGTCGGTGTCGAGCTCGGCAACATCCAGGTAGATGTTGTCGGCGACGGCCGGCTTGCCCTTGTGGCCGGTGCGCAGCTGCAGCGTGATGTTGCCCATCGGCGTCGGGGTCACCAGCGACTGGCACATGTTGGTGATCTCGGCGTGGCTGAACCCGGAGATGGTGACCGGGTGGTGCTTCGCATTGCCCTTGAGGTCGTGACCCTCGGCGATGCCGCCGTACTGGATGAGGTTGGTACCGTCGAGCTTGTCGGCCGAGACCTTGAAGTCCTGGCCGGAGACGCTGAAGGACGCCGCGAGGGCTCCCTGCGCCAGACCCACACCGACCGCGGCCGTGGCCGCGATGCTCGGCACCATGACGAGCGCGAAGCGCTTCCATCTGGTCCCGCCACGAACCTGAGAACTCATTTCGTTCCTCCTTCTCGGACGTACATCTCCGGTCCGGGCCGTGCCCGTCCTGGGATGGGAGAAGTGCTACGTCCTCGGGAAGGAGCGCAGGCGCCCGGGCCGCGGCCGTGCCACGTCCGATACACCGGCGATCACCCCCGAGCGACAACCACTGGGCCACGCGTTCGCGCAACCTGGAGGGACAGGCCCCGCCGGTGCGGCGGAGACCCCCCTGTCCCGCGTCCGGCGCCAGGGGCACCGGCCGGCTCGGTGGGGATCCTCCGCCGCGGCTCCGATCGAAGCGGCGCTGCGGGAAGGACCGAGCGTCGCCGATCGTGGTCCATTCCCGGCCGGGGCACAAGGGGGTTCGTTACTGGCGGGTAACGGCCAGATAACCGGGGAAAGGCCCGCTGCCGTCGGGCAGCAACACAGGGTGTCACCGAGGGCCACGACAGATCGGGAGAAGGGCGAACACACCGGACAGTTCACGGCGTTCGACTTACTACGAGTAACAGCGGCCGCGATTGCCAAGTTTTGGCAAAGTGCGGCCGCTGTTTATCTACGTGTCAACAAAACGCACGGGGACGCCGCGCGTTCGGCCGACGGTTCAGAACAGCACCCGGGCCAGCGCCGTACGGGCCGCCGAGACCCGCGGGTCGTCCGCGCCGATGACCTCGAACAGCTCCAGCAGGCGCAGCCGTACGGCGTCGCGGTCCGCACCGAACGTCACCCGCACGGTGTCGACCAGGCGCCCGAAGGCGTCCTCCACGTGTCCGCCGACCAGGTCGAGGTCGGCCGCGGCGATCTGCGCCGCCGGATCGTTCGGCTTCTCGGCGGCCGCGGTGCGCACCGCCTGCGGGTCCATGTCCTGGACGCGGACGAGGAGTTCCGCCTGGGCCAGGCCCAGCTTGGCCTCGCTGTTGCCCGGGTCGTCGGACAGCACGTTCTTGTACGCCTGCACCGCGCCGCCCAGGTCGCCCGCGTCGAGCGCGGCGACGGCCGCCTCCAGCAGGGCGTCGTACGGACCGGGCGGGAGCTCGGCCTCGACGGCGGCCCGGGGCGCGCCCTGCGCGGCGGGGTCCACCTCGATGCCGATGATCCCGAACCGCTCCTCGGCCACCTGCACCAGCTGGGCGAGGGTCTCGCGGATCTGCTGCTCGGGAACCGCGCCCTGGAACAGCGGCAGCACCTGACCGGCCACCACGGCGAAGACGGCCGGGATGCCCTGGATCTGGAACTGCTGCATGAGCAGCTGGTTGGCGTCGACGTCGACCTTGGCCAGGACGAGACGGCCGTTCGCCTCGACGGTCAGGCGCTCCAGGAGCGGGCTGAGCTGCTTGCACGGCTCACACCACTCGGCCCAGAAGTCCAGGACGACCGGGACCTCGGCGGAGAGCTGGAGCACATCGCGTTCGAACGCGGCCTCGTCGACATCGATGACGAGGGCGGAGGGCGGCACCGCGCCGGCGGCCGGGCCCGCGCCGCCGCCCTGGGCCGCCTGCCGGGCGGATTCGGCACGGGCCTGCTCGGCCTTGGCCTTGGCTTCGCCGGCCGCCTTCACCGCGGCGAGGTCGACGACGCCGCTCATGGACATGTTTCTGGGCTGCATGCGTACATCCTCCCCCGAGTGCGCGCGCCGACGAAAAAGATCGCGGGAATTGACCTGATCCGCGACCGTGGTGCTGGTCGGCGCCGGGTCCCCACCTGGCGCCAGTAGCTCTTCGCGTGGTTGTCGCTCTTACGCTACGAGTCGTAGCGTAACTCCTCCCGGCCCCGCCGCGCCCGTGATCTGAACCACAGCGGCCCGCTGGCCTACCGGCGGGTATGGTCTCGGCCATGCGCAACCCGAGTCCCGGCCGCACCGGCCGCCCCGGCCGCCCTCGCAGCGCCGCCGCGGACGCCGCGATCCTCGCGGCGACCCGGGACGCGCTGGTGGAGCTGGGCTGGTCGAAGCTGACGATGGGCGACGTCTCGGCCCGCGCCGGGGTCGCCAAGACCACGCTCTACCGGCGCTGGGCGGGCAAGAACGAGCTGGTCGTGGACGCCGTGGCGGAACTGTTCGACTCCCTGGAGCTGCCGGACCGCGGCTCCCTGGAAGCGGACATCGAGTACGTGGTCCTGCGGTTCGCGGAGCTGCTGCGGCGACCGGAGGCCCGCACCGCCCTGATGGCGGTGGTGGCCGAGTCCACCCGGGACGAGGCCCTGCGCGACCGTATCCGCTCGGCCATCGTGGACCGGCAGAAACGTCTCGTCGTACTGGGCCGGGCCCGGGCCCAGGCCCGCGGGGAACTCCCCGACGAGGAGGACGAGGCCCTCGCCGGCCACACCACCGACCTGATCTTCGACGTGATCGCGGGCACCGTGGTGCACCGTGCGCTGGTGAGCTGCGAGCCGGTGGACGAACTCTGGGTGGCCGCCTTCACGGCCCTGCTGATGCACGGCCTGCGGGGCCCGGCCGGGACCTGAACGGGCCCCGCCCGGGGGCGGCGGCACGACCAGGCGGCCCGCCGCGCCGCCCGCCGGCAGCACGACGGCCGGTCAGCGCGCCGCCCTTCGGCGCCCTGACCGGCCGTCTTCCGTTCGCGGTGGCCTCAGAAACCCGGCGGCTCGGTGTAGGTGCCCCACTCGTCGCGCAGGGCATTGCAGATCTCGCCCAGCGTGGCCTCGGCCCGCACCGCGTCCAGCATGGCCGGAATCATGTTCGACCCGTCCCGGGCGGCGTCCAGCATGGTCTTCAGGGACGCGCTGACCTTGGCGTCGTCGCGACGGGCCTTGCGGTCGGCGAGGGCCCGGACCTGCTCGCGCTCCACTTCGTGGCTGACGCGCAGGATCTCCAGGTCCCCGGTGACCGAGCCGTGGTGGACGTTGACGCCGACGACCCGCTTGTCGCCCTTCTCCAGCGACCGCTGGTACTGGAAGGCCGACTCGGCGATCTCTCCGGTGAACCAGCCGTCCTCGATGCCGCGCAGGATGCCGGAGGTGATCGGCCCGATCGGGTGCTGCCCGTCCGGGTGGGCGCGCAGCCCGCGCTCCTTGATCTGGTCGAAGATCTTCTCGGCGTCCGCCTCGATGCGGTCGGTGAGCTGCTCCACGTACCAGGAGCCGCCCAGCGGGTCGGCCACGTTGGCGACGCCGGTCTCCTCCATCAGCACCTGCTGGGTGCGCAGGGCGATCTCGGCGGCCTGCTCGCTGGGCAGGGCGAGCGTCTCGTCGAGGGCGTTGGTGTGCAGCGAGTTGGTGCCGCCGAGGACGGCCGCGAGGGCTTCGACGGCGGTGCGCACGACGTTGTTGTACGGCTGCTGGGCGGTCAGCGAGACGCCGGCGGTCTGCGTGTGGAAGCGCAGCCACATCGACTTCTCGCTCTGCGCCCCGTAGACCTCCTTCATCCAGCGCGCCCAGATCCGGCGGGCCGCGCGGAACTTGGCGATCTCCTCGAAGAAGTCGAGGTGCGCGTCGAAGAAGAAGGAGAGCCCGGAGGCGAAGTGGTCCACGTCCAGGCCGCGCGAGAGCCCGAGCTCCACGTAGCCGAAGCCGTCCGCCAGGGTGTAGGCGAGCTCCTGCGCGGCCGTCGCCCCGGCCTCGCGGATGTGGTAGCCGGAGACGGACAGCGGCTTGTAGGCCGGGATGCCCTTCGCGCAGTACTCCATGAGGTCGCCGATGAGGCGCAGGTGCGGCTCGGGTTCGAAGAGCCACTCCTTCTGGGCGATGTACTCCTTGAAGATGTCGGTCTGGAGCGTGCCGTTGAGCAGGGCCGGGTCCACACCCTGCCGCTCCGCGGCGACCAGGTACATGCAGAAGGCGGGCACGGCGGGGCCCGAGATGGTCATGGAGGTGGTGACGTCGCCCAGCGGGATGTCCTGGAAGAGGACCTCCATGTCGGCGGCGGAGTCGATGGCCACCCCGCAGTGGCCCACCTCGCCCAGGGAGCGGGGGTCGTCGGAGTCGCGGCCCATGAGGGTCGGCATGTCGAAGGCGACGGAGAGCCCGCCGCCGCCGGCCGCCAGGATCATCTTGTAGCGCTCGTTGGTCTGCTCGGCGTTCCCGAACCCGGCGAACTGCCGGATGGTCCAGGTGCGGCCCCGGTATCCGGTCGCGTGCAGGCCGCGGGTGTACGGGTACTCCCCCGGCCAGCCGATGCGCTCGAATCCCTCGTACGCGTCACCGGGCCGGGGCCCGTAGACCGGATCGACATCATCGCCGGAGAGCGTGGTGAAATCTGCCTCGCGCTTGCGGGCCTTGTCGTAACGGGCCTGCCAGCGACGGCGGCCTTCCTCGATGGCGTCTGCGTCCATACCTCGAATTTACTAGGACGTCCTAGTAAATGTCGATGGCAAACCCCGGGGAGATGTCGCGGCGTGTCCCCGGGGCGTGCGCGGATCGAGGGGTGGTTCAGGCCTTGGCGGTCGCGAGGGGGTCGCTGACCAGCGGCTCGACCTCGGCGCGGACCTTGCGCTCGACGAAGAAGGCGGCCAGCGGAATCGTGCCGCTGAGCATCACCCACAGCATCTTGCCGAAGGACCACCTGGCCTTGGAGCTCAGGTCGAAGGCGAAGACGAGGTAGACCATGAAGAGCACGCCGTGGGCCTGGGACACCACGAACGTCAGGTCGGCCCCCATGTCGAAGCCGTACTTGAAAATCATGCAGGTGCACAGCACCAGCAGCATCACGGCGGTGGCGAAGGCCATCACCCGGTAGCGGGTCAGCACGCTCTTCTTCATGCGTCCGAGCCTAACCGTCCGTTTTGCTCGATCTTGACGGGGGCCTACTTCTCCTCGAAGTCCGCCGCGGCCACCCGCAGCGGCCGCAGCAGCGCGAAGATCTCCGCGCACTCCTCCGCGTCGTACACCCCGAGGCCGAAGTCGACCTCCATCAGGTCCTTGGTCGCGGCCTCGACGACCTCGCGGCCCTTGTCCGTGATGGAGGCGAGGGTGCCGCGGCCGTCGTTGGGGTTGGGCCGCTTGTCGACGAGCCCGGACCTGACCAGCCGGTCCACGGTGTTCGTCACCGACGTCGGGTGGACCATCAGCCGCTCGCCGATCTTCGACATGGGCAGCTCGCCGGCCTTGGAGAAGGTGAGCAGCACCAGCGCCTCGTACCGCGCGAAGGTCAGGCCGTACGGCTTGACCACGGCGTCGACCTCGCCGAGCAGGATCTGGTGCGCGCGCATGATCGAGGTGATCGCCGCCATGGCGGGCACCGGCCCCCAGCGACGCTGCCAGAGCTCGTCGGCGCGGGCGATGGGGTCGAAGGGAAGGCTGAGCGGCTTGGACACGTAGCAGACCCTACCCGTCGGTCATTTGGCGGCGGGCCCCGTCTCACTCCTCGGTTGCCCGACTTTCCGTGCGGTGGCGCAGAGTTCGGCCCGGCGGTCGAGGCCGAGAGGGTGGATCGGGGGGGGAGACGGCCGGCCCTGCGAACGCACCGCACGCCCGCCGTCGCGCCGGCGGCGGTGAGCCCGCGGTGTCGCAAGGCGGTGACACCTGTCCGCCATGTCACGATATGTCGATCCGTCCGATCGTCCGCGCCCGGACCCCGCCGCCCGATCCTTCGTCCCGAGGAGCCGGATGCGCCCCGCCCTTTCCCGACGCGCCGTTCCCAGACGCGCCGCCACCACCCTCGGCCTCCTGCTGTGCCTCGCCGCGACCGCCGCGTGCTCCGGGGACCCCGCGCCCGAACGGGGAACCCCGGGCGCCCCCGCCGGCCCCGCCGCCGACGGGACCGCCGCATCTCCGTACTGGGTGGACCCGGCAGGCCAGGCCGCCCGGCAGGTGGCCGCCTGGGAGGCGGCGGGCCGCCACAGCGACGCCCAGGTGCTGCGCAGGATCGCGGAACGGCCGGCGGCCCTGTGGCCGCGGGGCGCCGACCCCCGCCCGGAGATCCGCCGCGCCGCGGCCGGCGCCCGGGCCGCCGGGCGGACGCTGGTGCTCGCCGCGCACCGCCTGCCGTCCCCCGACTGCGGCCGGCAGAAGGCCGGCGGCGCCCCGAGCCCCGCCGCCTACCGCGGCTGGATCGGCGCCTTCGCCGAGGCCGTCGGGAGCACCGGGGCCCTCGTCGTGCTCGAGCCGGAGGCGCTCACGCGCATCATCGAGGGCTGCACCCGGCCCGAGCACCGGGCCGAGCGCTACCGCCTGCTCGCCGAGGCCGTCGGCCGGCTCAAGCGCAACCCCCGCACCAAGGTCTACCTGGACGCCGGCCCGGGGCGGATCAAGGACCCGGCGGACCTGGCCGGGCCGCTGCGCGAGGCGGGCCTCGCCCGCGCCGACGGCTTCGCGCTCAACGTCGCCGGCTTCCTGCCCGACGCCGCGGTGCGGGCGTACGGCGCCAAGGTCTCCCGGGCCGCCGGCGGCGCGCACTTCGTCGTCGACACCAGCCGCAACGGGGCGGGCCCGCTGCCCGGCGGCCAGGGCGACGCCGGCTGCAACCCGCCCGGCCGGGCGCTGGGCACACCCCCGACGGACCGGACCGGCGACCGGCTCGTCGACGCGTACCTGTGGATCAAGCGTCCCGGCGAGTCCGACGGCCCCTGCCGCGGCGGCCCGCGGGCGGGCACCTGGTGGCCGGACTACGCACTGGGCCTGGCCCGCCGGGCGAGGGACTGACCCTGCGGTCGCCCCGCGCACGACGCGCGCCCCCGGCCGTCGGGGCCGGGGGCGCGCGTGGAGCAGCGGCAGGAGGAGGGGCAGAGGGAGCGGGAGGGTCAGCCCCCGGCGAGATGGCGTTCCACCGTCTCGACCTTCGATGTCATGCCGTCGGACACTCCGGGGCGGATGTCGGCCTTCAGGATGAAGGAGACGCGCGGCGCCCGCTCCTCCACGGCCGCCACCGCGCGCCGGACCACGTCCATGACCTCGTCCCACTCGCCTTCGATGGTGGTGAACATGGCGTCGGTGCGGTGCGGCAGCCCCGAGGCGCGGACCACCCGGACCGCGTCGGCGACGTACTCCCCGACCTCTTCGCCGACCCCCAGCGGGGTGACGGAGAACGCGACGATCACGCTTCGGCCGCCAGCCGGGCGCGGGCCGCGATCACGCTGTCGGCCTCGTCCCGCTTGAGCAGGCGGTCGCCGTACAGTCCGCCGAAGGGCAGCAGCGCCAGGACGAAGAACAGCGCGACCTTCTTCACGGGCCACTTCGCCTTGTTCCAGACATCCAGCAGGAAGAGCGCGTAGAGGACGAAGAGGAACCCGTGCAGGACGCCGAGCGGCATCATCAGGTAGTCGACGTCCGAGATCCGGCTCAGCAGCGAGCCGAAGATCAGCAGAGCCGGGAACGACAGCGCCTCCGGGACGGAGATGAGGCGCAGCCGGTGCAGGGCGGAGGCGGTCTTGATGTCCACGGGGAACCTTCGAAGGTGAGCGGCCTGGGGCGGTCCCAGTGTCTCAGCCGCTTTGCGGGATCTTGACCCGGGCCCCCTCTCCGCCGGGTGCCGCGGCCCGTCCGGCGCGTGCGCTGATGCCCCGAGTCGTCCCTAATCGCTCCTGAAACGGCCCGGGTGTGGCGTATATCGGCCACGGGGCCCTGTTCCCCTCCGCCCGCTGCGGATAACGTCATCCCGTGGCTCAGTTCCGACTCCAAGGCAGCAAGGTGCTCGCCGTCGACCTGACCGGGGACGCCGTGAAAGCGAAGAACGGCTCCATGGTCGCGTACGACGGGCAGATGGCCTTCAAGAAGATGTCCGGCGGCGGCGAAGGCATCCGCGGGATGGTGACCCGCCGCCTCACCGGCGAGCAGATGACCGTGATGGAGGTACAGGGGCACGGCACCTGCTTCTTCGCCGACCGCGCGAGCGAGATCAACCTGGTCGCCCTGCGCGGCGAGAAGCTCTACGTCGAGTCCAGCAACCTGCTGTGCACCGACGGCGGGCTGCGCACCGGCACGACGTTCACCGGCCTGCGGGGTGCGACGACGGGCAACGGCCTGTTCACCACGACCGTGGAGGGTTCGGGCCAGGCGGCGATCATGTCCGACGGCCCGGCGGTGGTGCTGCGCGTCAGCGCCCAGTACCCGCTGTCCGTCGACCCGGGGGCCTACATCGCGCACACCGGCGACCTCCGCCAGTCCTTCCAGTCCGGGGTGAACTTCCGCACGCTGATCGGCGAGGGCTCCGGTGAGTCCTTCCAGATCCGCTTCGAGGGCGAGGGCCTGGTGTACGTGCAGCCCAGCGAGCGCAACACCGTCGGGGGCGACGTCTGATGCCGTTCCGCGAGATCAACTCGAAGATGGTCGAGGCCCAGGTGATCCCGGGGCAGAGGATGTACAGCCAGCGCGGCGCGATGCTCGCCTACCGCGGCGAGGTCTCCTTCACGCCGAGCGTGACAGGCGGTCAGGGCGGGGTCATGGGCATGATCGGGCGCCGGGTGGCCAACGAGCAGACCCCGCTGATGACGGTCGAGGGCAGCGGCACCGTGATGTTCGGCCACGGCGGCCACCACATCCAGGTGATCAATCTGACCGGCGAGACGCTGTACGTGGAGGCCGACCGGCTGCTGGCGTTCGACGGGACGCTCCAGCAGGGCACGATGTTCATGGGTTCGCAGGGCGGGGTCATGGGCATGGTCCGCGGCCAGGTGACCGGCCAGGGCCTGTTCACCACGACCCTCAAGGGCCACGGCGAGGTCGCGGTGATGGCCCACGGCGGAGTGATCGAACTGCCCATCCACCCGAACCGGCCGGTCCACGTGGACCCCCAGGCGTACGTCGCCCACCACGGCGAGGTGCGCAACAAGCTCTCCACCGCGCTCGGCTGGCGGGACATGGTGGGGCGCGGCTCGGGTGAGGCGTTCCAGCTGGAGCTGTCCGGCCAGGGCGCGGTGTACGTACAGGCCTCGGAGGAGAAGCTGTGAACTTTGGTCCCGTGATCGGCGGACCCGGCGGCCCGACGGTCTTCGACCCGTACACCCTGCCCTCCGACGACAACGTGAACGCGTACACCTTCTGCGTGGAGCTCAAGGGGAGCCAGTGGTTCCTGCAGAAGGGCAAGATGATCTCGTACTACGGGAGCATCGAGTTCAGCGGCATCGGGCACGGCCGCTTCGACCGGCTGCTGCGCACCAGCTTCCACTCGCCGCTGCACGCGAGCGACTGGGTGGTGGCCGAGGGGCAGGGCAAGATGCTCCTCGCCGACCGGGCGTTCGACGTGAACTCCTACGACCTGGACAACGGGAACCTGACCATCCGGTCGGGCAACCTGCTGGCCTACCAGCCCTCCCTCGCCCTCAAGCAGTCGATCGTCCCGGGCTTCCTGACGCTGATCGGCACGGGCAAGTTCGTGGCGGCCTCCAACGGGCCGGTGGTGTTCATGGAGCCGCCGCTGCGCGTGGACCCGCAGGCGCTGGTGGGCTGGGCGGACTGCCCCTCTCCGTGCCACCACTACGACCACGGCTACATGGCGGGCGTGATGGGCGGCCTGCGCTCGCTCACGGGCATCGGCGGCACCTCGGGCGAGGAGCACCAATTCGAGTTCGTCGGGGCGGGCACGGTGCTGCTCCAGTCGTCGGAGATGCTGATGGCGGAGCAGGCGGTCGGCACGGTCGGCGCCGGTGCTGCCACGGGCAACGCCCAGGGCGTGCCGGGGGCCGGCCAGGGGCCGATGGGCCAGCCGGGCGTCCCGCGGATGCCGGGGCAGCTGGGTGATCTCCAGCGCCGCTTCGGACTGTGACGCCCGGCCCGGTTTCCGGGCCGCCCGCGACGCCCGGCCCGGACTCCGGGTCCCGCCCGTTTTTGTACGCAATTCAACTTTTTAGGTAGAGTTCATTCATGGAGACCATGGAGACCGAGACGGCAACCCGGTGGCTGACCGACGCCGAGCAGTGCGCCTGGCGCACCCACCTGGACGTCAGCAGACTGCTGATGCACCAGCTGGAAAAGGACCTCCAGCCCTTCGGACTCACCAACAACGACTACGAGATCCTCGTGAACCTCTCGGAGTCGCCGGAGCGGCGGATGCGGATGAGCGACCTCGCGACCGCCACCCTGCAGTCGAAGAGCCGGCTGTCCCACCAGATCACCCGAATGGAGGCGGCGGGCCTGGTCCGCCGCGTCAACTGCGAGTCCGACCGCCGCGGCCTGTTCGCGGTGCTCACGGACGAGGGCATGGAGACGATGCGCAAGGTCGCCCCGCACCACGTGGCGTCCGTCCGCCGGCACTTCATCGACCTGCTGCCGCCGCAGGCCCTGGCGGCACTGCGCGAGTCGCTGAACCCGGTGGCGGAGCACCTGCGCGACAACCGCGGCAAGGCCTGACCGGCCTCGAGCGCCCCGGGGCGCGCCGGACGGCGGTCGGCCCGACAATGGCGGGGAACGCTCGCTGCCGGCCGCCGTCCTGCGGGCAGCCGCAGGTGGTACGGCCGGCCTGAGGAGGTCAGCCCATGAAGCGCAACGCGTACGTCTGTGTGGCCGCGTCCGTGGTCCTGATGGCGGGAGGCCCGGTGGCGGCCGCCGCGACGGCACCCGCCGACGCGGCGAGAACCGCCCCCGCGGCGGCGGCCCCGACGGTCGACGTCACGGCGGAGGCCGTGCTCGCCGCGGCCCTGAAGGACTACCCCGGAGTCGTCGAGTCCCTCGACCGCGACGGCGGCGTCTGGCACGTGGACGTGATCACCAAGGACGGCAAGGGCCACGCCGAGCTGGAGGTCGACGCCACGAGCGGCGCGGTCACCCGGCAGGACGTGGACACCGACGAGGACCCCGCCGAGCACAAGGACCTGCTCGCCGCCAAGGTCACCGCCGCGCAGGCCGCCAAGGCCGCGCTCGCCGCCCATCCCGGACAGATCCGGACGGTCGAGTGGGATTCCGCGGACGACGGCCGGGCCGCGTCCTGGCACGTCGAAGTGCGGGGTTCCGACGGCAAGACGTGGGACGCGTCGGTGGACGGCGCGACCGGCAAGGCCACCACGCGGCCCGACGTGGACGACGACACGGGCGGTGGCACGGACAGCGGCAACGGCTGACCGGCGTACACATGCGACAGGAGCCGCGCCCCGTGCCGGGGGCGCGGCTCCTGCCGTACTGTTCGGGCGGCCGGTCAGGCGTTGGGACGCTTGCCGTGGTTCGCCTTCTTCTTCTTGCGTGCTCGCTTCTTGTTGCCGCGCTTGGCCATGAGCCACTCCCTGAATGAATCGGGGTAATCCGGGCGTCGCCAGTCTAGGGGCGGCGCGCCGCTCCCGCATCAGGCTTCGGTCAAGCTCTCCAGCAGGACGTCGGCCGCCGCGTACGGATCGAGCTCGCCCCCGGCCACCCGGGCCGCCAGCGCCTCCAGCCGCGCGTTGCCGCGCAGATCGGCCATCCGGGTGCGCAGCGAGGTCACCGCGATGGTCTCCACCTCGCGCGCCGCCCGCGCCGTGCGCCGCTCCGCCAGGACCCCGTGCTCGTCCATCCACGCCCGGTGCTTCTCCAGCGCCTCGACGAGTTCGTCGATGCCCTGCGCCCGCGCGGCGACGGTCTTGATGATGGGCGGGCGCCAGTCACCAGCCCCCCGGGACTCCCCGAGGCCCAGCATGTGGTTCAGCTCCCGGGCCGTCGCGTCCGCGCCGTCCCGGTCGGCCTTGTTCACCACGTACACGTCGCCGATCTCCAGGATCCCCGCCTTCGCGGCCTGGATCCCGTCACCCATCCCCGGCGCCAGCAGCACCACCGAGGTGTCCGCCTGGGCCGCGATCTCCACCTCCGACTGGCCGACGCCGACCGTCTCGACCAGGACCACCTCGCAGCCGGCCGCGTCCAGCACCCGGATCGCCTGCGGGGCGGCCCAGGCGAGCCCGCCCAGGTGGCCGCGGGTCGCCATGGACCGGATGTAGACCCCCGGATCGGAGGCGTGGTCGGACATGCGCACCCGGTCGCCGAGCAGCGCGCCGCCGGAGAAGGGCGAGGAGGGGTCGACGGCGAGCACGCCGACCCGCTTGCCGGCCTTGCGGTAGGCGGACACCAGCGCCGAGGTCGAGGTCGACTTGCCGACACCCGGCGACCCGGTCAGCCCCACCACGTACGCGTTGCCCGTGAGCGGGGCCAGTGCCGCCATCACCTCGCGCAGCTGCGGGGACGCCCCCTCCACCAGCGAGATCAGCCGGGCCACCGCTCTCGGCCTGCCCTCCCGTGCCTGGGCCACCAGCTGGGGGACGTCCACCGCCGTCATACGTGCTGCGCTCCTCGGTTCTGTTCCGGCTGCGTGCGGGCGGGGTACCCGGTCACGCCTGGGGCACGCGGAGGACCAGGGCGTCGCCCTGGCCGCCGCCGCCGCACAGCGCGGCCGCGCCGACGCCGCCGCCGCGCCGCTTCAGCTCCAGGGCCAGGTGCAGCACGACCCGGGCACCGGACATGCCGATGGGGTGCCCCAGGGCGATGGCGCCGCCGTTGACGTTCACCTTTTCCGGGGTGACCCCGAGGTCCTTCATTGACTGCACGGCGACCGCCGCGAAGGCCTCGTTGATCTCGATGAGGTCCAGGTCGGCGACCTCCAGGCCCTCCTTCTTCAGGGCGTGCAGGATCGCGTTAGAGGGCTGCGACTGCAGGGAGTTGTCGGGACCGGCCACGTTGCCGTGGGCGCCGATCTCCGCGATCCACGCCAGGCCCAGCTCCTCGGCCTTGGCCTTGCTCATCACGACCACGGCGGCCGCGCCGTCGCTGATCTGCGAGGAGGTGCCGGCGGTGATCGTGCCGTCCTTGGCGAAGGCGGGGCGCAGCCGGCCGAGGGACTCGGCGGTGGTCTCCGGGCGGATGCCCTCGTCCTGGGAGAACAGGACCGGCTCGCCCTTGCGCTGCGGGATCTCCACCGGGGTGATCTCGGCCTCGAAGACGCCGTTCTTCTGCGCGGCGGCGGCCCGCTGGTGGGAGGCGGCGGCGAACTCGTCCTGCGGGGCGCGCTCGATGCCCAGGCGGGTGTTGTGCTTCTCGGTCGACTCGCCCATCGCGATGTTCTCGAACGCGTCGGTGAGGCCGTCGTAGGCCATCGCGTCGAGCATCTCGATGGCACCGTACTTGTAGCCCTCGCGGGACTTGGGCAGCAGGTGCGGGGCGTTGGTCATGGACTCCTGGCCGCCGGCGACCACGATGTCGAACTCACCGGCGCGGATCAGCTGGTCCGCCAGGGCGATGGCGTCCAGGCCCGAGAGGCACACCTTGTTGATGGTGAGCGCGGGGACGTTCATCGGAATTCCGGCCTTGACGGCGGCCTGGCGCGCTGGAATCTGGCCCGCGCCCGCCTGGAGGACCTGCCCCATGATCACGTACTGCACCTGGTCGCCGGCGATCCCGGCGCGGTCCAGCGCGGACTTGATGGCGAACCCGCCGAGGTCGGCACCCGAGAAGGACTTCAGCGATCCGAGCAGCCGGCCCATGGGCGTGCGGGCCCCGGCGACGATCACTGAGGTGGTGTTGTTCGATCCGGACATGAGGCACAGCCCCTTGAGGATGAGGAGTGAACGAGGGTTTACCTGAATGTACTGAGCGGTACCGGCGGCGTCACCGGGCTGCCGGTGTGATCGCTGGCACGTTGCGAGACACCCCCTCCCGGCGGTGCACTGGTCCCATGCTGACAAGGATCGACCACATCGGAATCGCCTGCTTCGACCTCGACAAGACCGTCGAGTTCTACCGTGCCACGTACGGGTTCGAGGTCTTCCACACCGAGGTCAACGAGGAGCAGGGCGTCCGCGAGGCCATGCTCAAGATCAACGAGACGTCCGACGGCGGCGCCTCCTACCTCCAGCTGCTCGAGCCGACCCGTGAGGACTCGGCCGTGGGCAAGTGGCTGGCGAAGAACGGGGAGGGTGTCCACCACATCGCCTTCGGCACCGAGGACGTCGACGGCGACGCGGAGGCCATCCGCGGCAAGGGCGTCCGCGTCCTGTACGACCAGCCCCGCATCGGCTCGATGGGCTCCCGGATCACCTTCCTCCACCCCAAGGACTGCCACGGAGTCCTGACCGAGCTCGTCACCTCGAACCCCGACCACTGATGCCCCGTATCCCCGGCCGGTAGAGTGGCCATGGCTCGGCCGGGGTTCGGTGCGGAGACGGGGTCGGGGCCTGTGACCCCTGCCCCGGTATCTGACACCATTCCCCCGGGGGCGTCGTTCAGCGGGCGAGCGATGCTCATTGGGATTGAGCTTGCGACCAGGGGACGGATGGGACCGCGCTGTGCGGGGCTACGAAAGCCAGGAGAGCCATCAGGCCGAGGCCGACCATCTCTCGCGCTTCGAGGCCGAGATGGAGCGGCTGAAGAAGGAGCGCGGGAAGGCCGTCCAGCACGCTGAGGACCTGGGATACCAGGTCGAGGTGCTGCGCGCCAAGCTCCACGAGGTGCGCCGTGCTCTGGCGTCCCGCCCCGCCTACGACGGCGCGGACATGGGCTACCAGGCGGAGCAGCTGCTCCGCAACGCCCAGATCCAGGCCGACCAGATGCGCTCGGACGCCGAGCGCGAGCTGCGCGACGCCCGGGCGCAGACCCAGCGCATCCTCCAGGAGCACGCCGAGCACCAGGCCCGCCTGCAGGCGGAGCTGCACGCCGAGGCCGTCAACCGGCGCCAGCGCCTGGACCAGGAGCTGGCGGAGCGCCGTCAGACCGTCGAGGCGCACGTCAACGAGAACGTGGCCTGGGCCGAGCAACTGCGCGCCCGTACCGAGTCCCAGGCGCGCCGGCTGCTGGAGGAGTCCCGCGCCGAGGCCGAGCAGTCCCTGAACGCGGCCCGCGCCGAGGCGGCCCGGGTCGCCGAGGAGACCCGGCGCCGCATCGCCGCCGACGCCGAGGCGTCCCGCGCGGAGGCCGAGGCCACCCTGCTGCGCGCCCGCAAGGAGGCCGAGCGGCTGCTGACCGCCGCCTCCGCGCAGGCCCAGGAGGCCACCGAGCACGCGGAGCGGCTGCGCTCCGCCACCTCCGCCGAGGCGGAGCAGACCCGGCAGCAGACCCTCGACCTCGGACGGGTCGCCGAGCAGCGCGCCCAGGAGGCCGACGGAGCCCTGCGCGAGGCGCGGGCGGCGGCCGAGAAGGTTCTCGCGGAGGCCAAGGAGAGCGCCGCCCGGCAGCTCGCCTCGGCGGAGTCCGTCAACGAGCAGCGCACCCGTACCGCCAAGGAGCAGGTGGCGCGGCTGGTCGGCGAGGCCACCAAGGAGGCCGAGGCCCTCAAGGCGGAGGCCGAGCAGGCGCTGGCCGACGCCCGCGCCGAGGCGGAGCGGCTGCGCACGGAGGCCGGCGAGCAGGCCCGTACGGCCGCCGCCGAGGACACCGCGGCGCAGCTGGCGAAGGCGGCCCGCACCGCCGAGGACGTACTGAACAAGGCATCGGAGGACGCCCGGGCCACCACCAGGGCCGCGTCCGAGGAGGCCGAGCGGATCCGCCGCGAGGCCGAGGCGGAGGCCGAGCGGCTGCGCGCCCAGGCGGCGGCCACGGCCGACGAGCTCAAGGGCGCGGCGAAGGACGACACCGAGGAGTACCGGGCCCGCACGGTCGAACTCCAGGAGGAGGCCCGGCGGCTGCGCGGCGAGGCCGAGCACCTGCGCGCCGAGGCCGTCGCCGAGGGCGAGCGGATCCGCGGCGAGGCCCGCCGCGAGGCGGTCCAGCAGATCGAGGAGGCGGCCAGGACCGCCGAGGAACTCCTCGGCAAGGCCAAGTCCGACGCGGACGAGCTGCGCGGCGGGGCCACCGCCGAGAGCGAGCGCGTCCGCGCCGAGGCCGTCGAGCGGGCCACCACCTTGCGCCGGCAGGCCGAGGAGACCCTGGAGCGGACCCGCGCCGAGGCGGAGCGGCTGCGGGCCGAGGCCGAGGAGCGGGCGGAGGCCGTCCGGGCCGAGGCCGAGGCGGCGGCGCTCGCCCGGCGCGAGGAGACCGAGCAGGCGCTGGCGGCCAAGCGCGCGGAGGCCGACGAGGAACTCCAGCGGCTGCACGCGGACGCCGAGAGCCGCCTGACCACGGCCGAGCAGACGCTGCGCGACGCCCGGTCGGCGGCGGAGGCCGTCCGCCGGGAGACCGGTGAGGAGAACGACCGGCTGCGCGCCGAGGCGGCGGAGCGGGTCCGCACCCTGCAGGCGCAGGCGGCGGCGGAGGCCGACCAGCTGCGCACCGAGGCGGCCCAGGACGCCGGGCGGGTGCGCGCGGAGGCCGAGCAGGCCGCGGTGCGGCTGCGCGGCGAGGCCGAGGCCGAGGCCGAGCGGGTGCGTTCCGAGGCCCAGGAGACCGCGGACCGGCTGCGCGCCGAGGCGAAGGCGGCGGCCGAGCGGGTCGCCGGGGAGGCCGCGGAGGCGCTGGCCGCCGCGCAGGAGGAGGCCGCCCGGCGGCGCCGGGAGGCCGAGGAGACCCTCGCCTCGGCGCGGACGGACGCCGGGACGGAGCGGGCGCAGGCCCGCGAGCAGAGCGAGGAGCTGCTGGCCGCGGCCCGCAAGCGCTCCGAGGAGGCGCAGGCCGAGGCGGCCCGGCTGACCGAGGAGGCCGAGCGGCGCGCCTCGGAGTTGGTGGCGGCGGCCGAGGCCACCGCCCAGCAGGTACGGGACTCCGTGGCCGGTCTGCACGAGCAGGCCGAGGAGGAGGTCGCCGGACTGCGCAGCGCGGCCGAGCACGCGGCGCAGCGCACCCGGACCGAGGCCGAGGAGGAGGCCGAGCGGGTCCGCGCCGACGCCTACGAGGAGCGGGAGCGCGCCGGCGAGGACGCGAACCGGATCCGCACCGAGGCGCGCGCCGAGACCGACGCGGCGAAGGCGCTGGCCGAGCGCACGGTCGGCGACGCGATCGCCGAGGCCGAGCAGCTGCGCACCGACACCGCGGAGTACGCGCAGCGGGTGCGTACCGAGGCCACGGACGCGCTGGCGGCTTCGGAGCGGGACGCGGCCCGGACCCGGGCGGACGCCCGCGAGGACGCCAACCGGATCCGCGGCGAGGCGGCGGCCGCGGCGGACGCCACCCGCGCGGAGGCGGCCGGCACGCTGGACGAGGCCCGCTCCGAGGGCAACCGGCTGCGCGCCGAGGCCGCCGAGCAGGCGGACCGGCTCATCGCCGAGGCCACGGGCGAGGCCGAGCGGCTCACCGAGGAGACCGCGGCCGCGAACGCCGCGACCGTCGCCGAGGCCGAGGCGGCCGCGGCGGTGCTGCGCGCGAAGGCGGAGCGGCTCACGGCCCAGGCGGCCGAGACGCTGGTGTCGGCCGAGCGGGACGCCGCGCGCATCCTGGTCGACGCCCGTACCGAGGGCGACCGGCTGGTCGAGGAGACCCGCGCGGCCAACGAGGCCACGGTCGGCGAGGCCGCGGCCGAGGCGGAGCGACTGCGTGCCGACGCCGCGCAGGTCCTGGACGACGCCCGTGCGGAGGGCGGCCGGATCATCGGCGAGGCCACCGCGGAGGCGGACCGTGTCACGGCCGCGGCGAACGAGACCCTGGCGAGCGCCGAGCAGGAGTCCGCGAGGATCCTCGACGAGGCGCGCGAGGAGGCCAACAAGCGCCGCAGCGAGGCCGCCGAGCAGGTCGACCGGCTCATCACGGAGGCCGCGGCGGAGGCCGAGCGGCTCACCAGCGAGACCGCCGCGGAGGCGGAGCGGCTCACGGCCCAGACGCGCAAGGACAACGAGCGCACGGTCGGCGAGGCGGCGAACGAGGCCGAGCGGCTGCGCGCGGAGGCGTCCGAGGCGCTGTCGTCCGCGCAGGAGCACGCGACCCGGACCCGGTCGGAGGCCGAGCGGGTCAAGGCGGAGGCCGCGGGCGAGGCGGAGCGCCTGCGCGCGGAGGCCCGTGCGGAGTCCGAGCGGCTGCTGGACGAGGCGCGCGAGGAGGCCAACAAGCGCCGCTCCGAGGCCGCCGAGCAGGTGGACCGGCTCATCACGGAGGCCGCGGCGGAAGCCGAGAAGCTCACCGCGGAGGCGCAGAAGCAGGCGCTGGCTTCGACGACGGCGGCCGAGGAGCAGGCCGACGCGATGGTGGACGCGGCCCGCAAGGAGGCCGCGCGGATCACCTCGGAGGCGACCGTCGAGGGCAACTCCCTGGTGGAGAAGGCCCGTACGGACGCGGACGAGCTGCTGGTCGGCGCGCGTACGGACGCGGCCGCCATAAGGGAGCGGGCGGAGGAGCTGCGCGCCCGGGTCGAGGGCGAGGTCGAGGAACTGCACGAGCGGGCCCGCCGGGAGTCGGCCGAGCAGATGAAGTCGGCCGGCGAGCGCGTGGACAAGTTGGTGCGCGCGGCGACCGAGCAGAGCGTCGAGGCCGAGGCGAAGGCCAAGGAGCTGGTGTCCGACGCGAGCAGCGAGGCGAGCAAGGTGCGCATCGCGGCGGTGCGCAAGGCCGAGGCGCTGCTGAAGGAGGCCGAGCAGAAGAAGGCCGAGCTGGCGCGGGCGGCCGAGAAGGCGCTGGCCGAGGCGAAGGCGGAGGCCGAACGGCTCGTCGAGGAGGGCCGCCGGGAACTGGAGGTCCTGGTGCGGCGGCGCGAGGACATTCAGGCGGAGATCTCCCGTGTCCAGGACGTTCTTGAGGCGTTGGAATCATTCGAGGCGCCCTCGGGCGGCACGAAGCCCCAAGTGGGCGGCCAGGGCGCGGGGGGCGTGAAGGCCGGCGCGGCAGCGGGGTCCACCCGATCGGGTGGCAAGGCGTCAGAGGGCTAGTCGGTCCGCGGGATGTGTGCTTCTGAGGGAGGTTCAGGCGAACGGGTGACAAGCAATCCGTCGCCTTGCCACTCAAAAGGGGTGTCATTGTCCGGATCAAACGTGGATTGACTCGATGACACGCCGCTCGGGCGCCTAGGATTCCCCTTAACACCTCACGTAGCACCTCATCGGTCTCATTCGACAGGAACCCCATGAGCGACACTTCCTCCCCCTTCGGCTTCGAGCTCGTGCGGCGTGGTTACGACCGCGGTCAGGTGGACGACCGCATTACCAAGCTGGTCTCCGACCGCGACAGCGCCCTTGGACGCATCAACTCTCTGGAAAAGCGGATCGAGGAGCTGCACCTCGAGACGCAGAACGCCCAGGCCCAGGTGAACGACGCCGAGCCGTCGTACGCCGGTCTCGGCGCCCGGGTCGAGAAGATCCTCCGGCTGGCCGAGGAGGAGGCGAAGGACCTGCGCGAGGAGGCCCGTCGCGCGGCCGAACAGCACCGCGAGCTGGCCGAGTCGGCCGCCCAGCAGGTGCGCAACGACGCCGAGTCGTTCGCCGCCGACCTCAAGTCGAAGGCGGAGGACGAGGGCGTCCGCATCGTCGAGAAGGCCAAGGGCGACGCCTCCACCCTGCGCGCCGAGGCCCAGAAGGACGCGGCCTCCAAGCGCGAGGAGGCCGACGCCCTGTTCGAGGAGACCCGCGCCAAGGCCGCCCAGGCCGCCGCGGACTTCGAGACGAACCTGGCCAAGCGCCGCGAGCAGTCCGAGCGCGACCTGGCCTCCCGTCAGGCCAAGGCCGAGAAGCGCCTGGCGGAGATCGAGCACCGCGCGGAGCAGCTGCGCCTGGAGGCCGAGAAGCTGCGTACGGACGCGGAGCGCCGGGCCCGCCAGACGGTGGAGACCGCGCAGCGCCAGGCCGAGGACATCGTGGCCGACGCCAACGCCAAGGCGGACCGCATCCGCAGCGAGTCGGAGCGCGAGCTGGCGGCGCTCACCAACCGCCGCGACTCCATCAACGCGCAGCTGACCAACGTCCGCGAGATGCTGGCGACGCTGACCGGTGCGGCGGTCGCGGCCGCCAACCCGATCGTCGACGACGAGCCGGTCACCCGCGGCGTCCCGGCCCAGCAGAGCCGCTGAGCTCCGCCTCGCGGCTACCGGGCGGTACGGTTCGCCCGTTTCACGACGAAAGCAGGGCCGCGCGTCACCTTTCGAAGGTGGCGCGCGGCCCTTCGGCGTTCTAGCGTGGCCCGCATGATCGAGCTCGAGGGCCTCACCAAACGATTCGGCGCGAAGACCGCCGTGGACCACCTCAGCTTCCAGGTCAGACCGGGGGTGGTGACCGGCTTCCTCGGCCCCAACGGGGCGGGCAAGTCGACGACCATGCGCATGATGCTCGACCTCGACAATCCGACCAGCGGCACGGTTCGGATCGACGGGAAGCGCTACCGGGACCTGCCGGAGCCGCTGAAGCACATCGGAGCGCTGCTCGACGCCAAGTCCATGCACGGTGGACGCAGCGCCTACAACAACCTGCTGTGCCTGGCCGAGTCGAACCGGATCCCGAAGAGCCGGGTCGGCGAGGTCCTGGACCTGGTCGGGCTGACGCCCGTGGCGAAGAAGAAGTCCAAAGGATTTTCCCTGGGCATGGGCCAGCGGCTGGGAATCGCCTCCGCGCTGCTCGGTGATCCGGAAATCCTGATGTTCGACGAACCCGTCAATGGTCTGGACCCGGAGGGAATTCTCTGGATCAGGAATCTGATGAAAGCGCTGGCGGCGGAGGGGCGGACGATCTTCGTCTCCTCCCACCTGATGAGCGAAATGGCGCTGACCGCAGACCATTTGGTGGTGATCGGCCAGGGAAAGCTGCTGGCAGACCTGTCGATGGCTGATTTCATCCACCAGAACTCGCGCAGCTACGTCCGGCTGCGCTCGCCCCAGCAGGAGCAACTCAAGGACGTCCTGCACGAGGCGGGGATCGATGCCGTCGGCGTTCCGGCCACCGGAGCGCTGGAGATCGACGGCGTGAGCTCCGAGGAGCTCGGCGAACTGGCCGCCCGGCACCGGATCGTGCTGCACGAACTCAGCCCGCAACGGGCGTCATTGGAGGAAGCGTTCATGCGCATGACGGCGGACTCCGTCGAGTACCACGCCCACGCGCCGGGGGCGCCCGCCCTCGCGGGCATGGCCCCCGACAACCCGGCCCGGCCGGCCGACGTCCCCGCCTGGGGTGCCGGCTTCGAGGCGCAGCGCAAGGGCGGCGAGTGACCATGTCCTCCTTCCCCGCAGTCCTCAAGTCCGAGTGGACCAAGATCCGTACGGTCGCTTCCACGACCTGGACGCTGGCCGCGGCCCTGCTCGTGACGGTCGGCATCAGCGCGGCCCTGTGCGCGCTCGTGAACAGCACCTTCCAGGACATGCCCGCCGAGGAGAGGGCCACCTTCGACCCGACCCTGACGAGCTTCGCCGGGATGACCCTCGGCCAGCTCGCCATGATCGTCTTCGGTGTGCTGGTCGTCGGCAGCGAGTACAGCACGGGCATGATCCGCGCCTCGCTGGCCGCCGTGCCCCGGCGCGGCAGCTTCCTCGCCGGCAAGCTGTTCGTGGCGACCGCTCTCGCGCTCGCCGTGGGCCTGGTGACGAGCTTCCTGTCCTTCTTCCTCGGACAGGCCATCCTGGGTGACCGCAGCATCGCCATCGACGCGCCGAACGTCCTGCGCGCGGTGATCGGCGCCGGCCTCTACATGGCGATGATCGCCCTGTTCTCCATGGGCGTGGCCGCCATGCTGCGCAGCTCGATGCTCTCGCTCGGCATCCTGATGCCGTTCTTCTTCCTGGTCTCGAACATCATGGGCGTGGTCGAGGCGACCCGGAAGGTCGCCCAGTACTTCCCGGACCAGGCCGGTTCCCGGATCATGCAGGTGGTCCCGGGGGCGATGGGCAGCGAACCGCCGCCGTACGGCCCGTGGGGCGGCTTCGGGATCATGGCGCTGTGGACGCTGGCGGCGGTGCTCGGGGGCTACCTCGTCCTCCGCAAGAGGGACGCCTGACCTCCCGCCCGCGTACTACGGGTGATCCCCGGGTCGGTCTCAGGGGCGGCTCAGGGATCGGCCCGGGACGGAACCGCCGGGGAGTCGATATCCTCTTAACCCTTACGCGGGCGAGAGTCGTCCCGGCCTGGTAAGGGGCAGCACCATGATCGAGGCAGTCGGCCTGACCAAGCGCTTCGGCGCCAAGACCGCCGTCGACCAGCTGTCGTTCCAGGTCAAGCCCGGTCACGTGACCGGTTTCCTGGGGCCGAACGGCTCGGGCAAATCCACCACCATGCGGATGATCGTCGGCCTGGACCGGCCCACGGCCGGCCACGTCACGATCAACGGCCGGCCCTTCCGGGAGCTGCCGAACGCCCAGCGGCACGTCGGGGCCCTGCTCGACGCGAAGGCCCTGCACGGCGGCCGCCGGGCCCGCACCCACCTGCTGTCCATCGCCCAGCTCTCCGGGATCCCGGAGAAGCGGGTGGACGAGGTGCTGGCCGTGGTCGGCCTGCAGGACGTCGCCCGGCAGCGCACCAAGGGCTTCTCGCTCGGCATGGGCCAGCGGCTCGGCATCGCCACCGCCCTGCTCGGGGACCCGCGGGTGCTGCTCTTCGACGAGCCGGTCAACGGGCTGGACCCCGAGGGGATCCTCTGGGTCCGCAACCTGATGCGCCGGCTTGCCTCGGAGGGCCGCACCGTCCTCGTCTCCTCGCATCTGATGAGCGAGATGGCGCTGACCGCCGACCACCTGATCGTGATCGGCCGGGGGCGGCTGCTGGCCGATATGGGCACCCAAGAGTTCATCACCCACAACTCGGCCGGATTCGCTCGGGTGCGGGCGGCCGACACCGCTCCCCGTGGCCGGGACACGCTGGCCGCCACCCTCACCGAGGCGGGCGGACGGGTCCTGCAGGAGCCCGACGGAGCACTGCGCGTGACGGGCCTGGAGCTGCCGCGGATCGCCGACCTCGCCCACGGGGCCGGCGTACGGCTGTGGGAGCTGTCGCCCCACCGGGCCTCGCTGGAGGAGGCGTACATGCGGATGACCCAGTCCTCCCTGGAGTACACCTCCACCGACGACCCGCGGGCCGAGCTGTGGGAGCCGGAGCCGCTGGCCCTGCCCGCCTGGGAGGACGAGACGGCCGCCCCGGAGGTCCCCGGGGAAGCCTTCTATGCGCCGCCGCCGCCCGGGGCGGGCGGCCGGCCCTTCCTGATGCCGGGCGACCCCGGCGCGCTCTCGGCCGCCCGGAACACCCCCGCAGACAGCCAAGAGGACTCCCGATGACCGCCCCCACGCCCACCGGCGCCGCCGCCCTCGGCGCGCCGACGGATCCGCGGGAGCAGCCGCGGGACTACAGCTCGCCGCTGCCGACGCCGCGGCCGCACCTGGGCCACGCCGTGGCCTCGGAGTGGACCAAGATGGTCTCGGTCCGCTCCACCCTGTGGACGCTCGGCGCGTTCGTCCTGACCACGCTCGGCATCGGACTGCTGTTCGTCACGCAGACCGCCGCCTCGGACTACGCGCACATCTCCTTCACCACACCGGCCCTGTTCGGTCTGCTGGTGGGGCAGGTCGCGATGATGGTCCTCGGCGTGCTGACGATCACCTCGGAACATGCCAGCGGGCTGGTGCGGACGACCTTCACCGCCGCCCCGGAGCGGCACCGGGTGCTGACCGCGAAGTACCTGGTCTTCGGCGTCACGGCCTTCGTCACCACCGTCGGGTCGGTGTTCCTGGTCGGGATCGCCGCGGCGCTGGTGCACGCCGGCCCCGCCGCCGGGGTGCACCGGATCGGCGAATGGTTCGGCTCCCTGGTGGGCTGCTTCTACGTCACCCTGCTCGGGGTGCTCGCCCTGGCCGTCGGCGCGCTCGTCCGGCACTCCGCCGGGGCGATCGCGGTGATGCTGGGCGTCGTGACCCTGCCGCCGGTGATAGGCGCGATGCTGAGCTACTGGGAAGCGTCCGCTCCCCTCGGGCAGACGCTCATCGAGCACACCGTGCCGGCGGCGCTGATCCAGTTGTTCGGGATGAAGGAGGGCGCCACGGGGGAGGCACAGCCCGGGACCCTCTCGCACATGGTGATCATCCTGCTGGTCACCGGCGCCGCGGTGGCCGCGTCCTACATGACGGTCGCCCGACGGGACGTCTGAAGCCTTCCGGTGGAGGGCAGGCGCGCGCCGGCCCCGAACCGGCCTGCGGAGCCTAGTACTTCGGCGCGTTGCGGGACCGCTGCACCTTCGAGGTGCGGCGGTCCTTCGCGTTCCAGCAGGCCTTGTGCCAGTGGCGCCGGTCGTCCACGCCGCCGTACTCCGGCCAGGCGACCAGGTGCGGGGTGCCGGAGGGGATCTCCTGGTCGCAGCCCGGGCAGCGGTAGCGCTTGCCCGCCGCGCTCGCGCCCGCGACGTGCCGGACCTTCCACTCCTCGCCCCGGTACTCCTCGGTGCGCTCCAGCCCGTAGCGGTCGACATTCATGCCGGGGCGTTCGTCCGGAGTCTCGCCGCCCCTGGGGCGGTTGTGGCGCGGTGACACGTATACCTCACGGAAGGGCGGTCGGCAGTGACTTTCCTCCAGACTACGCGCAGCGAGGCCGGGTACCCGCAGGGTGTCCGGGGAGGGGCGGTCCAGGGCGTGGAGCCGGGAGGGCACCCGAAGGGGACTGGCCCGACAATCCCAATAACTTTCCTGTCAGCCCGTGCCTTCGGCACGTGTCGGACGTTGTTGCCAGAGGAAGAACCGGTCCACCTGGGGAGGCCGCGTCAGCCGCGAGGAGGGTGAAGGCGATGCGCGTAGGAGCGTTTGTACTGGCGGCCCAGTTCCCGGGCCAGGGGCAGGGAGAGGCACTGCACCGGGCGGTGCGGACCGCCGAGGTGGCCGAGCAGGCGGGGCTCGACTCGGTCTGGGTGGCCGAGCACCATTTCGTGCCGTACGGGGTCTGCCCCTCGGCGGTGACGCTGGCGGCGCTGCTGCTGGGGCGGACGCGGCGGCTGCGGGTGGGCACGGCGGTCAGCGTGCTGCCCAGCACGCATCCGGTGGCCCTCGGGGAGCAGGCGGCGCTGCTGCACCTGACCTCCGGCGGCCGGTTCAGCCTCGGCGTGGGGCGGGGCGGGCCGTGGGTGGACCTGGAGGTGTTCGGGGGCGGCCTGGAGGCTTACGAGAAGGGCTTCCCGGAGGCCCTGGACCTGCTGCGGCGCTGGCTGTCCGACGCCCGGGTGGGAAGCGCCGGCGAGCGCTTCGCCTTCCGCGAGGTGGCCGTCGTACCGCGCCCCGCGGAGGCCCTGGACGGGGACGCGTCCGGCCCGGAGGTCATCGTGGCCTGCACCTCGCCGTCGTCGGTGCGGATGGCCGCGCGGCGCGGGCTGCCCATGCTGCTCGGCATGCACTGCGGGGACGAGGACAAGGCCGGCATGGTCGCGCTGTGGCGGTCCACGGCGCTGGCGGCGGGCCACTCCCCCGAGCACGTCGCCGCCGCGGGCCACGTCTCCGCCGGGGTCTGCCAGCTGGCGGACCGTACGGCGGACGCGCGCGAGACGCTGCTGAAGGCACTGCCGGGCTGGCTCAAGCAGGGCCTCGACGCCCACGTGACCGTGGACGGCCGGGCGCGCGCGATGCGGGACCCGGTCGCGTACACGGAACTCCTGTGCGACCTCCACCCGGTGGGCTCGCCGCAGCGGGCACTGGACCGGCTCGCGGCCACCTCGGAGCGGACGGGCATCACGCGCTTCGCCCTCCTGACGGAGGGCTCGGGCGATCTCGCCGCGACGGAGGAGAACGTGCGGCGCCTCGGCGCCGAAGTCCTGCCCCGCCTCGGCTGAGACCTACCGGCCGGCGCTGCCGGGTGCCGTCCGGTCCGATCGACCGGACGGCACGGTCAGCAGTCCCGCAGCCCGGGCGACTGGTTGAGCAGCTGACCGCGGATCGAAGTGAACTTGGCCAGCCGGTCGTCCACCGAGGGGTCCAGCGGGAACACCGCCACCCGGTGGCAGTTCTGGAACGCCAGGCGCACTCCGAAGTGCCGCTGCAGAGCACCGCGTATCGCGTCGCTCGCGAGAGCGCGCAGCAGCTGCCCGCGCGCCTGCTCGTTCGGCGGCGGCGTCTGGTTGTCGGCGAACTGCCCGCCGTCCACCTTCAACTGGGCCACCAACGAGCTGATCATCTCCCATGCGTAGGGCAGGGAGGTCCGGACGCAGTCGACGAAAGCGGCTTCGTCGACCTCGCCTCGCTCGGCCTGTTCGAGTAGGGCCGGTGAGACGTCGAGCGACATGGGTTCTCCTCTCGTGACCCCGGGCATTCGGGTTGCCGGAGTCGTACGGGCAGGGAAGGAGGCCGCGACGCAGCGTGCACGCTCCGCAACCTCCCGCTCACCACGGTAGGCGCCCCATGGGTGACGCACCAGGAGAATGCGCATACAACGCGCCATCGGCGAAGGGGGCTTTCAGGGGCGAATCGCGTGGAGCGCCGTCCGTCGAGTAGCGTTGCCGACCATGCGTCTCGTCATCGCCCGCTGCTCCGTCGACTACGCGGGCCGGCTCACCGCCCATCTGCCCTCGGCACCCCGTCTGATCCTCGTGAAGGCCGACGGCAGTGTCTCGATCCATGCGGACGACCGGGCGTACAAACCGCTCAACTGGATGTCGCCCCCGTGCACCCTCAAAGAGGGGAGCGGTGACGACGCCGGCGTGTGGACGGTCGTCAACAAGGCCGGTGAGAAGCTCATCATCACCATGGAGGAAGTCCTGCACGACTCCTCCCACGAACTCGGCACCGACCCGGGGCTCATCAAGGACGGCGTGGAAGCACACCTCCAGGAGCTCCTCGCGGACCGCATCGACACGCTGGGCGAGGGCTACACGCTGATCCGGCGCGAGTACATGACGGCGATCGGACCGGTGGACATCCTGTGCCGGGACGCCTCCGGCGCGACGGTGGCCGTGGAGATCAAGCGCCGCGGCGAGATCGACGGCGTCGAGCAGCTGACCCGCTACCTGGAGCTGCTGAACCGCGACCCGCACCTGGCCCCCGTGCGCGGCGTCTTCGCCGCCCAGGAGATCAAACCGCAGGCCAAGGTCCTGGCGACGGACCGCGGGATGGACTGCGTGGTCCTGGACTACAACGCGCTGCGCGGCATCGAGGACGACAAGCTGCGGCTGTTCTGACCCGCCGCCCGCCCACTGCGCCGAAGGCTCCGTCCCCCCGGGGGGACGGAGCCTTCGGCGTGTCAGACGGCGACGGCGGTGGCCGACGCGGTGCCGGTGCCCGAGGTGGCCGTCGCCGTGCCGGTGCCCGCGGTGGCCGTCGGGGTCGGCGGGGCGGTCTCCTCCGGGGTCGGCGAGGGAGACGGCTCCAGGGAGCTCGGCGGCGGCGAGACCGGCGGGGAGACCGGGGGCTGCGGCGGGGTGGACTGCGGGCGCCGCGAGGGCGTACGGGACGGCGTACGGCCCGGGGTCGCGCCGGAGGTCTCCCCGGGGGAGGCGGGCAGCGGCGCAGGAGCGGCCGGGTCGGAGGGCGCCGGTGCGGGGTTGTTCCCGCCCGCCCCCGTCTCCACCGGCGGGGCCGCGGGCCGCGTCGGGGTGACCGACGAGGCCGGGGTCTTGGTCGCGGGCGGGGCGGGGCTGTCGGCGGATCCCAGCGTGAGGCCCACCACCGCTCCCACGGCGACCACGGCGAGCGCGCCGGCCCCGGCGAGCAGGATCCGGCGCCGACGGGCCGCCGCGTCGGCGGGGGCCGGTCCGGGGGCGGGCCGGGGGGCCGCGGCGGGCTCGGGCTTCGGCGCGATCGGGAAGGCGTCCTCGAACACCTCCGACAAGGTGGACGGCACCTCCTGACGCCGGATCACGGGCACCACGGGGGACACCCGGGTCACGGCGTCGGAGTCGGGCCCGCCGGTCGCGGACCCGCCGCCCCGGCCCCCGCCCGCGGCGAGGCCGCTCGCCGCACCCGGGCCGCCGGCGGCGCCGAGGCCGGCACCGGCGCCGAGGCCGGCACCGAGGCCACCACCGGCCCCGGACCCGGCCCGCATGCCGCTTCCGGTCCCCGGGCCGGCGCCCGTGCCGCTGCGCGCACCCGAGCCCGCACCGGCACCGAGGCCGGCCGCAGCGCCCACACCGTTTCCTGCACCGGCACCTGCAACGGCACCGGCACCGGCACCGGCAGCCGGGCCGGTCCTCCCGGAAGAGGACCCCGTCCCGGAGGAAGGCCCCGTCCCGGAGGAGGACCCCGTTCCGGAGGAAGGCCCCGTCCCGGAGGAAGGCACGGTCCCCGAAGGCGACGCGGTACCGGCCGAGGGGCCGGCCGCGGCCGCCGCCGTGGACCCTCCGGCGGAGCCGGGCGGGAGGGCCGCGGGCGCGCCGCCCGCGGCCACGGCCGGCGGCTCCAGCCGCAGCGGCGGCGAGACCGCCACCCCGGCGGCCTCCTGGTCCACGACCAGGGCCAGCGCCCTGCGGCCCGCCACGGTGCCCCGCTTGTCGGCCAGCGCCCCGCGCAGCCCGATCGAGGTCTCCAGCTCGGCCCGCGCCCGGTCCAGGCGCCCCTCGCACAGGGCGAGCACGCCCAGTTCGTGGTGGAAGTACGCCTGCTCGGCCACCTCCCCCGCCTTGCGCGCGGCTTCGGCGCCCGAGCGCAGCACCCGCTCCCACGCCTCCCAGTGCAGCGAGGCCGCGAACGCCGGGGCCGCCGTCCGGGCCAGCAGCACGGCCGCCACCACGTCCGCGCCGGACAGCGCGCTGAGCACCGCGTCCGCCTCGGCGGCGATCCGCTCCGGCGTCACCGAGGAGTGTCCGGTCCACCAGGCGTAGTGCCGGGCGGCCGTGCGGGCCTCCTCGGCCGCGGTGTCCCCGTACCCGACCTCTTCCAGCTGCCGGGAGACGCCCGCGGCGAGGCGGTAGCGCGTGCCGACCGGGGTGAGCAGCCCGCAGTCCAGCAGTTCCGCCACCGCGGTGTCGGCGTGGGTGTCCCCCACCAGCGCCGGCAGGTGCGCGGGGTGCGGCAGCTCACCGCCCAGCGCGCAGGCGATCCGCAGGGCGGCGCGCGCCGACTCGCTGACGCGCGAGGCCAGCAGCTCCGCCGGGGCCGCGCCCTCGGCGAGCGTCGGGAGCGGCACCTCCACGGCCTCGCGGGGCCGCTCGTCGAAGACGCCGGGCTCTTCCTCGTCGTCGTCCTCGTCGGTGCGGTTGAGCTCGTCGCGCTGCCGCAGCATCGCGGCGGCCTGGACGAAGCGCAGGGGGAGCCCTTCGGAGGCGAACCGCAGATCCGTCGCCCAGGCGGTCTCCGCGTCCGTCAGCGGCCGGCCCAGGCGCGTCTCCAGCAGTTCGAGGCAGTCGGCCTTGCCCAGTCCGGCGAGGAAGACCTCCTCGATGTGCGAGTCGTCGGAGGGCGACCGGGTGTCGGGGGTCGCGGCCAGCAGATAGGCGCACTCGGGAGTGGCGTGCAGCAGCTCCTCGAGGGCGGGGCCGCCCATGTCCAGGTCGTCGAGGAGGACGATGGCGCCGATGTCCCGTACCCGGGCGAGGAGTTCGATCCGGTCGGGCCGCCGGCCGGGGGCTTCGTACACGGCGGCGTACAGCGCGTGGAGCAGCTCGCCGGGCTGCTGCTGGCCGTCGCCGGAGAGCCGTACGACGCCGTCGGGGGCGAGGCCCGCGCACCGGGCGGCGACCGCGTCCAGCAGGGTGGTGCGGCCGGATCCCGGGGGCCCGGTCAGCCGTACCGACCGGCCGCGCCCCAGCAGGCGTACGAGCCGCTCGCACTCCTCGTCGCGCCCCAGCGGCGGCCGGGCGGGGGCGTCGGCGCCGGGCAGGACGGGCGGCCGGGCGGCGGCGTCCCGGGCGGCGCGGGCGGCGGCGTCGCGCTTGGCGGGGCGGCCGGGGCGGGTGCCGGGGCGCAACGGCTCGATCTCGCTGCCGTCGACGGGGTTGACGGTGAGCGAGAAGTCACCGGCGGTGAGCGTCACGACCCGGGCGGGCGCCATGGGCGCGGGCAGGGCGGCGGACGGAGGCGTCGCGGGAGGGACCGCGGACCGGGGCGAGGCGGATACGGCCGGTGCCGCCGGTGTTCCCGATGCCGCCGGCGTCGCGGACGTGCCGGATATCGCAGATGTCCCGGATGTCGCGGGCGGTCCGGCGGCTTTCGCGGGCCCCTCGCCCCCGGTCGCCTGCCGCTGTATGTGGTCCATGACCATGTCCCCCGATCGCGCCGTGCGCCTCGCCGTCGTACCGCCCGGCCTTCGCACACGCCGCTGTCGCTACTGGTCCGGTTTCCGCCCGAACCCTAGACCGTGGCCGGTCGTGGGTGGAACCGCGGGGGTGCCATCACCACCGGACCGTTACGTTTCAGCAGGAAAACGGAACGGTTCGTTCACACCCGGGGGAGGGACTCCGCTTCCAGCCCGCCCTCGATCGACAGGATCCGGTGCAGCCGGGTCGCCACGAGCAGCCGCTGCATCTGCGGCGGCACTCCGCGCAGCACCAGGCGCCGTCCGGTCCGGCCGGCCCTGCGGTGCGCGCCCATGATCACCCCGAGGCCGGTCGCGTCCCAGGAGTCGAGCCCGGTGAGGTCGAGCACGAGGTCGCCGTGGCCGTCGTCGAGGGCCGAGTGCAGGACCGTACGGGCGTCCGCCGCGCTGCGCACGTCGAGGCGACCCCCGACGACGAGTTCGGCGTGGTCGCCCCTGATGTGCATGTGTACTCCCGGCGGTACTGCGTACGTGTGGTCCGACTGGTCCGTGGTCGGCAACTCTCACTGCAACTGACTGCCGCTCGGGCAGGGAAGTTGCCGACCGTGAGCGAACCGATACCTAATTCACCCCGAGGGGTGAAGGTGTTCGAACAGTGGTGCTCGGTGGCGCGCTCCGGCGACCTGGGGTTCTCAGTGCTTGTAGAAGCCCTGGCCGCTCTTGCGCCCGATGTCCCCGGCGTCCACCATCCGGCGCATGAGCTCCGGCGGTGCGAACTTCTCGTCCTGGGACTCGGTGTAGATGTTGCTGGTGGCGTGCAGCAGGATGTCGACGCCGGTGAGGTCGGCGGTGGCCAGCGGGCCCATCGCGTGGCCGAAGCCCAGCTTGCACGCGATGTCGATGTCCTCGGCGGAGGCCACGCCGGATTCGTACAGCTTCGCGGCCTCGACGACCAGCGCGGAGATGAGACGGGTCGTCACGAAGCCGGCCACGTCGCGGTTGACGACGATGCAGGTCTTGCCGACGGATTCGGCGAACGCGCGGGTGGTGGCGAGGGTCTCGTCGCTCGTCTTGTAGCCGCGGACGAGCTCGCAGAGCTGCATCATCGGAACCGGCGAGAAGAAGTGCGCGCCGACGACCCGCTCCGGGCGCTCCGTGACGGCCGCGATCTTGGTGATCGGGATGGCGGAGGTGTTGGAGGCGAGGATCGCGTCCTCACGGACGATCTTGTCGAGCGCCCGGAAGATCTCGTGCTTGATCTCGATCTTCTCGAAGGCGGCCTCGACCACGATGTCGACGTCGGCGGCGGCGTCGAGGTCGGTCGTGGTGGTGATGCGTGCGAGGGCCGCCTCGGCGTCCTCGGCCGACAGCTTGCCCTTGGAGACGAACTTGTCGTACGAGGCCTTGATCCCGTCCGTGCCCCGGGTCAGCGCGGCGTCGGTGACATCGCGCAGGACGACGTCCCAGCCCGCCTGAGCGGAGACCTGAGCGATCCCGGACCCCATCAAGCCGGCACCGATGACGGCAAGCTTCCCAGCCACTGCACACCCCATGTTCGTGAAATAGGCACAGTCTCAAAAAGGCCCGGCCTTGGAAGGGCCCGGTCCCGTAGCCACTCCGGCGGAGACTAGCGCCCGGCCGGTGCGGTGTGACCGTGAAGTAACACGCGTCACGTCTCAGATGACGGACATCACACCGGTACGGCCCAGCAGCGCGCCGGATCCCCGCAGTTGGCCCGGACTACCCTTGCGGCATGGTGAACCTCACGCGCATCTACACCCGTACCGGTGACAAGGGCACGACCGCGCTCGGCGACATGAGCCGCACGGCCAAGACCGACGTGCGGATCTCCGCGTACGCCGACGCGAACGAGGCGAATGCGGCGATCGGTACCGCCATCGCCCTCGGCAGCCTGCCGGAGGAGGTCGTGAAGGTCCTGGTCAGGGTGCAGAACGACCTGTTCGACGTCGGCGCGGACCTGTGCACCCCGGTGGTCGAGGATCCGGAGTACCCGCCGCTGCGCGTCGAGCAGTTCTACATCGACAAGCTGGAGGCGGACTGCGACGTCTTCAACGAGCGGCTGGAGAAGCTCCGCAGCTTCATCCTCCCCGGTGGGACCCCGGGAGCCGCCCTCCTGCACCAGGCGTGCACGGTGGTCCGCCGCGCCGAACGCTCCACCTGGGCGGCGCTGGAGGTGCACGGCGAGGTGATGAACCCGCTGACCGCGACCTACCTGAACCGGCTGTCCGACCTGCTGTTCATCCTGGCCCGCACGGCCAACAAGGAGGTCGGGGACGTGCTGTGGGTGCCGGGCGGCGAGCGCTGACCTCGACCGCCTGCCGGGCGCCCCTGAGACGACAGGCCCTAGGCCCTGTCGTCAAAGTCCCGCCTGGCCCGCGCCACTTTGACGACAGGCCCTAGGAGACCTGCCCCGCGGGGGCCTTTTTCGGCCACACCGTGTAGGCGACGGCGACCAGGGCGTGGATGCCGACCGCGCGCAGGGCTCCGTACTGCCACGCCCGCAGCGAGCTGACGTCACTCGCGTCCCCCACGTACCAGACGGCGACCTGCAGGAGGCTGAGGGCGACGGCCGCGGCGACGACGGTGCGGATCCACAGCCGCCACTCGTGGGCGGCCCTCGCCTTCCCGTACCCGGCCCCGGCCGGCTTGGGTCCGCCCGCGAGGCGGTACGCGGCGTGCCCGTCCAGCCAGGTGATCGTGTAGTGGCCGTAGGCGACGGTGTAGCCGATGTACAGCGCGGCGAGACCGTGCTTCCAGTCCGGCGGTGCGCCGTTCTTCAGGTCGAGCGTGGTGACCACCAGCAAGGCCAGCTCCATCACCGGCTCGCACAGCAGGACCGCCGCGCCCAGGCGCGGCTTCCCGGCGAGGTAGCGCAGGGCCAGGCCGGCGGCCAGCAGCACCCAGAAGCCCACCTCGCAGGCGATGATCAGGGCGACGATCACGGGACTCTCCGTTCCGCTCGGGACTGGTCGGCGCTTCGCCTCCAGCCTCCCGTCCGGTCCGGGCCGTTGCGTCGTCGCCTGTGAGGAAAGGCGGCTGCATCCTTCGATGTACGGACGACTCGGCCTCTGCGCCGAGGACCGCGCCCGTGGCAGCCTGTTGGATGGGACCGTGACCACGAAGAGCCTGCGCCCGCACCGCCACGACGTCCTCCTGGCCGTCGTCGGCCTGCTCGCGGGCCTGGTCATGTGGTCGCTGGGCATCTACAGCAGCAGCGTCCGCCACCTCCTGCCGGCCTGGGCCGCCCTGATCCCCCTCGGGGTGCTCGCCGCGATGGAGCTGCTGCGCCGCTCCAGGCCGTCGGTGGCCCTGGCGGTCGGCACCCTCGGCGTGGTCGCGAACGAGTTCACCGTCGGCAGCCTCGCCGCCGTCCTGATCTACACCGACCTGATGTACGCCGCCGTCGTGTACGGCTCCCCGGCCACGGCCCGGCGGCTCCCGATCAGCACCGGCCTGGTCACCGTGGCCGTCACCATCGGCTTCCTGGCCTGGCTGCGCACGCCCGAGGCCCTGCTGATCGGCGTGGTGACGGGCCTGGTGAGCTTCGCCCCGGCGCTGACCGGCGCCACCCTGCGCAACCACCGCGAGGCGGCCGTCGCCGCCCGGCTGCGCGCCGAGCAGACCGCGCTGCTGGCGGAGATGGACCGCAGCCAGGCGGTCGCCGCCGAGCGCGCCCGGATGGCCCGGGAGCTGCACGACATGGTGGCCAACCACCTCTCGGCGATCGCCATCCACTCCACCGCGGCGCTCTCCATCGACCGGGCCGACACCAGCCGCGAGGCGCTCGGGGTGATCCGGGAGAACAGCGTCCAGGGCCTGGCCGAAATGCGCCGGTTGATCGGGCTGCTGCGGGATGCGGGAGCCGGGCGGGAGGCGGCCGCCCTGCCGACGCTGGACGGCCTGGACGCCCTGCTGGGGCAGGCCCGGACGAACGGCTCGGCGAGCGGGCTGGACTTCGTCCTGCACGACGAACGGCCTCCGGGAGGAGGGCCGCTGCCGGCCCCGGTGGGCCTGGCCGCGTACCGGATCGTCCAGGAGTCGCTGACCAATGCCGTCAAGCACGCCGTCGCGGGCACGGTCACGGTCCGCGTGGGCCGGGCGGACGGCCTGCTGACGGTGGCGGTGGAGTCGCCGTACGGGCACCGCGCGGGCCCGCGGGCCCCGGGCTCGGGCGCCGGGCTGATCGGCATGCGGGAGCGCGCGGAGCTGCTGGGCGGGGAGTTCTCGGCCGGGCGCTCCGGCGGGACATGGTGCGTGCGGGCGTCCCTGCCCGCCGAGGAGAAGGCGGTGGAGGCGTGACCATCAGGGTGCTCGTGGCAGAGGACCAGAGCGCGGTACGGGCCGGGCTGGTGCTCATCCTGCGCAGTGCGGGCGGCATCGAGGTGGTGGGCGAGGCCGCCGACGGGGAGGAGGCGGTGCGCCTGGCCCGGGAGCTGCGGCCCGACCTGGTCCTGATGGACGTGCAGATGCCGAGGCTCGATGGGGTGTCCGCGACCCGCCAGGTGGTCGCGGAAGGGCTGGCCGACGTGCTGGTGCTGACCACCTTCGACCTGGACGAGTACGTTTTCGGGGCCTTGCGGGCGGGCGCGGCGGGCTTCCTGCTGAAGGACGCGGAGGCCGCCGAGCTGGTCGGGGCGGTGCGGACGGTCGCGCGCGGGGAGGGCCTGATCGCCCCCGCGGTGACCCGGCGGCTGATCGCCGAGTTCGCGGCTCCGGCGCGCCCGGCCAGGCCCCCCGCTCCCCCGGCCCTGGCGACCCTGACGCCCCGCGAACGCGAGGTCCTGTCCTGCCTGGGCGCCGGGCTGTCGAACGCGGAGATCGCCGTGCGCCTGGACATGGCGGAGGCGACGGCGAAGACGCACGTCAGCCGTCTGCTCAACAAGCTGGAGCTGCGCAGTCGCGTCCAAGCGGCCGTACTGGCCCAGGAGTTGGGGCTGTAGGGCACACACGGACGCAATCGTTCCCATGAGGTCTGGACCTCTTGACGGTTGGTCCAGACCTTTCTACGCTCACCGCACACAACTGTGGTGAGCGTGCCATGACAAGCGTGCTCACGGGCGGCGCAGGTCCCACCCCCATGTCGACGTCGGCCCCACGACACGACGGACCTACGGAGGATCACCCTTGAGCACAGCATCCCCACCCCGCACCAGGCGTACCCGGTTCTTCACGCGCGTCGCGGCGGTCGTGGCCGCGCTCGCCCTGCCCGTCACCGGGCTCGTCGTGCTGGCCGGCCCCGCACAGGCCGCCACGTCCGCGACCGCGACGTACACCAAGGTGTCCGACTGGGGCACCGGCTTCGAGGGCAAGTGGACGGTGAAGAACACCGGCACCACCACCATCAGCTCGTGGACCGTCGAGTGGGACTACCCGGCCGGCACCGCCGTCACCTCGGCCTGGGACGCGACGGTGACCAGCTCGGGCACCCACTGGACGGGCAAGAACGTCGGCTGGAACGGCACCCTCGCCCCCGGGGGCACCGCCAGCTTCGGATTCAACGGCACCGGCGGCGGCTCCCCTGCCGGCTGCAAGATCAACGGCGTCTCCTGTGACGGCAGCCAGCCGGGCGACACTCCCCCCACCGCGCCCGGCACCCCCACCGCCTCCAACGTCACCGAGACCTCGCTCTCCCTGAGCTGGTCCCCGGCCACCGACGACAAGGGCGTCAAGAACTACGACGTCCACCGCGGCGGCGCCAAGATCGCGACCGTCACGGGCACCAGTTACGCCGATTCGGGCCTGACCAAGGGCACCGCGTACACCTACACCGTCACCGCCCGCGACACCGCCGACCAGACCGGCCCCGCCTCCGGCACCCTGTCGGTGACCACCGCCGGCGGCACCATCCCGCCGCCGGACCCCGCCGGCAAGGTCAAGCTCGGCTACTTCACCAACTGGGGCGTCTACGGCCGCAACTACCACGTGAAGAACCTGGTCACCTCCGGTTCGGCGAGCAAGATCACGCACATCAACTACGCCTTCGGCAACGTGCAGAACGGCCAGTGCACCATCGGTGACGCCTTCGCCGACTACGACAAGGCCTACACCGCCGACCAGAGCGTCGACGGCGTGGCCGACACCTGGGACCAGCCGCTGCGCGGCAACTTCAACCAGCTGCGCAAGCTGAAGAAGGCCTACCCGCACATCAAGGTGCTGTGGTCCTTCGGCGGCTGGACCTGGTCCGGCGGGTTCCCGCAGGCCGCGGCCAACCCGGCCGCCTTCGCCCAGTCCTGCTACAACCTGGTCGAGGACCCGCGCTGGGCCGACGTCTTCGACGGGATCGACCTTGACTGGGAGTACCCGAACGCCTGCGGCCTGTCCTGCGACACCAGCGGCCCGGCCGCGTTCAAGAACCTGATGCAGGCGACCCGGGCGAAGTTCGGCGCGAACAACCTGGTCACCGCGGCCATCACCGCCGACGCCTCCAGCGGCGGCAAGATCGACGCGGCCGACTACGGCGGCGCGGCGCAGTACGTCGACTTCTACAACGTCATGACCTACGACTTCTTCGGCGCCTGGGCGGCGCAGGGCCCGACGGCCCCGCACTCCCCGCTGACCTCCTACCCGGGCATCCCGCAGGCCGGCTTCAACTCCGCCGACGCCATCGCCAAGCTCAAGGCCAAGGGCGTCGCCGGCTCGAAGCTGAACCTCGGCATCGGCTTCTACGGCCGCGGCTGGACCGGCGTCACCCAGGCGGCCCCCGGCGGCACGGCCACCGGACCGGCCCCCGGCACCTACGAGCAGGGCATCGAGGACTACAAGGTGCTCAAGACCAGCTGCCCGGCCACCGGCACCGTCGCCGGCACGGCCTACGCCAAGTGCGGCAGCAACTGGTGGAGCTACGACACCCCGGCCACCATCGCCGGGAAGATGACCTGGGCCAAGCAGCAGGGCCTGAGGGGAGCCTTCTTCTGGGAGTTCAGCGGCGACACCGGCAACGGTGAGCTCGCGAACGCGATCCACACCGGGCTCCAGTAGCAGGACCGAAGCCGGGGAGACGGGTCCGCCCCCGTCTCCCCGGCTTCTTCGTTGTCCGGCGGCCTACGGCAGCGCCAGGCGGCTTCCGGCAGCGCCAGGCGCCGGTGGCAGCGGCTTCCGGCAGCGCCAGGCGACGGCGGCAGCCGACAGCGTCAGGCCACGTTCACCCGCTGGCCGGGCGGCGCCGCCTCCAGCCACGCCAGGAAACCCGTCAGCGCGTCCTCGCTCATCGCCAGCTCCAGGCGCGTACCCCGATGGGCGCAGCCGAGCACGACGGCGTCGGAGAGCAGGGCCAGCTCCTCCTCGCCCTCGGGGGCGCGGCGGGCGACGACCTCGATCGAGGAGCGCTCCAGCAGCCGGCGCGGGCGCGGGGAGTACGAGAACACGCGGAACCACTCGATGCGGTCGCCGCTGTACCGCGCGACCCCGTACACCCAGCCCTTGCCCGAGGTGTCGGTCTCCTCCGGGACGCCCCAGCGCATGCTGCAGTCGAAGGTGCCGCCGGAGCGCTGGATGAGTCTGCGCCGCAGGCCGAAGACGAACAGCCCGATCACCACCAGGGCTACGACCAGGCCGCTCACAAGCAGAGCGAGGAGCATCTTCACCGACCTCCTCGCTCATCGAATACCGCATGCCCAAAAAACGACCTGCATCGCCTCAGCCGCGACCCGGTCTGGAAAGTTCCAGAACGGACCGCGGCTGAGGTGTGCCGAGCCCCGGAGGTCGCCCTCCGGCACTCAGCGGTTCAAACTCCGACGGGTGTTCAGCCCGTTACGGCGCGCAGCCGGACATCCGCGCGACGCTCGGCGGCCGCATCGGCCTCCGCCTTCGCGCGCTCCAGTGCCCGCTCCGCACGCTGGACGTCGATCTCGTCCGCGAGCTCGGCGATCTCGGCCAGCAAGGACAGCTTGTTGTCCGCGAACGAGATGAATCCGCCGTGCACCGCTGCGACGACAGTGTTGCCGTCACTGGTACGGATGGTCACCGGGCCCGATTCCAGCACACCGAGAAGCGGCTGGTGACCGGGCATGACGCCGATGTCGCCGGACGTGGTGCGGGCGACAACAAGGGTGGCCTCGCCGGACCAGACATTGCGGTCCGCCGCGACCAGCTCGACGTGCAGCTCAGCAGCCAAGGTGGCTCCTCGGGTCACCACCCGGCGGGTCAGCCGGGTGTTGGGTCAAATACTAATGGGCGTGAGGAGAGGGACGGGACACACCCGCCCCTCTCCGTGAATCTCAGCGAACCGGATGCGCCCCTGGGGAGCGCGCCGGATCAGGAGACGCCCAGCTCCTTGGCGTTGGCCTTCAGGTCCTCGATGCCACCGCACAGGAAGAACGCCTGCTCGGGGAAGTGGTCGTAGTCACCGTCGCAGATCGCGTTGAACGCGGTGATCGACTCGTCGAGCGGAACGTCCGAACCGTCCACACCGGTGAACTGCTTCGCCACGTGGGTGTTCTGCGACAGGAAGCGCTCGACGCGACGGGCGCGGTGGACGACGAGCTTGTCCTCCTCGCCCAGCTCGTCGATACCGAGGATCGCGATGATGTCCTGGAGGTCCTTGTACTTCTGCAGGATCCCCTTGACGCGCATCGCCGTGGCGTAGTGGTCCGCCGCGATGTACCGCGGGTCGAGGATGCGGGACGTCGAGTCCAGCGGGTCCACGGCCGGGTAGATGCCCTTCTCGGAGATCGGACGGGAGAGAACCGTCGTCGCGTCGAGGTGGGCGAAGGTGGTCGCCGGCGCCGGGTCGGTCAGGTCGTCCGCGGGGACGTAGATCGCCTGCATCGAGGTGATCGAGTGACCACGGGTCGAGGTGATGCGCTCCTGGAGGAGACCCATCTCGTCGGCCAGGTTCGGCTGGTAGCCCACCGCAGAGGGCATACGGCCGAGCAGGGTCGACACCTCGGAACCCGCCTGGGTGTACCGGAAGATGTTGTCGATGAAGAACAGCACGTCCTGCTTCTGCACATCGCGGAAGTACTCCGCCATGGTCAGACCGGCGAGCGCGACGCGCAGACGGGTGCCCGGGGGCTCGTCCATCTGGCCGAAGACGAGGGCCGTCTTGTCGATGACGCCCGACTCGGCCATCTCCTCGATGAGGTCGTTGCCCTCACGGGTACGCTCACCGACGCCCGCGAAGACCGACACACCGTCGTGGTTGTTGGCGACGCGGTAGATCATTTCCTGGATCAGAACGGTCTTGCCGACACCGGCACCACCGAACAGACCGATCTTTCCACCCTTGACGTACGGGGTGAGGAGGTCGATGACCTTGACGCCGGTCTCGAACATCTCGGTCTTCGACTCGAGCTCGTCGAAGCGGGGCGCCTTGCGGTGGATCGGCCAGCGCTCGGTGACGTTGGCGTTCTCCTCCGGGTAGTTCAGCACCTCACCGAGGGTGTTGAACACCTTGCCCTTGGTGAAGTCACCGACGGGGACGGTGATGCCCTCGCCCGTGTCGGTCACCGTGGCCTGGCGGACCAGGCCGTCGGTCGGCTGCATCGAGATGGTACGGACGAGGCCGTCACCCAGGTGCTGCGCGACCTCGAGGGTCAGGGTCTTGAGCGCGCCGTCCTCGGCCGGGTCTGCGACCTGGACCTTCAGCGCGTTGTAGATCTCGGGCATGGCGTCGACGGGGAACTCCACGTCGACGACCGGGCCGATGACCCGGGCGACGCGGCCCGTGGCGGCGGCCGTCTCAACAGTGGTCGTCATTACTTGTCACTCCCCGCGGTCGCGTCAGCCATGGCGCTCGCGCCACCGACGATCTCGCTGATTTCCTGGGTGATTTCGGCCTGGCGGGCCGCGTTGGCAAGCCGGGAGAGGCTCTTGATGAGATCCCCGGCGTTGTCGGTCGCCGACTTCATCGCGCGGCGGCGGGCGGCGTGCTCGGAAGCGGCCGACTGCAGCAGTGCGTTGTAGATACGGCTCTCGACGTAGCGCGGCAGCAGGGCGTCGAGGACGTCCTCCGCCGACGGCTCGAAGTCGAACAGCGGAAGGATCTCGCCCTTGGTACCGGACTCCTCCGCAGCCTTCTCGAGGCTGAGCGGCAGCATCCGGCCGTCCACCGCGTTCTGCGTCATCATCGACACGAATTCCGTGTAGACGATGTGCAGCTCGTCGACGCCACCCTCGGCCGTTTCCAGCTGGATGGCCTCGATCAGCGGCCCCGCGACGCGCTTGGCGTCGGCGTAGGCCGGGCTGTCGGTGAAGCCGGTCCACGACTCCGCGACCTTGCGCTCGCGGAAGCCGTAGTAGGCCAGACCCTTACGGCCGACGATGTAGGTGTCGACCTCCTTGCCCTCGCCGCGCAGCCGCTCGGTGAGCCGCTCCGCCTGCTTGATGGCGTTGGAGGAGTAGCCGCCGGCCAGACCGCGGTCGCTCGTGATGAGCAGGACCGCGGCGCGGGTCGGCGTCTCGACCTCGGTCGTCAGGGCGTGCTTGGTGTTCGAACCGGTCGCCACCGCGGTCACCGCACGGGTGAGCTCGGTCGCGTACGGCATCGACGCCGCCACCTTGCGCTGCGCCTTGACGATGCGCGAGGCGGCGATCATTTCCATCGCCTTGGTGATCTTCTTGGTCGCCGTGACGGCACGGATGCGACGCTTGTAGACCCGGAGCTGCGCTCCCATGAGTCAGGTCCCTTCCGTCGTCACTTGGAGACGTTGACGGCCGGCGCGTCCTCGCCCAGAAGCTTGCCGTCCGAGGTCTCGAACTGGCGCTTGAAGGTGGCGATGGCGTCGGCGATCGACGTCAGGGTGTCGTCCGACATCTTGCCGCCGTCGGCAATGGAGGTGAGGAGGTCCTTGCGCTCGCGGCGCAGGTGCTCCAGCAGCTCCGACTCGAAGCGACGGATGTCGTTGACCGGGACGTCGTCCATCTTGCCGGTGGTACCGGCCCAGACGGAGACGACCTGCTCCTCGACGGGCATCGGCTGGTACTGGCCCTGCTTCAGCAGCTCGACCAGGCGCTTGCCGCGCTCCAGCGAAGCCTTCGACGCGGCGTCCAGGTCGGAACCGAAGGCGGCGAACGCCTCCAGCTCGCGGTACTGGGCGAGGTCCAGGCGCAGACGGCCGGACACCTGCTTCATGGCCTTGTGCTGGGCGGAGCCACCGACGCGGGAGACCGAGATGCCGACGTTCAGCGCCGGGCGCTGGCCCGCGTTGAACAGGTCGGACTCCAGGAAGCACTGGCCGTCGGTGATGGAGATGACGTTGGTCGGGATGAACGCCGACACGTCGTTCGCCTTGGTCTCGACGATCGGCAGACCGGTCATCGAACCGGCACCCATGTCGTCGGACAGCTTCGCGCAGCGCTCCAGCAGACGGGAGTGCAGGTAGAAGACGTCACCCGGGTAGGCCTCACGGCCCGGCGGGCGGCGCAGCAGCAGCGACACGGCGCGGTAGGCGTCGGCCTGCTTCGACAGGTCGTCGAAGATGATCAGGACGTGCTTGCCGGCGTACATCCAGTGCTGGCCGATGGCGGAACCGGTGTACGGCGCCAGGTACTTGAAGCCGGCCGGGTCGGACGCCGGGGCGGCGACGATCGTCGTGTACTCGAGCGCGCCGGCGTCTTCCAGGGCGCCACGAACGGACGCGATGGTCGAGCCCTTCTGGCCGATGGCGACGTAGATGCAGCGGACCTGCTTGTTCACGTCGCCGGAGCGCCAGTTGTCGCGCTGGTTGATGATCGTGTCGACGGCCAGGGCGGTCTTGCCGGTCTGACGGTCGCCGATGATCAGCTGACGCTGGCCGCGGCCGATCGGCACCATCGCGTCGATGGCCTTGTAGCCGGTCTGCATCGGCTCGTGGACCGACTTGCGGACCATGACGCCGGGGGCCTGCAGCTCGAGGGCGCGGCGGCCCTCGGTCGCGATCTCGCCGAGACCGTCGATCGGGTTGCCGAGCGGGTCGACAACGCGGCCGAGGTAGCCCTCGCCGACGCCTACGGAGAGCACCTCACCGGTGCGCTGCACCGGCTGGCCCTCCTCGATACCGCTGAACTCGCCGAGGACGACCGCACCGATCTCGCGCTCCTCGAGGTTGAGGGCGAGACCGAGGGTGCCGTCCTCGAACTTCAGCAGCTCGTTCGCCATGGCGGAGGGCAGGCCCTCCACCTTCGCGATGCCGTCGCCGGCAACGCTGACCGTTCCGACCTCCTCGCGCGAGGCCGCGTCCGGCTGGTACGACTGGACAAAGTTCTCCAGTGCGTCCCGGATCTCCTCCGGCCGGATCGTGAGCTCCGCCATCTGGGTTCCCTGCTCTCCTTGTTGGGCCTGAAGCTTCTTAGGGGTCTGGGGGCGACCCCCAGGAATCTTCTGCAAGTTCTGCACGGCCCAACCGGGCCGCTAGGAATGCGTTGTTCTATTGGTGGCTGGTCAGCCGGCCATGCGGCGGGACGCCTCTGCGAGGCGGTCCGCGATGGTGCCGTCGATGACCTCGTCGCCGACGCGCACCGAGATCCCGCCGAGGACCTCGGGGTCCACGTCGAGGTTCAGGTGCATCTGGCGGCCGTACAGCTTCGCCAGCACCGCGCCGAGACGCTGCCGCTGCACGTCGCTGAGCGGCACCGCGCTGGTCACGGTGGCGACCATGCGGTTGCGGCGCTCGGCGGCGAGCGTGGAAAGGGACTCGAGTCCCGCTTCCAGGCTACGTCCACGCGGCAGCGTGACGATACGGATCACCAGGCGCTCGGTGACGGCGTTCGCCTTGCCGCCGAGCAGGCTGCGCAGCAGCTGGCTCTTGGCGGAGGTGGTCGCCGCACGGTCGGTCAGCGCGGCACGCAGCGCCGTGTTCGAGGAGACGATCCGGCCGAAGCGGAAGATCTCGTCCTCGACGTCGTCGAGCGCGCCCGTCTGCTGGGCCGCGGTGAGGTCGGTGGTGTTGGCCAGCTCCTCCAGCGCGTCCACCAGGTCACGGGACTGCGACCAGCGGGACCGGACCATGCCGGACACCAGGTCGAGGGTCTCCCCGCCCACCTGGCCGCCCAGCAGTCGACCGGCCAGCTCGGCCTTGGCCTCGCCGGGCTGCGCCGGGTCGGTGAGGACCCGACGCAGCGAGACCTCACGGTCGAGCAGCGCGGTGACGGCAGCCAGCTCACCGGCGAGCTTCGCCGCGTCGACGGACGTGTTGTCCGTCAGTGCGTCGATACGCTCACGCGCGGAGGCCAGCGCCTCGCGGCTCGCTCCGTTCATCGGGCGGCCTCGGCCTTCTCCTCGAGCTCGCTGAGGAAGCGGTCGATCGTGCGGCTCTGCCGGGCGTGGTCCTCGAGGGACTCGCCGACGAGCTTTCCGGCCAGGTCGGTGGCGAGCTTGCCCACGTCCTGGCGCAGCGCCTGAGAGGCGGCCTTGCGGTCGGCCGCGATCTGGGCGTGGCCGGCAGCGATGATCTCCTCACGCTGCCGCTGGCCCTCTGCGCGCAGTTCTTCCTTGAGCGCAGTGCCCTGCTCCAGCGCTTCCTGGCGCAGGCGCGCGGCCTCGTGCCGGGCTTCGGCGAGCTGGGCCTTGTACTGCTCCAGGACGCTCTGGGCCTCGGTCTGAGCGGCTTCTGCCTTTTCGATACCGCCTTCGATCGCCGCGTGGCGCTCTTCCAGAACCTTGTTGATGTTCGGGAGGAGCTTCTTCGCGAGGAAGCCGAAGACGATGACGAAGGCGATCAGACCGATGACGAGCTCGGGGATCGGCGGGATGAGAGGACTCTGAATTTCCTCGGCCGCGAGAACCATGAGGTTCACATCAGTGCCTTTCGTCTAGTGGGTGGTCGTGAATCCGAAGATCACGGGCCGTAGACGAACGGCATGACCAGACCGATGAGCGCGAGCGCCTCACAGAAGGCGAAGCCGAGGATCTGGTTGGCGCGGATCAGACCGGCCGCCTCGGGCTGACGAGCAAGAGCCTGGGTGCCGTTACCGAAGATGATGCCGACGCCGACGCCGGGGCCGATGGCGGCGAGGCCGTAACCGATGGAGCCGAGGGAGCCGGTGACGGCAGCAAGGGTCTGGGACATGCCAGTTCTTCCTTCTCTTTCACGGACCGGTGGGGGTTGGCCACCGGACGACTGGGGGGATTGCTTGAGCGGGCTTGACTCAGTGGTGCTCGGCGAGCGCGCCCTGGATGAAGCTGCAGGCCAGGAGGACGAAGACGTAGGCCTGAACAGCCTGGATGAAGAGCTCGAAAGCCGTCATCACGATGACCATGACGAACGAGACGCCCGCATAGGCGATCCCGATGCCGTTCAGCAGGTACCAGCTGGCGATCGTGAAGAGCAGCAGCAGGGTGTGACCGGCGAACATGTTCGCGAACAGTCGGACCGCGTGGGTGAAGGGGCGGACCAGGACGTTCGAGAAGAATTCGATGACCATGACCATCGGCAATACCGGGCCGAGGGACTTGTCGTAGCCGGTCAGGTTCTTGAAGCCCCCGACGAAGCCGTGACGCTTGAACGTCACGCTCATCCAGATCACGTACACGATCGCCGCGAGACCTGCGGGGTACGCGATGATCGCCGTCACCGGGAACTGAGCGATCGGGATGATCGACCAGAGGTTCAGGATCCAGACGAAGAAGAACAGCGAGACCATGAAGGGGACGTACTTCTCGCCCTCCTTCTTGCCCAGCGTCTCGTACACGATGCCGCGGCGTACGAAGTCGTAACCGGCCTCGGCGACCATCTGGAGCTTGCCCGGGACGACCTTCGGCTTGCGGAAGGCCAGCCAGAAGAAGCCGACGATGACGACCGTGCCGAGCAGGGCCAGCAGCATCGTCTTGTTGAAGTAGATGTTGCTGTCCGCGTTGCCGAAGATCGGCTCGAACAGGAACGAGTGCAGACCGGGAGCCGGGAAGCCACAACCGTCGAAGATGTGGCAGTCGGTCTCGAAGGCGAGCACCGTCGTCGGGTCAGCACTCACCGCGGGCTCCTTCAGCGTGGCGCATAGGTACGGCAACCTCGTTGTGTCGGCGCGGCGAGCAGCCGCGGTTCGGCACTGGACTGGTGTAACGGATGGTGGGGCGGCGATCAGGCATCGAGCCTCGCGATGGAACAGGCGTCAGCTCAGATGCCCGCGCCCGCAGTGCCGCAGTTGGCACCGGACGATAGCAGGATCCCGAACGACCACTTATCCCGGCCCTACCCTTCACGGCTTCGGCCCCTGATTGTCGGGCTTGTCGCCCTTCATCGAGTCCGGTTCGACATAAAGGATCTTGGCCTTCATGTGAGCACGCGTCTGCGCGCCGATCCACACGAGGGTGGTGGCGACGAGCGTGATCGCGAAGGCCTTGGGGTGGAACAGGGTGGTGTTCTTGAACGCGGCGAGAAAGACGAAGAGCAGCAGGATCTGGGCCGCGTAGAGCATGAGCCCCATGGCCTGGAAGAGATGCGGGAGTGATTTCGCCGTGCGCTGCAGAACGATGAATCCGATACCCATGAAGAGAATCACCAGCAGCGTCGCTACGACGGCTCCGACCGCGCCCTTGCCGCCGACGACCAGAGCGCTGATCACGGCGGCGAGAGCGCCGGCGGCAGCGGTGGGTACGGCGGCTTGCAGGAGGAGTCGGACGTCATCAGACCGCATGGCGGGTTGCTCCGCGTGGTGGTGGGGGCACGGGACTCGTACGGGACGAGCGTAAGCCCGGTCCGAGTGTGATCCTCGGGCCAATGGACCGTCGCACTACGGTCCTTCGGCTCTGTCGCCGGGTTTAGTGAACGGTATCACAAACTATTTGATGAGAGCTTTACCTGCCGGGTGTGCCGACTGTCACACATGAGAGGGACCCTGCGCGTGTGTGCACGACAGGCAGCCGGTATGTCTGCTAATGGGGCCTTGGGGGGTAGATCGCCACCGAGGAGAGCGAGCCCAATCGGGGCCGATGACCTCGCGGACTTGACCGCAGACAGGACCTGGGCCCCGGCTCACATGCCGGGGCCCACGCCACACGAATTGTCGATCAGGTCAGCAGCCGATGTTCTTGATGCCCGTCCCAGACGTCCAGAGCGCTCCGCCGTAGCGGAAGGACTGCTGACGGTTTGCACCGATGGAGAACTCCGGGTCGCTGTTGGCCGCCACGGTGACACTGAAGCACGCCGTGTACCCGCAGTTGTTCTTCACCTCGACGTACTTGCTCGGCCAGTCGGTGTACCAGCGCACGACCTGGACGCACGAGGCAACCGCAGGACTCGGAGCGGACGCGACCTCGCCAGTCTCGGCCGCGGCCCTCGCGGCCGGGCTGAACAGACTCAGCGATCCGAGCGCCGCGGCGGCGGCTAAGCCGGATGTCATGGACTTGCGCATAGGTGACTCCCCCTGAAATCAGAGCGGATGGGCTACCGACGGTCGGCGGCAACCCTTGTGCTGCAGACGCTACTTCGCGCGCCCCCTGGGGCCCACAGATCCTTCGGACACCTCTGGCCCCGAACCCCGTTTGGCTGAACGACTGCTTACCCATGGGGGCGCATGAAGGACGGAACCTTCGCCTCCCGTAACCGACCTGCACCGTTGTCGTCCCTACGCAACGACGGACGCACCACAGCGCCCGAGTGACATGAGCCACACCGGCAATCAGGCCTGACGCTGGTGAACCAATGACGCGGTAGGGGACTTATGTCCGCTTCCTCAGCGGGTGGATTCAGCCTTTCGCCGGTCGGGGAAGCGCGAACGGGCGCCGATGGCGGTCGCTCCGTTGACGCCCGAGACCCCCGCCGCGATCGGCCTCGCCGGCTCCGGCTCGGTGCCGGTGGCGTCCCTGGCGGCCGCCTCCGCCGCCGCCTCGGCGGCCCGGGCGGCGTGCCGGTAGCGCGGCGGCACCAGGCTCTCCGCCCAACGGGGCGCGCGCGGGGTGAAGCGGGGCAGGAGCAGCAGGATCAGGCCCACCGCGCTGAGCGCGGCGATGGCGAGCACGATCCACATCGAGGCCGAGTTCACCGAGTACGCCACCGTGCCGAAGGCGATCAGCCCCGACCAGAAGTACATGATCAGCACCGCGCGGCTGTGCGAATGCCCGAGTTCCAGCAGCCGGTGGTGCAGGTGCCCGCGGTCGGCGGCGAAGGGCGACTGGCCCTTCCAGGTGCGCCGGGCGATGGCGAGGACCAGGTCCGCCATCGGGATCGCGATGATCGTCAGCGGCAGGATCAGCGGGATGAAGACCGGGAACATCGCGTGCGTCGCGTTGCGCTCACCGCCCGCGAACAGGGCCAGGGCGTCGGGATCCACCTGGCCGCTGATCGAGATCGCGGCGGCGGCCAGCACCAGGCCGATGAGCATCGAACCGGAGTCCCCCATGAAGATCCGGGCGGGATGCATGTTGTGCGGCAGGAAGCCCAGGCACATGCCCATCAGGATCGCGGCGAAGAGCGTCGCCGGGGCGGCCGCCTCGATCCCGTAGCCGAACCAGATCCGGTAGGCGTACAGGAAGAACGCGGTGGCGGCGATGCACACCATGCCGGCGGCCAGGCCGTCCAGGCCGTCCACGAAGTTCACCGCGTTGATGGTGATCACCACGAGGGCGACGGTGAGCAGGTTGCCCTGCCACTGGGTGAGCGAGACCGTCCCGATCCACGGGACCGGGATCCACAGGATGGTCAGACCCTGCATCACCATGACGCCGGCGGAGATCATCTGCGCGCCGAGCTTGATCAGGGCGTCGATCTCGAACTTGTCGTCGAGGACGCCCACCAGCCAGATCAGGGCGGCGCCGGAGAGCAGCGCGCGCGGTTCGTTCGAGAGCTCGAAGACGCCGTTGAGGTTGTGCAGGTGGTCCGCGACCAGCAGGCCCGCGCACAGGCCGCCGAACATGGCGATCCCGCCCAGCCGGGGCGTGGGCTCCCGGTGCACGTCGCGGGCGCGGATCTCCGGCATGGCCCCGGCCGCGATCGCGAACTTCCGCACGGGCCCGGTCAGCAGGTAGGTCACCGCGACCGTGACGCAAAGCGTCAGCAGATATTCACGCACGGGCTGCCCCAGATGTATCGCCGGCCATCTCAGCCCCACACATTAGCTGTGATGTCCCCTCCACCGAGGACGCCAGGGGCCGGTATCGCGGTTCCCCTACGCCCCTCTTGTCCCGGTTACTCCCCGTAAGGGGGAAATCCCCTCGTCAGTTCCTTGACCTCCGCACGCGTCCGCGCGGCGTCCCCGCCGAGCGCGCTCACGAACAGCTCCGCGATCCGGACCATCTCCGCCTGCCCCATCCCCTGCGTGGTCACGGCCGCCGTGCCCAGCCGCACCCCGCGCTGGTCCCCGTACGGCAGGGCGCAGGTGTCGAGCACGATCCCGGCGGCGGCCAGCCGGCCGCGGGCGGCCGGGCCGTCCACACCCAGCGGCGCGGGATCGGCGGTGATCAGGTGGGTGTCGGTGCCGCCGGTGGTCACGGCGAACCCGCGCTCCTCCAATGCCCCCGCCAGGGCACGGGCGTTGGCGACGACCCGGTGGGCGTAGGTGGTGAAGGCGGGGGCGGCGGCCTCGCCGAAGGCCACCGCCTTGGCGGCGATGGTGTGCATCTGGGCGCCGCCCTGGGTGAAGGGGAACACCGCCCGGTCGACCCGCTCGGCGAACTCGGCGCCGCACAGCAGCATGCCGCCGCGCGGACCGCGCAGCACCTTGTGCGTGGTCGCGCAGACGACGTCGGCGTACGGCACCGGGCTGGGCGCGGCCCCGCCGGCCACCAGGCCGATGGGGTGGGCGGCGTCGGCGATCAGATGGGCGCCGACCTCGTCGGCGATCTCCCGGAAGGCCGAGTACTCCGGGTGGCGGGGGTAGGAGATGGAGCCACAGACGATCGCTTTCGGCCGGTGCGCGTGCGCGAGCTGCTGCACCTGCTCGTAGTCGATGAGCCCGGTCTCGGCGTCCACGCCGTAGCCGACGAAGTCGAACCACCGCCCGGAGAAGTTCGCGGGCGACCCGTGCGTGAGGTGGCCGCCGTAGGGCAGGCCCATGGCCAGCACCGTGTCCCCGGGCCGCAGGAGCGCCGCGTACGCGGCCAGCACGGCGGAGGAACCGGAGTGCGGCTGCACGTTGGCGTGCTCGGCGCCGAACAGCGCCTTGGCCCGTTCCACCGCGATCCGCTCACCGGTGTCCACGTATTCGCAGCCGCCGTGGTAGCGGTCGCCCGGATAGCCCTCGGCGTACTTGTTGGAGAGCGCGGAGCCGAGCGCGGCGAGCACGGCCGGCGAGCTGAAGTTCTCGGCGGCGATCAGCTGCAGGCTGCTCGCCTGCCGCTGCCGCTCCCCCTCGAGGACGTCGGCCATCTGCGGGTCCTGCCGTCGCAGGACGTCCGTGGGCTGGGTGATGACGCTCATGGCGCGACTCCATCGGTACCGGGTACCAGCCACTGTAGGCGGCGGCCGCCCTTCGCGCCGTGCGACGGGCCCGCCGGGGGGCCGACGGTGTCAGCGGTTGGCCGTGACGCCCGTCAGCGCCGTGACCACCGGGTCCAGCGCCTGGTTGATCTCGTCGCCGATGGAGCGGAAGAACGTGATCGGCGCTCCGTACGGGTCGTACACCTCGTCCGCGTCCGGCGAGGGGGCCAGCAGCCAGCCGCGCAGCGCCGCCGCGGCCCGCACCAGGGCACGTGCGCGCTCGGCCATGCCGTTGTCCAGGGGCGGCAGCGTGGCCGGATCTATCGCCCGGACCAGCCGGGTGAACTCCTTGAGCGTGAAGGTGCGCAGTCCCGCCGAGTGCCCCATGGAGATGACCTGCGCCCGGTGGTCGCGGGTGGCGGTCAGCACCAGGTCGGCCCGGATGACGTGCTCGTCGAGCAGCTCGCGGCCGGTGAAACCGGAGGCGTCCGCGCCGAAGTCGGCCAGCACGGCCGCCGCGTTGGCCTCCATCGGCGCCCCCTCGTGGCCCCAGGTGCCGGCGCTCTCCACGATGAGGTCCGCGGTCACCGGGCCCCCCAACCGGTGGGCGAGGGCGTGCCGCGTCAGCCGCTCGGTGATGGGCGAGCGGCACACGTTGCCGGTGCTGACGTGGAGGATGCGGAAAGAGCCGCCCCCGGCTATGCCACGCCCGTCAGGGCTCACGGGGCGACCTCGAGGTCGGGTACGACCTCCCGCAGCTGCTCCGCGGTCAGCGCACCCGCGCGCAGCAGGACGGGAACCTTCCCGGTGACGTCGACGATCGACGACGGCTGGATGCCGGGGGTCGGTCCGCCGTCCAGGTAGACGGACACGGAGTCGCCGAGCATCTCGCGCGCCGCGTCGCAGTCCTCGGGCGCCGGGTGCCCCGACAGGTTGGCCGAGGAGACCGCCATCGGGCCGACCTCGGTCAGCAGCTCGATCGCGACGGGGTGCAGGGGCATGCGCACGGCCACGGTGCCGCCGGTGTCGCCGAGGTCCCAGGCCAGGGAGGGCTGGTGCTTGGCGACGAGCGTCAGCGCGCCCGGCCAGAAGGCGTCGACGAGCTCCCACGCCTGCTCGGAGAAGTCGGTGACCAGACCGTGCAGGGTGTTCGGGGAGCCGATGAGCACCGGGGTGGGCATGCTGCGGCCGCGGCCCTTGGCGGCGAGCAGGTCGTGTACGGCCTCCGGGCTGAAGGCGTCCGCGCCGATCCCGTAGAGGGTGTCGGTGGGCAGCACGACGAGTTCGCCGCGGCGCACGGCGGATGCGGCTTCACGCAGGCCCGTCTTGCGGTCCGTCGCGTCGTTGCAGTCGTATCGCCGGGCCATCAGCGGGACTCCTCGTGCATCAGGGGGGTGACGGTGTCACTGGGGAAGCGGGCGCGGATCACGGCAGTGCCTTGCGGGCGGTCGCGAAGCGCGGGCGGTTGTTGAGGTCCGGGTGGTCGGCCGCGTCGGCCCAGCCCCGCTCCTCGGCGAAGATCCACGGGACCTGGCCGCCCTGGGTGTCGGCGTGCTCGACGACGACGATGCCGCCGGGCCGCAGCAGCCGGTGGGCGGTGCGCTCCAGGCCGCGGATGGTGTCGAGGCCGTCCTCACCGGAGAAGAGGGCCATCTCCGGATCGTGGTCCCGGGCCTCGGGGGCGACGTACTCCCACTCGGTGAGCGGGATGTACGGCGGATTGGAGATGACCAGGTCGACCTGTCCGTCGAGCTCCGGCAGGGCGCTCAGCGCGTCACCCTGGTGGACGGCGACCCGGGAGCCCTCGGCGTTCTTGCGGGTCCAGCGCAGGGCCTCCTCAGACAGCTCTACCGCGTGCACGCGCGAGCGCGGCACCTCCTGCGCCATGGCCAGCGCGATCGCGCCCGAGCCGGTGCACAGGTCGACGATCAGCGGCTCCACCACGTCCATCGCCCGGACGGCGTGTATGGCCCAGTCCACGACCGACTCGGTCTCGGGCCGCGGGACGAAGACGCCGGGCCCGACCTGGAGCTCCAGGTAGCGGAAGAAGGCACGGCCGGTGATGTGCTGGAGCGGCTCGCGCGCTTCCCTGCGGGCGACGGCCTCCCAGTAGCGGGCGTCGAAGTCCGTGTCCTTGACGTGGTGCAGTTCCCCCCGCTTGACGCCGTGCACGAAGGCCGCGAGCTCCTCCGCGTCGAAGCGCGGTGAGGGCACGCCGGCGGCGGCCAGCCGCTGGGTGGCCTGGGCCACCTCGGCAAGCAGCAAGTTCACGCTGGTCCTCCGGGCTGCTGTCGTACGGGGGGTGGTACGGGTCGGGCACGGTGCCCTGGTGCGCTGCTGCCGTCGCGCCCTACTGGGCGGCCGCGAGCTTGGCGGCGGAGTCGGCGTCGACGCAGGCCTGGATGACCGAGTCGAGGTCGCCGTCGAGCACCTGGTCCAAGTTGTACGCCTTGAAACCGGTGCGGTGGTCCGAGATGCGGTTTTCCGGGTAGTTGTACGTACGGATCTTCTCGGAGCGGTCCACCGAGCGGACCTGGCTGCGGCGCACGTCGGACGCTTCCTGCTCGGCGGCCTCCTGGGCGGCGGCCAGCAGCCGCGAGCGCAGGATGCGCATGGCCTGCTCCTTGTTCTGGAGCTGGCTCTTCTCGTTCTGGCAGGAGGCGACCACACCGGTCGGGAGGTGCGTGATGCGCACGGCGGAGTCGGTGGTGTTGACGGACTGGCCGCCGGGGCCGGAGGAGCGGTAGACGTCGATGCGCAGGTCGTTCATGTTGATCTCGACCTCGACCTCCTCGGCCTCCGGGGTGACGAGCACGCCGGCGGCGGAGGTGTGGATGCGGCCCTGGGACTCGGTGGCCGGGACCCGCTGGACGCGGTGCACGCCGCCCTCGTACTTCAGGCGGGCCCACACGCCCTGGCCGGGCTCGGTCGCGCCGTTGCCGCCCTTGGTGCGCACGGAGACCTGGACGTCCTTGTAGCCGCCGAGCTCGGACTCGGTGGCGTCGATGATCTCGGTCTTCCAGCCCACGCGCTCGGCGTAGCGCAGGTACATGCGCAGCAGGTCGCCGGCGAACAGCGCCGACTCGTCGCCGCCCGCGCCCGCCTTGACCTCGAGGAGCACGTCCTTGTCGTCGCTGGGGTCGCGCGGCACGAGAAGCAGGCGGAGCTTCTCGGTGAGCTCGTCGCGCGCCGCCGTGAGCTCCTTGACCTCGGCGATGAAGTCGGGGTCGTCGGCCGCGAACTCCTTGGCCGTCTCGATGTCCTCCGCCGTCTGCTTCCAGGCCCGGAAGGTCGCGATGATCGGTGTCAGCTCCGCGTAGCGCTTGTTGAGCTTGCGCGCGTTGGCCTGATCGGAGTGGACCGAAGGGTCGGCGAGCTTCTTCTCGAGGTCGGCATGCTCGCCGACCAGTTCCTCGACCGCCTCGAACATCGGGGTACTCCTGGGGTAAAAGTGCGAAGGACTGCAGGGGGTGCTGGACGACGACAAAGGCGCCGGTCCGGCCACCCCCGTATGGACAGGGGGCGGCCGGAGACCGGCGCCCGGGTCGCGCTACTTCTTGGCCGCACCCTTGCCGAAGCGAGCCTCGAAGCGGGCCACGCGGCCACCGGTGTCGAGGATCTTCTGCTTGCCCGTGTAGAACGGGTGGCACTCGGAGCAGACCTCGGCACGGATGTTGCCCTCGGCGAGGGTGCTACGGGTGGTGAACGACGCGCCACAGGTGCAGCTGACCTGGGTCTCGACGTACTGGGGGTGGATCTCGCTCTTCAAGGTGTCTCCTAGATCGGGAGGGCGCCGGGTCGCAGGAGCCGAATTGCGCACTGCGTGAACCGGGGCCGACAGACCAGTCTGCCAGGACCGGGCTGCCTGTCAAAATTCTGAGGACGCCTCCCTCAACGGCAGGGGGCGGGCATCTATTCCGGCGCGTTTCCCGCCCGGCCCGCAGCCCGTCGGCCGCCGCCCGGGGGGCCGTCCGCCGCCCCGTCCTACTGGACGATCGAACCGGCCGTGCCCTTGTCACCGCTGGAGTTCGCCGTGGCCTCGGCCGGGATCGGCCGGTCGGCCAGCAGTGCGTCCCAGACCAGCTGTGACTCCTTCTTCAGCGGCGCGACGCGGTTGGCGTCGAGTGCGTCCGCGGTCACCGGCAGCGTGATCATGTGCATGTCCTGGGCGTCGATGCCCTGGAGGCTCTGGGCGAAGCCCATGAGCGACTTCACGTCGCCCAGCGCCCTGTCAGTCGTGATCGACTTGGTGCCGGTGTCGGCGAGGCCGAGCAGCTGCTTGGGGTTGTCGAACAGGCCGATGCTCTTGACCTGCTTGATCAGGGCCTTGATGAAGGCCTGCTGGAGCTGTATTCGGCCGAGGTCGCCGCCGTCCCCGACCGCGTGGCGGGTGCGGACCAGCCCGAGGGCCTGCTCGCCGTTCAGCTGGTTCGGGCCGGCCGGCAGGTCCAGGTGGCTGTACTCGTCCTTGATGGGCTTCGCAGTGGTGACCTGGACCCCGCCGAGGGTGTCGATGATCTTCTTGAAGCCCGTGAAGTCGACCTCGAGGTAGTGGTCCATGCGGATCCCCGACATCTTCTCGACGGTCTTGACGGCGCAGGCCGCCCCGCCGACGGTGTACGCCTCGTTGAACTGCCGGCGCTGCCCGCCCGGGTCGGTCTTGCCCTTGCCCGTGGTGCACGGGGGCCGGACGGTCATGGTGTCGCGGGGTATGGACACGATGGCGGCCTTGGTGTGGCCCTCGTTCAGGTGGACGATCATCGCCGTGTCCGAGCGGGCGGAGCCGCCGTCGTCCGCGCCGTAGCCGGAGTTCTCGCCGCCCCGGGAGTCGGAGCCGAGGACGAGGATGTCCATGGAACCGTTGTCGATGTCCTGAGGGCGGTCGGTGCCGAGCGCCTGGTCGATGTCGACGGTCTTCAGGTTGCCGTTCAGCTTGACGTAGAAGTAGCCCAGGCCCGCACCGCCGAGCACGACCACGCCCGCGGCGCTCCACGCGGCGATCACGAGCGCTCTGCGGCGCTTGGGCGGTTTGCGTCGGCGCCGGCCCGCGGCGCGACGGCCGCCGTTGCTCTCCTGGCTCATGCTCTCCTCAGTCCTGAACGCGGTCCCCTGTCCCTTGACACAGACGGGCTGGCGCCGCCCAGGGTTCCACGGCCGAGCGGGCGCCCGAGCCAAAGCGGCGCCGGACGCCCTCCGGCACGACCGCTCCGTCGCACGGTCGCCACCTGCGGTTTTCCACAGTGCCGCGGGACGGCCGCGCGGGGTTCAGCAGCCGGCGGCGTGTGGCGAAGGTCGCACCGGCGACATGCGGCCGCCCCCGTCGCCGAGGGCGACGGGGGCGGCCGTGTGTGCGCGGCGGCGGCGATCAGTCGTCGTTCTTGCCCGACGGAGTCGTCTTCGCGATCTGCATCAGGAACTCGGCGTTCGACTTCGTCTGCTTCATCTTGTCGAGCAGCAGCTCGATCGCCTGCTGGGAGTCGAGCGCGTGGAGCACCCGGCGCAGCTTCCAGACGATGGCGAGCTCCTCCGCGTTGAGGAGGATCTCCTCCTTGCGGGTGCCCGACGGGTCGACGTCGACGGCCGGGAAGATGCGCTTGTCGGCGAGCTTCCGGTCGAGCTTGAGCTCCATGTTGCCGGTGCCCTTGAACTCCTCGAAGATCACCTCGTCCATGCGCGAGCCGGTGTCGACCAGCGCGGTGGCCAGGATGGTCAGCGAGCCGCCGTCCTCGATGTTGCGCGCGGCACCGAAGAAGCGCTTCGGCGGGTACAGCGCGGTCGAGTCGACACCACCGGACAGGATGCGGCCGGAGGCGGGCGCCGCGAGGTTGTACGCGCGGCCCAGGCGGGTGATGGAGTCCAGCAGGACGACCACGTCGTGGCCGAGCTCGACGAGGCGCTTGGCGCGCTCGATGGCCAGCTCGGCGACCGTGGTGTGGTCCTCGGCCGGGCGGTCGAAGGTCGAGGAGATGACCTCGCCCTTGACCGACCGCTGCATGTCGGTGACCTCTTCCGGACGCTCGTCGACCAGGACGACCATCAGGTGGCACTCGGGGTTGTTGGTGGTGATCGCGTTGGCGATCGCCTGCATGATCATGGTCTTGCCGGTCTTCGGCGGGGCCACGATCAGGCCTCGCTGGCCCTTTCCGATCGGCGACACGAGGTCGATGATGCGGGTGGTCAGCACGCCCGGGTCGGTCTCCAGACGGAGCCGGTCCTGCGGGTACAGGGGCGTCAGCTTCTGGAACTCGGGGCGTCCGCGGCCCGATTCGGGCGCCATGCCGTTCACGGAGTCCAGCCGCACGAGGGCGTTGAACTTCTCGCGGCGCTCGCCGTCCTTGGGCTGGCGCACGGCGCCGGTGGTGTGGTCGCCCTTGCGCAGACCCGCCTTGCGGACCTGGGCGAGGGAGACGTACACGTCGTTGGGGCCGGGCAGGTAGCCCGAGGTCCGGATGAACGCGTAGTTGTCGAGGATGTCGAGGATGCCCGCGACGGGGATCAGCACGTCGTCGTCGGCGACCTGCGGCTCGTTCGGCGCGAACTCGTCGCGGCCGCGGCGGCCCCGGCGGTCGCGGTAGCGGCCGCGGCGGCCGCGGCGGCCGCCCTCGTCGTCGAAGTCGTCCTGCGGCCCGTTGTCCTGCCGGTCCTGCCGGTCCTGACGACCCTGCTGGCCCTGGCCGCGGCCACCCTGCTGCTGGCGGTCGCCGCGCTCGGCGCGGTCCTGACGGCCGCCGCCCTGGCCGCCCTGCGTGCCCTGGCCCTGGGCGCCCTGGCCCTGACCCTGGCCGCCGGCCTGACCCTGGCCCTGGCCGCCCTGGCCCTGCTCGTCGGCCTTGGCGCCGCGGTCGCGACGGTCACGCTGGCGCTCGCCGCGCTCGGCGCCGCGGTCACGGCGGTCGCGACGGCCGCGGCCCTCGCCCTCCTGCGCCGGGGCGGAGACGGCGGTGGCGGCCTCGGCCCGCACGTCCGGCGGCGCGGTGGCGGTCGCCGTCGCGGCCTCGGCCTTGACGGTCTCGGGCTTCTGCTCGACCTGCACGGCGGCGGGTGCCGAGCCCTCCGGGCTGCCGGACGGGGCGGTGGCCCGGCGACGGCGGCGCTCGCCGGCCGGGGCGTCGTCCGCCCCGCGCTCGACGTCGCTCGCGCGGGAGGGGCCTCCGGCCGGCTGGCCGGGGATCTCGATCTGGGCCTGCGTCGCGACGGGCTTCTCGGCGGGCGCCGCGGCGGCGTCCTCGCCCGTGCGGGCCTTGCTGGTGGCGCGGCGCTTCGGCTTGGCCTCGGCGGTGTCCGCGGCGGAGGCGGCGGCCTTGGGCGCGCCGGCGCCGCCCGCCTGCGTCTCCTTGATGACCTCGATCAGCTGGCTCTTGCGCATGCGCGCGGTGCCCCTGATCCCGAGGCCCGACGCGACCTGCTGCAGCTCGGCCAGGACCATGCCGTCGAGGCCGGTGCCGGTGCGGCGCCGCTTCGGGGCTGCGCCTGCGGCGGGGGCACTGGCGTCGACAGAGGTGTCGGCAGCGCCCATCAGATCGGTGGTGTCGCTCACGAAGGGTCCTTCCCTGGAGCGGACGTCGGCCTGTCTGGCTCGGCGACCGGTTGTGCTGTCCGACGGCAGTCGGTGACCTGATGAGTCGTGGACTGCAGCCGGGGCGGTGGTCCGCCGGTAGAGGTACGGCGGAGAGAAACGTGCGTGGCTGGTTCCGGCGAGAAGCCCCCGAGCTGGAAGCGTGGGAATGTCACGCCGATTCCGGAGCGTGCTCGAAACTGCTGGAATTGATCAAAGCAGTCGGGGAGGCTCCCGGAAGAAAGGTGGTCCCGAATGGGGACACTGAGCACCGAGCCATGGCGGCTTCGGTTGCGCACTTGAGACTAACACTACCGGATCCAACAGACATTCCCCCTCTCAGTCACCGGCAATCACGCCCTTCCGCGCGGACGGCCTGCCCTGGCCGCCCGCCCCTGACCGGCCCGGCTCAGCCGCCCTGGGTTCCCAGCGGAAGCACGCTCGCACCCGGGGCGTCGAAGGGGAGCCGGTTCGCCGCCCACCCCTCGCCCGCGAGCTGCGCGACCTTGTCGGCCGCGTCGTTGTCGACCAGCGCGAGGACCGTGGGGCCCGCGCCGGAGATGACCGCGGGGATGCCGTCCGCCCGCAGTCGGTTCACGAGGGCGACGCTCTCGGGCATCGCCGGAGCCCGGTACTCCTGGTGGAGCCGGTCCTCGGTGGCCGGCAGGAGGAACTCGGGACGCCTGGTCAGGGCCTCCACGAGCAGTCCCGCGCGTCCCGCGTTCACGGCCGCGTCCACGTGCGGGACGGTGCGCGGCAGCAGGCCGCGCGCGGTCTCGGTGAGGACGGGCCTGGAGGGGACGAAGACCACCGGAACGATGGAACCGGCGGGCTCCATCCGGATCGCCTTGGCGCTGCCGCCGTCCATCCAGGCCAGGGTGAAGCCGCCGAGCAGGCAGGCGGCGACGTTGTCGGGGTGGCCCTCGATCTCGGTGGCGAGCTCCAGCAGCGCCGCGTCGTCGAGCCTGGCCTCGCCGCCTATGGTCACCGCGCGGGCGGCCACGATGCCGGCGCAGATGGCGGCGGAGGAGGAGCCGAGGCCGCGGCCGTGCGGGATGCGGTTGGCGCAGACGACCTCGAGGCCGCGCGGCTGGCCGCCCAGCAGGTCGAAGGCGGTGCGCATCGAGCGTACGAGCAGGTGGCTCTCGTCCCGCGGGAGGGTGTCGGCGCCCTCACCCGCGATGTCGATGTTCAGGCCGGAGTCGGCCACCCGGACGACCACGTCGTCGTAGAGCCCCAGGGCCAGGCCGAGGGCGTCGAAGCCCGGGCCTAGGTTGGCACTGCTGGCGGGGACGCGCACCCGTACGGCGGCGGCGCGGAACGCTGGACCGGCCATCGTCCGATGACACTCCTTGTGACTGTGCGAGATCTTCGCTCTTCGCTGGCTCGCTGCGAAATGTACTGGAGAACGTACGACACCCGAAGGCCCGGTGGGCAGCACCACGGTCATATGCGCGGTGGCGGATGTAAGTACAGCGTATCGAAGGAAGGTTCTCATCCGACATAGGGCGCACAGGAGGCGCACGATGCGTGTCGCACCCTTCGGCCGACCCGGCCGGCCTTACGCCGCGTTTTGGTGTCGTACGGGGCGAGTTGCCGGGTTCCGGAGGGCTTGACACCCTCCGGAACCCCGGTTCGCGGACCGCTTTTCCGGCCGGTCGGTCAGACGAGGCCGAGGCGGACGGCCGCGGCTTCCGCGTCGACCGGAACGGTGACCGGCTGGGGAGCGCCGGCGATCGCCCAGTCGGGGTCCTTCAGGCCGTTGCCGGTGACGGTGCACACGATCGTCTGGCCCGGGTCCACCAGGCCCAGCTCGGCGGCCTTGAGCAGCCCGGCCACCGACGCGGCCGAGGCGGGCTCGACGAAGACGCCCTCCTGCGAGGCCAACAGCCGGTAGGCGGCCAGGATCTGGCGGTCCGTCACCTCGTCGATGAAGCCGCCCGACTCCTCGCGCGCGGCGAGCGCGTAGTCCCAGGAGGCCGGGTTGCCGATCCGGATGGCGGTGGCGATGGTGTGCGGCTCCTTGACGACCTCGCCGCGCACGATCGGCGCGGAGCCCGAAGCCTGGAAACCCCACACGCGGGGCGTACGGGAGGCCAGGCCGTCGGCCTTGTACTCCTTGAAGCCCTTCCAGTAGGCCGTGATGTTGCCGGCGTTCCCGACGGGCAGCACATGGATGTCGGGGGCGTCGCCGAGCGCGTCGACGATCTCGAAGGCGGCCGTCTTCTGGCCCTCGATCCGGACCGGGTTGACCGAATTGACCAGCGCGACCGGGTAGTTGTCGGACAGCGCGCGGGCGAGATTGAGACAGTCGTCGAAGTTGCCGTCCACCTGGAGGATCTTGGCGCCGTGCACGAGCGCCTGGCCCATCTTGCCGAGCGCGATCTTGCCGCGCGGCACGAGGACGGCGGACACCATGCCCGCGCGCACCGCATAGGCGGCCGCGGAGGCGGAGGTGTTGCCGGTCGAGGCGCAGATGACCGCCTTGGCGCCCTCCTCCTTGGCCCGGGTGATCGCCATGGTCATGCCGCGGTCCTTGAAGGAGCCGGTGGGGTTCGCCCCCTCGACCTTGAGGTGCACCTCGCAGCCGGTGCGCTCGGAGAGCACCTGCGCGGGGACGAGCGGCGTACCGCCTTCACGGAGGGTGACCACGGGAGTCGTGTCCGTCACCGGCAGGCGGTCCCGGTACTCCTCGATGATGCCGCGCCACTGGTGGGTGCGATTGCTGCTCATGGGTCCTTACTCCCCTTCAACACGCATGATGCTGGCGACACCGCGCACGGTGTCCAGCTTCCGCAGCGCCTCGACGGTCCCGGAGAGGGCGGCGTCGGGCGCGCGGTGAGTGACGACGACGAGGGAGGCCTCGCCGTCCTTGCCCTGCTGCCGCACGGTGTCGATGGAGACACCGTGCTCGGCGAAGGTCGTCGCGACCTGGGCCAGCACGCCCGGCTTGTCGGCCACATCGAGGCTGATGTGGTACCGGGTCACGACGTCGCCCATGGGGCTCACGGGCAGCTGGGTGTACGCCGACTCGCCGGGCCCCGTTGCCTGGGCGAGCTTGTTGCGGCAGACGGCGACGAGGTCGCCGAGGACCGCGGACGCGGTCGGCGAACCGCCCGCGCCGGGCCCGTAGAACATGAGCCGCCCGGCGGCCTCCGCCTCGACGAAGACCGCGTTGTAGGCCTCGCGGACGGAGGCCAGCGGGTGGCTGAGCGGGATCATGGCCGGGTGCACGCGGGCGGTGACGGACGCGCCGTCGGCGGCGCGCTCGAGGATCGCCAGGAGCTTGATGGTGCAGCCCATCCGCTTGGCGGAAGCGAAGTCCGAGGCGCTGACCTCGGTCATGCCCTCGCGGTAGACGTCGTCCAGGCGGACGCGGGTGTGGAACGCGATGCCGGCCAGGATCGCGGCCTTGGCGGCGGCGTCGTAGCCCTCGACGTCGGCGGTCGGGTCGGCCTCGGCATACCCGAGGGCGGTGGCCTCGTCGAGCGCCTCCTGGTAGCCGGCGCCGGTCGAGTCCATCTTGTCGAGGATGAAGTTTGTCGTCCCGTTGACGATGCCCATCACCCGGTTGATCTTGTCGCCCGCGAGGGACTCGCGCATCGGGCGGACCAGCGGGATGGCGCCGGCGACGGCGGCCTCGTAGTAGAGGTCCAGCCCGTGCTGCTCGGCCGCGGCGTGCAGGGCGGCGCCGTCCTGCGCGAGCAGCGCCTTGTTGGCGGAGACGACGGACGCGCCGTTCTCGAACGCGGTGGTGATCAGCGTCCGGGCCGGCTCGATCCCGCCGATGACCTCGACGACCACGTCGATGTCACCGCGTTTGAGCAGGGCGGTCGCATCGGTGGTGATCAGCGCGGGGTCGATGCCCTCACGGACCTTCGACGGCCGGCGCACCGCGACACCGGCGAGCTCGACGGGCGCGCCGATCCTGGCCGTCAGATCGGCGGCGTGCGTCGTCATGATGCGCGCGACTTCCGAGCCGACCACTCCACAGCCCAGCAGCGCCACCTTCAGCGGACGCGTACGCATCATTCGACCTACGCCTTTCGATCTTCCATCAGTACCCCGTGCGCGGCTTGCACGCGGGGTGGGAACCAGTCTCACTCAATGGACATCAGTTTCCACCCTCGGTCCATTGAGTGAGACACCTATTGTGGGGGTCTGGGGGCTTCTCCCCGAAATAACCGGATCACCCCAGGTCGAGACGCAGGAGATCTTCCTCCGTCTCCCGCCGGACGATCACCCGGGCCTGCCCGTCGCGCACGGCGACGACCGGCGGCCGGAGCGCGTGGTTGTAGTTGCTGGCCATGGAGCGGCAGTACGCCCCCGTGGCCGGCACGGCGAGCAGGTCGCCGGGAGCGAGGTCGGCGGGCAGGAAGGCGTCCTTCACGACGATGTCGCCGCTCTCGCAGTGCTTGCCGACGACGCGGGCGAGCATCGGCTCGGCGTCGGAGACGCGGGAGACGAGCGTGACGGAGTACTCGGCGTCGTAGAGCGCGGTGCGGATGTTGTCGGACATTCCGCCGTCGACGCTGACGTACGTCCGCAGCCCTTCGAGCGGCTTGATGGTGCCGACCTCGTAGAGGGTGAAGGCGGTGGGGCCGACGATGGCGCGGCCGGGCTCGACCGAGATCCGAGGCGCCCTCAAGCCCGCGCTCTCGCATTCCCGCGCGACGATCTCGGTGAGGGCCTTGGCGATCTCGTACGGCTCGCGCGGGTCGTCGTCGGAGGTGTAGGCGATCCCGAGCCCGCCGCCGAGGTCGATCTCGGGGAGCTGGACGCCGTGCTCGTCCCGTACGGCGGCCAGCAGGCGCACGACCCGCTTCGCCGACACCTCGAAACCGGCCATGTCGAAGATCTGCGAGCCGATGTGGGAGTGCACGCCGAGCAGCTCGAGCGAGTCGTGCCCGAGCACGCGCCGCACGGCTTCGGCGGCGGAGCCGTCCGCGACGGCGATCCCGAACTTCTGGTCCTCGTGCGCGGTGGCGATGAACTCGTGGGTGTGCGCCTCGACCCCGACCGTCACCCGGATCTGGACGGGCTGGCGCACCCCCCGCTCGCGGGCGACGTGCGCGACGCGCGCGATCTCCTGGAAGGAGTCGAGCACGATCCGCCCCACGCCGGCCTCGACGGCCCTGACGATCTCGGCCTCGGACTTGTTGTTGCCGTGGAAGGCGATGCGGGAGGCGGGCATCCCGGCGGCGAGCGCGGTGGCGAGCTCGCCGCCCGAGCACACGTCGAGGTTCAGCCCCTCCTCCTGGAGCCACTTCACGACGGCCTTGGAGAGGAATGCCTTGCCGGCGTAGAAGACGTCGGCGTCCCTGCCGAAGGCGAGTGCCCAGGCCCGGCAGCGCGCCCGGAAGTCCTCCTCATCGAGGAAGTAGGCGGGGGTGCCGAACTCCTCGGCGAGCCGGGTCACTTCGATGCCTCCGACGGTGACGACCCCGTCCGCCGTGCGCGTGACGGTCCGGGCCCAGACCTTCTCGTCGAGGGCGTTGAGATCAGCCGGGGGCGGGGAGTAGTGCCCCTCGGGCAGGACATCGGCGTGACGGGGTCCGGCGGGGTGCGCGGAACGGCTCATCGGTATCTCTCTTCACAGGTCACAGGCGTGTCGGTGCGTCAATGCCGAGCAGGGCCAGGCCACCGGCCAGCACCGCCCCGGCGGCTTCGGCAACAGCCAGCCGGGCACGGTGGGCGGCCGAGGGTTTCTCGTCCCCGCGGGGCAGCACGCGGTACTGGAAGTCGAGCAGCGCGTCCGCCAGCTCGACGAGGTGCCGGGTGAGCCGCTCGGGCGCCCGGTGGTGCCCGGCGGCCTCCAGCACGAGGCGGTGCTCGGCCAGCGCGCGCAGCAGCGCGGGGGCCTCCACCTCGCCGGGCTCCGGCGCGAAGCCGAGGTCGGCGGCGTTCCGGAGCAGGGCCCGGCTGCGCGCGTGGGCGTACCGCACCCGGAAGAACTCGTTCTCCTCACCCTGCACGAGCAGCCGGTCGGAGAACACGGGCGTCTCCCGGGCGGGCACGCAGAGCATCGCCCAGCGGGCGGCACCCTCCCCGAACCGCGCGAACACGTCACCGTCGCGCTGGGCGACGGGGGCGACGGGGCCGACGGTGGCGACGGGGGCGGCCGCGACCGGGCCGGGCCGGGCGGGTGCGAGCCGGGCGAGGACTTCGTGCAGGACGCGGGCGCGGAGGGGGGCGGGGGGTTCGGCGGCGGGTGGGGCTTCGGCTTTGGCTTCGGCTTCGGCTCCGGCTTCGGCTTCGGTGGCGGCCTTGGCTTCGGCCTCGGTTTGATCGGCGGAGGGGGCGGCCGGGGCGGGACTCTTCGGATCCCGACCCCCCGGCCCCCGGACGCCCATATAGGGGATGCCCAGGTCACGGGCGCCCAGTTCCCGAGCACCCGATTCCCGAACACGCAATTCCCGGATCACGCGGGGTGCGGACAGCGGAGCCAGCCCGAAACAGAGGAACCCGCCTCCGGTGACCTCGACCCGCTCGACCCCGTCCTCACTCCGAAGCCGTCGCGCGATCAGTCCGGCCACGTCCCGGGGGCTTCGACCGTCCCGGTCGCCCTTCGCGAGCTGGAAAGCGACGGGGGTGGCGTAGTCCCCCACTCCCCCGGGCCGCGTCCGCTCCACGACGACCCGCTCGGGCACGGCCACACCCGCAGCCAGCTCCCCGGCCTCGACGGCGCAGCGCACGGCGCGCACGACGGCATCGGGAAGGTCGGCGGGGTTCACAAGACCCAGCCTAGGGGAGACGACCGCTCCCCCCGCGAAGAGTTTCGCCATGTGGAACGACCTGGCTCACACCACCCCGGCCACGGCACCCGGCCCGACCACCCGAGGGCCCGATCCGGTAGCGCCCTAACCCCGGCCCCTCCCGGCGGGAGCCCCTCTCCGCCCGTCGCGCCGATCCTCGCCCTCGACGAGCCGCCGTACGACCCGTACCAGCTCGGCGGGCTCGAACGGCTTGGCGACGAAGGCGTCCACTCCGGCCGCGATCCCCGTCTCCACCTCGTACTGCGTACAGGCGCTCACGATCGCGACGGGAACCCCGCTGGTCCGCGGATCGGCCCGCAACTGCGCGGCGGTCCCGAACCCGTCCAGCCGGGGCATGACCACATCAAGGGTGATGACGTCAGGGCTCACGCGGTGGACGACGTCCAGGCACTCGGCACCATCGTTCGCGGTCACGACCTCGAAGCCCTCCAGCTCGAGATTGACCTTGATCAGCTGCCGGATGACCTTGTTGTCGTCGACAACAAGCACCCGGCCCGAGACGCCTGGCACAACTCGAGAGTAGGTCGACCGAGGCTCCCGCGTCCGGCTTTTCGCCACTTCCGCCCCCTCCGGGCGACGCACGTCCCCCTCCCCCGCAAACGGGTTCCTGATCACCCCGGTGAAGCTGGTAGTGTTCAACCCGTCGCCGCACAGCGAACGACACGCCCCCGTAGCTCAGGGGATAGAGCAACGGCCTCCGGAGCCGTGTGCGCAGGTTCGAATCCTGCCGGGGGCACTTCGCACGAAGTGCCCGAAGACCCCGCCATCAGCGAGTTCGCTGAGACGGGGTCTTTGCGTTTGTGGGGTCGAGTGACGCCGTCGCAGGTCCGGGCTCCGGCCTGGAGCCGGGTCTTCCTGGCAGCGGGTTGAGTTCAGGTCTCGCATCGGCGGGCGTGGTGTGGGTGTCGGGTGGCCGACGCCGTCCCCTCATGTGCGGTGGGTGACGCGCGGGTCGGCCTGGGGGCCTGCGGGCAGGGGTCAAACCAAGTGGGGTGGTCTCGCGTGGGGTTGCTGGGTCCGGTTTCTGTTCCGGTGGTCCCTACGAGGGGGTGGGGGGCGGTCTGTGGGTTTGGGGGGTGGGTGGGGGCGGGGAGCGTGCGTAGGGTGGGTGGTGAGGCCGCATCGTGCCGTTGACCTGGTGCTTTGCGGGAAGTGGCGCGTACAGGGATGGAGCGGCACCGATGCGTGAGTTGGTGGAGACGGCGCGGCAGTGGGTGGCCGAGGGGCGCGACGGGTATCTCGCGCGGCCCGTCACCGAGCAGGGGTTCGGGCCTCGGGATCCGGCCGGGGCCGTGCTCGTGGATCCGTCGCGCGGGGAGTGTGTCGGGGCGCTGTACCGGGGCGTCTTCGATGCCGAGCTCGTCTCCGAGGCCGGGGCCATGGGGGCCGGGGACACCGCGCGGGTGTGCGAGGTGTCCGTGCGGGGGGCCGAGGCCGTGGAGGCCAAGCTGACCTGTGGCGGGCAGGCCGAGGTCCTGATCCAGCCGCTGTCGGCCATTCCGGCCGAGTGGTGGGAGCTGCTCGGCGAGGGGCTCGGGGTGGCGTTGGTGACGCGGCTCAACGAGCCCGCCGACCGGGCCGTGAGCGAGGTCGTACGGGCCACCGATGGCGCCTTCGACGATGCGGGGCGGCGGGCCGGCGAGTTGCTCGGCACACGGCGGGCCGGGCGTGACGCCTTGTACGGGGTGACCGGGCTGGCGCTGGTGGAGGCGTACCCGTCGGCTCCGTACGTGGTGATCGGCGGCGGCGGGGAGCTGGCCGAGATCATCGAGCGGCAGGCGCTGCTGCTGGGCTGGGAGGCCGTACGGGTCGACGGTGCGGAGGAGGCCGCGAAGGTGATCGAGGCGCGGAGGGACGCCGCGTGCCTGGTCATGCTCAGTCACGACGAGGCGTTCGACGTGCCGACGATGCGCCTGGCGCTGGCGTTGGAGGTGCCCTACGTCGGGGCGCTGGGCTCGCGCCGGACGACCGCGCGTCGGCGGGAGGGGCTGCTCGCCGCCGGGGTCGGCAAGGCCGAACTGGCCCGGGTGCACGGGCCGATCGGCCTGGACCTCGGCGCGCGGACCCCGGCGGAGACCGCGCTGGCCATCTGCGCCGAGATCCTGGCGGTGTTGGGCGGCCGCCAGTTCGAAACCCTGCGGGATACGGACGGACCCATCAACTCCTGAGGAGGAGTGAGTGGTGCGGGGGTGGCCCGGGTTCGGGCTTCGGGGTGCGGCATGCGGTGTGCGGTGTGCGGTTCCGTCCCGTCGGCTATCCCGGTGGCGGGAAACAGGCCGGGCCTGTCCGCCCCCGGCAGCGCTCCGTCTCGGTCTTTGCCGGGCCGCCCGCCGCTCCCGCCTCCTCGTCATAGCCCCCACGAGGAACCTCCCGGTGGCGTGACGGCCGTGCGGGCCGGCCCTGGGAGGCTCTGCTGATCAGCTGTCCAGCGCCCGCTTGAGCTGTTCCTTGTTCATGTCCGAGCGGCCGTGGATGTTGCGGCGGCGGGCCTCCGCGTAGAGCTGGTCGTACGTCGGGCCCTGGGCGCCGGAGTGGGAGTGCAGGCCGCCGCGCCGGGACGAGGACATGTCGTCCAGGGACTCCTTGCTGGCCGTCTTGGACTCGCCGGCCCGGGCGCGTTCCTTGTTGACCGTGCGGGCGGCGATCTCCTCCGCCTTCTCCTTCGACTCGCCGCGCTGCTCCAGGCCCTCCTTGATGTGCTCGTACTGACGCTCGCGCTTCGGGGAAGATCCGCGGGGCATGTCCGGCCTCCTTGTCGGGTCCCAGTCGCAGCGGACCGGATTCGGCTGTCCTTTGGCCGCGTACCCCGCATGGCGCAAGGTATCCGGGCCAGAACAGCGCATATCGCCCAGAGGTGCGGGAAACTGGGGACCATGGACACGATCCTGAGCGTGGACTCGACCCTGACCGACATCGCGTGGTTCCTGGTGGTCGGGATTATCGTCGCGGGCTTCCTGCTCGCCGGCTTCAAACTGGGGCAGCGGGTCCGGGCCAAGGAGCCGCCGCCGCCCACCTCCGAGAGCCAGCCCCACCTGCCCGACGGCGGACCGGTCTACGAGCTCCGCGAGGAGCGCGACCACGTGGACTTCCCCGAGGGCGGGCTGCGCCCGCACGAGATGCAGGGCTACGGGAACTTCGGCTCCACCACCTCCAGCCACCCGGAGGAGGTGCGCAAGGCCCGCGAGTCCGCGCACAGGCAGTCGGAGGGGCCCGGACCGCATCCGCAGCCCGGCGCTCCCCCCGGCTCGGGGCGCGGCGCGCACGAGTGACGCGTCACCTCCCCTTCCTCTGACCCCGCCCCGGTCCCGGTGCGGGGTCAGAGGTCTGTCCGCAGCCGCAGTACCTCCGGGGGCGGGTGCCGGGCGGAGGTGTGCCGGACCTCGGCGGACAGGGGCGGGTCGAGCGGCCGGAAGGGCACCTCACCGAGCCCGACCGCGGTGACGGTCGCCGGCGCCGCCGCGGGCGTCCCCGCGCTCCCGCCGATCCCCCCGCTCCCGCCGATTCCCGCGCCCCCGCCGCTCCCGGGCCCGGTGGCGGCCGCGGCCCTCGCCGCCAGCGCCTCCGCCACCTCCGCGCGCAGGGCCGCCGTCAGCGGGCTCGACACCAGCGGGGTCTCGTCCCCGACCGGCAGGACGAGAACCAGGGCCAGCGGGCGCCGCGGGGTTCCCGTGTAGCCGACCACCGCCGCGTCGCGCACGTCCGTGTGCCGCAGCTTCTGCCAACCGCGCCGGCCCGCCGGGTATGCCTGGTCCAGCCGTTTGACGACCAGGCCCTCGATGCCGCTGGCGGGCAGGGTCTCGTACCAGGTGGCCGCGAGTTCCGGGTCGGTGGTCATGGGGACGGGCTGGAGCGGCGGGCCGAGTGGCAGCAGCAGGTCCACCAGGAGGGCCCGGCGGCGCTCGTACGCCCGCCCGCGCACGTCCAGCCCGGCCAGTTCCAGCACGTCGAAGGCGGCGTACGAGGCGGGCAGCGTCTGGGCCAGTACGGCGGCCCGCGCGGCCGTGGCCGCCGCCCGGCGCTGCACGAGCGCGAAGTCGGTCCGGCCTTCGTGCCAGACGACCACCTCGCCGTCCAGGACGGTACCGGCGGGCAACTGCCGCGCCGCCACCTCCAGATCCGGGAAGGCACTGGTGACGATCCGGCCGGAGCGCGCCTGGAGCAGGACGTCGGTCGCGGAGCGCACGACGACCAGCCGGTGGCCGTCGAACTTCGGCTCGTACGCCAGGCCCGTCCCGTGCGGGAGGGTGCGTACGGGTGTGGCCAGGGCAACGCGGATCACCGGCGGGCTCCTCGCGTCCTCGGCAGGCGGCCGGCCTGGTCGGGGTCGGTCAGGGGGCCGAAGAGGTCCCCGTCGCGTTCGATCCTCGGTGGGACGTCGTCGGCGAGGAAGACCAGGTCGGAAGGGCGGCGACAGGCTTCGACCTCTTCCCAGGACACCGGCGCGGACACGGTCGGCCGGGCCCGCGCGCGCAGGGTGTAGGGCGCGGCGGTGGTCTTGGCGGCGGCGTTCTGGCTGTGGTCGACGAAGACCTTGCCGGGGCGCAGCGCCTTGGCCATGCGGTGGACGATCAGGTCGGGGAGTTCGCGTTCGGCTTCCTGGGCGAGCAGCTTCGCGTACGCCGACACCTGCTCGGAGGGGGTCGGCTCGAGGGGCACGGCGAGGTGCAGGCCCTTGGAGCCGGAGGTCTTGGCGTACGCGTGCAGGCCGTCGGCGGTGAGCCGGTCGCGCAGCCACAGCGCGGCGGCGCAGCACTCGAGGACGGAGGCGGGCGCGCCGGGGTCGAGGTCGAGGACCATGCGGTCGGCGAGGGCCGGCCTGCCGGCGGTCCACTGCGGGGTGTGGAACTCGACGACGAGGTTGGCGGACCACATGAGGGTGGCCATGTCGGCGACGACCACCTGGTGGGCGGAGAGGTCCTCGGAGCGGGGCACGGGGGTGGTCTTCACCCAGTCGGGCGTGCCGGGCGGCGGGTTCTTGGTGAAGAAGAGCTGGCCCTCCGGGCCGTCGGGATAGCGCAGGAAGGACACGGGGCGGTCGTGGATGTGGGGCAGCAGGGAGCCCGCGACGGTGGCGTAGTAGTGCAGGACCTCGCCCTTGGTGAAGCCGGTCTCGGGGTAGAGCACCTTGTCGAGGTTGCTCAGCGCGATGCGACGGCCCTCCACCTGTGTGATCGGCGTCATACGATGAGATTGCCACGAATCAGGAGGAACCGTGCGATCCATTTGGAACGGGGCGATCTCCTTCGGGTTGGTCAGCATCCCGATCAAGCTCGTCAACGCCACCGAGAACCACTCGATCTCCTTCCGCCAGATCCACCTCGGCGACGGCGGGCGGATCCGCTACCGCAAGGTGTGCGAGCTGGACGGCGAGGAGGTGCCGAGCGCCGAGATCGGCAAGGGGTACGAGGAGGCGGACGGATCGATCATCCCGATCACGGACGAGGATCTGGCGAAGCTGCCGATCTCGACCGCGCGGACGATCGAGATCATGTCGTTCGTCCCGGCGGACGAGATCGACCCGCTGCAGATGGACGCGGCGTACTACCTCGCGGCGAACGGGGCGACGGCGGCGAAGCCCTACACACTGCTGCGGGAGGCGCTGAAGCGGAGCCGGAAGGTCGCGATCGCCAAGTACGCGCTGCGGGGGCGGGAGCGGCTGGGCATGCTGCGCGTCGTGGACGACGTGATCGCGATGCACGGGCTGTTGTGGCCGGACGAGATCCGGGTGCCGGAGGGGGTGGCTCCGGAGGCGGACGTGAGCGTACGGGAGGCCGAACTCGACTTGGCGGACGCGCTGATGGCGACGCTGGGGGAGGTCGAGCTGTCCTCGCTGCACGACGAGTACCGGGATGCCGTGGAGGCGATGATCGCGGCGAAGGCGGGCGGCGGGTTCGAGCCGGCGGAGACCGTCGCGCAGCCGGCCGGGGGGCAGGTGATCGACCTGATGGCGGCGCTGGAGAGGAGTGTGCAGGCGGCGAAGGCGTCTCGGGGGGAGGGGGCCGGGGCCGGGGCCGCGGGGGCGGTGGGGGCCGAGGCCGAGGCCGAGGTCACGCCGATTCGGGGGCGGCGGAAGGCGGGCGAGGGTGGTGGCCGGGGCGAGGCTGCTGCGGCGGCCGCGCCGAAGGCGGTGGGCGGGAAGAAGTCGACGGCGGCGTCGGCGGCGGGGTCTGGGGCGGGCTCGGCGAAGAAGAGCGGGGTGGGGGCGGTGAAGAAGACGGCGGCGTCAGCGACCAAGTCGACGGCGAAGACCGCGAAGACCGCGAAGGCGACGGGGGCGCGGGCCAAGTCGGCGTCGGCCACCAAGTCGACCGCGGCGGCGGACAAGTCGACGGCGGGGGCGGCGAAGAAGACGGCTAGTGCAGCGAAGAAGACGGCGGCGGCGGGTCGGAAGCGGTCTGCCTGAGGGGGCAGGGGGGAGGGGCTTGGCCGGGTCGGCCGGGCTGGACCTGGACTTGGGCTGGCTGGGCGTCGGGTGGCGCTTCGCCGTAGCCGGGGCCTGGCCTGCGGACTGGCTGGGCCGGGCGCGGGCGGTGCCGGCGCTTGGACGCGACGCGAAGTGGGGGCTTGGTCAATCGAGCTTGGCCGGGCAGGCCAGGCGGCTGGACTTGGACGTGACCTTGGGCTGGGCCTCGGGAGGCGCTTCGCCGTAGCCGGGGCTTGGCCTGCGGCCGGGCTGGGCTGGACGCGGGCTGTGCTGCGGCCTGGACGCGACGCGAAGCCGAGGCCTGGTTACGCGGCTTGGCCTTGACGGGGGTCCCGGCCTGGCGCCGTGTGGAGTTTGGCTGGGTGTTGGGGCTTGATCGGGGCATGGCCGGGATCGATCGGGGAGCTCAGCCCGAGCGCGGGGAGATCCGGGGGCCTGGGCGCGGGTTGGTGTGCACCGTGGAGCGGGGGCTTCGGCGCGCGACGGTGGCCTGCGGCGCTTTCCCCTACCCGCCCCTTCCCGAACCGGGGCTCCGCCCCAGACCCCGCGCCTCAAACGCCCCCAAGGCTGAAGGATGCCCACGCCACAACACCAGCGCGACCCGGAGGGGGACGGCACGCCGCAAACGCCCCCAAGGCTGAAGGATGCCCACGCCACAACACCAGCGCGACCCGGAGGGGGACGGCACGCCGCAAACGCACCCAAGGCTGAAGGATGCCCACGCCACAACACCAGCGCGACCCGGAGGGGGACGGCACGCCGCAAACGCCCCAGGCTGGAGGATGCCCACGCCGAACACCAGCGCAACCGGGGGCCGGCACGCCGCAAACGCCCCCGCGGCTGGGCGGTGTTACGCCTCGAACGCGGACGGGATCGGGGGCGTCACCCATCGAGGAGGGCGCGGCCGGGAGACGCCGCGTCTGAAACCCCGGCGGGGCTGGAGGATGCGGTGCGGCCGGGGACGCCGGTGGACGTTCAAACGCCGGTGTCGGTGAGGCACACCGCCCCGGCCTGCCCGGTCGTCCGGCATCGCTCTTGGTTCCTGCACGGGGCGCGGGCCCCCCACCGCGGGCCCCTCACGGGAGCTGCCGCAGCGGTCTCCCCGCCGTGTGACGACTCCGCCGTGGCCCTGCGACGTCGCTGTTACACGAACGGGGCTCCTCCGCAACGGCCGACGCCTAGGTTGGTGGCGACAGCGATGAGCTGCGCCGACCAGTGACCGACAGCAACGCAGGGGTTTTCCGTGAGCACCGTCCGCCGCCGCACTCTTCTTCGCGCCGCCGCCGTGACCGCATGCGCCGGAAGCCTGCTGGCGCTGCCCGCCGCCGCCGCTCTCGCCGAGGGGGTGCCCGCGGCCTCGTCCGCGCACGCGGCCGCGGAGCAGGCCGTGCTGGTCAAGCGCCTCGCGCTGGCGGACGGTGCCTCCACCGCCGAGGTCTACCGCACCGCCCAAGGCGCGTACCGGGCGGACATCCTGACCGCCGGGGGGCACAAGGCCACCACGCTGACGAGCCGCGCGGGCATCACCGGTTTCGGCGCCGCCGGGGATCTGCACGCCGCGCTGGAGTCCGACGGGCGGCTGACCTCCTGGGTGGGCGCCGACGCTCCCGCCGAGGGCCGGGACGAGGGCACCGCCCTCGACGGTCACAAGACCGCCACCCGCACCGGACAGGTCGTCCCCGCTGCGGCGCCGGGACAGGCGGGCGGCGACAGCCGGTCCCTCGCCGTCGGCCGGGCTCAGCCGCTGCGCCTGGACACGCCGGCCGACGGGCCGGGCGAAGGGGTGTTCCTGCTCGCCGCGGGCGCCGGCATCGCCGCCGTCGGCGCCGCCGGACTCGGCTTCGCGATGCTGCGGCGGGGTCGGACCGAGGGCTGACGCCCGCGGTACCGCGCGACCCTCCGCCGAAACCCCGAGGGACACGGGCAAACCTCCGCATAGGGTTGACGGGACCCGAAGGTCGTACCGCTGCGGACATGGAGGACGCTGGGGCCTGTGAAAACGCTTCCCTTCCGCTCGGCCGCCGTGCCCGGTCCGCGGGCTCTCGCAGCGGCCGGTCTGCTCGCCGTGCTGCCCCTGCTGACGGGATGCGGCGACGCCGGCGGGCTGGTCGCCGCGGGCTCGACGCCGACCGCGAGCGGGCCCGTACACCTGTGGCCGGACCGCCAGGGCGCCGTCGTACCGCCCGCCGACCCGAGCGGCGCTCCGCCCGAGTACGTCAGGGGAATCGCTCCCGTCCCGAACCAGGACGTGCACGCCGTGGACCCGGTGGCCCTGGTGCAGGCGGAGCTGCGGGCCCATCCGAAGACCGACGTCGGCCCGGACGGGATGCCCGCCGAGACCGCCACCGCGATCGGGAACTGCGGCAAGGAGGGTACGGAGGCCGCCGAGGGTGCGGGCGGCGCGGAGGGGGCGCAAACCTCGCAGTGCCCGGTGCTGACGCCGTACTACCGGGACCTGACGGGCGACGGCAAGGACGAACTGATCGTCGGCATCGAGTACCCGGACAAGATGATGTCGGTACGGGTGTACACGGCGGACGACGACGGCCGCCTCAACCGGATCATGGCGACGACCCAGACCGTGATCAGCGTGGACCTGGCCGGCCGGGACGTGGTGCTGCGGATGCCCAGCGGCAACAACGGCTACGAGCTGATCACCGCCTGGTCCTGGGACGAGCGGCAGTTGACGATGCTGCCGACGCGCGAGCAGATCGTGCGGGTGCCGGGCAACGCGCAGGGGCCGGCGCACCCCGGCCACGGGGCGGGCCGCGGAACGGGCCCGGGTGGCGGAAGCGGCCCCGGCGCGGGTGACGGGAACGGTCCCGGCGCGGGCAACGGCACCGGGCCCGGCACCGGCCCCCGGTCGAAGGCGCCGCGTACGCCCGGCGGCACCCCAGGAGCGCCGTGAGACCCCGGCTGCCCGCCTGGACCGCCACGCTGACCTGGAAGTCCGCGTGCTTCATCGTGGTCATGTGCTGCGCACTGGCGGCGGCGCTGGGCGCGCTCGTGCACGTGGCGGTGACCCGGCAGACCGTGGCCACGGCGCGCGAGAAGGCGCTCGGCAAGCTGCACGACGCGACCCACGCGTACGAGGCGGGCGAGGCCCTGCCGCCCGATTCGGCCCTGGACCCGGTCGGACTGCCGCCGCGGCTGCGGGCGTTGGCCGTCAGCGGGCAGCGCGGCACGGTCGTGGGCGACTACCGGGGCCGCCCGACGATGTGGGCGGCGGCTCCGGCGGACGGGCGGGCGCTGGCCACCGCCGTGGACTACGAGCAGAGCGCGCGCACGATCAGCGGGCTGGACAACGCGATCATCGGGTCGTCGGTACTGGCGATCGGCGGGACCTTGCTGATCGGCGCCTTCGCCGTGACCCGCGTGACGCGGCGGCTGCACCAGACGGCGACGGTGGCCCGCCGGATCACCCAAGGGGACCTCGACGCGCGCGTGGGCGATCCCCGCACGGAGGATCCCTCGCGGCACCAGGACGAGGTGGCGACGGTGGCCGGGGCGCTGGACACGATGGCGGCCAGCCTGCAGGCGAAGCTGGAGAGCGAGCGGCGGTTCACGGCGGACGTGGCGCACGAGCTGCGCACCCCGTTGACCGGACTGCACGCGGCGTCGGAGCTGCTGCCGGAGGGACGCCCGACGGAGCTGGTGCGGGAGCGGGTGAGCACGATGCGGCAGCTGACGGAGGACCTGCTGGAGATCTCGCGGCTGGACTCGGGCAGCGAGGTCGTGGAGACCGACCTGCACCAGCTGGGGCGGCTGGCCGGGCGGGTGGTGCGGGCGTCGGGGACGGACACGGCGGTCGTCGTGGTCCGGGACGCTCACGTGGAAACGGACCGGCGACGGCTGGAGCGGGTGCTGGGCAATCTGGTGGCCAACGCGCACAAGCACGGGCGGGCGCCGGTGGTGCTGACGGTGGACGGACCGGTGGTGACGGTGCGGGACCACGGCGACGGGTTCCCCGACTACCTGCGGGCGCACGGCCCCCAGCGGTTCCGCAGCGGGGGCAAGGGACACGGGCTGGGTCTGACGATCGCGGCGGGGCAGGCGGCGGTGATCGGGGCGCGGCTGGAGTTCCGGGCCGCGGCGGAGGGCGAGGACGGTGAGGGGGGCGGGGCCGAGGCGGTACTGACGCTTCCGGCGGCCGTGCCCATGCCTGCGCCCGTGCCTGCGCCCGCGCCCACGCCCGTGCCCGTGCCGGGAGCGCAGCCGGGGCCGGGACCCGAGCCGGTTCCGCCGGTGGAGTCGTGATGCCGGACTAAAACCGGCTGGCACAGCCCCGCGGAGCCGGTCTCAGGGGCGGGCGGGTTTGGTCCAGGGCCAGCGGGGCTTCGGTCTGCGGCCTGAGGGGTGGTGGGTGTACTTCCAGCCCTTCTGCAGGCCCAGGCGTTTGGAGTAGCCCGCCGGGACGCGTTCGTAGAGGAGCACCGTCGGGGCGCCCCCGTCCGGCGCCGGGACCGGGATCTCGTACCACTTCGGGGGGTGGCCGGTCGGGCCGACGAGGACGGGGAGGACCCGGCCGTCCATCGGGCCGCCCTCGAAGGGGGTCGGTTCGCTTCTCACCCCACCAGTGTCACAGGAGGTGGGCGGCCTCCGAGACCACCGGGATCACGCGCCGGGCCAGGACCCCGACCGGGCCGTCCGCCGATTCCAGGGCGAGGGCGGCGCGGGCGGCGGCCTCCGTCTCGGGGTCCGTGGCGGCCGTGGCCGTGAGCAGCGCGATGAACTGGTCCACCAGCCAGTCGCGCAGCGAGACGACCTCCGGCTGCTTCCCCTCGTCGATCCAGATGAGGGAGGCCCCCTCGACGGCCGTGATCCACGTGCGGACCATCATCCGCAGCCGCGGGCCGGGGGCGGGGACGCCGAGGTGGAAGAGGATCTGCTCGGCGGCGGCCCGGCGGATGCCGTCGACCGTCGCCGTCGTGCGGGAGGTCTCCACGACGCTGCCGCCTTGGAGGAGGGCCGCGAAGCCGGTGTCGTGTTCGTCGACGAAGGCCAGGTACCGGTCCAGGGCCCGGCCGAGGCGCTGGGTCAGCGGGCCCTGCTGCGGCTGCGCGAAGCACTGCTCGAGGAGGTCGGCCGCCGAGCGCAGGGCCGCCTCGTAGAGCTGCTGCTTGCCGCCCGGGAAGTAGCGGTAGACGAGCGGACGCGAGACCCCGGCGGCCTCGGCCACGTCGTCGAGCGAGACCTCCTCCGGCGCCCGGTGCGCGAACAGCGACAGGGCCGCGTCGAGGAGTTGGGCTCGCCGCTCCTCGACGCTCAGCCTGCGGTAGGCGCGTACGGTCATGCCCGCAGACTAGACGACGGCGCCTGCGGCACCGTGACGGAAGCCGTAGCTCCGTGACGGGAACGCTGCACCGGGTCACGACCCTCGCCGCGGCGCCTCGGCCCCGCCACCCGACCGGATCGGGCACGGGATGTCGGGTCGGGCGGGGTGGCCGCCTCCTAGCGTGAGTGACCGAAGGGAAGGAGGCCGGGGTGCTGGAGCGGCTGAACCAGGCCATGGACCACATCGAGTGCCACCTCGACCAGCGGATCGAGGTGGCCGACCTGGCGCGCATCGTGGCGACTTCGGAGTACCACTTCCGTCGGCTGTTCTCCGCGCTGGCGGGGATGCCGCTGTCGGAGTACGTCCGGCGCAGGCGGCTCACGGTCGCCGGCGCGGAGGTGCTGGCCGGGGACAGGACGCTGCTGGAGGTGGCGGTCCGGTACGGCTACTCCTCGGGGGAGGCGTTCGCGCGGGCGTTCCGCGCCCTGCACGGCGTGGGCCCCGGCGAGGCCAGGCGGTCGGGTGCGGCCCTGCGGTCCCAGTCACGGCTGTCCTTCCGTCTCACCGTCGAAGGGAGCAGCAGCATGCGGTACCGGATCGTGGAGAAGGACGAGTTCCGGCTGGTCGGCAGGAGGGCGCGCGTCCCGCTCGTGCACGAGGGGATGAACCCCGCCATCGCCGACTTCATCCGGAGCATCGGGCAGGAGGCACTGCGGCGCATGGAGGCGCTGTCCGACCAGGAGCCGCAGGGGGTCGTGGGGGCGAGCGGGAACCTGGACCCGAGCCGGGCGGAGGGTACCGAACTCGACTACTTCCACGGGGTGGTGACCCGGGCCGCCGTACCGCAGGACATGGACGCGCTCACCGTGCCGGCCGGGACGTGGGCCGTCTTCGAGAGCTCCGGGGCGTTCCCGCAGGCGCTGCAGTACCTGTGGCGGGACGTGTTCACGCAGTGGTTCCCGTCCAATCCCTACCGGAGCCGGCCGGGGCCCGAGATCCTGCGGACCCGCCTGTCACGGGATGCCCGGCAGGCGGACGCGGAGCTGTGGATCCCGGTGGAGCGGACGGCGGCGGTCTGACCGGGACGGCCGGCTGAACGGGACACCGGCCCGAGCGGGACGGCGGCCCGAACGGGACGACGGGGGCGGGTGCGGGGGCGATGCGGGTGAGGGAGCGATGCGGGTGAGGGGGCGGCAGGGCGGTCCTGGATCGGATCGGCACGCGGCTTCCCCGCCGCCCCTCCCCGCCCCGGTACGGATCCCGCACACCGGCCCCGCACCGCCCCCGCCCTCTCACGCCAAGAGGCCCGAGCTCTTCCACAGCCTGCGCCCCACCCCGCGCAGCACGCCGATGTCGTCCAGGAAGTCGGTCAGCCGCTTCGCGCCGGACTGCATGACCTCGCGGCGGTGGCCGCTGGCCTTGACCTGGGCCACGGCTTCGCGCCGGTCGAGGCCGAGGCTCTCGTAGACGGCCGGGTTGACGAAGGCGAGGGAGAAGACGCGGGCGGCCTCGCCGCAGCTGACGCGGGTGAGCTCCTGCTCCCAGCGCGGGGCCGTCAGCATCTGGCGGCGCAGTTCCTCCCGGGCGTACCGGACGTGCCGGGCCTCCTCGACGACGTGGATCCGGGTGACCCCGCGGACCAGCGGCTGGATGCGCTCGTCCGGGAAGGTCAGGCGCTGCATCCAGTCGAGGATCTCCTCGCCGAGGAGGGTGCAGGCGAAGGAACCGGGGGTGGTGGAGACCGTCTTGAGGATGCGGGCGAGGTTGTGGTTGACCCGCGAGACGGGGTAGGCGGGGGCGCCGGCCCGCTGGATCATGCGGGCGAACATCATCGAGTGGCGGCACTCGTCGGCGATCTCGGTGAGGGCATAGCGCACGTGGTTGCTGGTCAGGGACTTGTCGTAGATGTGCCGGACCAGCAGCTGCATGAGGATGATCTCGAACCAGATGCCGAGCGAGGCGAGCGCCGCCGCCTCGTGGCGCGAGAGGTCGATCCGCTGCTCCTCCCCCATCTTCTTCCAGATCGGGGTGTCGTAGAGCGAGAGGAGCTCCGGCGGCCAGTAGTACTTGCCCTCGATCAGCGGGGCGTCCCAGTCGAGTTCCTGGTCGGGGTCGAAGGAGTGCTTCGCGGAGGACTCCAGCAGTCGTTCGGCGATCTGCTCGCGGTCCTTGAGCAGGCCGAGGGCGTCCCTCAGCGCGGCTCGATCGGTCACGGTCGTCATGGCTTCGGACACCTCGTCGTCGAGTGAACGGCGGTCACCAGTTATGAGACTGCTTGTCAGCAAGGCCGTCAATCCCTCGGGCGCGACTTGTTGACCACGCGTCTACCGACGTGTGACGCTGCCAACTGACGGGTCCTGTACGGCAGTAGGTGACAAAGGGGGCGTCAGTGTCGACGCACGAGCTCTACACCACGGATCCGGGCGAGGGTGTCTGGCAGGTCCCCTCCTCCGGTTCGGCCCGCTTCAGCTGGGAGTACGACGAAGGCCGCGAACGCCTCCTCGCGCTCTACCAGAAGGGCAAGGACAAGCAGTGGGACGGCGCCAAGCGCATCGCCTGGGACACCGAGGTGGACCCGTACGACCCGCTGGGCACGCCGGACGAGGTGCTGACCCTGTACGGGACGCGGCACTGGGCCAAGCTCACGGAGCGGGACAAGGGCGAGCTGCGCCGGCACTACTCCTCCTGGCAGTTCAGCCAGTTCCTGCACGGCGAGCAGGGGGCGATGGTGTGCGCGGCGCGGATCGTGGAGTCCGTGCCTGACCTGGACGCGAAGTTCTACTCCGCCACCCAGACCATGGACGAGGCCCGGCACGCCGAGGTCTTCGGGCGCTTTCTGCACGAGAAGGTCGGGATGCTCTACCCGATCAACGACAGCCTCCGGGAGCTGCTGGGCGACACGCTGCGCGACTCCCGCTGGGACATGCCCTACCTCGGCATGCAGGTGCTGATCGAGGGGCTGGCGCTGGCCGCCTTCGGCATGATCCGCGACACCACGGACAAGCCGCTGCCCCAGCAGATCCTCGCGTACGTGATGCAGGACGAGGCCCGGCACGTGGCGTTCGGGCGGATGGCGCTGCGGGACTACTACCAGCAGTTGACGGACGCCGAGCTGCGCGAGCGCGAGGAGTTCGTGATCGAGGGCTGCTACCTGATGCGGGACCGGCTGCGCGGGGTGGAGGTGCTGGAGAACTTCGGCATCCCGCGCAAGGAGGCCGAGCGGTTCAGTGAGCAGTCGGAGTTCCTGGCCCTGTTCCGCAGACTGCTGTTCAGCCGGATCGTGCCGTGCGTGAAGGACATCGGGCTGTGGGGCGAACGGCTGCAGAAGGCCTACCTGGAGATGGGCGTCTTCGAGATGGGCGACTCCAACCTGGACCTGCTGATGCGGCAGGACGAGGAGATCGCCGAGGCCCTCGACCGCGAGCGGTTCGCGGCCGAGGAAGCCGAGCGGGTGGCGGAGGTCCGCGCCGCGATCTCCGACGGCGCGGACACCTGACGCCGCCCCGGGGTCCGGGCGGGCGCTACGGCGCGATCGGCAGCCGGCGCTTGTGTTCGGTGAGCCGGTAGCGGCGGACGATGAGGTCGAAGGCGCGCTCGTCCACCGGCTTGCCCTCCAGGAAGTCGTCGATCTCGTCGTACGAGACACCGAGCGCGTCCTCGTCGGCCTTGCCCGGGTCGAGGGTCTCCAGGTCGGCCGTCGGGACCTTCCACACGAGCCCGGAGGGGGCGCCCAGGGCCTCCGCGACGGCACGCACCCGCCGCTTGGTCAGACCGGTCAGCGGGACGAGGTCGGCTGCGCCGTCGCCGAACTTGGTGAAGAAGCCGGAGACCGCCTCGGCGGCGTGGTCGGTGCCGACCACCAGGCCGTCGTGCGCGCCCGCGACCGCGTACTGCGCGATCATGCGCTGGCGCGCCTTGATGTTGCCCTGGACGAAGTCCTGGTGCGCCGCGTCGCGGAAGGCCACTCCGGCGGTGATCGCGGCGGCGAGGGCCGCGTCGCTCGCCGGCTTCACGTCGACGGTCAGGACCTGGTCGGGGCGGATGAAGGACAGGGCGAGCTGGGCGTCCTTCTCGTCGGCCTGGACCCCGTAGGGCAGCCGCATCGCCTGGAACACGGCCTCGTGCCCGGCGGCACGGGCCCGCTCGACGGCCAGCTGGCACAGCCGCCCGGCGGTCGTGGAGTCCACGCCGCCGCTGATGCCGAGGACCAGGGAGCGCAGACCGGTCGAGGTGAGCCGCTCGGTGAGGAAGGCCACCCGGCGCTCGATCTCGTGCTCCGCGTCGAAGGTATCGCTCACCAGGAGTTCCCGGGCGATCTGCTGCTGCAGTGCGGTGGACGCCTCGCTCACGGCTGCTCCTCGGGGTCGTGCGTGGATACGCGGGATCGTTTGCGGCATCGTTTCCCCCCGACCCTAATCGACGGCCCGCGCAGCGCCCCTCCTCCCCCTTCTCGACGGCCCGCGCACCGCCCCCTCCTCCCCCTTCAGGACGCGGACAGCGCCGCCTCCATCACCGCGCGGGCGATCGGCGCGGCGGCCAGGTTGCCGCTGATGTCGCCGCGGTTCGCCGCCGCGTCCTCCACCACCACCGCCACGGCGACGGCCGGCAGCGGCGCCCCCTCGGCCCTGGCCCAGGAGATGAACCAGGCGTACGGGGTTCCCGCGTTGCCGACGCCGTGCTGCGCGGTGCCGGTCTTGCCGCCGACCACCGCGCCCGGGATCGCCGCGTTCTTCCCCGTCCCGTCCTGGACCACCTTCACCATCAGCTCCTGCATCCGCAGTGCGGTGGCCGGGTCCATGGCGCGGCCGAGGCTGCTCCGGTTGCCCCGCCGCACGGGGGATCCGTCGTCCTGGGTGGTGCGCTCCACGAGGTAGGGCGAGGTCAGCTCACCGCCGTTGGCGACGGCGGCCGCCACCATCGCCATCTGCAGCGGCGTGGCGCGGGTGTTGAACTGCCCGATCGCGGACAGGGCGAGCTGGTCCTGGCTCATGTCGGTGTCGAAGTTCGACCGCGACACCCAGGAGGGCACCCGCAGCCCCTCGCGGTTGAACCCGAACCGCTCCGCCGCCTCCACCATCCCGCGCAGCCCGACCCGCACCCCGATCTTCGCCATCACCGTGTTGCAGGACCACTGCACCGCCTCCGCCATCGAGGCGTCCCGGCAGCCCGTTCCCGCGTTCGGCAGCAGGGTGCGGGTGCCGGGCAGCGGGTAGGGGTCGGGGGTCTCGGTGGGTGCGTCGACGTCGGTGACGACGCCCGCGTCGAGGGCGGCCGCCGCGGTCACGATCTTGAAGGTGGAGCCGGGCGGGTAGGTCTCGCGCAGCGCCCGGTTGAGCATGGGCCGGGCCGGGTCCGCGTTCAGCCGGGCCCACTGCGCCGCGACCCGGCTCCCGGTACCGGAGAGCGCGGCCGGATCGTAGGAGGGGCTGCTGACCAGCGCGAGGATCTTCCCCGTGGCCGGCTCCACGGCGGCCACCGCGCCGCGTTTGCCCGCCAGCCCGGCGTACGCGGCCAGCTGTGCGCCGGCCCGGACGGTGGTGACCGCGTCCCCGCCGGCCGGGCGGCCGCGCGCGAGGTCATACCAGAGCGGGAAGGCGGAGAGCCCCGGGTCCGTGCCCGCGAGGACTCCGTCCTCGGCGCGCTCGATGAAGCTGGTCCCGTACGTCTGGGAGGAGAAGCCGGTGACCGGCGCGTACAGCGGGCCGTTGGCGTAGGTCCGCTCGTAGCGCAGCAGCTGGCCGCTGTCGCGGGAGCCGGTGACGGGGCGGCCGTCGACCAGGATGTCCCCGCGGGGCTGGGCGTAGCGCTCGATGGCGGGGCGCTTGTTGGCCGGGTTCGCGCCGTAGGCGGCGGACTCCCAGACCTGCACGCGGGCGATGTTGACCAGCAGGGCGACGAGCAGCAGGGCGCAGGCGTACGCGCACCAGCGGATGTGGCGGATCACTCGGGGGGCTCCTGCGGTGCGGGTCTGCGGGCGCTGTCGCCGAGCCGGACCAGCAGGGCGACGATGATCCAGTTGGTGACGACCGAGGAGCCGCCCTGGGCCAGGAAGGGCATGGCCATGCCGGTCAGCGGGATCAGGCCGGTGACGCCGCCCGCGATGACGAACACCTGCAGGGCGACGATCGACGCGAGGCCGGTGGCGAGCAGGCGGCCGAAGGGGTCGCGCAGGGCCAGGGCGGCCCCGAAACCGCGGGCGACGAGGAGCCCGTACAGGAGCAGGATCGCGGTGAGGCCGGCGAGGCCGAGCTCCTCACCGGCCGTGGCGAGGATGAAGTCGGACTTGGCGGCGAAGCCGATGAGGAAGGACTGGCCGTGGCCGAGTCCGGCGCCGAGCAGCCCGCCGGAGCCGAACGCGAAGAGGGACTGGGCGAGCTGGCCGGGGCCTTCGCCGCGCTCGATGGAGGCGAAAGGATTCAGCCAGTCGTCGACGCGGCTGTTCACGTGCGGTTCGAACGTTCCGACGGCGTAGGCGCCGAGCCCGGCCAGGAGGAGGCCGATGGCGATCCAGCCGATCCGTCCGGTGGCCGTGAACAGCATGATCACGAACAGTCCGAAGAACAGCAGCGAGGTCCCGAGGTCCCGCTCCAGGACCAGTACGCCGACGCTCAGCGCCCAGATCGCGAGGATCGGGCCGAGGACCCGGCCCGGCAGGAGCCGCAGCTTCCAGAAGAGCCGGCGGCCGGTGAGGGCCAGGGCGGTGCGGTTCGCGGCGAGGTAGGTGGCGAAGAAGACGGCGAGCAGGATCTTGGCGAACTCACCCGGCTGGAAGGAGAGTCCGGCGAACCGGATCCAGATGTGGGCGCCGTTGACCGCCGGGAAGAAGACGGGGACGAGCATCAGCACGAGGGCGACGGCGACGGACAGGTAGGCGTACCGCTGGAGCACCCGGTGGTCGCGCAGCACCAGGACGACGACGACGAAGAGCGCCACCCCGAGCGCGGACCAGCGCAGCTGGTCCCCGGCGGCGGGGTGGCCGGGCGTGGTCGTGTCGAGGCGCTGGATGAGGACGAGCCCGAGGCCGTTGAGAAGGACGGCGATGGGCAGCACGAGGGGGTCGGCGTACGGGGCCCGGATCCGGACGGCGAGGTGCGCGAGCAGCGCGGCGATTGCGAGCCCGCCGGCGTAGTGGGCGGCGGCCGGGGGGATCCGGCCGGTGGTGGCGAGGCCGACGTGGAGGTGGCCGAGTACGGAGATCAGGACGGCGCCGATGAGCAGCGTGAGCCCGACACCCCGGCGCCCGGGGGCGCCGGCGTCGGGCGGAGGGGGCGGGGCGGGCTCCGCCACCTGTGCCGTCAGAGCGGTCATAGGCGAAACGTAGCAAGCGAACGGATGCTATGTCCGCTTATGTCATAGTGTGCCGAAGAGTCGTCATAAACGGTCGGAATCAGGAGCCGAACCCTATGGGGCCTGTGGAGTTCATCGTCCTCGCCTTCCCGGAGGAGCAACTGCGGGTGCCGGCCGTGGAGGCGGTGACGGGACTGCGCAAGACCGGGGTGGTCCGGCTGATCGACGGTCTCGTGGCGACGCGGACGGCCGGGGGTGAGGTGCTCGCGTCGGAGTTCGACGAGTTCGTGGAGCTGCAGGGCCTTCTGACGGGCCGGGACGTGGCGCGGCTGATCGGTCCGGAGGACGTGCAGGAGGCGGCCCGGCTGCTGGAGCGCGGGAGCTGCGCGCTGCTGCTCCTGGTCGAGCACGTGTGGGCCGAGGACGCGGCGATCGCCGTACGCGCGGCGGGCGGCCGCATCGTCGGCTCGGTCCGCATCCCGCCGGAGCGGATCCCGGCGGACACCCGGACGGGGGCGGCCTGATGTTCATCCGGCCGGTGGGCACGACGGTCCACGCGGCGACCCGCCCGGCGGGCCGCCCCCTGCTGCGGGGCCTGCTGGTACGCGCGGCGGGCGCGGAGGCCGGCGCGGCGGGCACGGGGGCGGGCGCGGCGGACGCCGCAGCCACCGCGGACGCGCAGCCGCAGGGGCTGCTCGGGCGGGCGGTCAGGGCGGCGCAGGGCACGGGGCGGGTCGAGTGGGAACCGGAACCGGAACCGGAACCCGGACCGTGGCCCGACGGGGAAAGCGAAGCGGAACCGGATCCCGACCGGGAAGGCGAAGCGGAACTGTGGCCGCCTGACCCGGCCTCCCCGGAGGAACCCCCGCGGAGCGCCCCCGCTCACCCGGAGGGCCTCGTCTGCGACCTGACGCGGCTCGCGGCCCTCGTCCGCGAGGGCCTGCTCACCCCCGAGGAGTTCACCGCGGCCAAGGCCCGGCTGCTGCGCGGCTGACGGCCCGCCTGCCGGGCGACCGGCCCCCACTCGGATCCAGACCCGAACCCGTCCCCCTCCCCCACCCCCACCCCCACCCGGGTGACCTTGCCCCGCCCCATCGACCCCGTTGGGCGATTTGTCATACCGGGCGTGGCAGCATCGGCGGCTCGGAGGTGGTTCCCATGTCCCATCGGCTGCTTCGTGCCGCCTGTGTCGCCGCGGTGCTCGTCGCCGTCGCCCCCGCCCCCGTCGCCGATGCCGAGCCCGGTGCGCCCGGCGCGGGCGGTGAGTCCGTCGGGGTGCTGCTCGTCCGGTTGCAGGGGCTGTACCAGAAGGCCGAGGAGGCCGCCGAGGCCTACAACGCCACCGAGGTCGCCCTCACCTCCCGGCAGAAGGAGGAGCGGCGGCTCGCCGCCGAGCTCGGCAGGGCCCGTACCGCCCTCGGTTCCGAGCGGGCCCTGCTCGGGCGGTTGGCCCGCGAGCAGTACCAGGGCGCCCGCGGCATCCCTCCCTACGCCCGGATGCTGCTCGCCGGCACCCCCCAGGCCGCCCTCGACCAGCGGCGCGTCGCCGCCCGCGAGGGTGCCCGGCAGGCCGCCGTACTGGCCCGGCTCCGGCGCGGCGAGCGGGAGGCCGGCGCCCTCGCCACCCGGGCCCGCCGGGCGCTGGAATCCCAGCAGACGCTGGCCGCGCGCCAGAAGAAGCACAAGGACGAGGTCGCGACGCAGCTCAAGGAGGTCGAGCGGATGCTCGCCGCGCTCACCCCCGAGCAGCTCGCCCAGCTCGGCGCGCGCGAGGCCGCGAACACCGCCGGCGCCCAGCGCGAGCTGGTGGACTCCGGCCGGCTCCCCGCCCGCACCGGTACGCCCACGGCCGCCGGCGGCACGGCCCTGCGGTACGCCGCGGCCCAGATCGGCAAGCCGTACCGGTGGGGCGCCGAGGGCCCCGGCTCGTTCGACTGCTCGGGGCTGACCTCCCAGGCGTGGGCGCACGCCGGCCGGGCCATCCCGCGCACCAGCCAGGAGCAGTGGGCCACCCTGCCGAAAGTCCCGCTGGACCGGCTGCGGCCCGGGGATCTGGTCGTCTACTTCCCCAAGGCCACCCACGTGGGCCTCTACATCGGGGCCGGCAAGGTGATCCAGGCGCCGCGCCCGGGGGCGAAGGTCAAGGTCTCGCCGATCGCCGCGAACCCGCTCCTCGGCGCCGTGCGCCCGGATCCGGACGGCGTCCCGCTCGCGCGGTTCTCCCCTCCGCCGCTGCCCGAGGCCGCGGCGGAGGGCGACGACACCGGTTACTCCTCCGAGGCGGCCCCCGAAGCCGAAGCCTCCGACTCCGGTTCCGATTCCGAGGCCGATTCCGACGCCGCCACCGACGCCAGGTAGTCCGCCGCGTCCTCGGGATCGTAGAAGTACGCGTCGAAGTCGGCCGGGTTGTCGAAGCCGTTGGCGAACCGGTCCGCCACCGGCTGCAACTGCCCGGCCGCACCGATCAGGTTCAGCACGTGCTCCGGCGGGACGCCCAGCATCGCGTTCGTCCACTGGGTCACCGGCTTGCCCGTGGTGAACCAGAACTTGTCGAAGGTCGCCTTCATCCACGCCTCGTCGAACGGCTTGTCACCGTGCATCAGGATCGACGAGAGGTACGAGGCGGCGCACTTGGCGGCGGAGTTCGAGCCCTGCCCCGTGATCGGGTCGTTGGCGACGACCACGTCCGCGACCCCCAGCACCAGCCCGCCGCCGGGCAGCCGCCCGACGGGCTTGCGGACGACCGGCGCGTACCGGCCGGCGAGCGTGCCGCCCGCGTCCGTCAGCTCCACCTCCCCGGCCCGCGCGTGCTCCCACGGCGTGAACTTCTCCATCAGCGACAGCGTCAGCGCGAGGTGCTCCGCCGGGTCCTTCACGCCCTGGAAGACGTCCAGCGGCCCGCCCGGCAGGCCCTCCCAGAACAGGATGTCCGCGCGGCCGGAGGTGGTGAGCGTCGGCATCACGAACAGCTCGCCGACCCCGGGGACCAGGTTGCAGCGCACGGCCTCGGTCTGCGGGTGCTCCGGGCGCGGGCCGAGCCCGTGCACGTAGGAGACGGCCAGCGCGCGCTGCGGGACGTCGTACGGGGAGCGTGCCGCGTCCCGCTCGAACAGGGACACCAGCTCGCCCTTGCCCGCGGCCACCAGCACCAGGTCGTACGTACGGGAGAAGTAGTCGAGGTCGGCGACCGAGGCGCCATGGATGACCAGCTGCCCACCGCGCTGCGCGAACGTGTCGAGCCAGCCGGCCATCTTCACGCGCTGGTCGACGGACTGCGCGTAACCCTTGAGGCGTCCGAGCCAGTCGATGGCGCGGCCGCCGTCGGGGGCCGCCACCGAGACGCCGAGGCCCTCGATCCTGGGGGCCTGGCGGTCCCAGAAGTCCAGCTGGAGGTCGCGTTCGTGCCGCAGGGCGGTGTCGAACATGCACTGCGTGGACATGACCCGCCCGGTGCGGATCTCGTCCGCCGTCCGGTTGGACATGAGGGTGACCTCGTACCCCTTGGACTGGAGTCCGAGGGCGAGCTGGAGACCGGACTGGCCGGCTCCCACGACAAGTATCCTGCGCATCTGTCAGGTTCTCCGTTCGAGGCTGTGCTGCACGGTCCGAAGGGGCTGTCCCCGTCCGGGAGGCCGTTCCTATGCGGGAGTGCTGTCCAGGGCGTGCCCGACCAGGGTCAGCAGGGATTCCACGACCGTCGAGCGGCGCCGCGCGTCCATGATCACGACGGGCACCTCCGGCGGAACGGTCAGCGCCTCCCTCACGTCCTCCGGCTCGTAGGACTCCGAACCGTCGAAGTGGTTGACCGCGACGGCGTACGGAAGCCCGCAGCTCTCGAAGTAGTCGAGGGCCGGGAAGCAGTCGCGCAACCGCCTGGTGTCGGCCAGGACGATACCGCCCACGGCGCCGCGCACCAGGTCGTCCCACATGAACCAGAAGCGCTCCTGGCCCGGCGTCCCGTACACGTACAGCACGAGGTCGTCGTCGAGGGTGACGCGCCCGAAGTCCATGGCGACGGTGGTGGTGTGCTTGTCCGGGGTCCCCGTCAGGTCGTCCGTCGGGACGCTGGCCTGGGTCATGACCGCCTCGGTGCGCAGCGGCGCGATCTCGGAGACGGACGACACGAACGTGGTCTTGCCGACACCGAAGCCCCCCGCGACCAGCACCTTGACGGCGACGGGAGCGCGGGAGCGGTCGTACTGCCACGGCTGGACGGGCTCGTCGTCCGCGTCCGGCCCGGACACCGGCTGGTCAGAGACGGCGAAGACCACTGAGAACCCTTTCCAGCAGCGCGCGTTCGGGGCGGCCGGAGCCGTGGCCCGTGCCGTAGACGCGGATCCTGCCCTGCTCGGCGAGGTCGCTGACCAGGACGCGGACGACACCGAGCGGCAGCTTCAGCAGCGCGGCGATCTCGGCGATCGTGCGCATGCGGCGGCACACCTCGACGATGGCGGGCATCTCGGGCATGCGGTCGGGCGCCTTGGCGGGACCGCTGTCCAGGGTGGCGACGAAGGTCTCCACCAGCAGGACCTGCGTGAAGCGGGTCCTGCCGCCCGTGAGCGAATACGGGCGGACGCGGGCGGGACGGCGGTCGGCGCCGCGTATCGGCAGCCGGTCGGAGGCCGGACTCCTCACGGGTTCTTCTCCATCGACTGGCGCAGCTCACTGCGGACTTCGGGGGTCAGGACGTGGCCGGCGCGGCCGACGAACAGGGCCATGTGGTAGGCGACGACGCCCATGTCGCAGTCGGGGGCGGCGTGCACGCCCAGCAGGGACCCGTCGCTGATCGCCATGACGAAGACGGAACCGTGCTCCATCGCCACCATGGTCTGCTTGACGGTGCCGCCGTCCATGAGCGCGGCCGCACCGGTGGTGAGGCTGCCGAGGCCGGAGACGATGGTGGCGAGGTCCGCGGAGGCGCCCCGCGGGCCCTTGGTGCGGGGCCCCCGGGGGGATTCCGCTCCCGGGTCGGAGGACAGAAGCAGGAGCCCGTCCGAGGAGACGACGGCGACGGAGCTGACGCCGGGCACCTCCTCGACCAGGTCGGTCAGCAGCCACTGCAGGTTGCGGGCCTGGGTGCTCAGTCCGTACGTACTGGGCGCGGTCATGTGCGTGCCTCCTGTGCGGTGTCCCCCCGGTCGGTCTGCCCCTGATGCCGGTCCCCGCCCTGGTCCCGGTCCTGGTCCCGGTCCTGGTCCCGGCCCTCGTCCCGGTCCTGGTCCCGGTCGTGCCGGAGCTCGGCGGCGGCGACGCGCCGGCCGTCCTGGGCGCCCTGGTAGAACCCGCCGAGGCGGCGCCGCAGTTCGTCGGCGTCGACCTTGCGCGGCGGCTCGGCCGGGCCGTCACCGGCGGCCGGGCGCCCTGCGGCGGCCACGGAGCGCGGCGTGCGCTTGGGCAGGCCCTTGTCGGTGACGGTCTCGCCCTCGGGCTCGGGCTCGGACCCGGTGACGGCCTCGGTCGGGTGGCTGCCCTGGCGGGGCACCCAGTTGCCCTCGGCGGCGGCATGCCGGTGCGCATCCGGCTCGGGCGCCTCTTCCGTTACGCCGGCACCCGGTGCGGCGTCGGGCGCCCCGGCCGGAGCCCCCGACCCGGCGTCCGCCGCCGCGAAGCCCGACCCTTCCGCGTCGGGGACGACCCGCGCGAGCAGCTGCTCCTCGGGACCGGCTCCGCCCGGGGCTTCCACGGCGGGGGCCGCCACGGGGAAGTCACCGTCGGAGTCCACCGCCGTGTCGTCTACCGCCGTGTTCTCGACGGCCGCGTCCTCCACGGCCGCGTCCGCCACCGCCGTGTCCGCGACCGCGACCGGAGCGGAATCCATCACCGGCTCCACCGCGGGGCCCGGATCCGCGGCGCCGCCCCGCGGGCGGCTCGGGAGGGTGTTCTCGTTGGCCTCCGCGATCACGCCCGGAAGGCGCAGCGCGGGCCCACCCGGTGTGGCCAGGGCGTGGACCGGGGAGGCCGGCGGGGTCGCGGGGAGCAGTGCGGCCGGTACGACCACCAGCGCCTCGGTGCCCCCGTGCCGCCCGGCCCGCAGCTCCGCGGTGACCCCGTGCCGCGCCGCGAGGCGCCCGGCCACGTACAGACCGAGGCCGAGGCCGTGCTCCTCCTCGGGCTCCTCGTCGTAGGCCTCGGGTGTGGACAGCCGGGCGTTGAGGGCCTCCAGCCGGTCCTCGGTGATCCCGATGCCCTGATCGAGGACGGACAGCACCGCGTCGCCGGAGTCCAGCAGCCATCCGGACACCTTGACCTTGGCCTCCGGCGGCGAGAACGTCGTGGCGTTCTCCAGCAGTTCGGCCAGTACGTGCGAGATGTCGTCCGCCGCGTGCCCGGCGATCTGGGTGGAGGCGGGCAGCGCCGCGAGGTCGACGCGCTCGTAGCGCTCGATCTCGCTCACCGCCGCCCGCATGACGTCGACCAGCGGTACCGGCAGTCCTTGGCCGTGGCCGTGCTCCTGGCCGGCCAGGACGAGCAGGTTCTCGTTGTGGCGGCGCATCACGGTCGCCAGGTGGTCCAGCTTGAACAGGGTCGCCAGCCGGTCCGGGTCCTGCTCCTTGGACTCCAGCTCCTCGATCACGGCGAGCTGGCGCTCCACCAGGCCGAGGGTCCGCAGCGACAGCGAGACGGAGGTGGTGGACATGATGCGGCGGTGCTCTTCCAGACCGGCCCGCAGCGTCGTCAGTTCCTCTTCGAGCGCCTCGCGGCCGGCGGCCAGCGCCTCGTTGCGGCCGATGATGCGGCGCCGGTCGGCGTCGAGGCCGGCGATCCGGGTGTGCAGGGACACCGTCTGGTCGCGCACCGCGTTCAGGTGGCGCACGACCTCGGCGAACTCGTCGTTGCGACCGGTGAACCGGACCGGTTCCACCGAGCCCTCCGGCGTGGCCAGCCGCTCGGCGCCGCGGCGCAGCACCGACAGCGGCCGGGTGAGCGAGCGGGCCACGGCGGTGGAGACGCCGACGGTGACCAGGAACAGCACGCCGAGCAGGGCGATGACCATCTCCAGCCGGGTCACGTCGTCGTCGCGCTGCGCGGCGAGCGCGGAGGCGCGCTGGCCGGCGAGGGTGGACTCGACGGACCGCATGCGGTCGATGCGGGCGGTGAGCGCGGAGCCCACCGCGGCCGCGTCGGTCCTGCGGTCGGCGGGGGTGAGGGTGGGCCGGTCGGTGAGCCGCTTGAGGTGCTCGTCGGCCGCCTTGACCTCGGGCCCGGTGACGGTCGCGGCCAGGGTCTGGCGCACGTCGGGCCGGGCGGCCCGGGCGAAGTCGTCCAGGGCGGCCTGTTCCCGGACGCGGGCGCGCTGGGCGGCGGTGGTGAGTTCGTCGACGACGGCCGAGTTGGGGAGCTGCTCGCCGCGGGGGACGGCCAGCGCGGCGAGCAGCAGTCCGCGGGTGGCCGACGCCTGTTCCACGGCGTGGCCCAGCGGGGCCATGGGGCGGGTGGTGGCGAGGGCGGCCGTGGCGCGCGGCGGCGTCAGATCGGCGAGCCGTTCGCCGGGGGCGAGGAGTTCGGCGAGGACTCCGGCGTAGGCCTGGTGGGCGGCGAGGGCACTGCCCTTGCCGTCGACGGCTTCGGTGCGGACGGCCTGGATGCGGGCGAGGGTGCGGGCGGTGGCCTCGTCGGCGTCGGCCTGGACCTCGGCGAGCTGCCGGTCGGTGCGGGCGGCGCGTTCCTGGACGGGCCCCTTGGCCGAGCCGGGGCGGCCCTTGGCCGCGTACTCGACGACGGCGTCGCGCTCGTCGCCGAGGAGGTGGGCGAGGGTGAGGGTGTGCCGGGTCTGCTCCGCCAGGGTGACCAGGCGCTGTGAGTCGCCGAGTTCCCTCGTGGCGGAGACGACGGCGGGTGCGCCCGCCGCGAGGACGGTGAGGGCTGCGACGGCCACGCCCACGACCAGCCTGCGGCGCACGCGGACGCGGCGTCCTGCGGGGGCCGGGCCGTCGGTGGCGGTGCCGTTCTTCCGAGACCGCTTCTTCTGCACCGGTGCTCGCAATCCTGTACGTGTGCTCTTGCTCGTCTACTCGTGTGGCCGAGGTAACGGCCGGTCAACAAGTAAACGCCCCCTGCCCCCTCGTACCGCCTCAGACCTTTGCAGTGCGAGGAGAAGAGAGCCGCACATACCCCACCCGGCCACTCGAAGGAGTGAACATCACGGATGAGGTGGCGACCAACTCGGACATCCGGCGTCAGGGCGCGTCCGTGGACAGGCGGTTGAAAGATCCACGCGGGCTTTGGCAGTATGCCCGCCCAACATTGCGGCCGGCCCGCCGCAGCCCTCCCGCGACCCGCGCGTGCGTCCCTGTCCGGCCGCCCCGCGATTGGTCCGGACCTGCTCCGGTCCGCGCGCCGGCGCCCGGCAGAATGACCGCATGCGCATCGACCTCGCCTCAGCCGCCGGCAGCCGGGAACGCCCCAATGAGGACTGGGTGTCGGCCGCGGTCCCGGCTTCGGGCGGTGGCGTCCTGGTCGCCCTGGACGGGGTCACCCCGCCGCGCGGCGAGGACGGCTGCGTGCACGGGGTGCCGTGGTTCGCGAGCCGGCTCGGCGGCCGATTGACCGAACTGTCCGGTTCCCGGCGGGACATGCCGTTGGACGCGATCCTGGCGGAGGCGATCCGCTCCACGGCCGATGCGCACCGGCACACCTGTGACCTTTCTCACGTCCGCACTCCGCAGGCGACGGTGGTCGTGGTCCGCTGGGACGAGGCGTACGTGGAGTACCTGGTGCTGTCGGACTCCGTGCTGCTCCTCCAGGAGCCCGAGGGCGGGGTGACGGCGGTGCTCGACGACCGGCTGGACCTGGTCCCCCGCGAGGTTCGGGGGTCGGTGGCGGCCACGGACGCCCTGCGGAACGCGGAGGGCGGCTTCTTCACCGCGGCCGCGGACCCGCAGGTGGCGGGCCGGGCGGTGACCGGGCGCCTCCCGCGCGACCGGGTGCGGGCGGTGGCCGCGCTCACCGACGGGGCGAGCCGGTGGACGGACACCTTCGGGGAGGGCGACTGGGCGCAGTGCCTGGCGGTGCTGCGCAAGGAGGGCGCGGAGGGGCTGATCGGCCGGGTCCGCGCCGTCGAGGCCGACCCGGCGCGCCCGCCGGGCCGTTTCAAGCGGCACGACGACGCGTCGGCGGTCTACGCGGAACTGTGAAGGGGCCGCCGGCCGGTCCTACGGGGCGTCCTCGCCCGCGTTCAGCTGGTTGAGCAGCCGGGCCAGTTCCGCCACTTCACCGCGGTCCCAGCCGGCCAGTTTGCGCATGTACTGCTCGCGCCGGGCGCCCCGTACCCGCAGGAAGCGCTCGCGCCCCTCCTCGGTGAGACCGACGAGGAAGGCCCGGCCGTCGGCCGGGTCCGGCTCGCGGGCGATCAGGCCCAGCACCTCCAGGGCCCGCAGCTGGCGGCTCATGGTGGCCTTGCCGACGCCGAAGTAGGCGGCGAGCTCGGTGGCCCGCTGCCGGCCCGCCGCCTCCAGCCGGACCAGGAGCCCGTACGCGGCGGGCTCCAGCTCGGGGTGGAGGGCGCGCGCCATCTCGCCCGAGGAGGCGCGGGCGCGCCGGAGGAAGACGGACAGCTCCCGCTCCAGGGCAAGGAACTCCTGGTCTTCGCTCCCGTGCACGTACCGCTCCTTCGGTGGTGGATGAGGCCGCCAGTATTTCGCAGCGGGTGCGCGGGCGGCCCGGGGCCCCGCCGTCGCGGGGTCCCGGGCCGCCGTACGGGCACCCGGTCAGGCGGCGGCGGTGACCGCGGCCTCCTGCTCCGGCCGCGCCTCCTCCTCCCCGGCCCGGCCCGGTGACAGGGCGAGCTCCAGCACCTGGCGCACGTCGGTCACCGGGTGCACCTCCAGCCCCTCCAGCACCTCGGCCGGGACGTCGTCCAGGTCGGCCTCGTTGCGCTTGGGGATGATGACGGTGGACAGGCCCGCGCGGTGGGCGGCGAGCAGCTTCTGCTTGACGCCGCCGATCGGCAGGACGCGCCCGGTCAGCGAGACCTCGCCGGTCATGGCCACGTCCGTGCGCACCTGGCGGCCGGAGAGCAGCGAGGCCAGGGCCGTGGTCATGGTGATGCCCGCGCTCGGACCGTCCTTGGGCACCGCGCCGGCCGGGAAGTGGATGTGCACACCGCGGTCCTTGAGGTCGGCGACCGGGAGTTCCAGTTCGGCGCCGTGGGAGCGCAGGAAGCTGAGCGCGATCTGCGCCGACTCCTTCATGACGTCGCCGAGCTGGCCGGTGAGGGTCAGGCCGGCCGCGCCCGTCTCCGGATCGGCCAGCGAAGCCTCCACGAACAGGACGTCGCCGCCGGCGCCGGTCACCGCGAGTCCGGTGGCCACGCCGGGGACGGCGGTCCGCCGCTCCGCCGGGTCCTGGGCGGACTCCGGGACGTGGTGGGGCCGTCCGATCAACCCGCGCAGGTCGTCGGCGCCGACGCTGAAGGGCAGCTCCCGTTCGCCCAGTTCGTGCTGCGCGGCCACCTTGCGCAGGAGGCGGGCGAGGGACCGCTCCAGGGTGCGCACGCCCGCCTCGCGGGTGTACTCGCCGGCCAGGCTGCGCAGCGCGGCCTCCTCCAGGATCACCTCGTCGGCGCCCAGGCCCGCGCGCTCCAGCTGGCGCGGCAGCAGGTGGTCGCGGGCGATGACGACCTTCTCGTCCTCGGTGTAGCCGTCGAGGCGGACCACCTCCATGCGGTCGGCGAGCGCCTCCGGGATGGCCTCCAGGACGTTGGCCGTGGCCAGGAACACCACGTCGCTGAGGTCGAGTTCCACTTCCAGGTAGTGGTCGCGGAAGGTGTGGTTCTGCGCCGGGTCCAAGACCTCCAGCAGCGCCGCGGCGGGGTCGCCGCGGAAGTCGGAGCCGACCTTGTCGATCTCGTCGAGGAGCACGACCGGGTTCATCGAACCGGCCTCCTTGATGGCGCGGACGATCCGGCCCGGCAGGGCGCCGACGTAGGTCCTGCGGTGTCCGCGCACCTCGGCCTCGTCGCGTACGCCGCCGAGGGCGACGCGGACGAACGTGCGGCCCATGGCGTGGGCCACGGACTCGCCGAGCGAGGTCTTGCCGACGCCGGGCGGTCCGACGAGCGCCAGCACGGCCCCGCCGCGGCGGCCGCCGATGACGCCGAGGCCGCGCTCGGTACGCCGCTTCCTGACCGCGAGGTACTCGGTGATGCGGTCCTTGACGTCCCCGAGCCCCGCGTGCTCGGCGTCGAGGACGGCCCGTGCGCCCTGGATGTCGTACCGGTCCTCGGTGCGCTCGTTCCAGGGCAGTTCGAGCACGGTGTCCAGCCAGGTGCGGATCCAGGAGCCCTCGGGGCTCTGGTCGCTGGCCCGCTCGAGCTTGTCGACCTCCTTGAGGGCGGCCTCGCGGACCTTCTCGGGGAGGTCGGCGGCCTCGACGCGGCTGCGGTAGTCGTCGGATTCCTCGCCCTCCTTCTCGCCGTTCAGTTCGCGCAGTTCCTTGCGGACGGCCTCGAGCTGGCGGCGGAGCAGGAACTCGCGCTGCTGCTTGTCGACGCCGTCCTGCACGTCCTTGGCGATGGACTCGGCGACGTCCTGCTCGGCGAGGTGGTCGCTGAGCGCCTTGACGGCCAGCCTGAGGCGGGCGACGGGGTCGGCGGTCTCCAGCAGCTCGACCTTCTGCTCGACCGTCAGGAACGGGGAGTAGCCGGAGTTGTCGGCGAGGGCCGACACCCCTTCGATCTGCTGGACCCGGTCGACGACCTGCCAGGCGCCGCGCTTCTTGAGCCAGCTGGTGGCGAGCGCCTTGTACTCCTTGACGAGCTCGGCGACCGCGCCCGGCAGCGGGTCCGGCACGTGCTCCTCGACGGTCTCGCCCTCGACCCAGAGGGCGGCGCCCGGACCGGTGGTCCCGGCGCCGATGCGCACGCGCCCGAGGCCGCGGATGAGCGCGCCGGGGTCGCCGTCGGAGAGCCGGCCCACCTGTTCGACCGTCCCGAGCACCCCCGTTGCGGCGTACTTCCCGTCGATGCGCGGCACGAGCAGCACCCGCGGCTTTCCGGTGCCCGCCGCCGCCTGGGCCGCCTCCACGGCCCCGCGCGCGTCGGCATCGGACAGGTCCAGCGGAACGACCATTCCGGGCAGCACGACCTCGTCGTCGAGCGGGAGCACGGGCAGAGTGAGCGTTACGGACGTCGAAGCCATGATCAACCCTCCGGCAGTGAAGTTGAGCTATGCCGACTCAATGCATCTGCGCCGCCCCTTGTTCCCCACCCTGTGTTCGCCTCCGGCGAACGGAGGGTGAGTGTCCCGTAGTTTCGGATCTTGCATAAGTCAGCTCTGCATTGCACGTGATCTTGCACAGGTCAGCGGGATCTTGCATCGGTGAGTGGGAGTGCTTGTCGTGGCGCGTGCGCTGGGGCAGCTACCGGGTGGGGTGGCGGGGCCGCCACTGGAGGGGTTCGAGGTCGCGTACGTCGCTCCAGGCGGGTCGGAGTTCCGGCGTCCGCTGGCGGCGGTGTGGGCGGTGCGGTTCGAGGATGTGGCGCCGGTGCGCACGTTCGCTTCATACAAGGGTCAGCGGAACTTCCCGGGGTTGTGGTGGTCGTCTACGGTGGGCGGGCACGTCGGGTACGAGTCCTGGCTGGAGCGCGATCATGTGATGCTGCTGGACTTCGATCCATCGGTGGTGGGGATCTCCTCGCAGCCGTTCTGGCTGTTCTGGCGGTCGGAGACGGGCAGGGGTGTCTCTCAAGCGCCGGACTTCTTCGCGCGCCGCAACGACGGCACGGCTGTCGTGATCGACTGCCGTCCGGCGGAGCGTCGTAAGCCCCGGGACTGGGCGAAGTTCGAGGCCACCTGGGCGGGCTGCGGTCAGGTGAGGTGGGAGTTCCGGCTGGTGGGGGCGCCGGATGCGATCACGGTGCGCAATATGTCCGGCACCCCGGCGGCGTGGTGCTCCGGCTTCTACCCCACCACCGCTACGTCTGTCTGCGCCACCGCACCTGGATCGGCCCTCCGGACGTGGACTGGCCCGCGGCCGACCTGAGTGACCTTCCTGACATCGTCCACGCCCAGCGCCGGCACCTTCGCCTCCTGCACCGCCATGCCGTGCCCCTGACGTTCGACGCCGTGCTGACCGCCTTCAGCTTCTGCGGACACATCTGGAACTCCGCTGACGACCACCCCAAGCAGCGCGGCCCCGCCCACATCTGGCACACCTGGGACGCCCGTGCGCGGATGCTGATACCGGATGACCGCTGTGCCTCCGTTTACGACTCGTACAACACATCCAAGCTGTTCGCCGCCGTCTATCCCGAGGCCGTCAGCCTGGCCGCCATCATCGCGTCGCCCTACTGGCGGCGCGTCGCAGACGCGAGAACACCACGGAAGCGTGAGCGCTTCTTCCGGGAGATCAGCCTCCGCGTCATCTACCCCTACGACGACGCCTCCGTGTTCGGCGACTCCGTAGCGCACTGGAGCAACGCCGACTCCTGGCGCCCGCCCTCCCAACCGATACGGACCTACTCACCCCCGAGAGCGACAGGCTCTCCCCCATCGCTTCACCAGGCTTAGTTTCGTCGGCACGAGAAGAGCGCCGCCTGGTTCAGCATCAACAAGCGCAGGGTCGGCTCCACCCTGCTCCGTCACAACCACATCAGGCCTGTCATCACGCGCGAGTGGCCCAGGCCGAAACAGCCCGTGAAAGAGCCGCCCTGGGCGAAGTCCTCCTCGAGATCCGCGCTGCGCAAGCCAAAGCACGAGCCGACGCAGCAGGCGTACGCGGCTGACAACCGGTGTGGACGCGCGGGCTTCGAACCCCGCCGACGAGTACCAAAACTCCGCGGCGCGCCTGAGTGCCGCGCCGCAGCAGGACCGGATGAACCGACCAGAGCAACCAGCCCGGTCAAACAACCCGTACACGCTTCAAAATTACTCGCCGGTATGCCATACGAAGGATGCCGCCCCGCCGAAGGCAGCAAGCCATTCGACAGCAGGTTCGAGACAGAACGATCAGACATCGCGGCACCTACGTATCCGGAACGAAGCGATCCCAATCTCGGTTCCACCTGGGATTTCCCCGGCCAAATGGGTCCGCCGAGCCCCCAAAACGTGAATCGAGTCACACATGACGGGGTCACCTGCGCGGCTTAGGGTGGCAATGTCGATCACGGGCCAAGGGGCTCGCCTCCCATCTCAATGTGGGCGTGTGATGCTCCAACTGATGGGCCCGTCTGCGAGTAGACCCACTAACGGGGATGCCGAGGTATTGGCGTGCAAAGAAACATTTCGAAAGATCGGATTCTCATCACCGGGGGCGCCGGATTCATCGGTGGCCACCTTGCCCGCGCGCTGGTGGCATCCGGGGAAGAAGTGACAGTCCTGGACGACCTGCGTGTGCCGCCGATGATCCCGCCGGAAGGTACTGGGAAGTTCTTAGAAAAACCCGTCTTGCAGTTAGAGGAGAGGGACCTCTCTGACGTACGCCTCGTCTACCACCTGGCGTCACACAAGAGCGTTCCTCGCTCCTTCAAGCAGCCACTCGACTATCTCGACAACGTGGACTCCGGCCGCCACCTGTTGGCTCTCTGCACGAGTGTTGGCGTGCCCAAGGTAGTCGTCGGGAGTACGTGCGAGGTCTACGGCCAGTCCGACACACTGCCGACACCCGAAAGCAGCCCTCTGTCCCCGCTCTCGCCCTATGCCGGGAGCAAGGTCGGGCTGGAGATGGTGGCCAGGGCCCATCAGCGCGCCTCAGTCGCTCCCGAGGTGGGCATCGTTCGCTTCTTCAACGTCTACGGCCCCGGCGAGCGGCCCGACGCCCTCGTACCACGGCTCTGCGCCAACCTCCTGACCAGGAACGAACTGCCTGTCGAGGGCGACGGTGAGCAGCGTCGCGACTTCACCTACATCGCGGATGTCGTGGACAAGCTCATCTCGTTGGCGAACCGACCGCTGCCCTCAGTCGTCAACTTCGGTTCCGGCCGGTCCCTCTCCGTGAACGACGTCATCCGGATCCTGCAGGCGACCTCTCCGACTGCCGAAGTCGTCCGGAAGCAGCCCCGGCCGAACGAAATCACCGAGTTCCGGGCGGACACCGCCTTGCAGACACGGCAGATCGGAGACAGGGCAGGCGGGGTCGGGATCGAGGAAGGCATTCGCCTCACTCTCGAATGGTGGCAGTCGCGAGACCTGGACGACATACGCCAGCGCATTTTCCAAGAGGAGGTGGCCGACTGATGGCCGGCTACACCGCACCTGTACGCGCCAGTCTGGATGTCACTTACGCATGCGACCTGCGCTGCATCCACTGCCGCACGAACACCGGGGAGATCCCCGTCCACATCCGCCGCAAGATGCTGTCCATCGAGCAGTTGCAGGACATCATGCTCCAGCTGGACCGGATGGGGACTTTCGAGATCACCCTCACCGGTGGGGAGCCGACGATCCGCAAGGGCTTCTGGCAGCTCCTGGACGTCGTTCCGAAGCTGCGCCATTCGACCGTCACCCTCATCACGAACGCGGCAGCGCACACGCGGGAGCAGCTCGACCGCATCGTGGACAGCGGCATTTCGTCCATCCGGGTCAGCATGGACGGCACGCGGGAGACGTTCGCCGCCGTACGGCTCATGGACGTGTTCGACACCGTCGTGGAGAACTCGATCTATCTCCGCGACCGTGTGCGCAGCTTCAAGGTGCTGACCACGGTCATGAAGACCAACCAGAACAACGTGTTCGACCTCGCGCACTACCTGCGAGCCCACGGCTTCCGGCGCCAAGACCTCATCCTGGTCCGGGCGCACGGCCGCGGTGGCCGCAACCGGCTGCTCCTGACGGAGGAGGAGACGATGGCGGTCCACCGCCAGGTGACCGAGTTCAAGCGGGACGTGCCAGCCACGGACTTCGACCTGAACCTCAACGCGCCCTACCTGGTCCCGGGCGAGAAGCTGCGTCCCTTCCAGGACGTCGTCATGTTCCCCTACCTGGTGCGCGACAGCAGCATCGCGATCTCAGCCACAGGCGACGTGACTATGAGCCGCCTCTACAGTGCCGCGCCCTTGGGGAACACCAAGGATGCTCCCGTTCAGGAAATCTGGACGCAGGGGCAACAGCAGCTCGTCCAGGAGCAGGAGGAGTTCACCGAGGAGCGCTTGCGCGAGATCTTCTGGGACTTCGCGACCGGTGACGGACCGGACGGGCCCCCGCTCACCTCACTGCTGGACCGACAGATCTTCGAAGGCGCGGAGGTGAGGTAGGCCTTGTCCAGGGAGGCTCTGATACGCCTGTACGACCTCACGTCGTCCCAGCCTCTGCTAGACGCTCTGAGCTCTGCCGTCGCATCGCGGGATGTCGCTCCCGCCGTTCCCCGTTTCAAAGGCGCCGCTGGGCCGCGAGCCGAGTCCTTCGTCGAACTGCACCGGGGAGGGACGGTTCTGGGCCGGTGCGGCATCAACGTCCAGGGCCCGGGCACAGTCGGTGCCTGCGAGGTGGCCGCCGGGGTCGCCCCGGCGGAGCGGGCGGGCGTGCACTGGCTTCTCGTCTATATCGCACTCGAACGGCTTCAGTGGCTGGGATACGCCTACGCGATGATGGAAGTGGGGGAATTCGCAGACCACTTCCCGCCGGCACTGCGACAGGCGGCGTGGTGGATTCCCGATTCCACGCAGCGCAAGAGCGCGGTTGCACGGGATGACAAGAGCCTGGAATGGGCGGATCTCTTCATCGACTTCCGAACCTGGACGCCGAGTTCCACTCCCACGTCTCTTACGGTCAACGGCCGAGACCTGTGGGTGCGTCGTCCCGAAGCGAGTGAGGAGCTGCTGATTGTCGACTGGCTCAGAGAGACCTTCGGCGGAGGCTGGGCGAGCGAGATCCACCGGTCGTTCTCACGGGATCCGATCTCGTCTGTGATCGTGGTCGACCGGAACAAGGAACTGCCGCCCAAGGACCGCTTGCTTGGCTTCCTTGCCTACGACACTGCGCGGCTCGGAATGCTGTCTGCGATTGCGCTCGTGCCCGAGGCACGCGGTCGCGATCTGTCCTTGGCGACGGCGCTCATCGAGGAGTGCCTGCGCGAAGCGCGAGCCAGTGGAATGACCTATGCCGTGCTGGGAGGCGTGGGCAACGCCCGCTTGGCGGCTCTTCGCGCATTCAGCGCTTTATGGACCATCCCGGGCTCGTGCCCGGGAATCTTCGGGAGGGGTGTTCGGAACTAATGGAGATCGTCTTTACAGTCTCCGATCAGGTCTGGGGCGGCAAGCACCGCTACATGTACGACATGGCGGTCGGGCTGTCGCAGGCAGGTCACACGGTCACCGTCCTCGCGGAGGAGGGGGGAGCCATGCTTCAGCAATGCCGTGCTGATGGGGTGGCGACCGTGGGTGTGCCAGCGTTCGCCGGCGACGGGGCGGCCGAGGCGGTTCGCAAGGCGCTGCGGCATTGCCGTCCTCATATCGTGTGCGTCTCCGGCCGCGCGGACGCGGCCGCAGTCCACCACGCCCAGTCGCAGGGCGCGACTGATGCCGCCGTGTGCCTCTTCCGGCACTCAGCGTTCCCTCTGGGAACCACTGACGAGGTGCGCGACCTGTTCGCCGGCGTGAACCTGGTCTTCACCACGTCACGGGAACAGCGGCAACGCCAGTTCGAGCCACTGATCAACGCCGGTGTCTTGAAAGACGAACAGGTCGAGATACTCACCAGTGGTATCGGGGAGCCTCTGCTCGCGGCTCTGGGCGCCGCCGACCGTGGCGCCGCTCGACAGGAACTGGGCGCTGAGGCAGACCAATTCGTCTTCCTCGTGCTGGCCCGCCTGTCCTGGGAGAAGGGCATCGACCAGGTGATCGACGCCTTCGCTGACCTGGAGCTGCCGCCGGACGCCGAGCCTCCGCTGCTAGTGGTCGCGGGTGAGGGACCGCTGGAGGCCGAACTCCGTGGGCAGACCATCGAACGGGGCGTCGCCGAGCGGGTCCGGTTCCTCGGCCACCAGGACCACGTCGCCCCGGTGATCAAGGCCAGTGACGCCGTAGTCCTCACCAGCACGGTTCCTGAGACCGGCCCGCTCGCGCTCAAGGAGGCCATGGCCGCTGGCCGCCCCGTTATCGCCTCTGTTCAGGGCGGCATCCCTGAGTTCATCGAGGACGAGCGACACGGTCTGCTGGTCATCGACGACGAGGACCTGCGACAGGCGATGCAGCACGTCCTGAGCGACCGTGAAGCCGCCGAGGCCATGGGAGCCGCCGGATCCGAGTCGATTCGCGGCGGACATCGTGCAGTACGACGCGTGGAGTACCTCGTCCACCGTCTCGATCTCCTGGCCCTGGAACAGCTCGCCCCGGAGACGGTCCTTCACGAGGTGGTGTGGGACGACGTACGGCTGCGTGAAGAGATACAAGGCGGCTTCGTCTTCGTGCCGCGTACATCGCACATCATGGAACTGGACAGCGCTACGTACGCTGTCGTGCGCACTGCGGTCGAAGCCGGTGACCCACTCCAGTTGATCAAGCTCCCCGAGGAGACGCTCGGTGTGCTTGCATACCGGCTCTACGCCATGGGCGCGCTGGTCCGGCAGGGTGGTCAGGCGACGCCTGCGGCCCGCACCGCGGACGGCGAACGCCCGGTTTCGGAGTCCGCGTGAAGGTCCTTGTCATCGCCGCACACCCGGATGACGAGGTTCTCGGTGCCGGGGCCACGGTGTCGGCATTGAGCCAGCAGGGCGCGGTGGTCCAGATCCACATCCTCGCCGAGGGGATCTCGCTGCGGCATTCGGGCGTGGAGATCGAGGAGGCGCGGGAACGCTGCCGGGTGGCGGCTAAGGAGCTCGGTGCGGCCGAAGTATCGTTCGGCGGTCTGGCGGCCGACGGACGCCTCCTGGCCGACCTCCCTCAGCGACAGGTCGTCGATGCGGTTAGCCACACCCTTCGTGAGGCAGAGCCCGAAGTGGTCTTCACTCACCACCCGGGCGACATCCACGCGGACCACCGCAGCGTCGCCCATGCAGTGGGGTACGGCACCCGCATCCTCGGCTCCGGCTCCGTTCGGCAGGTGCTGCACTTCGAGGTCCTGTCTTCGACGGAACAGCAAACGGGCCTGGTAGCGCCGTTCACCCCCAACCTGTTCTACGACGTCACCGGGCACGTCGAAGCCAAGTGCCGGGCACTTGCCGCCTACCCGTACGAGCTGTACGACCCGCCCCACCCGCGCTCCCTGGCGGCCGTTCGGACGCTGGCCTCATACCGGGGGACGCAGGTGGGGGTGGAAGCGGCTGAGGCATTCGTGATCGGACGAGAACTGCGCGGCCCCATGGCAGCGGTTCCCAATGGAGTTGATATGTGATGAGAGTGCTCGTGACTGGGGGTGCCGGGTATGTGGGCTCCTTCACCGTACGGCGCCTCCTTGCGGCTGGCCACGAGGTCGTGGTTGTCGACAATCTCAGCACGGGCCGCCGAGAAGCAGTCCGTGGCTGCCGCCTGCACGTGGTGGACATCCTCGATATCCCCGGCATGGGCCCGGTCTTCGAGGAGTTCCACCCTGAGGCCGTGATCCACTTCGCGGCCCTGAAATCCTCTGAAGAGTCGCTGCGTGACATCAACACGTACTTCTCCGTCAACCTGACCGGGACGCAGAACGTGCTCGCCCTGTGCGCGCGCACTGAAGTGGAGCGCTTCGTCTTCTCCTCCTCGTGCGCCGTGTACGGCACCCCGCAAATCTGCCCGGTGGATGAGACCGCGCCCGTACGGCCCGAAAGTCCGTACGGAGAGACGAAGTACCTGTGTGAGCGTGTGATCGCCTCCTACGCGCAGGCCACGGGGATGCGCTACGCCAACCTGCGGTACTTCAACGCGGCAGGTGCGGCCGATGACGCTTCCCTGGGAGAGTACGCGGGCCCGGCAGCAACCCAACTCCTCCCGGTGGCCATACGCGCAACCCTGGGCCTGGCGCCCACCCTGCGGATCTTCGGCAACGACTACCCGACGACCGACGGGACGGCTCTGCGCGACTACATCCACGTCGAGGATCTCGCCCAGGCCCACGTGCGGGTCCTGGAGGGCTTGCAAGAGGACGGTCAGTGCGGTCCGGTGAACCTGGGCCGCGGCCGGCCCGTCAGCGTGCGCGAGCTGATCGATGTCTTGCACGACGTCTCCGGGAAGGAGACCCCGGTTGCCATGGCGCCCCGCCGTCCGGGGGACCCGGGTCTGTCCTGGGCCGATCCGAGTCTGGCGCTGAGCCGATTCGGCTGGCGAGCAGAACGCGACCTTGACCACATCGTTCGTACGGCGTGGAACTGGCACACCAGTACCCCCGCGTCGCTGGAGTGACATGCACCTCTACCTACTGCGCCATGCCGAGGACCGTTCCGGAAAGTTCGACCCGCACCAGGATCGCCTGACCGAGCGAGGACGCCGACAGGCGCAGGCAGCGGCTCATTGGCTGGCTGAGCGGCGTCCCACAGAGCTTCGCACCAGTGTGCTTCCCCGCGCCCAACAGACCGCCGGCATTGTCGCGGCGCACACCGGCCTTGCCGCACGGGAGGATCCGCGCCTCAATGAGATCGTCTGGTCTCCGGTCGCGGGTGAGTTCCTGCCGAACCCGCGGGAGGACCGGCTCCATCCGCCGCCGCCGGGGGCGGAATCATGGAATGTGTTCATGACGAGGGTCGCCACATGCATGAGCGAGCTGTGTCATCAGGCGTCGGAGGACCAGCGGATTGTGTTGGTCACCCACAGTGGCTTCTTCGACGCTGTCAATGAACTGCTGAGTGGCGGGACCGGCAGGGTGGAGCTGCTGGTTGCGCACGCTGGGATCACACACTGGCAGTACCGTCCCGGAGACCCGGGTGGTGCCTGGCTGCTCCACCAACACAATGTCACCTTCGCCCCACAGACCCTGATGGATCACGGATCCCTGAGCACAGCGGAGTTGAGCGCATGAGCGGGCGGCGCAGGCGTATGGTCATTATCTGTGTCGACGGCGGGCTTCCCGGGATCATCCGCGAGCACGACTTCTTCAATCTGAGCCGGGCCCTGCCGACACTTCCCGGCACCGCCGTGCACGAGTTGCGCAGCATCTACCCCTCGTCAACAGCGCCCTCCCACGGGTCCTTTCTTACCGGGACGTACCCGAGCGGGCACGGGATCGTGGGGAACCGCTTCTGGGAGCGGGAGAGTGTTGAGGAGATCCGCCGGCGCTCGGACGATCCGCTTTCATCGTTTCACCCCTACGAGGAAAGCTCGCTCACCGCACCGAGCCTGCTCGACTGGTTCGCCCGGCAAGGGGCGTCGGCCGCCGCCGTCCATTTCCCGCAGACCTTCTCCCGCAACGCCCAGCTCGTGATTCCCAGCTGCTACTGCTTGTACGCCCCCGCCCTGGACCTGGTCGTCGAGCTCGGACCGACCGTTGACGGGGCGGCCGAGGGGGTGGTGCAGCTCTCGTACCTGGGACACGAGGTGGTCTTGTACCTCCGGGTCGACCAACAGACGAACGTGATCACGCTCGGAACCCGCCGAGAGACCGCTGTCGTGGCCGACGGCCTCCGGCCCACGCGACTGGACATCCCCGTGCCCTCGGGTTCTGTCTCCGTCGCGGTCTCCTGCCGCAGGCTCGACGAAGGTCGAATCGAGGTGCGTCTGGGAACCGCCGTGATCACCCTGAAGTTCGGCGGGCTCGACATGCAGGACCGTGCCGGTGACGGGCCCGCATCCCTGTACGTCGAATACACCGCCAATCCAGGTCACATGTTCCACGAGTCACCTCGTGCCGAGTGGGTGGAACAGACCGCCCTCGACGTCCTGAAGCAGCATGACCCCGATGTCCTGTTCGTGCGCTTCAACCAGGCCGACCATGCCCAGGAGTTCCTTTACTGGCATACGGTCCGAGGCACCTCCAGCGAACGAAGTCGCGCATTACAGCAGATCCTTGACGTCTACAACCGCATCGACGCCTGCGTGATGCGGCTCGCCCAGGCCGTCGGTGAGCACACGGAGTTCCTCTTCTTCTCCGACCACGGCATCGACTACGTCGAGACCCACCTGCGCCCGAACCACGTGCTGGAGGACCTCGGCCTCGCCGACCGCATGGTCTTCCAAGGTGACAGCAACTGCGCCTACCTGTATGCCGACGCACCTCTGCCGCCGACGGAGAAGAAGCGCCTCGACCGGGCACTGCGCGCACTCGATCCTTCCATCGGCGTGCTTACTCCAGCCGAACAGGACCAGTTGAAGTTGCCGGTAGGCAGCCCGCGGCTGGGTCATCTCACGGTGACCTGCGGCCCGCACACCGAATTTCAGTACAGCAACGCGACACCGAGAGAGAGCGTGGCGTCCGCATCACACGGTTACCTGCCCAGCGACTCGGCCATGAGTGGCTTCTTCCGCTGCTTCGGCCGGGTAGCAGCGCGGCTGGCTCCCCCCAGCGACATCACGGGGGCCTCAGCCGTGGTCCGCAGCATCTGGCGGCAAGCGGCGCGGGAGATGTGATCGTGCCGGAAAACCTTCCTTACGCATATGAGGTCGAGGGTCTGCACAAGCAGTTTGACGGATCCCCTAGGCCGGCCAATGGCGAGATCTCCTTTCACATCAAGCAGGGCGAATTCTTCGGGCTTCTGGGCAGCAACGGTGCGGGAAAGACAACCCTGATCAAGCAGATGATCGGACTGGTGCGACCGGATGGGGGGGCGGTGCGGCTGCTGGGGCGCGATGTCTTTACCCATCCTCGCTTCACGGCGGCCACGGTGGGCTACATGCCCCAGACCGCCTTCGCCCTCAACAGCCTGACCGTCAAAGAGGCGGTCTACTTCAGTGCGCACCTCCGCGGTGTCGCCGCCAAGGCGGCCCGCCGGGAGCGTGACGCCCTGTTAGAGTTGCTCGGCCTGACCCACCTGGCCGGCAAGGTCGCCCGACAGCTCTCCGGCGGAGAACGCCGGCTACTGCAGATCGCGGTGACCTTGGTCGGATCACCGCCGGTGCTGATCCTGGACGAGCCCACCAACGAGTTGGACCCGTCGCGGCGCCGCCAGGTATGGCAGCTTTTCAGGGAACTGAACCAACGCGACGGTCACACCATCATCCTCATCACCCACAACGCCATCGAAGCGGAACAGGTGATCGAGCGGGTCGGAATCCTCAAGGAAGGTCGGCTCGTCGCGCTGGGCGCTCCGGCCGAGCTGAAGTCCTCGCTCCACTCCCAGGTACGCCTGTCGATCACGCTGGGTGACGCACAAATGCACGGGCTGCCTGACTATGTCCGAGTGCTGTCCGAGCACCGCGGCAAGGTCGTCGCCCTGGTCGACTCCGCCGACCTGCCGCACCTGACCAAGGACGTGGATCTCACCCAGTTCCCCGAGTTCACCATGCACACAGCGACACTGGAAGACGTGTATGTCAGCTACGCATGACAAGAAGCTCGGGCTGAGCTTCCTTGGACAGGTCTGGGACCTGTTCAGGATTCAGCTCACCAACTGGCGCTGGTCCTGGCCGCAGATGGTGCTCACTGGCGTACTTGCTCCGTTGGTCAGCATCGCCGCCTTGGGGCTGTTCGCTCGGAACTCCGGCCACGCCGCGACCGAGTATGTCCTGACCGGCAGTGTGACCATGGCGATCCTGTTCGAGACTCAAAACAAAATCGCCAGCAATTTCGCGTTCATGCGCGGAAATGGCGCCTTCGAGTATTACGCTGCCCTGCCTGTCCGTCGCGAGGCTCTCATCCTGGCCACGCTCGCAGCCTTCTCCATCCTGTCGCTGCCTGCCATCGCGGTCACTCTGTTGCTCGGCTCGGCCCTACTCGCCGTTCCACTCACGTTCTCGCCACTCGCCCCGTTGTGCCTTCTGCTCGCCCTGCTTCCTTCGGCCGGGCTGGGGGCCTTCATCGGCAGCAGATCCGGAACCATCGAGCAGGCGTCCTCTCTCAGTCTGGCCACCACGCTCCTCATGATGGCCGCAGGCCCGGTGGCAGTCCCACCAGAACTGCTGCCCGACGCACTGATCTGGATCGGCAACCTCAACCCTGCGGTCTACGCGGCCGACAGCCTGCGTCACTCCCTGACGACACCCGACACCTCCCGGGCCTTTGCCGACATGGCGGTCCTTGCCATCTTCGGCGGCGCGGTGTGGGGCCTGACCAGCACACGTATGCACTGGCGCGCCCGCTACGGGCGCCGCGTCTCGTGACGCAACCATCGATCACTCATCACGAAGGGAAACGCATCCATGACCGAGCAACAGTTCCTCGCAGTCCTCGCACCCCTGATCGAGGAAATCACCGGGAACGCCTTCTCCCAGGAACAACTGGACGTCACCTTCGGCGATCTGGACATCGACTCCCTCAACCAGATTGAGATCATCAGCCGTATCGAGGACGAGTTCGACTGCCAGATAGAGGACAGCACCCTGCGGACGATCCGTACGCCCCGCGGACTGCTGGACCACATTTCGAAGTCCACCAGCCCCGCGTGATCCGAAACCACTCCGGCGACCGGCCTCGGTCACTGGCATGGTGGTTCGCGTGGTGGGCAGCGGTCCACGCCGGTCTGCTACTCATCCTCGTCACCTTCCGGTGGGACGAACGGCTGAGCGAGACGCTCTGCGCCTGGACGAGCAGCAGCCCCTCCAGTGCCCGGCTTCTCGAGACACTGACCTCGTGGGGCAACCCGTGGCCTGTGACCATCATTGCCGCCGGATCCGCGTGCTTCGCGCTGATCCGGCGGAACGTCACAGCTGCTGCAGTCCTCCTGGTCATTCCGTACGCCGCCACAGTGAGCTGCAACCTGATCAAGGGATGGGCTGAACGACAGCGTCCGGCCTTGGATTGTGCCTCGATTCAAGCCGACGGCTTCAGTTTCCCCAGCGGACACGCGGTCGGTGTGACGACCGGATTCCTGCTGGCCGCGCTCTACTTCAGTTACCAGATGCCACGGGCCGTCTCCGCACTGATGCTGTTCCTTGCTGGGCTGAGCGCCGAACTCGTCGCGTGGAGCAGGGTCCTTCTCGGTGCGCACTTCAGCGTCGATGTGCTCGCTGGGCAACTCTTGGGCGCCGGCTGGCTGGCCGTCGCCGCGCTCGTGCTGCACCGCCAGTCAGTCCGCCGCTTGCAACGCGAGGCCCGTCAAGCGGGGTCGAACTCCCTGGACGAGCCCGTGTCATGATGACGCCGTGCCGTTCAACCACAACGATCATTACCATGACCTGTTACTTCGTGAACTCCCCGAATCATGCCGAAGGGCCCTCGAGGTGGGCTGCGGCACAGGGAGGTTTGCACAGAAACTAGCGCTTCGAGGAATCGAAGTAGATGCCATTGATGTAGATAATCACGTCATCACCGTCGCACGAGAGAAGAATTCTACTCTCGATCTCCCCAGGCAGATCCGCTTCGAGCGGGCAGATATCACACACCTAACGTTGACACCGGACACGTACGACTACATCGCATGCTTGGCCAGCATCCACCACGTCCCCTTTGAGACAGTGCAGAAGCTGCGCGCATCGCTCACCACGAACGGCGTCTTGGTGATCCTCGGATGCTACCGAGAAGCAACGCTATGGGACCACGCCATAAGCCTTCTAGCCGTCCCTGTGAACGCTATTTGGCGTGCTGCGGTGTTCTTCCGAGAGAGCTGGTCAGGAAGCCGTCCCGATCGGGGCACGCAGTCTCCTTCAGCATCTGTGGCGCCTCCTTCGATGTCGTTTGCGGAGATCCGAGAAGACAGTGCTGCATATCTTCCAGGCAGGCGGATTCGGCGCCTCCTCTTCTGGAGATATCTTCTGGTCTTTCACAACATGAAGGCAGGGCTGGGAAGTGATTAGCAGCCGGACACACATGATCTCTCAGCCACCGAGAAGATATGCCCTGGGGGCCACCTGCGTTACGTTCAACGACGTGGGACGTGTCCTTATTGCGCGCCGCCGCTCCCCGGAACGCTGGGAGCTGCCCGGTGGCTTGGTGGACCCGGGCGAGGCATTCCATGATGCCGCCACTCGCGAGACCTACGAGGAGACCGGGGTCCACGTCAAAGTCCACGGCCTGGTGGGTGTCTACCAGCATCCGAGCCGGGGCATCCTCGCAGGCATCTTCATCGCGACAGCCGTGTCGGGGGAACCTCGCCCAACAGCGGAATCCAGCGCCGCCGAGTGGGCGGACGTGGAGGATGCTCTCACGCGACTGCACCCCCTCTATCGACCGCGCCTTGAAGACGCCCTCACAGCCAGGGCTTCCGTGACGCTCCGCGTCCATGAAGGAACGGAGGTCCTCTCACTCTTCGAGGCCACGCACGTCTGAAGGAACCGCGCGCCGCCGGGCTGCGATATCGAGAATCACCTCCGTCTCCTCGGCGGACCTCGCGAGGCCAGGGGTCGGCCGCCAGCCGTTCGACGCAACGCTCTCTGGCCATCGATGGAGTCCACATCAGACTGGAATGACAACCAACCCGAAAAGGCAAAGTCAACCTGCGCAGATCCGGGCCGCACGGACCAACACGTTTCTTCATCCCGCAGCTCAGAGCCGGGTCCCGATGCAGCAACAATCGGGACGGGACAGTGAGTGCTGGTCAGAAGGCTGGTCCGGCGGCCGGGCCGACGGCCACCGGGCGTTCGTCCGACGGCAGGCCCCACTCGCTCCAGGAGCCGTCGTACACGGCCGTCTCCCGATAGCCGGCGAGGTCGGCGCCGAGGGCCAGGACGCACGCCGTCACCCCGGAGCCGCAGCTGAAGAGGAGCCGCTTCCGGTCCCCCGCGAGGGCGGTGAAGGCCGCGCGCAGTTCCTCCGCGGGGCGCATCAGGCCGTCCTGGCGCACCAGGTCCCCGAAGGGCAGGTTGAGCGCGCCCGGCATGTGGCCGCCGCGCAGGCCCGGGCGGGGTTCCGGTGCGGCGCCGGTGAAGCGCTCGCGGGTGCGGGCGTCGAGGACGGCGGCGGCCGGGTCCGCCAGGGCGGCGGTGACGGCCCCGGCGCCCACCAGCAGCCCGGGGCGCGGCCGGGCGGTGAAGGAGCCGCGCGGACCGCGGTAGGCGGGACCGCTGTCCTCCACGGGCAGGCCGGCGGCGGTCCAGGCGGGCAGTCCCCCGTCGAGCACGGCGGCCCGGTCGAAGCCCATGGCGCGCAGCATCCACCAGGCGCGCGCGCTGGAGTAGAGGCCGGCGCCGTCGTACACGACCACGAAGTCGGTGTCGTGCAGGCCGAGGTCCCGCACGGCCTCGGTGAACCGGCCGGCCGTGGGCATGGTGTGCGGGGCCGGGGCCGCGTGGTCCGAGAGGCCGCCGTCGAGGTCGAAGGGCCGGGCTCCGGGGATCCGCCGGCCGGCGGCGCGGTGGGCGCCCACCGAGGCGTCGAAGACGACGAGGCCGGGCTCCGCGAGCCGGGCGGCCAGCCAGTCGGCGCCGACCAGCGGGCCGGCGGGTGCGAGCGGGTGGGAGGTCATACGGCGGCTCCTCGGGGCAGGTCGGGGGCCACATCCTGCCGCAGCCCGGGAGCGTCGGGCCGGGCAGCGGCCCTCAGGGCACAGCCGCCCCGCAGCGCAGGAGCATGAGGCGGGGGCAGCAGCCCGCGGCCCGGGAGCGTCAGCCCGGGCAGTCGCCCGGGCGGGCGTAGAGGGCGACGCGGGCGCCCCGCACCGGTGTGACCGAGCACAGGTCGAACCAGGCGGCCAGCGTCTGCCGCTTGACCGCCTCGCGCGGGTAGGGGTCCAGCGGCTGGTCGGGCGGATCGAGCAGGGCGATGACCCGCGGGGACGCGATGAGCGCTTCGCGGATCCGCTCCGAGGGGAGTTCGGTGCCCTGGAGGGTCCGCGAAGCCCGCGGGGAGCGCTCCAGGGCCACGTCCCGCAGGCCGCCGTAGACGCCGGGCGAGGACAGCAGCCACTCGCGGCGCCGCGCGGGAAGGAAGAGCACGGCGTCCCCCGGCCGGGCCCGCTCCCGGACCGCGGCGGCCACCGCCGTCACGTCGTCCTTGCGGCTCTCGGGCGTGCGCAGCCATGCCGACCAGCAGCCGAGCGGCACCAGCAGGGCCGCGGTCAGCAGCCACGGCCACCAGCCGCGCGCCGCGGCCGCCCTCGCCCCCACCAGCAGGGCGAGTCCGGCCAGCGCGTAGAGCACGTACCGGTCGACGTACCAGGGGTGGACCAGCGAGAGGGCCATCAGCAGCCCGGGGGGCAGCAGCGCCAGGGGCAGGGCCACGCGGACCAGGTCCCGCTGCCCGCGCGGCCCGGCGCCCCGCGCGAGCAGCAGCGCGGCGCCGGCGAGGACCGCGTAGGCCGCCCAGTCCTGCCAGGACGGCCTCCCCAGCCAGCCGAGCTGCTGCTCCGCCTGCCGGGCGCTGACCAGGGCGAGGGGCAGCAGCAGGACGGCGACGGAGCCGGCGGCGAGGCGCCAGCCGTGCGAGCGCCGGGCGGTGACGGCGTGCGCGAGCAGGGCCAGCGCGGCGAACTCGTGCAGCCAGCAGCCGAGCAGCAGGACGGCGGCGTACGCGGTCCACCGCTCGCGCAGCATCAGGTACGTCGCCCACACGACGGCCGCGGCGACGAGGGCGTAGGAGCGGCCCTCCTGCGCGTACATCTGCACCGGCGGCAGGACGGCGTACGCGAGCCCGCCGAGGAGCGCCGCCCGCTCCCCCGCGAGCCGGTGCCCGATCGCGGCGACCCCGGCGGCCGCGAGGGCGGTGGCGGCGACGGAGGGCAGCCGCAGGGCCCACAGCCCGCCGTCCCAGGCGGCGAACACCCCGTGCAGCAGCAGGTAGTACAGGCCGTGCACGGCGTCGACCTGGCCGAGCAGCTCCCCGAGGGCGCCGAGCGGCCGGTGGGCGACCTGCCAGGTGACGGACTCGTCGCGCCACATGCTGCCGCCGCGCTCCAGGCCCCACAGGCCGAGGAGGACGGCGAGCAGCGGCGGGAGCACGCGCCAGGGGGCGATGCGGCGGATGGCTGCCTCCGGGTGCTGTCGTAAGCGGGTGCGGGGACTCCATACTCGGGGTTCGGTCGGAGTCCCTGCGGAGGTGGGTGTGCGAGCGTTCCGGGTGGAGGCCGTCAGGGCCGTGTCGGCGGCGGTGGCGCTGGCCGCCGCGGCCGCGCTGCTGGCCGGTGGCTGCGGACCGTCCGATTCCGACGGCGCCGACGGGCGTCCCGCGGCGACCGAGTCCCGGACCCCGGCCGACGGGGCTGCCACGCCGGCCCCCGCGGGCACCGCCCCGGGCGGGAGCCCGCCCGCGCCCACGGCGGCGAGCCCGGCTCCGGCGGAGACCCTGGTGCGGGCCACCCGCAGCGGCGGCTACGCCGGTGGGAGCCACACCCTGCTGGTCAAGGGCGACGGCGCGTGGACCCGGCTGGACGCCAAGGCGGGGCCGCAGGGCACCGGAATGCTCTCCGGGGCGGAGCTCGCCGCCCTGCGCACCGCCCTGCGCGAGGCGGACTTCGCGCGTCTGCCGAGGACGGCCACGGGCGGCACGACGGTGTACGACGGGTTCACCTACGTCTTCGTGCACGGCGGATTCGAGGTGGCCGCCGACCAGGAGGCCCTGGCCCCGGCCCTGCGGAAGGTGCTGGACGCGCTGCCGCCGTTCACGGCGTAGGCGGCCGGCAGGCCCGGAGTGGATTATTCCGCTCTCCGCGAAGCGAGCGGACGGAAGTCGTTCGTGGACCGGGTGTCCGCACCCGGCCACGGGCTGTCCCCGTAGGCCGGTACATCCCTCCCCCAACCCGGACCATCAGCACAAATGCCCTGTCCGAACCCCGCATAGCCGCAGGCCGGTGGCTCCTCTACGCTGCACCCCACCACGCAGATCTTCAGGGGCGGACCGGGACATGGAACAGACGCACACCACCCACAACGGCGCCTCGGCGACCCCCGGCGCCCAGCGGCGCGTACTGGTCGTCGAGGACGACCACACCATCGCCGAGGCCATCGCCGCCCGCCTGCGGGCCGAGGGCTTCCAGGTGCAGACCGCGGCGGACGGCCCCGCCGCCGTCGCCGCGGCCGAGAGCTGGCTGCCCGAGCTGCTGGTCCTGGACGTGATGCTGCCGGGCTTCGACGGGCTGGAGGTCTGCCGCCGGGTCCAGGCGCAGCGGCCGGTCCCGGTGCTGATGCTCACCGCCCGCGACGACGAGACCGACCTGCTGGTCGGCCTGGGGGTGGGCGCGGACGACTACATGACCAAGCCGTTCTCCATCCGTGAGCTGGCCGCGCGGGTGCACGTCCTGCTGCGGCGGGTGGAGCGGGCCACCCAGGCCGCCCACACCCCGCGCGGGGCCACCCTGCGGCTGGGCGACCTGGAGATCGACCACGCGCAGCGGCGGGTGCGCGTGCAGGCGGAGGACGTCCACCTGACGCCGACCGAGTTCGACCTGCTGGTGTGCCTGGCCGGGACCCCGCGGGCGGTGCTCTCCCGGGAGCAGCTGCTGGCCGAGGTCTGGGACTGGGCCGACGCGTCCGGGACCCGTACCGTCGACAGCCACATCAAGGCGCTGCGCCGGAAGATCGGGGCGGAGCGGATCCGTACGGTCCACGGCGTCGGGTACGCCCTGGAGACCCCGGCGCAGCCGTGAGCGGCCGGCACCCCGGGCCGGGGCTGCGGCCCTTCTCACCGTTCTCGATCAAGACCAAGCTGGGCACCCTCGTGGTGGTCTCGGTCTTCATCACGACGGGGCTGCTGCTGGTGGCCCTGCGCACGGACACCGAGCTGCGGTTCATCACGGTCTTCTCGGTGATCGCCTCGATGCTGATCACCCAGTTCGTGGCGCACGGCCTCACAGCGCCGCTGGACGACATGACGCGGGTGGCCCGGGCGATATCGCGCGGTGACTACACCCGCCGGGTCCGCGAGGCGGGGCGCCGCGACGAGCTGGGCGACCTGGCCTCGACGATCAACCTGATGGCGGACGACCTGGAGGCGGTGGACCGGCACCGCAAGGAGCTCGTCGCCAACGTCTCGCACGAGCTGCGCACACCGATCTCCGCCCTGCGGGCGGTGCTGGAGAACGTGGTGGACGGGGTCTCGGCCGCCGATCCGGAGACCATGCGCACGATGCTCAAGCAGACCGAGCGCCTCGGCCGCCTCGTGGAGACCCTGCTGGACCTGTCCCGCGTCGACAACGGGGTGGTTCCGCTGAAGGCCCGCCGCTTCGAGGTGTGGCCGTATCTGTCGGGCGTGCTGAAGGAGTCGGGGCTGGCCGCCGCCGGACGGCCGGGCCTGCTCTCCGGTTCGGGCGGGCACACCCGCAACGACGTGCACCTGCACCTGGACGTCTTCCCGCCCGAGCTGACGGCGTACGCGGACGCCGAGCGGCTGCACCAGGTGGTCGCAAACCTGATCGACAACGCGGTCAAGCACAGCCCCCCGCACGGCCGGGTCACCGTCCACGCCCGGGCGGGGGAGGCGCCCGACGCCCTCGCGCTGGAGGTGCGGGACGAAGGCCCCGGCATTCCCGAGGCGGAGCGGCACCGGGTCTTCGAACGGTTCAACCGGGGCAGCGCGCGGGCCGGCGACGGCGGCACCGGGTTGGGCCTGGCCATCGCCCGCTGGGCGGTGGAACTGCACGGAGGGCACATCGGCGTGGCCGAATCCTCGCGCGGCTGCCGCATCCTCGTCACACTTCCGGGCAGCTCGCAGGCGCCGCGTTGACGTAGGGTTCGAGTGGGAAGGACATGATCTCGGCCACACGTGCCCGGGGTCCGTCAGGGGTGCGAAGCCAAGGGGGCCGCAACCACGGTGCCCCCTACCCGAACCACACTTGTTTCCCGCCATTCCTGGCGGTGAAACCCGCCGTTCGATGTGACCTGCGCGACGGAAGTCCCGCCCGGTCTGCATCAAGCGGTCGAGGAGGCGTAGCCTTTATTCCCGCTGTCCATACCTTGTGAAGCGGAAGAGGGCGGTTGCCGCCGTGTCGCCACAGTCCCCCAGTAACCCGAGCACCACGACCGAAGCAGCAGAGGGCGGGAAGACCCCTGCCTCAGGCAGCTTCGGAGCCAACGAGTGGCTCGTCGACGAGATCTATCAGCAGTACCTCCAGGACCCGAACTCGGTTGACCGGGCCTGGTGGGACTTCTTCGCCGACTACAAGCCGGGGGGCGCTGCCGCTCCCGTGAAGGCCGAAGAGCCGAAGAAGTCCCCGACGACGGACGGCGCCTCCGCACAGGCCGCCCCCGCCGTCGCCGCAGCCCCGCAGGCAGTCGACGCCGCCGCCACGGGGGCGGCGCGCGCCGCAGCCCCTGCCGCCCCCGCGCCCACGCCCGCGTCAGCTCCCGCCCCTGCTCCTGCCACCCCCTCTGGTGCCTCTGCTGTGACTGTCACCTCCCAGGCCCCGGCCGCCGCACCGGCCGCGCCCGCCACTCCCGCTCCCGTAGCCAAGCAGGCCGCGCCCGCCACCGAGGCCCCCGCCGGCCCGGAACTGGTGACGCTCCGCGGCCCGGCTGCCGCGGTGGCCAAGAACATGAACGCCTCCCTCGACGTCCCGACGGCCACGTCCGTCCGGGCCGTCCCGGTGAAGCTGCTGTTCGACAACCGCATCGTGATCAACAACCACCTCAAGCGCGCCCGGGGCGGGAAGATCTCCTTCACCCACCTCATCGGCTACGCGATGGTGCAGGCGATCAAGGCCATGCCGGCCATGAACTACTCCTTCGCGGAGAAGGACGGCAAGCCGACCCTGGTCAAGCCGGAGCACATCAACTTCGGTCTGGCGATCGACCTGGTGAAGCCCAACGGTGACCGCCAGCTCGTCGTCGCCGGCATCAAGAAGGCCGAGACCCTCAACTTCTTCGAGTTCTGGCAGGCGTACGAGGACATCGTCCGCCGGGCCCGCGTCGGCAAGCTGACGATGGACGACTTCACCGGCGTCACCGTCTCGCTGACCAACCCCGGCGGCCTGGGCACCGTGCACTCCGTGCCCCGCCTGATGCCCGGACAGTCCGTCATCATGGGCGTGGGCTCGATGGACTACCCCGCCGAGTTCCAGGGCACCTCGCAGGACACCCTGAACAAGCTGGGCATCTCCAAGGTCATGACCCTGACCTCGACCTACGACCACCGGGTCATCCAGGGCGCGGCCTCCGGCGAGTTCCTGCGGATCGTCGCCAACCTCCTGCTCGGCGAGGACGGTTTCTACGACGCCGTCTTCGAGTCGCTGCGCATCCCGTACGAGCCGGTCCGCTGGAACCGCGACATCGACGCCAGCCACGACGACGACGTCACGAAGGCCGCCCGTGTCTTCGAGCTGATCCACTCCTACCGGGTCCGCGGCCACGTCATGGCCGACACCGACCCGCTGGAGTACAAGCAGCGCAAGCACCCCGACCTCGACATCACCGAGCACGGCCTCACCCTGTGGGATCTGGAGCGCGAGTTCGCGGTCGGCGGCTTCTCCGGCAAGTCGATGATGAAGCTGCGCGACATCCTCGGCGTGCTGCGCGACTCGTACTGCCGCACCACCGGCGTCGAGTTCATGCACATCCAGGACCCGAAGCAGCGCCGCTGGATCCAGGACCGCATCGAGCGCCCGCACACCAAGCCGGAGCGCGAGGAGCAGCTGCGCATCCTGCGCCGGCTGAACGCGGCGGAGGCCTTCGAGACCTTCCTGCAGACGAAGTACGTCGGCCAGAAGCGCTTCTCGCTGGAGGGCGGCGAGTCCGTCATCCCGCTGCTCGACGCCGTCATCGACTCGGCCGCCGAGGCCCGCCTCGAAGAGGTCGTCATCGGCATGGCCCACCGCGGCCGCCTGAACGTGCTCGCCAACATCGTCGGCAAGTCGTACGCGCAGATCTTCCGCGAGTTCGAGGGCAACCTCGACCCGAAGTCCATGCACGGCTCCGGTGACGTCAAGTACCACCTGGGCGCCGAGGGCACCTTCACCGGCCTGGACGGCGAGCAGATCAAGGTCTCGCTCGTCGCGAACCCCTCGCACCTGGAGGCGGTCGACCCGGTCCTGGAGGGTGTCGCCCGCGCCAAGCAGGACATCATCAACAAGGGCGGTACGGACTTCACGGTCCTGCCGGTCGCCCTGCACGGCGACGCGGCCTTCGCGGGCCAGGGTGTGGTCGCCGAGACGCTCAACATGTCGCAGCTGCGCGGCTACCGCACCGGCGGCACCGTCCACGTCGTGATCAACAACCAGGTCGGCTTCACCGCCGCCCCGGAGTCCTCGCGTTCCTCGATGTACGCGACCGACGTGGCCCGCATGATCGAGGCGCCGATCTTCCACGTGAACGGCGACGACCCGGAGGCCGTGGTCCGCGTCGCGCGGCTCGCCTTCGAGTTCCGCCAGGCGTTCAACAAGGACGTGGTCATCGACCTCATCTGCTACCGCCGCCGCGGCCACAACGAGTCCGACAACCCGGCCTTCACGCAGCCGCTGATGTACGACCTGATCGACAAGAAGCGCTCGGTGCGCAAGCTCTACACCGAGTCCCTCATCGGTCGCGGCGACATCACGCTGGAAGAGGCCGAGCAGGCGCTCCAGGACTTCCAGGGCCAGCTGGAGAAGGTCTTCGCGGAGGTCCGCGAGGCCGCCACGCAGCCCTCGGCCGGCGGCCCGGTGACGCCCGCGCAGACCGCGCAGGAGTTCCCCGTCCCGGTGGACACCGCGATCTCCCAGGAGGTCCTGAAGCGGATCGCCGAGTCCCAGGTCAACATCCCCGAGCACGTCACCGTGCACCCGCGTCTGCTGCCGCAGCTGCAGCGCCGCGCGGCGATGATCGACGAGGGCACCATCGACTGGGGCATGGGCGAGACCCTGGCCTTCGGCTCGCTGCTGATGGAGGGCACCCCGGTGCGGCTGTCCGGCCAGGACTCCCGCCGCGGCACCTTCGGCCAGCGCCACGCGGTCCTCATCGACCGCCAGACCGGCGAGGACTACACCCCGCTGCAGTACCTGGCGGACGACCAGGCCCGCTACAACGTCTACGACTCGCTGCTCTCCGAGTACGCGGCCATGGGCTTCGAGTACGGCTACTCGCTGGCCCGTCCGGACGCGCTGGTGCTGTGGGAGGCCCAGTTCGGTGACTTCGTCAACGGCGCGCAGACGGTCGTCGACGAGTTCATCTCCTCGGCGGAGCAGAAGTGGGGCCAGACCAGCGGCGTCACCCTCCTCCTCCCGCACGGCTACGAGGGCCAGGGCCCGGACCACTCGTCCGCCCGCCCGGAGCGCTTCCTCCAGATGTGCGCGCAGGACAACATGACGGTGGCCATGCCCACCCTCCCGTCCAACTACTTCCACCTGCTGCGCTGGCAGGTCCACAACCCGCACCACAAGCCGCTCATCGTCTTCACCCCGAAGTCGATGCTGCGTCTGAAGGCGGCGGCGTCGAAGGCGGAGGAGTTCACGAACGGCTCCTTCCGCCCGGTCATCGGCGACAGCACCGTGGACCCGAACGCGGTCCGCAAGGTCGTCTTCTGCGCGGGCAAGGTCTACTACGACCTGGAGGCCGAGCGGGAGAAGCGCGGCATCACGGACACCGCGATCATCCGCATCGAGCGCCTCTACCCCCTGGCGGGGGCGGAACTGCAGGCGGAGATCGCCAAGTTCCCGAACGCGGCGAAGTACATCTGGGCTCAGGAGGAGCCGGCGAACCAGGGCGCGTGGCCCTTCATCGCCCTCAACCTGATCGACCACCTCGACCTGGCGGTCGGCGCGGACGTCCCGGCGGGCGAGCGCCTGCGGCGCATCTCCCGCCCGCACGGCTCGTCCCCGGCGGTCGGCTCGGCCAAGCGCCACCAGGCGGAGCAGCAGCTCCTCCTGGACGAGGTCTTCGGCGCGTAACCGCTGCGCGGAGCTGATGCACCACGGAAGGCCCGAACCCCTGAGGGGGTTCGGGCCTTCGGCATACGGCGCATGCGCTTGGTCCGCGCCAGGCGGACGGATGGCGGGGGAGGCCGCCCTACTGAGCAGCCGAAGGCCGTCGAAGTGGGCCCGGACGGACCTCCCTCAGGCGTCGAAATCGTATTCCAGCACGTAGGAGGCGGAGTCCAGGGTCATCTCGTTGACCTCGACGGCCTGCCCGCCGTCGGCAAAGGCGGTACGGACGATCTGGATGACAGGGGTGCCCATGGAGAGCGAAAGCAGCTCGGCCTCTTCGGCGGAAGGCATCCGGGAACGGATCTCCTCACTGAAGTGGACGGGCGCGTGCCCCAGCTCGGCCAGTCGTGCGTACGTGCCGCCGGGGCCCGTGTCGGTCTGCGTAATGGCCGAGTCCGCGACGAACTCCGCCGGAAGGTACGACGTCGCGGAGAGCACAGGTTTGCCGTCGAGCACAAAGCGGCGCGCACGCACCCACACGCGGCTCCCCGCGGGAAGGGCGAGGGCGTCGGCGATGCGGCTGGGCGCCTCTTCTTCACGAACGTGGATCTGATCGACGAGCAGCTCCCGGTCGTCGGCATCGACGGACCAAACGGACCGGCCGGACCCCCATGCCTCGCGCGCCAGGCGCTGGATACCGCGCCGCCGCAGAGGGCGGAACGCCCGGACGAAGACCCCAGCACCCTTCCGCGCCTCTGCGAGGCCCTCGTTCTGCAGTACGCCGAGAGCCTGGCGCGCCGTCATCCGGGCGACCTCGTACGCGGCCATGAGGTCGTTCTCTCCGGGCAGACGGTCGCCCGGACCGTACTCGCCTTCCTGGATCGCCGTCCTCAGCGCATCAGCGATCCGCTGGTACTTCGGTCGGCGGCTGCTGCCCTGGCTCGTCACGAAACCGTTCACTCCCTCTCCTCTCTAGACACCCTAGGGCCAGAGGTTGGCCCCCGCACGCACCACCTACTCCTAGCCCCGGACCCCCAATGGCTTAGATCTCTAGAGATCTCTTGACTCAGGGCTGGCCATTAGCTGTAGTGTGGCAGATCTCTAGAGATGCCGCCCAGTCAGCGGCTTCGCGAGTGAGGAGTGACCTGATGCACCGTGATGTCCTCTACTCCACCGAGAAATCGTGCGTCCCGGCGAGGGTGATAGCCGTACATGAGCCCAGCGCGGATCTGCTGGACCGCGCGCTGGCCGGCTGGGAGCGCTTCCTGCGCTCGCTCGACGGGACACCCGGTGACTGAACGCTACGAGTACGTGCCGCATCGCTTGCTGCACCGCCTTGTCCGCGACATCGCGTCCGGCGTCGAAGGCGAGCTGATGGCCGTGGTCAACGAGAACGTTTCGGACAGCCACGTCGAGCACTGGGTACATCTGGCCTACATCCGGGGGGCGTCCGGTCGTGAGTTCACCACCGCAGTCGGCAACGTCGAGCCCGCTGACGGCCCGCCACGGACGGTCGTCGCTCGCCGAGACGACCGGAGCGCCTGGCGGTCTCGCGCGCCTGCCGGGCCCTGATGTGCTTGTGGCCGTCATGTGGTGCCGGAATCACCCCAGACGGCCGCCGGACGCTCTGCGGTGAGGAGCGCAGCGATCTGTCGCGTGGCCGCTGCCGGCTCTACGGCGCGGACTGCCGGTGGGGGCCGGGCCCGGGTGGTGCAGGCCGGGGAGCAGGGAGCGGCAGCGCTGATGGCCCTTGTGTGGGGCTCGGTCCCCCGGCCCGTTCCTTCGGGGGCTTCCCGGCAGTCCTTGTCTTTCCGGGGCGGGGTGGTCGGTCAAGACTGGAGCGCAGCGACATCGCGCAGCGACGCGACGGAGGAGCGCTCTTGAGGGACCGCCCCGCCCCGGAAGGACACTGGGACTGACGGGAAACCCCCGAGCCTCCCTGATGGGGCCCGGCCGGAACAGCGCCCCCGAAGCCCCGCGCCCACCGCCCGCGCCACACCGCCGAGGGGGGCGGGTGGGCAGCCGCTGACCGGGGGTGAGGGGCTCGGGGGCGGAAACCGGGCTCGCGAAAGCCCCGTACGGCCCCACCCCCGCCCCCCGCCCCCCCTACGGCTGCGGTTCGAAGTCCCAGTACGGTCTCGACTGCTGCTTCGCGGCGACCGTGTGGACGTGTTGGGGGCCCAGGGTGCGGGTGAGGCCCTTGATGCCCGCGTCCTCGTGCTTGCCCGCCTCCGCGTCCTCCCGGACCGACCGGAGGTCGGCCGCGAGCGCGATCTGGGCGCTCAGCGTCATCGGGTGGTCCGGGCCCAGGACCTGCTCGGCGGTGCGCAGCGTCTCCCGGCTCAGGGTGAGCGCGTCCTGGAGGTGCCCGGTGATGTTGCGGTGCCCGGTGGCGTTCAGGGCGCAGCCCAGGGTCCAGGGGTGCCGGTCGCCGAGCGCGCCGCGCATGCCGACCAGCGCCTGCTCGGCGAGCGAGAGCGCCTCCACGCGCTCGCCCTGCGCGCGCAGCACCAGCCCCAGGTTGCCGACCGTGCCGATGCTGTACGGGTGGGCCAGGCCCAGCTGCGACTGGTAGCCGCGGACCACGTCCTCCGAGATCCGGCGGGCCTCGCCGATGTCCCCGTACTCCCGCAGGTAGGTGGCGTAGTCGGAGGCGACCATCAGCGTCCACGGGTAGTCGACGCCGAAGACGCGGGTGGCCCGCTCCCACACGGTCCGCAGCCGCAGCCCCGCGCCGGGGATGTCGCCCGAACGGCGCAGGCACAGGCCCAGGTTGTGCTCGGCGCGCAGGGTCTGCGGGTGGCCCGGCCCCAGCACCTGGGCGTTGAGCTTGACCCCCTGCTCCTGGCGGGTCTGCGCCTCCCGGTAGCGGCCCATCAGCCGCAGCCCCATGGCACAGGCGATGCCGGAGGAGAGGGTGGAGATGTGCTGGGGGCGCAGCACCCGCTCGCGGCGGCGCAGGGTGTCCAGGTCGAGGTCGTAGGCGTCCTGGTAGCGGCCCAGCAGCCGGTAGGTGGCGGCGAGGTTGTTCTGCGCGCCGAGGGTGGTGGCGTCGTCCTCGCCGAGCAGCTCGCGGTAGGTGGCCAGGCAGTACTCGAAGATCTCGCGGGCGGGCTCGAACTTGGCGATGCACAGGAGCACCCCTCCGTACGCGCTGCCGGCGCGCAGGGCCTCCAGGTCGCGTTCGCCGCGCTCCGCGGCGACCCGGTCGGCGACGGCCTTGGTGAGGGTCTCGGCCCGCCGGAACAGGCCGAGGTTGCGCAGGGCTCCGCCGTACTGGTAGCTGAGCTCGCGGACCTTGGGGTGGTCCTCGCCCAGCATGGCCCGCCAAGCCCGGTCGGTCTCCTCGGACAGCCGCAGGCAGGTGCGGTACTCACCGGCGAGGACCAGGTAGCGCAGGCACTGGAGCAGGAAGTTCTGGATGCGCGGGTTGCTGCTGGTCAGCACCCCGGAGGTGGTCAGGTGCGGGATGAGCTCGGCGTAGCGGGGCCAGAGCCTGGAGTCGGAGGGGCGGCCGGGGTCGGCGGCGGCGAGGACCTGGCGGACGGCGCGCGCGAGCGGTTCGGCCTCCTCCTCGGAAAGGTTGTCGCGGACGATGCCGTGCACCATCCGGTGCAGCTGTACGGTCTCCAGCCCGCCGCCGCCCTCCTCCACCGGCAGGTCGGAGTACTCCAGGCGGACGACGGAGAACTGGACGAGCTTGTTCAGGGCGGCGTTCCACCGGATCTGGTCGTTGATCAGTCCGGCGAGCTGTTCGGGTACGTCGTCGGCGGGGAACTCGCTCAGCAGGCGCAGCGGTACCGGCCCGGGGGCGAAGAAGACGAACAGCCGCAGCAGGGCGAGGGCGTCGGGGAAGTTCTCCCGGACGTTGTTGAGGAGTATGGCCAGGGCCGTGGGGAAGGGCAGCGGGTAGTCGTCGGAGACGGTGACGGCCTCGCGGGAGTCCATCCGCCGTTGGAGCAGCGCCAGGTAGTCGCCGACGGTCAGCGGTGAGTCGGCGAGCCAGCCGGCCGTCTGGTCCAGGGCGAGCGGGTAGTCCTCCAGGGCCTCCGCGAGCTGGTCGGCCTCGGCGGCGGTGAGCCGCAGGGCCCGGCGGCGGATGAAGGTGATGGACTCGGGCCGGGCGTAGAGCGGCACTTCGAGGAGGCTGGTGTGCCGGGAGGCCCATTCGCGGTTGCGGGAGGTGATGATGACGTCGCCCGCGCCGGAGGGCAGCAGGTCGGTGAGGTCGTCGGGGTTGTCGCAGCCGTCGAAGACCATCAGCCAGCGGCCGTAGGGGGAGCCGCGCCGCAGCGCTTCCAGGACGGCCCGGATCTGCTCGCCGTAGCTGCCGGCGCCGCGCGGCAGGCCGAGGGCGGGGGCCAGGTCGGCGAGGCGTTCGCGCAGGGTGGGCCGGTCCTCGGCGGGGACCCACCAGACGATGTCGTATTCGGAGGCGAAGCGGTAGGCATACTCGGTGGCGACCTGGGTCTTGCCGACGCCGGAGAGCCCGAGCAGGGTGACGGTGGAGGCGCCGGCCGGGGCTTCGGTGAGCGCCGCCCGCAGCTGGCCGATGACGTCGTTGCGGCCGGTGAAGCGCGGGTTGCGGCGCGGGACGCGGCCCCAGATCTCGGGCGGGTCGTTGGGGAAGCGCGGTCCGCGGCGGCCGGTCTCGGTGCCGATGCGGTCGGTGGGCAGATCCAGGCGGCGCAGCACGCGGTATTCGGCCTCGTACGCGTCCAGGCCCCACAGGTCGGTCTTCTCCAGGACGGCCACGGCGCTGGGCAGCGGGGCGTCGGTGAGGCAGACCGCGGCGAACCGGCCGGGGTGGCGGTCGGTGACCGTGCGCAGGGCGGTGTTCCAGGCCGCGTCCTGGGTGTCGGCATGCGGTCCGGCGGAGAAGTAGCGTTCGCTGAGGACCAGCAGGACCCGGCTGCCCGAGCGGGCGAGGTCGTCGAGGGCCTCGGCGAGACCGGGGCTGTTCTGCGGGTCCCAGCGCTGGAGGGTGACCCGGTGGCCGTGTTCCTCCAGGCGGTGGGCGATCCACACGGCCCAGGGCCGGTTGAACCCGGCGAAGCTGATGACGAAGCGCTGCGGTCCAGCGGTGGTGCCCTGTTCCTGCCGACTACCGGTGGTCATGCGGCCGTCTCCCTGAAATCCGGGCGGTGGACGGGCTTGAAAGGTACCGCAGCACAGGCCCCGGCGAAGCCCCTCAAGCCCGCACGAACGGGGCGAGTTCGGGATGGGCCTCGCACCAGGCGCGGCGCTCGCGGTCGACCGCCCGGCGGGCGGTGGTGTGCTGGTCCCCGGGCGGCGGCAGTTCGTCCATGGCCCGCTCGGCGGCCGCCATGGCATCGGTGAACTCCTTCCCGGCGGAGGTGAGTTGCCCGTGGACGCGCAGGACGGGCAGGACGGCGGCGACCTGGGCGCGGACGCGGGCGTGCCGGGCCCAGGCACCGCGGGCCCCGTAGAGCGCGGCGCGCTGCCAGTACCCGGCCAGGGCCAGGTGGGCGTAGGCGCCGTGCAGGAGTCCCTCCAGGGGGCGGGGGTCGGCCCGCCAGGGGGCCCAGAACCGGGGGGTGAGGTCGGCCGTGTGCAGGGTCAGGACGTCGGCGAGGGCGGTGAGCTTGCCGTGCTGGACCTCGTGGACGAGGGTCGCGGCGAGGGCGGGCGGGGCCTGTGCGCGGGCCAGGACGCAGCCGGCCGCGGCGGGCAGGGTGGCGCCGCTGGAGCGGCAGCCGCCGGCGAGCGGTACGACCGAGCGCAGCAGGTGGACGGTCTCCTCGGCGCGGGCGGTGTCGTAGCGCCGGAGCAGGGTGAGCGCGCCGGCCCACTGGGTGTCCCAGCGCTTGTGCCCCTTGGGGGTGAGCCGGCGGGCGGGGCGGACGGGGGCCGGGCGGGCGGGGCCGGGCGCCCGGTAGGGGTCGAGGTCGTCGAGGGCGGCGCGGCCCCCGGGCAGGGTGTGCAGGGGCAGCGCGGCCGGGTCCTGCGGGTCCCAGGAGCGTTCGGTGAGGGCGACGCTCTGGCCGGGGCGCTCGGGGCGCAGGAGTCCGAGGGTGGGCAGGACGAGCCGGCCGTGCCGGGGCCGCAGGGTGTGGGTGAAGGCGATCCGGGCGCGCAGGGCGGCGGCCACCGCGAGGGCCCCGAGGTGGCCGAGGTCCGGCGGGGGCCCGTACGGGTCGTGCAGGCGGCGCAGCGTCTCTTCGGCCCACACTCCGGTGGCCGGGTAGTGCAGCACGTCGCGGACGGCGTCGGGGTCGTGGTGTTCGGCCGCTTCCAGCAGGGCCCAGTGGTCGGCGGCCTCCCCGGCCGGGCCGCCCGGGGCGGCGTCGAGGACGGCGCGCAGCAGGACCAGCCGCTTGGAGCGGCGCACGTCGCGGACCAGGCGGGTGCCCTCGGCGCACGGTTCGGTGGAGGCGAGGGCGCGCAGGGTGCGCGAGGAGACGGTGAAGGGGGCGAGGGCGACGGTCACGAGGCGACCGCCGGGGGGCGGGCCGCGCCGGCGACGGCGGCGGCGATGTGCCGGATCAGGACCTGGAGGTCCGCGCAGTAGACGGAGGGCTGGCGGAAGCCCTCGCCGGCCCGGTACCGGTGCGGGTAGTGCCCGCCCCCGCACACCTCGACGAGTTCGCAGGCGCGGCAGCCGTCGGCGAGCGCGTCGCGCCCCAGCTGGCGGGCGGCGAATCCGGGGTGGTCCAGCAGCTGGTCGAAGCTGTGGGTGCGCAGGGTCATGCCGGTGGTGGCGGCGCCCTCGTAGGCGGACTTCAGCGAGTCGGCCTGTTCGATGGAGCCGTCGGTCTCGATGACGGCGGTGGCGGCGGGCGCGAGCCCGAGGGTCTCGGTGGCGGCGGGCAGACCGAGCAGCAGGGCGATGATCTCCTCGAAGACGCGGATGCGGGTGCGCCGCAGCCCGTCGTGCCACCAGCGCTCGAAGACGGCGAGGAGCCAGTCGGCGTACGGGGTGCCGCCGGGGTCGTGGCCGGGCGGCGGACAGCTCCAGTTGGCGAGCGGAAGCAGCAGCCCGACGCTGGGCGGGGCGAAGGCGAGCAGGGACTCGTACGTCTCGACCGGGTCGTGGGCGAGGTCGATGACGCAGAGCACCCCCGCGTAGGTGCCCGGGTGCCGTGCCAGCAGGCGCAGGCCGCGGGCCGCGGCGCCGAATCCGGGGCGTCCGGCGTGGTCGACCCGCCGGGTGTTGTGCGCGGGGAGCCCGCCGTCGAGGCTGACGCCGACCCGTATCCCGGCGGCGGCGAGTGCGGCGATGCGGCCGCGGGTGAGGAGGGTGCCGTTGGTCTGGACGGTGGCGGTGACGCGGGTGCGCGGGGCGGCCGCCGCCACGGCGGCCCGTACGGCGTCGACGGGCCCGGCCAGCCGGGCGGGCGCGGTGAGCAGCGGCTCCCCGCCGTGCAGGACCAGGTCGACCCGGGGCAGGTCGTGGGCGGCGGCGTGCTCGGCGATCCGCTCGGCGGCGCGGGCGGCGGTGGCGGGGTCCATGGTGACGGGCTGGTCGCGCCAGCCCTGGTCGGCCATCTCGTAGACGTAGCAGTAGGTGCAGGCGAGGTTGCAGCGGCTGCGCGTCTTGAGCACGAACTGCCGTACGGGGTGGGGCCGGTGTCCGGCGGCGCGCAGGGCGGGCACGTCGAGGCGGGTGTAGGGCCAGGGCGCGTGGGCGCGGTGTGCGGGCGGCTGGGCCGCGCCGGTGTGGGTGTGCCTCATCGCTGTACCTCCCGCCCCCGCCCCCGGCCGCCACGGGGAGGCGCCCCCTGTGGACGCTGCATCCCTGCCCTCCGGACGGCCTCGGCTAACGGCGGAAAGTGGTCACGTGGGGGCGCGTGCGCGGCACTTCGGGCGGCGCGTGCGCGGCACTCGGGGCGGCGCGGGAGCCCCGGGGGCGCGGCGGGTTCGGGCCGCGCGCCGCCCGGTCAGTCGACGCCGGAGTCGAAGGCGTTCAGGATCTCGGCCGGGTGCGTCACCCGCTCGACCATCCCCTCGATCACCTGGGCCAGCACGGGATGGTCGATCCCTCGCAACGCGGCCAGATCCAGTCCGGAGAGGTCCGGCAGCCGTGCGGGGCACTTGTGGGACGGTGCCGCCACGGCGGTGTCCTGATTTGTCGTCACCATGGGCCGCCCGCCTCCCTGTTGTGTCGCATGTTCGATGGTCCACTGCCCTTTCCCCTCCCCCGGCGCCCGGAAACGGCCGCGCCGGGGGCGCAGAGCTGCTCAGAGGGCAGCTTCCAGAGCTCTGATCCGCTCGGCGAGCGCCGCGGACCGCGTCTGCGCACCGGTGTCCAGCCGCGTCCACAGATCCAGCGCCGACCGGTAGGCGTCCAGGGCCGCCCGGGGCCGGGCCAGCCGTTCCAGCACCTCCCCGCGCAGTTCCTGCACGCGGGCCGCCAGCTGCACGGCCAGGTCCCGGCGCTCCTCGCGGTCGGCCTCGAGGGCGGCCCGCCAGGCCCGCCGGTAGGAGTCCGCCGCCCGGTCCAGGCGGTCCGCCGCCCGGGTGTGGCCGTGGATCTCCAGCTGCACGTCCGCGTGGTCCCGCCAGGCGACGGCCTGGTCCAGCGGACTGCGGCTGTGCCGGACGGCGAGCTCCAGCAGGTGCTCCGCCTCCCTGAGGTCCACCGGGTCCCCTTCGTAGCCGTGCCGCAGCCGCAGCCCGGTGGCCAGCCGCCGCAGCCGGTGCGCCGCGCCCGGGTCGGACTGCGGCACCGCGGCCCGGCTTTCGCGCAGCACGCGTACGGCGGCCCCGGTGAATCCCCGGCCGTCGGCGGCTGCGGCCCGCTCCAGCAGGACGTCGCCCCACTCGGGCAGCAGTTCCCCGAAGGCCTCGGCGTCCCGGGGGATCAGCCGCCGGGCCCGGCCGTAGGCGCGGGCCGCGTCCTCCAGGGCCGCCGGGTCGCCGTCGCGCTCGTACCGGGCCCGGTGCACGCGCGCCAGGCCCACCAGGGCGGCCACCCGCAGTTCGGCGTCGCCGGCCGCCTCCTCGACGGCCTCCCCCAGCTCCGCGGCCGCCTCCTCCAGCCGCTCGGGCAGGTAGCGCAGCGCGCCGGCCAGTTCGACCCGGGTCCGGGCGCGCGTCTCCCGTCCGGCGGCGCCGCCCGCGGCCTGCCCGCCGCCGACGGCGAGTCGGGCCGCGGCCTGTCCGGCGAGGGCCGCGACTTCGGCCGGGTCGGGGGTGTGGGGCAGCAGGGCCAGCAGGACGCGGCCGAGGGCCCGGTGCAGCTCGGGGTGGGCCGCCGCGTCGCCGGCGGCGCCGGCGAGGGGCTCCAGGGCGGCCCGCGCCTCGCGCAGGGCGCCCGGGCCCTCGCGCAGGGCGCTCAACCGGATCAGGGTCTCGGCGCGGCGCACCGTGCAGTCCCGCCGGAGCACGGGGTCGGCGGAGGCGGCGGCCGCCGCGGCGAAGGCCCGGTCGGCGGCGGCCAGCAGGTCCGGCCGCGGTGCGCCGGCCAGCGCCCGCTCGTGCAGCACCCGGCCGTGCACGGCCCGGGCCGGGGCCGTCGCCAGCCCGGTCACGGCCCGCTCCGCCTCGGCGAGCAGCTCCGGATCCCGCTGGGCCGCCCACAGCCGCAGCAGCGCTCCGGCGAGTTCCGTCTCGGCCTCCTCGGGCGGGTCGTCCGGCCCCGCCGGGGTGGCGACCGCCCGGCGCAGGACGGCCACGGCCTCGTAGAGCGCGCGGGCGTCGCCGCCGGCGTCACCGGTCCGGTCCCGGTCCGCGTCGGCCAGCCGCTCCCGCGCGGTGCGCACGGCGGCGGCTCGCGAAGGCGCCGGGGGCGTGGCGGGCTCGCGCGCCGGCGGGCCCTGCTCCGGCACGCCGGGGAGGTAGCGCCGTACGACCTTGGCCGAGACCTGGGCGAAGGCCTGCGGCAGCCGCCCTGCGGGAATCCGCCCGGCGTCCGCCGGCGCATGCCGGGACCCGGAGTCCGCCCCCGGGCCCGTATCCGCTCCCGTGCCCGGGCCCGTATCCGTCCCCGTCCCCGCTCCCGCACCGGGCCCCGGACCGGGCCCCGGCTCCCGCTCCGGCTCCGGGCCGCCGTCGGCCGGGCCGGGCGGCGGCGCCCCGGTGAGCTGGAGGACGGCGAGCGCGGGGAAATTGCGCACGCCGCGCCCGAAGTGCGCCAGCACGTACTCCGAGCAGTGCTTCAGCACCAGGGCCGCCTCGTCGCGCCCCAGCGGCCCGAGCAGTACGTCCCGCACCCCGGGGACGAACTCGTACCACTGCCCGGGGGTGTCGGGGCTGCGCCGCAGCAGGCCGCTCAGCAGGACCTCCGCCAGGTCCGAGGGTTCGGAGTCGGGCAGCATCGTGCGCTGCACCAGCCGCATGACCGGCAGCGTCAGCGGGGCCGCCGCCAGGTAGACGGCCAGCTGCACGGCCCGGGGCGCGGCCGAGGACCGGAACCGGGCCACGAGCTCGCGCGGCGGCCGCACGGCACGGGGCGGCGGCGGTGGTGCGGCGGGATGGGCGGCCAGCACCCGCCCCACCTCGGCCGGTACCGGGCCGCTGCCGAGCCCGGCGACGAGCCGGGCCCACGCGCCGAGGGCGATGGCGCTGGGCGGCAGCACGGGCACGGTCAACCCTCCCGTGGGGCGCCCGGGCAGGGGCGGCCGGTCCGGGCGGAACCTCAGCCGGCCGCCGCTGTCCTCGGTCCGGCAGAGCGTGCCGCGCTCGGTCGGCAGCCAGCTGCGGCCCCACAGCCGCTGGGGCAGCGGCTGGACGACCGCGCAGGGGGTGCACTCGGCCCAGCGGTGCAGCAGCCGCTGCGCCGAGCCCTCGCGCCACAGCGGTCCGGCGCAGTCGGAGACCACCATGGTCAGGGCGCGGCCGGTGGGGTCGCGCAGCTGGTCGCCCGAGCGCGTCCCGGTGCCGGGCACGGGCCCGCGTCCGAGGCCGGCCGTGCCGTCAGGGAGCCGGTGCAGGTAGTGCACCTGGACATCGCGGAAGGCACCCAGCCGCTCGCACACCGCGCGGAGTTCCTCGAACATGTCCTGCCACACCGCCATCGACGGCGACGCGTCCATCACCAGCCGTACGGTGGCCTCGCGCCGGCTCTCCGGCCTGAGCACCGGGACGACCAGGCCGAGGGCCCGGGCGCTCGCCTCGGCGGTGGCCGGTTCGTCGAGCACCGACCGGGTGGGCGGGCCGGGCGGGCGGTGGCGCTGGAGGGCGCGCAGCGCCCGCTGGATCGCGAGGATGCGGGGCAGCGCGGCCGCCGCGGGCACCCGTACGGGCACCCCGCGCCCGTCGGGCGGCTCCCCTGCGCGCTGCGCCCCCGCCCCGTCCGCGCGGCGCGGCGCGGGTGCGTGGAGCGCGACGGCGGCCTCGGCCTGCGCCGCGTCCCGTGCGGGACCCTCGGGCCCACCGACCGGATCCTCGGCTTCCGGTTCCGGTACGGGCGCGGGGGCCGCACCCGGCGCCGGCCGGCCGGGCCGCCCCATCCGCCCGGCCAGCCACAGCGCGTCGGCGAGCTCCTCGGCGGTCGGATCGAGCCCGGCGGCGCGCAGCAGCACGGCCAGTTCACGGATGCCGGGCGGTCCGGCGGGCGGCACGGCCCGTCACCTCGGGCGGTCGAGGCGCTGGATGAGCAGGTCCGCGAGGTCCTCCCGGGTGGGCGGGGCCGCGTAGTGCGTCAGATAGACGGCGTTGAGCAGTTGGTCGGCGGCGACGAGCTCGGACTGCGAGCGGCTGAGGAACTCGCGGATCAGGTCGGCCCCCAACCGGGCGGCGTCCTCCCCGAGATGGGCCCGGACCATGGTGGTGAGGCGCTTCTCGCCGGGCTGCCCGAGCTTGAGCTGGATGCAGCGCCGCAGCAGCGCGGCGGGGAAGTCCCGCTCCCCGTTGCTCGTCAGGACGATGAAGGGGAAGGCCCGGCAGCGCACCCGGCCGCCCCGGACGGTCACCTTCGCCCCGTCGTCGGTGAGGACCTGCACCTCGGGCTCGGTGTCGGCCACCCGCTCCAGCTCCGGGAGGGCGAACTCCCCCTCCTCCAGCACGTTCAGCAGGTCGTTCGGCAGGTCGATGTCGCTCTTGTCGAGCTCGTCGATCAGCAGGACCCGGGGGCGCGCGGTCGGCAGCAGGGCGGTGCCCAGCGGACCGAGACGGATGTACTTGCCGATGCCCGGCGTGCCGCCCGGCGCCCCGCCGCCGGCCGCGAGCTGCACGTCCTGGAGCCGGGCCAGGGCGTCGTAGCGGTAGAGGCCGTCCTGGAGCACCGTCCGCGAGACCACCGGCCAGCGCAGCACCCGGCCCAGTTTCAGTTCGTGGGCGACGGCGTGCGCGAGGGTGGACTTCCCGGTGCCCGGATAGCCCGTCACCAGCAGCGGCCGGCGCAGGTACAGGGCGGCGTTGACGGCCTCCAGCTCCTCCGGCTCGGGCCGGTGCAGTTCGGCGGCCTGCCGGTTGGCCCCCAGCCGCCGGGCCACGTTCCCGTCGGTCACGGCGGCCGGGCCGTCCGCCTCCCCCACGGGCCCGCCGTCGAAGTCCCGCCACGGCGGCGATCGGGCAGGGCCTCGATCCCGTCGTGGGGCTCGCCGACACCGCGGTAGATGAGCCATTCGTCGTTCATCGGTGCTGCTCCCTCCTGGCGTTTCACAGGTCGCCCTGGAGCGGTTCGTCCTCGGGCAGGGCGCGCGCGGGGTCGTTCCACACGAGCGCGGCCCCCGCCGACCAGTAGGCGTCCGGGTCGGCTCCGAAGGCCCGCCCCCGCAGGGCCTGGAGCCGCAGCGGCAGCACCTCCGCCCGTCCGGCGTCGGCCAGTTCCTCCCGCAGGCCGCGGTGGAAGGGGGCGCACGACACCCGGGGGTCCGGCGGCGGCCGCCGGCACACCACCACCCCGTACCCGGCGTCCCCCACCGCGTGCAGCGAGCCCAGCGTGGGCTCCTGCCCCGCCGCCCGGCAGTGCACCGGCACGGTGTTGTCCGGGAGGCCGGCCAGCCAGACCGCGGACGGGCCGCGCGGCCTTCCCCGTACGCAGTCGGCCCGCTCGTCCAGCAGCGGCCCGGCCTGCACCCGCGCCCACCGCGCGGCCGCCGCGGGGGCCGGGTTCCCGGCCGGATACCGGAAGACCACCGGCCGCTGCACCCCGACCGGCACCCTGCCCACCAGCGCCCACTCGTCCACGGCGAGGCCGAACAGCTCGGGTGCGACCGCCACCTCGAGCGGGGCCTGCGCCTCGTGGCTGTCGCAGCGCCGGAACGCCTCGGCGAGCGCGGCCCGCAACGCCTCCGGCAGGCCCGCCCCGGTGGCCCGTACCCCGGAGTCCACCGGCGTCACGCGCCCGGGGCGCTCCGGCCCCGCCAGCACCGAGACCCGCCAGTCGTAGACGTCCTCCCAGCCGTGCGCCCACACCTCCAGCAGCACCGACGCCCCGGGCGGCAGCCCGCCGGACGGCCGGGCCGGTCCGCGCACCGCCCGCCCGGCCGAGGCCCGCCGGCGCCGCTCCCGCTCGGCGAGGCCCCGTTCGTGCCGTTCGCCGAGCTCGCGGCGCAGCGGACGCCACAACCGTTCGGCGGTGGCCCGCACCCAGTCCCACAGGTCCTCGTCGGCGCCGGGCGTCGGCGGCTCGCGGTGGTCGGCGACGCTGACGTCCGTCGCGTACCGGAGCATGGCGGCCGCCTCGCCCGCTCCGCCCGGCGGGTCGTGCAGCAGGCCGAGGCCGTCCCGCCAGCTGAGCGGGGCGAGCGGGTGCGGTTCGGGCTCCTCGCCGCGGGCCGCCTCCACCAGGGCCCGTACGACCTCGGAGGAGCCGGGCGGCGGCAGTTCGGCGAACAGTCCGCACAGGGTGGTGAGTTCGCCGGGGGTGAGCCGGCCGCGCCCGCCGTACGGGTCGTCTGCGGCGTCGGCGAGTTCGCCGTGCACGTCGGTCCAGGTCCGGCGGCTGTCGAGGTCGCTGAGGTGCTGGTCGTAGTGGTAGAGGTCGTGGGCCTGCATGACCCGGCGGTAGAGCCCGGTCCGGCCGCGCGCGGGCATCGGGAGGGTGCGCAGCTGCGCCACGGATACGGCGAGCCCGCCGCCCCCGGTGTGCCGCCGGGCCTTGACCACGCCGACGACCTCCCCGCGGGCCAGGTCCACCACGGGCCCGCCGGACATGCCGGGCTCGATCTCGTCGTCGTCGCCGAGCCGGATGGCCGCGCCGTGGCCCGCGGTGCCGCGCAGCCGGGCGGCGCGGCCGGTGATCTCCGGCGTCCCGAGGTCCTCGGTGCAGCCGAAGTACGCGACCTCCTCGAAGCGGGGCCTGGAGCGGTCGGTCAGCCATGCGCAGGCGTGCGAGACGGGGGCCAGGACGCGGATGAGGGCCAGGTCCGGCAGGTCCCACAGGGCCCGGCGGGCGGGGCGCCGCTCCTCCAGCCGCTCGGGCAGGACGCACTCCACGCGCCCGGTGACCGTGCCGGTGGCGCCGTTGCCGGTGGCGTCGACCCCCGAGGAGAACGTGATGCCGACCTCGCGCCCCGTCAGACGCACCGCAGCACCCCCTTCCCCCACCACGTGCGCGCACGTCAGGACCCAGCCGGGGGCGATGAAGAAGCCGCTCCCCCAGGTGGGTCCGGTCCCAGCGGTTGCATACCCGTCCGGCGGTGCGTGGACGCGTACGGTCGCGGCCTGGACGAGGGGTTCCAGAAGCTCGAAGGCGCGCGCGGAGCCGGCCGTGCGCCCTTGCGTCATGCACGCCCCCCAGCTCGTGAGGCATCCAGGCTAGCGCCGGAGCCCGGGCGGGCGGGAGGTCTTGCGAAAGGGCGGATTATCCTGGCGGGAAACACCCCCCGCACATCCTCATCACGGCACGGAGCCCGACTTGTACTTCACCGATCGCGGCATCGAGGAGCTGGAGAAGCGGCGCGGCGAGGAGGAGGTCACCTTCGAGTGGCTCGCCGAGCAGCTGCGCACCTTCGTCGACCTGAACCCGGACTTCGAGGTTCCGGTGGAACGCCTCGCCACCTGGCTGGCCCGCCTGGACGACGAGGACGACGACGCGGACGCCTGAGCCGCCGGGCCTGCGAGAACGGACGGGAACGGCCCGACTGCCGGTGGGCGGTCGGGCCGTTCTCGTGTCTCGTCGCCCTGCCGGTGCGGCGCGGGCGCGGGGACCGGGCGCCGGATCAGGCGGCCTTGGTCTCCCAGAAGATGCGGTCGATCTCGGCGATGAGGTCCAGGGCCTTCTGGCCGGTCGCCGGGTCGTTCGACGCCTTGGCGGCCGACAGGGCCTTCAGGGTGTCGTTGACCAGGGTGTGCAGCTGTGGGTACTTCTCGAAGTGCGGGGGCTTGAAGTAGTCGCTCCACAGCACCGAGACGTGGTGCTTGGCCAGCTCGGCGCGCTGCTCCTTGATGGTGATGGCGCGCGCGCGGAAGTCGGCGTCGTCGTTGGCCTGGTACTTCTCCTGGACGGCCTTGACCGACTGGGCCTCGATGCGGGCCTGGGCAGGGTCGTACACGCCGCACGGCAGGTCGCAGTGGGCGGAGACCTTCGCCTTGGGGGCGAAGAGGCGGGAAAGCATGGAGTGTGTCCTCCTCGTGATCGTCTTCTCAAGGGCGAGGTTACTCGCTCGGAATCGCCTTTTCGCGGTCGGCCCCGTGGCCTTGGGACAAAAGTCCAGCCTCGTGTGCGGACCGGTGAGCGAATCTACGGAGCCGTACGGCAGCATGCGGGGGTGACGAGGAGGTCGGGCATGGCGGAGAGCGGGCGCCGGCGCAAGCGGTTCGAGGTGCTGGAGGTGGCGGGGCCGTCGATGGTGCCGACGCTGCTGCACGGGGACCGGCTGCTGGTCCGGTACGGGGCGGCCGTCCGCCCCGGTGACGTGGTGGTGCTGCGCCACCCCTTCCAGCAGGACCTGCTGGTGGTCAAGCGGGCCGTGGAGCGGCGGCCGGGCGGGTCCTGGTGGGTGCTGGGCGACAACCCGTACAACGCGACCGGGGACAGCACCGTCTTCGGGCCGGTGCCGGGCGACCTGGTGCTGGCGACGGCCGTCCTGCGGTTCCGGCCGCGCGAGGACGCTCAGCGGTCGCTGAGGGCCCGGCTGTCGTGGGCGGCGTCGGCGCTGCGCCCGCTGCGGGCGGACGCCTCGGCCTCCAGGCGCTTGCGGGCGCGGTAGGCCGCCACGTTGGCGCGGGTGGCGCAGCGGTCGGAGCAGTAGCGCCGGGAGCGGTTGGTGGAGGTGTCGAGGTAGGCGTTGCGGCAGGGCGCGGCCCGGCACAGCCCGAGCCGGTCGGGGCCGTGCGCGGTGAGGTGGAAGGCCAGCCCGAAGGAGGCCATGGCGGCGTAGCCCGCGGAGGCGTTCGAGGGGTGCTCGGCGAGGTGGATGTGCCAGTCAGGGGCGCCGTCCTCACCGAGGGTCTCGTGGCCGGAGACCTGCGGGCTGACGGGGAACTCCATGAGCAGGGAGTTCAGCAGATCGACGGCGAGCACGTGGTCGCCGCCGTCGGCCGCCTCGAAGACGGCGCGCAGCCGGCCGCGGACGTTGCGGAAACGGGTGACGTCGGTGTCGGTGACCCGGCGGGCCATCTGCACGCTGGCGCCGAACAGGGCGCGCACGGCGTCGACCGAGGTCAGCGCGTCCTTGTTGCGGGCCGGCTCCTCGGTGTTGACCAGGCGCACGGCGAAGTCCGAGTAATGGGCCAGTTCCACTTGTAGTCCTTACGGCGGCGGATTAGGGTCTTCGGTAACGGCCGAGACGCATTCGAGGGTATTACGTACGGAGGGTTCGTGAGGGTGGATACGACAGCGGATACGACAGCGGACACGGCGGGCGCGACCGGTACCCGCGCCTCCTGGCAGGCGTGGCAGGACAGCTGGGACCGCCAGCAGGAGTGGTACATGCCCGACCGCGAGGAGCGGTTCCGGGTGATGCTGGACATGGTCGAGGCCCTGGTCGGCCCGGCCCCCCGGATCTTGGACCTCGCGTGCGGTACGGGAAGTATCACGGACCGCGTGCTGCGGCGGTTCCCGGAGGCCACCAGCACGGGCGTCGACCTCGACCCGGCGCTGCTGGCCATCGCCCGCGGCCACTTCGCGGGCGACGACCGGGTCGCCTTCGTCACCGCCGACCTCAAGGACCCCGAGTGGCGGGCGGCCCTCCCGCACGCGACGTACGACGCGGTCCTGACGGCCACGGCCCTGCACTGGCTGCACAGCGAGGACCTCACCGTGCTGTACGGGCAGTTGGCGCCCCTGGTGCGGCCGGGCGGCGCGTTCATGAACGCCGACCACATGCCCGACCCGGCCACCCCGCGCATCGACGCGGCCGAGCGCGCCCACCGGCACGCCAGGATGGACCGCGACAAGGCCACCGGGGTGCCCGACTGGCGCGCGTGGTGGGACACGGCCGCCGCGGACCCGGTCCTGGCCGACGCCGTGCGCCGGCGCTTCGAGATCTTCGGGGAGCACGCCGACGGCGACACCCCCTCCGAGACCTGGCACGCCCGCGCCCTGCTGGACGCCGGGTTCGCGGAGGCCCGCACGGTCTGGCGCTCGCCCTCGGACGCCCTGGTCCTGGGCCTGAAGTAGGGCGCCGGGGAACCCGGGCGCGGAGACGGCGGAGGGGCGGTACGGGGATCCCGTACCGCCCCTCCTTCGCGCGCCCGCCCGGTGTCAGAGCACCTTGGACAGGAACGCCTTGGTCCGGTCGTGCTGGGGGTTGCCCAGGACCTCGCGCGGGTGGCCCGATTCGACGACCACGCCGCCGTCCATGAAGACGAGGTTGTCGCCGACCTCGCGGGCGAAGCCCATCTCGTGCGTGACCACGATCATGGTCATGCCCGAGTCGGCCAGGTCCCGCATGACGTCGAGGACGTCACCCACCAGCTCCGGGTCGAGCGCCGAGGTGGGCTCGTCGAAGAGCATCAGCTTGGGCTCCATCGCCAGCGCCCGGGCGATGGCGACGCGCTGCTGCTGGCCGCCGGAGAGCTGCGTGGGGTAGTTCCCGCCCTTGTCGCCCAGCCCCACCCGGTCCAGGAGCTTGACGGCGCGCTCGCGCGCCACCGCCTTCGACTCCCCCTTGACCATGACCGGGGCCTCCATGACGTTCTCGACGGCCGTCATGTGCGGGAAGAGGTTGAAGCGCTGGAAGACCATGCCGATGTCCCGGCGCTGGGCCGCGACCTCGGAGTCCTTCAGCTCGTAGAGCTTGTCGCCCTTCTGCCTGTACCCCACCAGCTGCCCGTCGACCGAGAGCCGGCCGGCGTTGATGCGCTCCAGGTGGTTGATGCACCGCAGGAACGTCGACTTGCCGGAGCCGGACGGGCCGACCAGGCAGAAGACCTCCCGGGGGGCCACCTCCAGGTCGATGCCGCGCAGGATGTGCGCGGCGCCGTACGACTTGTGGACGCCTTCTGCCTTGACCATCGGCTGGGCGGTCACTTCGCCACCTCCGTACGGCGGAACATGTTCAGGTTGGCCTTCAGCCGCTGGAACGGCGTGGGCGGCAGGCTCCGCAGCGAACCTCGGGCGAAGCGGCGCTCCAGGTAGTACTGGCCGACGCTGAAGATGCTGGTCAGCGTCAGGTACCAGATGGAGGCCACGAAGAGCATCTCCATGATGGCGCCGGCCGTGCTGCCGATGTTGGAGCTGGCGCGCAGGAGCTCGGTGTACTGCACCGCCGAGACCAGGGACGAGGTCTTCAGCATGTTGATGAACTCGTTGCCGGTCGGCGGGATGATCACCCGCATCGCCTGCGGGAGCACCACGCGGCGCATGGTCTGCGTCCGGGTCATGCCGAGCGCGTGCGCGGCCTCGCTCTGACCCTCGTCGACGGACTGGATGCCCGAGCGGACGATCTCCGCCATGTAGGCGCCCTCGTTCAGGCCGAGGCCCAGCAGGGCGACCATGAACGGCGTCATGACGTCGACGGTCTCGTTCTTGTAGATCGGTCCCAGGTCGATGTACTGGAAGATCAGCGACAGGTTGAACCACACCAGCAGCTGCACGTAGACCGGGGTGCCGCGGAAGAACCAGATGTAGAGCCAGGACACGAAGCTCGTGACCGGGTTGTGCGAGAGCCGCATCACGGCGAAGAGGATGCCGAGCACGAGGCCCAGCGCCATCGACGAGACGCTGATGATGATGGTGTTGCCGAGGCCGCTGATGACCGAGGGGTCGAACAGCTTGTTCCCGACCGTGCCCCAGATGACGTTGCCCTCGGAGAACGCGTACACCAGCCAGGCCAGCAGCACGGCGACCACGGCGGCGCTGATCCACCGCCCGTAGTGCCGCACCGGGATTGCCTTGATCGCCTCGTAGGGGTTGCCCGGGGCGCCGGGGCCGGCCGGGGTGGGGGCCGGACCCTTGTCGATCTTGTCAGTCACAATGACTGCCCTTCAGTGGAGCGCTCGGATCACTTGCCTGCGTTGATCGTGGCGGACGGCACGGCGCTGTCCTTCACGTTCCACTTCTCCAGGACCTTGGCGTAGGAGCCGTCCTTGATGATGGCGTCGAGGGCTTCCTTCAGGGCGTCGCGCAGCTGGGTGTTCTCCTTCGAGACCGCGATGCCGAAGAGGCCGACGTCGGCCTGCTGGCCGGCGACCTCGAAGTCGTTGCCGCCGCCGGAGGTCTTCGCGGTGTAGGCGGTGACGGGGAAGTCGTTCAGGTCGGCCACGGCGCCGCCGGCCTTCACGCGGGTCTGCGCCTCGGCGTCGGTGTCGAACGCCTCGATGGTGAGCTTGTTGTCCCCGCACTTCTCGGCCTGCGCCTTGAAGGTGTCCTCGTACGTGGTGCCGCGCTGCACGGCGACGGTCTTGCCGCAGAGGTCGTCGAGCGACTTGATGTTCTCCGGGTTGCCCTTCTTGACCAGCAGCGAGACACCGGAGGAGAAGTAGTCGACGAAGTCGACGCCCTTGCCGATCTTCTCGCCCTTGTCGTCCAGGCCCTCCTGGCGCTTCTTGTTGTCGGTGATCGACGACATGGCGACGTCCTGGCGGCCGGTGTCCAGCGAGGTGATCAGGCCGTCGAAGGTGCCGGAGGTGAACTGGAACTTCACGCCCAGCTGCTTGCCCATGGCCTCGGCGATGTCGGGGTCGACACCGACGATCTTGCCGCCCTCGGTGAACTCCATCGGGGCGTAGGCCGCGTCCGTGCCCACCTTGATGACACCGGCGTCCTGGATCTTCTTGGGCAGCTTGGAGAACAGCGGAGCGTCGCTGGTCTTCTCCTTGGACGCGGAGCCGCTGTCGGTCTGGTCGCCGCAGCCGGTGAGGATCAGGGCGCCGGCGACCGCGATCGCGCCGACCGCGGCGATCCGGGACCGGGCGGCGGTCGAACGACGGGTGATGCTTGCGGTCATGAGCTGGTTCCTCCGGCTGGTGGAAAAGCACCGAAAAGGGGTCGGGCACGCACCATCGAGTGTCGCGACCTTGTGTGATTACGGCATCTTGCCATTCGGACTGGCGCATTCAGGCTGCCCGAGAGGTCAAAATCAGATAACGGACACGCCCGGCTACCCAACAGGACTGCGGGCAAGGCGGCCCGGAGCCGCACAAACCCCCGCGACCAGGCGGTTTGTCCTCACTTTTTGCGGCGCGTCTCGCCCATTGGACACACGGCTTTGGACTTTTAGCCAAAACCGTGACAAGCAGCCTATGGTCGAGCCGGATTCGACTCGTCTGGGTGAGCGTTCATCCGGTAGAACAGATCCTTACACCCCTCATCCGGGGCTCAGGGCGCGCGTGCGGCGCGCCCGCGCGTACGAACCTCCCCTCCGCGGAGGCGGTCCAACCGCCGATGCGGAGTACGAACGCGGTGCCCGCCCACCCCTTAACCAGGAGTGGCCACCCTCAACGATTCAAAGGACTTAAGGGGTCACACAAAGTGGCAGCGGAGATCGTCAACCCTCACACCGACAGCGCGACCGACAACAACCCGGACGCGGTGTTCGCCCTGCACCGGGGCGGCAAGATGGCCATCCAGGCCACCGTGCCGGTCACCGACAAGGACGACCTGTCCCTCGCGTACACCCCCGGCGTGGCGAAGGTGTGCAGCGCCATCGCCGAGCAGCCGGACCTGGTGAACGAGTACACCTGGAAGTCCAACGTGGTCGCCGTCGTCACCGACGGCACGGCCGTGCTCGGGCTCGGTGACATCGGTCCCGAGGCATCCCTCCCCGTGATGGAGGGCAAGGCCATCCTCTTCAAGCAGTTCGGCGGCGTCGACGCGGTTCCGATCGCGCTCGCCACCAAGGACACGGACGAGATCGTCGAGACGGTCATCCGCCTCGCGCCGTCCTTCGGCGGGGTGAACCTGGAGGACATCTCCGCCCCCCGCTGCTTCGAGATCGAGCGCCGCCTCCAGGAGGCCCTCGACATCCCGATCTTCCACGACGACCAGCACGGCACGGCCATCGTCACGCTGGCCGCGCTGCGCAACGCCGCCAAGCTCACCGGGCGCACGCTCGGCGACCTGCGCGCCGTGATCTCGGGCGCGGGCGCGGCGGGCATCGCCATCGCCAAGATCCTGGTGGACGCGGGCATCGGCGACGTGTGCGTCACCGACCGCAAGGGCGTCGTCTCGGCGGACCGCACCGACCTGACGGACGTCAAGGCGGAGATCGCGGGCCTGACCAACAAGACGGGCCAGACGGGCTCGCTGGAGAAGGCGCTCGCGGGCGCGGACGTCTTCATCGGCGTCTCCGGCGGCACGGTGCCGGAGGCGGCGGTGGCCTCGATGGCGAAGGACGCGTTCGTCTTCGCCATGGCCAACCCGAACCCGGAGGTGCACCCGGACGTCGCGCACAAGTACGCGGCGGTCGTGGCCACGGGCCGTTCGGACTTCCCGAACCAGATCAACAACGTGCTGGCCTTCCCGGGGATCTTCGCGGGCGCCCTCAAGGTGCGCGCCACCCGGATCACCGAGGGCATGAAGATCGCCGCCGCCGACGCCATCGCCGGTGTCGTCGGTGACGAGCTCTCCGCCGAGTACGTGATCCCGTCTCCCTTCGACGAGCGCGTGGCCGCGGCGGTCTCCGCTGCCGTCGCCGCCGCCGCCAAGGCCGACGGCGTGGCCCGCCTGGTCTGACGCGGGTACGGCTGTACGGGCGGGGCCCGGCCGGAGCGATCCGGCCGGGCCCCGTCGTCGTGCGGTCCGGCCGTGCGCGGCCCTGACGCGGTCCCGAGCACGGACCGGGCGCGTACGGGGCACGCACCGCGCACGTGCCGAGTGCGAGGAAGACCTCACCGTCCCGGCGCCGGAGGGGCTGGAACCCGCGGCTACCCAGCGGTAGCGTCGCGGCATGTTCGCTGCCTATGCCGCCCGAATCGACCGTGACCACCCGCTGAACGGCCTGGAGCTGGGCGAGCGCCCGGCTCCCGCGGCCCGTCCCGGGTGGGTGACCGTGAACGTCAGGGCCGCCTCCCTCAACCACCACGACCTGTGGTCGCTGCGCGGGGTCGGCCTCGGCCAGGACCGACTCCCGATGATCCTCGGCTGCGACGCCGCCGGGACCGACCAGGACGGCAACGAGGTCGTCCTGCATTCCGTGATCGGCCAGAGCGGCCACGGGGTCGGCCCGGACGAGCCCCGCTCGATCCTGACCGAGCGCTACCAGGGGACCTTCGCCGAACAGGTCACCGTGCCCGCGTGGAACGTGCTGCCCAAGCCCGCGGGGCTCTCCTTCGAGGAGGCCGCGTGCCTGCCGACGGCCTGGCTGACGGCCTACCGGATGCTGTTCACCAACGCCGGCGTGCGGCCCGGGGACTCGGTCCTGGTCCAGGGCGCCGGCGGCGGGGTCGCGACCGCCGCCATCGCCCTCGGCAAGGCGGCGGGCCTGCGCGTCTTCGCCACCAGCCGCGACGAGGCGAAGCGCAAGCGGGCCGTGGAGCTGGGCGCCCTGGAGGCGTACGAGCCGGGCGCGCGGCTGCCCCGGCGGGTGGACGCCGTGATCGAGACGGTGGGCGCGGCCACGTGGTCGCACTCGGTGAAGTCCCTGCGCCCCGGCGGCACCCTGGTGATCTCCGGGGCGACGAGCGGCGACCGGCCCGCGCACGCCGAGCTCACCCGGATCTTCTTCCTGGAGCTGAAGGTGGTCGGCTCGACGATGGGCACGAAGGACGAGCTGGAGGACCTGCTGTCGTTCTGCGAGGCCACGGGGCTGCGGCCGGTCATCGACGAGGTGCTGCCGCTGGACCGGGCGCGCGAGGGCTTCGAGAAGCTCGCGGCGGGGGACCTCTTCGGCAAGATCGTCCTCACTCCCTGAGTGTCAATGCGGGTTGACAGACCCTCCCGCGTCAACCTACATTGACACCCATGACGGAAGCTACCGATCTCGCCGAACGGGCCGGTGACCGCGACCCGCGTGTGGGCCTGCGTGCCGTGGCCGCCCTCCGCAGACTGCTGGAGCAGCTGGAGGCCGTACAGGTACGCAGTGCCCGCGCACAGGGATGGTCCTGGCAGGAGATCGCGGCCGAGCTGGGCGTCAGCCGGCAGGCCGTGCACAAGAAGCACGGGAGGGTCTGATGTTCGAACGCTTCACCCGAGGTGCCCGATCGGCCGTGACGGGCGCCGTGGCCGAGGCCCGGCGAGCCGGGGCCCCCGCCGTCGGCCAGGAGCACCTGCTGCTCTCGCTGCTGGCCATGGGGGCCTTGGACCCGCTGGGCGTGGACCGTACGGCCGTCGCCGCGGACCTCGCGGCGGCCCGCCGCCGGGGCGGGATGTCCCGGGCGGACGAGGAGGCGCTGGCCGGGCTCGGCATCGACCTCACGCAGATCGTCTCGCGGGTCGAGGAGGCCCACGGCGAGGGCGTACTGGCCGGCCCGGCGCCGCGCCGGCGGACCCTGGGCGCCGCGCTCCGCTCGGCCCTGGGGCGCGCGGAACCCGACGACCGCACCGGGACCCGACACGTCCCCTTCAGCGGGGACGCGAAGAAGATCCTGGAGCAGTCCCTGCGGATCGCGCTGGGCCGCAAGGACCACCACATCGGCACACTCCACCTGCTGCTGGCCCTGCTCTCCCGGCCGGGGGTGGTCGCCGAGGTCCTGATGGACCACGGCATCACCCACCGCACGGCGGAGGCCGGTCTGGCGGCCTGACCGCCGTTCGGCGGCCTGACCCGCCCTGGGTCCTGTCGTCGAAGTGGCGCCGGTCAGGCCCGCGGCGTCCGGTGCCGTGCATCGCACGGCGCAGGGGCGCCCGTGTACTGGACGTACTCGGGCGCCCCGACAACGCGGCGAGGTGCGGTGCCGGGCGCCGCGGGCCCGGCGGGACGTTGACGACAGGGCCTAGCCGGCCCGGAGCGTCGCCCCCAGCCGTTCGGCGGCGGCCGCGAGGTGGGCGCGGGCCTCGGCCAGCCGGGCCGGGGTCACGCCGTGGTCGCGCGCGGCGTCCCGCACCTCGTCGCGGAAACGGTCCAGCAGGCGGTCCAGGTCGCGCGCCGGGTCCGCGGTGGGGACCAGGTCCCCGGCCCAGGCCGGTGCCGCGGGTCCCGCGGGCGGGGCCGCCGTCGCGCCGGACCCGCCGAGCCACGCCCCGGCCAGACTGCCCAGGACCCCGCCCGAAGCGGCGAACTGCTCCTGGAGCTGCCCGGCGATGCGCTGGACCTCCTCGCGGGCGCGCTCCTGGGCCTCCTTGGCCTGCCGGCGGGCCTGCTGGGCCTCCTCGCGGGCCCGGCGGCTCTCGTCCCTGGCCCTGCGGGCCTGCTCCTTCCACTCCTGCCGCGCCCGGCTGAGCTCCTCCTTGGCCGCCTTCCAGGAGTCGTCCTCGACCCGCGTCGCCGACGCGGAGGCCGCCGCCCGCATCTCACGCCGCAGGTCACCGGCCGCGCCCCGGACGTCGTCGCGGATCTCGGCGGCCAGTTCGGTGACCGAGTCGCGGATCTCCAGCTCCAGGTCGGCCAGTTCGCCGCCCCGGTCGGCCAGTTCGGCCCGGCCCGCCTCGGTGATCGAGTACACCTTGCGGCCGCCCTCGGTGGCGTGCGTGACCAGGCCCTCGGCCTCCAGCTTGGCCAGGCGCGGGTACACCGTGCCCGCGGAGGGGGCGTACAGGCCCTGGAAGCGCTCCTCCAGCAGGCGGATCACCTCGTACCCGTGGCGCGGGGCCTCGTCCAGCAGCTTGAGGAGGTAGAGGCGGAGGCGGCCGTGGGCGAAGACGGGCGGCATGTCAGAGCACCTTCTTGTCGAACGCGAGGGGGGCGGCGGGGGCTTCGGAGGCGCCGGGGGCGTCGGGGCCGGCATCGGCGGGCGGGCGGCGCAGCAGGGCGATGGCTCCCGAGACCGTGGTGGCGCGCAGGGTGCCGGTGCCCGAGCCGAGGGTTCCGGTGATCCTCTTGGCGCCCAGGTGGCCGGAGACCCGCAGGTCCTCGAAGGCGTTGGAGACGCCGCCGGTGGCGGTGTTGGCCTCCACGCGGGCGTCGGCGGGGTGCGGCAGCCGGACGGCGACCTGGCCCGAGACGGAGTTGACAGTGATGTCCACCGGGCGCGGGGCGGAGGGGTCGAGGTCCAGGTCGATGAGCATGTCGCCGCTGACCGAGTCGCCCCGTACGCTCACACCCGCGCCGTCGACCACCGTCAGTCCGCCGGAGACCGAGTGGAAGCCGAGGTCGCCGGTGACGGACTGGGCCTCGACACCGCCGGAGACGGTGTGCGCCTTGACCCGGCCGGACAGGCCGGAGAGCGTGGCGTCGCCGGAGACCGTGGCGACCGAGGTGCCGCCGGAGATCCCGGAGACGAAGGCGTTCGCGTCGACCACGCCCACCTCCACCCGCGTGGCGGCGGGGACGGTGAGGGTGACCGCCGCGCTGCGCTCCCACGCCTTGCGGCCGGAGGCGGAGGCGGACCACGCCTTCCAGGGCTTGGCCTCCCACCACTGCTTGACGCCCTGGGCGCCGTTCCAGGGCAGGTCCTCGTAGGAGACGGTGAGCGTGCCGCCGTCGTGCACCACGTACAGGGGCGGCCCGTCGACCTCGGTCACCTCGAGCCGGGCCGGCCCCTCCTCGGCGGCGACGACGTTCACCGTGCCGCCGACGAGCCGGACGCGGAGCTCGCCCACCGGCGCTTCGAAGGTGAGCTTCTGCGGTGCGGCGATGTGCCAGGTCGACTGCGTCGGCTGCTCGGCCATGGGGCTGATCCTCCTCGTGCGTTCACGAACGGGTCTCGACGCACGCAACATATCGCGTCTTCTCCCAACACGATATATCGCGGCTACTCGAAGTCAAGGGAGTCCCCGCGGCGAGGGCACATCGGGCCCGCGGCGACGCTCCTCGGGCTCGTGAGGGCCGCTCGCGTGGAGCGGCCCTCCTTCGTGATCACGGCGGCGGCACCCGGCGGCCCGGGGAGGCCCGGGAGCACGCCGGGGCCGGCGCGGCCGTTACGCCGAGGCCAGGAGGGGGCTCGCGTGGTGATGGAGCCAGGCGCGGTAGGGAGGTGTCAGCAGGGCCACCTCCCGGTAGGCGGCCCGCAGGTCCTCGAAGAGCTCCGGATGCGCACCCGGCCGCGTCGCCAGCAGCAGGCGCACGGCCAGCGGATCCCCGGACAGCGGCCGGATCGCCATGTCCTCCCGCGGCCCGGACGTCGGCTGGCACGGCGCCACCGCCTCGCCGGAGACGATCAGCGAGCTCGCCGTGTGGTAGTCCGCGTGCAGCACCGGCGGGTCCAGCCCGGCCCCGGCGAACACCCGCCGCAGACCGTCCCATTCGCCGTCCACCGACGGATCCACCATCCACCGGTCCCCGGCCAGGTCCCGTAAGGACACCACCGCGTGCCGCGCCGCCGGATGGTCCCGGGACATCGACACGAACTGCGGCTCGCGCTCCATCAGCACCCGCAACTGGAGCCCGGCGGGCACCCGCAGCGGACTGCCCTCCACCTCGTGCACGAAGGCCACGTCGAGCTGCCCCGAAGCCGCCATCCGCAGCAGCGCGTTGGCGGAGACGTCCACCACCAGCGAGGTCTCGGTGTCCGGCAGCCGCCGGTGGATCCGCCGGAGCCAGCCCGGCAGCGCCCGGCTGGCCGTGGAGCCGATCCGCAGCCGGGGCCCGTGGGCGAGCGCCCGGGCCTCCTCCACCAGCGCGGCCATCTCGGCGAGCAGCGGACGGGCCCTGCCCAGTACGGAGCGCCCGAACGGCGTGGGCCGGCAGCCCGTCCGGTCACGCAGGAACAGCTCGCCGTCCAGGGCGCGTTCGATCCGGCGCAACTGGGTCGTGAGGGAGGGCTGGCTCACACCGAGCTGCCGGGCCGCCTTGTGCAGGCTCCCGGCATCGGCGATGGCGCACAGTGCGCGCAGGTGCCTGACCTCAAGCTCCATGACCCGAGGGTAGGCCGCGCCCGGCGGACCGCACCAGCCGCCGATAGCCCCCCGAATCCCGCCATTCTCCCACCAGTTGCTCTGACGAAATCTTCCCGATAGGGCGGTGCTATCGGGCAGTGACATCATCCGCAGCGCGCTCGCGCTCCCTCAGACTCCGGTGCGAACGACCCACCCCCCACCGCACCGGACGAGTAGGAGCTCCCCCACATGCGCCACTCCCGTAAGGCCATGCTGGCCACCACGGTCGGCCTCGGCCTGGCCGCCGCCCTCGGCGGCGTCGTCCCCACCGCCAGCGCCGCCCCCGCCGGCAGCGCGGCGAGTTACGCCGCGTACGAGCGTTCGCAGGAGAACCGGGCCGCCACCCAGGCCTTCTTCGACGCCGTACAGCGTTCGGTCGCCGAGCAGCGCGCCGCGAACCCGGGCGCCCTGGCCGTGACCGTCACCTACAACACCCGCAACGCCCCGAGCTTCCGCACCCAGATAGCCCGCTCCACGCAGATCTGGAACAGCTCGGTCACCAACGTCAGACTGCAGGAGGTCTCCACCGGCGGGAACTTCTCCTACCGCGAGGGCAACGACTCGCGCGGTTCGTACGCGAGCACCGACGGCCACGGCCGGGGTTACATCTTCCTCGACTACCGGCAGAACCAGCAGTACAACTCCACCCGGGTGACCTCGCACGAGACCGGCCACGTGCTGGGCCTGCCGGACCACTACTCGGGCCCGTGCAGCGAGCTGATGTCGGGCGGCGGTCCGGGCACCTCGTGCCAGAACGCCACCCCGAACAGCACCGAGCGGGCGCGCGTCAACCAACTCTGGGCCAACGGCCTCGCCTCCGGCATGGGGTCGAAGGGCTAGGTCCTGTCCTCGAAGTGGCGCCGGTCAGACCCGCGGCGTCCGGTGCCGTGCATCGCACGGCGCAGGGGCGCCCGCGTAACGGACGTACGCGGGCGCCCCGACAACGCGGCGAGGTGCGGCGCCGGGCGCGGGCCAGGCGCAACTTCGACGGCAGGGCCTAGGCCGGGCCGGGCGGGTCCTCTCCCGGAGCGCGGTACTGCACGCACTCCGGTCTCCGGCAGGGGCCCGCCACCCACTCCGGGACGAAGACCCCGAGGGACTTGCGCCGTCGGACCACCGTCTCGACAGGGCTCCCGCAGGCGGGGCACGCGTGCTGCGCGTGTCCGGCTTGCGGAGCGGCCCTCTCGTGCGGCTGCTGCTGCTTCTCACCGGCCATACCTCTACGGTAGGCCGGTTTCCGGCGTCCGGCGGATCAGCGCCTGCGCGCGTACCGGCTCACGATCTGGCCACCGCCGTAAGTCTGGACGCCGGTCAGCTCCAGCTCGCGGAGGGCGAAGCCGGCGCGCGCCATCGGAATGCCGGCCCCGGCGAAGACGGGGTAGGTCTTCACGATCAGCTCGTCGATCTCCTCGGCCAGCTGTCCGGCCAGGTCGGCGCCGCCGCAGAGCCAGATCCCGAGGCCCGGCCGCTCCTTGAGGCGGCGCACCCGTTCCGCGACGTCGCCCGCGACGATCTCGACGGCCGGGTCGGGCGAGGGGCCCAGGGAGCGGGAGACGACGTACTGGTCCAGGTGGGCGTAGGGGCTGGTGACGCCGGCCCGCAGGCCCGGTTCATAGGTGCCGCGCCCCATCACGACCGCGTCGAAGTGCTTTCCCACCGCGTCCTCGACGCCGAAGGCCGCCCGCACGTGCGTGGGCACCGTCTCGGGGAACTCCCCGAACAGGGCTTCGCGGAACTCGGGGTCCAGCCAGCGGTTCAAGTAGTCACCGTCTCCGTCCGGGTCGGCGATGAAGCCGTCGACCGACGTGGCGATGAAGTACGTGAGCTTGCGCAAGTGGTTCTCTTCCGTTCGACAGTGCACCGCACCGGGGCACGTCAACCAAAGTACTTCAGTTGAAGTGGTTACACAACCGCCTCCGCGGTCGCCCGGCGCGGCGCCCGCCGGCTACCCCTGCGGCTTGCGCCACATGGGCCACATCAGCGGCCCCTCCGGAAGACGCACCGCCTCGCCCGTGGACTGCCAGCCGAGCCGCTCGTACAGCCCCTTGCTGCGCTCGCTGCTCGCCTCCAGGTACGCCGGGACGCCCTCCCGGTCGCAGCGTTCCAGCACGGGACGCATCAGCTCGGTGCCGAGCCCCTCCCCCTGCCGGCCCGGATCGACAGCGATCATCAGCAGGTACTCGTGCTCCTCCGCCGTCGGGTGCACCGCACCCGTGAGGCGGCCGACCAGCTCGCACCGCTCGTTCTCCGGGTCGGCCACGGCGCGCATCTTCGCCGGGATCTCGTCCTCGACCGGTTCCGCCGCCGGGTCGGCGGCCGGGATCCGCAGCCACAGGGCCGCCGCGGAACCGTCGACCGCGTAGTCGATCCGGCCCTCGGCCAGGGCCACGTCCACGAAGACGCCGAGGAACTTGCCGTGCACCGCGGCCCGGTGCTCCGGGTCCGGGAAGACCCAGCTGCTCACCGGATCGGTACGGAAGGCCTCGTCGAGCAGCCGCGCCACCGCGTCCCGGTCCGACTGGTCCGCCTGACGTATCTCAAGCCCCATGGGCCACATCCTTCGCTCAATGATCAACGACCTTGAGCGATCCTAGAGTTGGCCCCGGCGCGCGGACAGTCCGGTTCCGGCACCGCTCGGCTCCGGAACCGGACCTCAGCATGTTCACAGCCGCGCGCTCACCGCCTCACACCACGCGCGACGCACCGCCCACCGCGCACCGCTCACCACGTACGCCGCGTCACGAACTCCGCGAGCGCCAGCAGTCCGCCCGCCGCCCCGAGGTCCGGTACGGCCCGGGACAGCTGCTGCACGGCCCGGCCCATCCGGTCCGCGGCATGGGCCTGCGCCCAGTCGCGCCCGCCGGCCCGGTCCACCGCATCGGCCGCCCTGACCACGTCGTCCCCGGTCATGGGACCCGCGTACAGGGCCGCCAGCTCCTCCCCCGCCGCCGTGCCCGAGGTGAGGGCGGCGACGACCGGGAGGGACTTCTTGCGGGCGAGCAGATCGGCCCCGGCGGGCTTGCCGGTGTGCCCCGGATCCCCCCAGATGCCGATCAGGTCGTCGATCAGCTGGAAGGCCAGCCCGGCCTCCCGGCCGAATCCGTCCATGGCCTCGACCTCGTCCGGCCCGGCGCCCGCGTACAGCGCGCCGAGGGCGCAGGCGCAGCCCAGGAGGGCGCCGGTCTTGGCCGTCGCCATGGTCAGGCACTCGTCGAGCGGGACGTGGCTGCGCCGCTCGAAGGCGCAGTCCGCCTGCTGGCCCGCGCACAGCTCGATCACGCAGGCCGCCAGTCGTGCCGAGGCGGCCGCCGAGGCCGGGTGGGGGTCCTCCGCGAGCACCCGCAGCGCGAGCGCCATCATGGCGTCGCCGGTGATGACCGCGTCCGGCGTCCCGAAGACGGTCCAGGCCGTGGCCCGGCCCCGGCGCCGGACGTCCTTGTCGATGACGTCGTCGTGCAGCAGGGTGAAGTTGTGCGCCAGCTCCACGGCCACGGCCGCCCGGACGGCGTCCTCCACCCTGCCGTCCGGACCGTGCAGGGCCTGGGCCGCGGCCAGCACCAGGGCGGGCCGGATGGCCTTCCCCGCGCTGCCCTCGGCCGCAGTGCCGTCCGCGTGCTCCCAGCCGAAGTGGTACATCGCGACGCGACGCATCGGACCGGGCAGGCTCCCGACCGTCCGGCGCAGCTCCGGGTTGACCGTCTGTCTCGTCCGCTCCAGCAGGGCCTCGGCCTCCCGGCCCTCGCCGGTCGTGATCGCCTCGGTGGTCGCCATGGCGTGTCCGCGTCTCCGTCGTTCCCGGACCGGCCGCCTCAGCGCCAGCGGCCGATCTCGACGTTCTCCAGCACGCCGAGCGCGTCCGGCACCAGCACCGCGGCGGAGAAGTAGGCGGTGACCAGGTACGAGATGATCGCCTGCTCGCTGATCCCCATGAAGCGGACCGACAGGCTCGGCTCGATCTCGTCCGGGATGCCCGGCTGGTGCAGGCCGATCACGCCCTGCTCCTCCTCGCCGGTACGCATGCACAGGATGGAGGTGGTGCGGGCGTCGCTGATGGGGATCTTGTTGCTCGGGAAGATCGGCACACCGCGCCAGGCCGACACCCGGTTGCCGCCGACGTCCACCGATTCCGGGTACAGACCGCGCCTGTTGCACTCGCGGCCGAAGGCGGCGATGGCCTTGGGGTGCGCGAGGAAGAACTTGGAGCCGCGCCGCATGCTGAGCAGCTGGTCCATGTCGTCGGGGCTGGGCGCGCCGTCGTGCGGCTGGATGCGCTGGTCGTACTCGGCGTTGTGCAGCAGCCCGAAGTCGCGGTTGTTGAGCATCTCGTGCTCCTGGCGCTCGCGCAGCGCCTCGACCGTGAGCCGCAACTGCTGCTCGGTCTGGTTCATCGGCTGGTTGTACAGGTCGGCAACGCGGGTGTGCACGCGCAGGACCGTTTGCGCAATGGAGAGTTCGTACTCGCGCGGGTGTGCGTCGTAGTCCACGAACGTGCCGGGGAGGACGGCCTCGCCCTCGTGGCCGGCGGACAGGTCGATCGCCGCCTCGCCGTACCTGTTGGTGCGCTGGGCGGGCTGCGTCCGCACCCGCTCCACGTGCGCGCGCAGCGATTCGACGCGGTCGGCGAGGAGCTGGAAGTCCTGCCGGGACAGGACGAGCGCGGTGCCGGGGGTGGCGGCGCGGGCGGTGTACTCCCAGATCGACTCCTCGTCGACGAGGGCGTCCTCGCCGAAGTACGCGCCGTCGGCGACAGTCCGCAGGACGGCGTCGTCCCCGTAGGGGCCGGGGCCGACGTGGTCGATGCGGCCGTGGGCGAGGAGGAACACGCGGTCGGAGGCGCTGCCGAAGGAGGTGAGCTCCTGGCCGGCCTCGAAGTCGATCTGCTGGCACCGCTGGGCGAGTTCGCCGAGGACGTCGAGGTCGTCGTACTCCCGCAGCAGCGGGAGCTCGCCGAGCTCCGCCGGGATCACCTGCACCTGGGTCCCGGTCTTGATGAACTCGACGCGTCCGTCGCCGACGGAGAAGCTCAGCCGCCGGTTGACGCGGTACGTTCCGCCCTGCACGGAGACCCACGGCAGCATCTTGAGCAGCCAACGGGAGGTGATCTCCTGCATCTGGGGCGCGGACTTGGTCGTGGTTGCCAAGTTCCGCGCGGCCGACGTCCCGAGACTGCGCTGCGGCGCCTGGGCTTCGGTTTCGGAACCCGCCTGGACCGACATGTGTTTCCTTTCGATCACTCCATGAATCTGCGGTCCCCAGCCTTTCAGTACGGAGTGTGATGGGACCATTACACAAAAGGGTGGGACTACTCCGTCCGGGTACGGGGCACTCTCTTGGGTTCGATCCGGGGCGTGCGGCCCGCCCCCTTCCGGCCGCTGTCCGGATCGGCTCGCTCGCCGTACGAATCCGCTGGCGCGGAAGGCTTTCCTCCACTACACCTCAGAGTGATGACGTGGACACAAGGCGTGTCCACGGGAGAAGGGGGGGCCATGGCCGCACCCATGTCCGCGGACCGTTTCGTCGGCGCGTTGCGGGGCGAGGGTCTGACCGTCGTCGAGGTGGGCGCCTGGCGTACCCACAACCGCAACCACAAGGGTCCCTGGGGGCCCGTGCACGGGGTGATGATCCACCACACGGTCACCAGCGGCACCGCGAACACGGTGTCCCTCTGCCGCCGGGGCCACTCCCGCCTCCCCGGCCCGCTCTGCCACGGCGTGATCACCAAGGACGGCCGGGTCCACCTGGTCGGCTACGGCCGTGCCAACCACGCGGGGGCCGGGGACTCCGACGTCCTGGCGGCGGTGATCGCCGAGAAGCGGCTGCCGCCGGACAACCAGGCCGACACCGACGGCAACCGACACTTCTACGGCTTCGAGTGCGAGAACCTCGGCGACGGCGAGGACCCCTGGCCGGCGGTCCAGCTCGACGCGATCACCCGCGCGGCGGCGGCCCTGTGCCGCGTCCACGCGTGGACGGCCCGCTCGGTGATCGGCCACCTGGAATGGCAGCCGGGCAAGATCGACCCCAGGGGCTTCACGATGGCCACCCTGCGCGGCCGCGTCGCGGAACGCCTGAAGTAGGTCGGCCGGGGCGGGGCACGGGACGGCTCACAATGGACGGGTGAACCGTTCCGCCGACCTCGACGCGCTCCTGCGGCCCCGCCCGCCGTCCCCGTTGCAGGAGGTCCGCGACGAGCGGTTCGAGCGGTGCGGGGTCCGGTTGCTGCTGAAGCGGGACGACCTGGTGCATCCGGAGCTGCCGGGCAACAAGTGGCGCAAGCTCGCGCCCAACCTGCGGGCCGCCGTGGCCGGTGGGCGGCGGGTCGTGGCGACCTTCGGCGGGGCGTACTCGAACCACCTGCGGGCCACCGCGGCGGCCGGGCGGCTGCTCGGGCTGGAGACCGTCGGCGTCGTGCGCGGCGAGGAGCTGGCCCGGCGGCCGCTCAACCCGTCCCTCGAGGCGTGCGCCGCCGACGGGATGCGGCTGCACTTCGCCTCCCGGTCGGAGTACCGCCGCAAGGCCGAGCCCGAGGTGCTCGCCCGGCTGCTGGACGCGGCCGGCGCGGGTCCCGCGGCGTACGTGGTCCCCGAGGGCGGCAGCAACGCCCTCGCGCTGACCGGCTGCGCGGAACTCGGCCGCGAGTTGCGCGGCGCCGCCGATGTGGTGGCCGTGGCCTGCGGGACCGGCGGAACCCTGGCCGGGCTGGCCGCCGGGCTCGGCCCCGGGCAGCGGGCGCTGGGCGTACCGGTGCTGGCGGGCGGTTTCCTGGGCGCGGAGATACGTTCCCTCCAGCTGGCCGCCTTCGGCGGTCCCGCCGGGGAGTGGGCCCTGGCCGAGGGGTTCGACCACGGCGGTTACGCCCGCGTCCCGGCGGCGCTGAACGCCTTCGCCGCCGACTTCGAGGCCCGGCACGCGCTTCCCGTCGAGCGGATCTACGTCGCCAAGCTGCTCTGGGCCCTGACCGAACTCGCCGCCTCCGGCGCCTTCCCCCGCGGCACCGCCCTGGCCGCCGTCGTCACGGGCCGGCCCTGAGCGGGCCGCTGCCGACCGGGCCAACGCCGATCCGGCCGCCGCGGGCCGGCCGGTGCCGGCGGGCCGGCTGCGGCCGGGCGGTCGGCCCGGCGCCGCCGGCAGGGCCCGGGCTCAGCCCTCCTCCCGGTAGGCCGCCGCCTCCTCCAGGTCCAGGCGGCGCAGCAGCCCCCGCAGCATCTCGTCGTCGATGCGGCGCTGGTCCCGCAGGGAGACGAAGACCTCCCGCTCGGCCTCGATCATCTCCCGCGCGAGGCGCCGGTAGACCTCGTCGGCCGACTCCCCCGTCACCGGGTTGACCTCGCCCAGCCGCTCCCACACCGCGTTGCGCCGCCGCTCCAGGACGGTGCGCAGCCGGTCGGCCAGCGGGGGCGGAAGCCGGTTCGCGGGCGACTCCAGCAGTTCGGTCAGCCGCTCGTCCGCCGCCCGCGAGGCCTCGCTCTGCGCCTGCGCCTCGGCCAGCGTCTCCGCCTGGAGGTTCCGCGGCGGCAGGCGCAGCATGCTGATCAGCGGCGGCAGGGTGAGCCCCTGCACGACGAGCGTGCCGATGACGGTCGTGAAGGTGAGGAAGAGGATCAGATTGCGGTGCGGCACCGTCATCGGCACGGAGAAGGCGATCGCCAGCGAGACCACACCCCGCATTCCGGCCCACCCCACGATCACCGGCGCCCTCCAGTCGGTGTCCGGCTCGCGCGTGCGGATCCGCCGCGACATCCAGCGCGGCACGAAGGTCGCCGGGAACACCCACAGGAACCGGCTCCCCACCACCGCGAGGAACACCACGACCGCGTACCAGGCCGCCACCGCGCCCTCGTACTCCCCGAGCCCCTTCAGCACCACCGGCAGCTGGAGCCCGATCAGCGCGAAGACCACCGACTCCAGCACGAAGGCGACCACCTTCCACACCGCCTCCTCCTGGAGCCGGGTGGCGAAGTCGACCTGCCAGTTGCGGTGCCCCAGGTACAGCGCCACCACGACCACCGCCAGCACGCCGGAGGCATGCACCCGCTCGGCCACCGCGTACGCCACGAAGGGGACCAGCAGCGACAGGGTGTTCTGCAGCAGCGGCTCCTTCAGCCGGGTGCGCAGCTGGTGGATCGGCACCATCAGCAGCAGGCCCACGCCGACCCCGCCCACCGAGGCCAGCAGGAACTCGGCGATGCCGCCCGCCCAGCCGGCGCTCGTCCCGACCACGGCCGCGAGGGCCACCTTGTACGCGGTGATGGCCGTGGCGTCGTTCACCAGGGACTCGCCCTGCAGGATCGTCGTGATCCGGTTCGGCAGTCCGAGCTTGCGGGCGATCGCGGTGGCGGCGACCGCGTCCGGCGGCGCGACGACCGCGCCCAGCACCAGCGCGACCGGCAGCGACAGCCCCGGCACCAGCAGGTAGGCCGCGTACCCGACGGCGAGCGTCGCGAACAGCACGTAGCCCACCGACAGCATGGCGATGGGGCGGGCATTGGCGCGCAGGTCGAGGTACGAGCTGTCCACCGCGGCCGTGTGGAGCAGCGGCGGGAGCAGCAGCGGCAGCACGATGTGCGGGTCGAGGACGTACGAGGGCACGCCCGGCAGATAACCGGCGAGCAGCCCGGCCGCGACGAGCAGCAGCGGCGCGGGCACCGGTGTCCGGCGGGCCGCGCCCGCCACGGCGGCGCTTCCCGCGATCAGTGCCACCAGCGGCAAGACCTCCATCGGATCCCCTCGTCGTCGTCCTGGCCGTCGCGCACCCGCGTCCTGGCCGTACGCTGGCCATCATGAGCGAGTGCACCCACGTTGCCGAACTGCCGCGCCCCGAGCCCGTCCCCTCCGACCGGACCTGCACGGAATGTCTGGCGGCCGGGAGTCATCCCGTGAGCCTGCGGATGTGCCTGGAGTGCGGGCACGTGGGCTGCTGCGACTCCTCGCCCTACCGGCACGCCACCGGGCACCACGAGAAGACCGGCCACCCGGTGATGCGGAGCTTCGAGCCGGGCGAGATCTGGCGCTGGTGTTTCGTCGACGGTTCGATCGTCTGAGGAGGGGTAGGTCAACCCTCCGCCGGTTCCCCCGATTTGACCCCGCAGACCCCTAGCCACTGTGTGTACCCATGGGCTTACCATCGGTCACCGGCCGGAGGAAGGGTTCCCTGCGCGGGCTACACGAGGGGTGCCGCGACACGATCGCCCGGATCGCGGTAGCGTCACCGGCGAACAGAGCTCGTACCACCTTGGAGGTGAGGGTGTCCCAGATCGCAGGCGAGCCCGGGACCCAGGACTTCGTGGAAGTCCGGCTGCCCGCTGCGGGTGCCTACCTGTCGGTTCTGCGCACGGCCACGGCCGGTCTCGCAGCACGTTTGGACTTCACCCTCGACGAGATCGAGGACCTCCGCATCGCGGTGGACGAGGCCTGCGCGATCCTGCTCCAGCAGGCCGTGCCCGGCTCCGTCCTCAGCTGCGTCTTCCGCTTGGTGGACGATTCGCTGGAGGTGACCGTCTCGGCGCCGACCACGGACGGCCGTGCGCCTGAGCGCGACACGTTCGCCTGGACCGTACTGTCGGCCCTGGCCGGCAAGGTCGAGTCGACGGTCGAGGAGGACCGGACGGTGAGCATCAGTCTCTACAAACAACGCGGCGCGGGGCCAGGCCCGGCGTGAGCGGCGGGGAGATCCCGGTGCGGGGCGGGGATCGGCCCCGGGTACGGCACGAGGTCGACGGCGGCATCCCGGAGCAGCAGCACGCCCGGCCGCACCCGGCCGACACGGATGCGGAAGGCGCCTTTTTGGACTCGGCGGAGCGACGGGCGGGCCCTATGAGCGACAACCAGCACGAAGAACCACGGCCGGCGCGGCCACCGGCGGCCGCCGCCACGGCCCCGGAGCTGCCGGACGCGGCGCAGGCGCCGGGTGCGGCGGAGCTGCCGGACGCGGCCGATGTGCCGGGTGCGGCGGAGGCGCCCGCCTTCCAGGTGACGGCGCCACTGCCGGACCCGCGCGACCGCAGCGGGGCCCGCGCCCTGTTCATCGAGCTGCGGGCGCTGCCCGACGGGTCGGTGGAGAAGGCCGAGCTGCGCAACCGGCTGGTACGGATGCACCTGCCGCTGGTCGAGCACCTGGCGCGGCGGTTCCGCAACCGCGGCGAACCGCTGGACGACCTGACGCAGGTCGCGACCATCGGACTGATCAAGTCGGTGGACCGGTTCGACCCGGACCGCGGGGTCGAGTTCTCCACCTACGCCACCCCCACGGTGGTCGGCGAGATCAAGCGGCACTTCCGCGACAAGGGCTGGGCGGTACGCGTACCCCGGCGCCTGCAGGAGCTGCGGCTCTCGCTGACGACGGCCACCGCGGAACTGTCCCAGCAGCACGGCCGCTCCCCCACGGTGCACGAACTGGCCGAACGGCTGGGGATCTCCGAGGAGGAGGTGCTGGAGGGGCTGGAATCGGCCAATGCCTACAGCACGCTCTCGCTGGACGTCCCGGACACCGACGACGAGTCCCCGGCCGTCGCGGACACCCTGGGCGCGGAGGACGAGGCGCTGGAGGGCGTCGAGTACCGCGAATCCCTCAAGCCGCTGCTGGAGGGGCTGCCGCCGCGGGAGAAGCGGATCCTGCTGCTGCGGTTCTTCGGGAACATGACCCAGTCGCAGATCGCGCAGGAGGTCGGCATCTCCCAGATGCACGTCTCCCGCCTGCTGGCCCGCACCCTGGCCCAGCTGCGCGAGAAGCTGCTCGTCGAGGAGTAGGGATCAGGGACGGGCGGACGGGCGGATCAGATCATCGGGCCTGCGAGCCGGCCCCGATGCCCAGTGCCTCGGTCGCCGTCGGATTCACCAGCAGCGCGGCGACCGCCACGGCCGTCAGGGCCAGCGCCACCGCGGCGGCGATCATCGCCCCGCCGGTGCTGTACAGGGTCCAGGCCACGGGCAGCGCCATCAGCTGGGTGATCAGGGCCGGGCCGCGGCTCCAGCTGCGGCCCCGGCGCAGGCCGCGGGCCGCGACCAGCGGGAGGGCGGCGAGCGCGAGCAGGGTGAGGCCGCCCGTCTCCGCCTGCTGCGGGGAATCGGGATCACCGGCGATGCCCACGAACAGCATGTAGACGCCGAGGCCGGCCAGCGCCAGGCCCTCCAGGGCCGTCAGCACGGCGGCGGCGGTCAGCCGTCCGGGCAGCGCGGCGGAGGCCGCGGCAGGCGGGACGGCGGGAGCGGCGGCGGGGGCGGCGGCTTTCGCGGGCTGCTTCTTACTCACTCCAGCAGGGTAGCCGCGTGCCCCCGGATGGCGGAGGGCACGGGCGGCGGGGACGCCTTTCGACGCTCGGGGACGGGGTGGGTACTCTGACGCACATGCGTGCACTTCTCGTGGCCAACCCAGCAGCGACGACCACCAGCGCGCGCACGCGTGACGTCCTGACCCACGCACTGGCCAGCGAGATGAAGCTGGAGGCCGTCACCACCGAGTACCGGGGCCACGCCCGGGACCTGGGCCGGCGGGCCGCCCACGAGGGGCTCGATCTCGTCGTGGCCCTCGGCGGCGACGGCACCGTCAACGAGGTGGTCAACGGGCTGCTGCACGAGGGGCCCGATCCGGAGCGGCTGCCCCGGCTGGCGGTGGTCCCCGGCGGCTCCACCAATGTCTTCGCCCGTGCGCTCGGCCTGCCCAACGACGCCGTCGAGGCGACCGGCGCCCTGCTGGACGCGTTGCGCGAGCAGCGCGAGCGGACCGTGGGCCTCGGCCTGGCGGCCGGCACCCCGGGCACGGAGGACGAGTCGGTCCCGGCCCGCTGGTTCACCTTCTGCGCGGGCTTCGGTTTCGACGCGGGGGTGGTGGGGCGGGTGGAGCAGCAGCGCGAGCGCGGCAAGCGTTCGACACACGCCCTGTATGTACGACAGCTGATGCGGCAGTTCTGGGACGATCCGCACCGGCGGCACGGCACGGTCACGCTGGAGCGTCCCGGGGCGGATCCGGTGACGGATCTGGTGCTGTCCATAGTCTGCAACACCTCGCCGTGGACGTTTCTGGGCAATCGACCGCTGTACGCCTCCCCCGAGGCGTCGTTCGATACTGCGCTTGACGTACTGGCGCTCAACCGTTTGTCAACTCCGGCCGTCGCGCGCTACGCCACACAGCTCCTGACCTCGACTCCTGAGCGGGGTCCGCACGGCAAGCACGCGGTGTCTCTACACGATCTGACCGACTTCACCTTGCATTCCAAGGTTCCTCTTCCGTTCCAGATGGACGGAGACCACCTCGGTCTGCGTACCAGCGTTCGGTTCACAGGCGTACGGCGGGCACTGCGTGTGATTGTGTGAGTGGAAGGGCCCAAAGTCCTTTCACTCGAACGTTTACACGCTGGTCCACCCCCACGAAGTAGGGCTGTGACCTAGTAGACACCGACGAATCAAAAAAAACTTTCCGGAAGGGGTTGTATCCCCGTCCGAGGTTTGCGAATCTCTACATGGCGATCGGGACAGCCCGCAGAACCGGCACCCACACAGACCGCCAGAACCCCTCCACGAATCTCCGGACCACACCAGGCGACTGGGTGTCGGCCCTTCCCCCACGGGGGGATTCGTGAAAGCGTTCACATTCACAAGCAACGGGCAAGACACATCAAGAGAGGTAGCAGCCATGGACTGGCGTCACAACGCCGTTTGTCGTGAGGAAGACCCGGAGCTGTTCTTCCCCATCGGCAACACCGGTCCTGCGCTGCTGCAGATCGAGGAAGCCAAGGCCGTCTGCCGCCGCTGCCCCGTCATGGAGCAGTGCCTGCAGTGGGCGCTCGAGTCCGGTCAGGACTCCGGCGTCTGGGGCGGTCTCAGCGAGGACGAGCGCCGCGCGATGAAGCGCCGCGCCGCTCGCAACCGGGCGCGCAACGCCAGCGCCTGACAACGACTTTCGAGCCTCGACGCGCAGCGCGTAGTACCAGAAGAAGCGCTTGGCAACGTGCTCTTGAGCCCCGGACCGGGAACCATCGGTCCGGGGCTCAGTGCTTTCCGGACCCGCCCCGGCCGGCAGGAAGCGCGGGGTCGTCACGCTGCGTGACGCTCCCTGCGTTACTTCTGCGGGCTCGAGGGGATGTCGAGGACGACCTTGGTGCCGCGCGGAACCGCCCGGAGCATGTCGAAGCTTCCGCCGAGCTCGCCCTCCACGAGGGTGCGGACGATCTGCAGCCCGAGGTTCCCGGCCCGCTGCGGATCGAATCCCTCGGGCAGGCCGCCGCCGTCGTCGAGCACGGTGATCAGCAGCCGCCCGTCGGCGCGACCGGTTCCGCTGCGGCTCGCCGACACCTCCACCGTGCCCGTCTCCCCTTGGGTGAAGGCGTGCTCCAGGGCGTTCTGCAGGATCTCGGTCAGCACCATCGACAGCGGAGTGGCCACCTCCGCGTCCAGGATCCCGAACCGTCCGGTGCGCCGGCACACCACCTTGCCGGGCGAGATCTCCGAGACCATCGCGATCACCCGGTCGGCGATCTCGTCGAACTCCACCCGCTCGTCCAGGTTCTGGGACAGCGTCTCGTGCACGATCGCGATCGAACCGACCCGGCGCACGGCCTCGTTGAGCGCCTCACGGCCCTGGGGCGAATCCATCCGCCGTGACTGCAGCCGCAACAGCGCCGCCACGGTCTGGAGGTTGTTCTTCACCCGGTGGTGGATCTCCCGGATCGTCGCGTCCTTGGTGATCAGTTCACGTTCGCGACGGCGCAGTTCGGTGACGTCGCGGCACAGCACCAGGGAGCCGATCCTGGTCCCCTTCGGCTTCAGCGGGATGGCGCGCAGCTGGATCACCCCGCCGTTGCCCTCCACCTCGGTCTCCCTCGGGGCCCAGCCGCTGGCCAGTTTGACCAGGGCCTCGTCCACCGGGCCCCGGGAGGGGGCGAGTTCGGTGGTGGTGTCGCCGAGGTGCTGGCCGACCAGGTCGGAGGCGAGGCCGAGCCGGTGGTAGGCGGAGAGCGCGTTCGGCGAGGCGTAGGTGACCACGCCGTCCGCGTCGAGCCGGATCAGGCCGTCGCCGACGCGCGGGGACGCGTCCATGTCGACCTGCTGGCCGGGGAACGGGAAGGAGCCCGCCGCGATCATCTGCGCCAGGTCCGAGGCGGACTGGAGGTAGGTGAGCTCCAGCCGGCTCGGTGTACGCACGGTGAGCAGGTTGGTGTTGCGGGCGATCACACCGAGGACCCGGCCCTCGCGGCGCACGGGGATCGACTCGACGCGCACCGGCACCTCCTCGCGCCACTCCGGGTCGCCCTCGCGCACGATCCGGCCCTCGTCCAGCGCCGCGTCGAGCAGGGGGCGCCGGCCGCGCGGCACCAGGTGGCCGACCATGTCGTCCTGGTACGAGGTGGGGCCGGTGTTCGGGCGCATCTGCGCGACCGAGACGTAGCGGGTGCCGTCCAGGGTGGGCACCCACAGCACGAGGTCGGCGAAGGACAGGTCGGAGAGCAGCTGCCACTCCGAGACCAGCAGGTGCAGCCACTCCAGCTCGACTTCACTGAGAGCGGTGTGCTGGCGTACGAGGTCGTTCATGGAGGGCACGGGGCGAGCGTACCCCGGGTACGCCGCATGACTTTCCCCACGGGAGTACCGAGCAGTACACAGGAGGGGCCCGGAACGCGTACTGTTGGAGGAAGTGACGGCATTCCGGGTCCCGTCATTGGATGGACAGAACAGAATGGTCTAGTCCACAATTGCCTTAAGCTTCCGCCCTCCCCGCACAGGAGGACGGATCGAGGTAAGCCGCGCGCTCTGCCCTGACCGCGCAGGCACCTCCAACGGCCGCGGGAACCGCACACCCTCGGCCGTGAGTACTCCGGGCTACGGTGCCGGACGGGCTGAGGGTCCCGTCGGGCACCGTGGCCCAGAGGAACAGCCGCAGCGGATCGCGCGGCATCCAGCACGGCCTGCGGGCTTCCGTGAGGCCCTTCGACAGCCGACCACCGCGCGTCCACCACCGCGCGACGGGCGCACACGACGCGCCGCCGGCCGCCGGCCACCTCGAGACCCCGATCCGAGACGCCGATCCGGGTCGGCCCCGCCACCGCAGCGGGCGCGAGCGAGCGCCAGAGCCGTCGGGCGTCACATCGACCGCCCCGCAGGCGCCTCCGCAGAGCACCACCACGCCCCCCGGCCCGGCCGGCACCCCTCCCGCTGCCCTCCTCCGCCCTCCCCCACCCACGCCTGCCGGGGTGCGTCCGAGGGGATCCGGACCACCATGGGAAGGGGGGTGCGCAACCGGGTGGGGCGGGACCCGGTTCTGGTAGATTGGTCTATACCACAACATGCCCCGCTCCCCCCGCCCCGCCGGGGGGACCCCACTCAGATCGGCAGGCCCCGCGTGGAAGTTGTCATCGTCCCGGACGCCAAGGCAGGCGGAGAGCTCATCGCGGAGGCCATGGCGGCACTGGTCCGCCGCAAGCCCGACGCCCTGCTCGGCGTGGCGACCGGCTCCACCCCGCTGCCCATCTACGAGTCCCTCGCCGCCAAGGTCGGGGCCGGCGAGGTCGACGCGTCCCGGGCGCGGATCTGCCAGCTCGACGAGTACGTCGGCCTGCCGGCCGGGCACCCGGAGTCCTACCGCGCGGTCGTGCTGCGCGAGGTCGTCCGGCCGCTCGGGCTGTCCGAGTCCTCCTTCATGGGCCCGGACGGCTCAGCCGAGGACATCGTGAGCGCATGCGAGGCCTACGACCGCGCGCTCGCCGAGGCCGGCGGCGTGGACCTCCAGCTGCTGGGCATCGGCACGGACGGACACATCGGCTTCAACGAGCCGTGCTCCTCGCTGGCCTCCCGCACCCGGATCAAGACGCTGACCGAGCAGACCCGCGTGGACAACGCCCGGTTCTTCGACGACGACATAGACCAGGTGCCCCACCACGTCATCACCCAGGGCATCGGCACGATCCTCGACGCCCGCCACCTGGTGCTGCTGGCCACCGGCGAGGGCAAGGCCGAAGCCGTCGCGCAGACGGTCGAGGGGCCGCTGTCCGCGCTGGTGCCGGCCTCCGCGCTGCAGCTGCACCGGCACGCGACCGTCGTCGTGGACGAGGCGGCCGCCTCGAAGCTGAAGCTGGCCGACTACTTCCGGCACACCTACGCCAACAAGCCGGCCTGGCAGGGCCTGTAGCGGTACGCGCGAAGGCCGGGCCCCCCACCCAGGGGGCCCGGCCTTCTCCGTGTCCGACGCGGCCCGGGACGGGCGCCGCCGGGACCGGCAGGGGGCTACGCGCCCGCGATGACCTCGGCGGCGGCCCGGCCGCAGACCCGCGACGCCCCGTGCGTCGCCACGTACAGCCGGCCCCGGGGCGCGGACTGGGGCAGGCCCATCTCGACCACGACCGTTTCGGGCCGCGCCGCGACCAGCGCGTCCAGCACCTCGGCCATCCACGGATGCCGGTGCGCGTCGCGGACGACGGCGACCACGGTCCGGCCACCGGCCGCCGCCAGGACGTCCGCCGCCGACGCACCCTCCGGGTAGACCCCCGACGCCGTCCCCGGCAGCAGCGCGGCGAGTTCCGCGGCCACCCCCCACGGGGTCTCGTCGCCCACGGCGACGTTCGCGACGGGGGCCAGCGTGGCCACGTACGGGGCGGTCGCGAGCGGACCGGGCGCCCCGGTGACGGTGACGGCCCGCCGGGCCGCCGCCAGGCCGACGCCGGACGTGCGACCCCCCTCCGGTCGCGCGTCCGGCCGGGCCCCGGGGGTCCCCCCGGACGGCGTCCGGGAGAGGGTCCACTGGGCCAGCGCGCGGACCCGCGCGGCGGCCTCGGCGAGCCGCTCCTCCGGCAGCGCGCCTTCCCGGACGGCCGCCACCAGCGCGTCGCGCAGGCGCAGGACGGTCGCCTCGTCGGCGAGCCCGCCGCCGACGCAGATCGCGTCCGCGCCGGCCGCGACGGCCAGCACCGAGCCGCGCTCGATGCCGTACGTCCCGGCGATGGCGTTCATCTCCATGCCGTCGGTGACGATCAGCCCCTCGTAGCCGAGTTCCTTGCGCAGCAGGCCGGTGAGGATCTGCGGGCTGAGGGTGGCCGGGCGGGTCGGGTCCAGGGCGGGCACCAGGATGTGCGCGCTCATCACCGCCTTGGTGCCGGCCTCGATCGCGGCCCGGAAGGGCACGAGCTCACGGGCCTGGAGGGTGTCGAGGTCCGCGTCGATGCGGGGCAGCGCGTGGTGGGAGTCGACGTTGGTGTCGCCGTGGCCGGGGAAGTGCTTGGTGCACGCGGCGACCCCGGCCGCCTGCAGGCCCTCGACGTACGCGGCGGTGTGCCGGGCCGTGAGGTGGGTGTCGGCGCCGAAGGACCGTACGCCGATCACCGGGTTGTCCGGGTTGGAGTTCACGTCCGCGGACGGGGCCCAGTTGAGGTTGACTCCGCACTCGGCGAGCCGGCGGCCCAGCTCGCGGGCCACCTCCCGGGTCAGGGCGGTGTCGTCGACGGCGCCGAGCGCCAGGTTCCCGGGGAAGGACGAGCCGCCGCGGACCTCCAGGCGGGTGACGTCGCCGCCCTCCTCGTCGATGGCGACGAGGACGTCCTCGCGCTCCGCGCGCAGCTGCGCGGTCAGCGCGGCGAGCTGCTCGGGCGAGGCGATGTTGCGGCCGAACAGGCCGACGGCGGTAAGGCCGTCGCGGACCTGCCGGAGCAGCCAGGCGGGGGCGGTGGTGCCCTCGAAGCCGGGCTGGAGGACGGCGAGGGCGTCGCGGGTGACGGTGTCCACCCTGTGCGCAAGGACAGTCATGGTGCCGTTATCCCTTCACGGCGCCGGCGGTCATGCCGCCGACGGCCTTGCGCTGGAGGAAGATGAAGATCAGCAGGACCGGTACGGCGAACAGGGAGGACGCGGCCATGGTGGCGCCCCAGTCGTTGCCGAAGGCGCTCTGGAACTCGGTGAGCCACAGCGGCAGGGTCTGCGCGGACTTGTCCTTGTTCAGGATCAGGACCATCGCGAACTCGTTCCAGGCGGTGATGAAGCCGAAGAGCGAGGTGGACATCAGGCCGGGGGCCAGCAGCGGGAAGATCACCTTGCGGAAGGCCTGGCCGCGGGTGCAGCCGTCGATCTGGGCGGCCTCCTCCAGGGTCACCGGGACGGCGGCGATGAAGCCGCGCAGGGTCCAGATGGTGAAGGGCAGGACCATCACGAAGTAGATCGCGGTCAGCAGCGGGAGGCTGTTCAGCATCTCGCCGTCGCGGGCGATCATGTACATCGCGATGACCATGACCTCCCAGGGAGCCATCTGCGCCATCATCACGGCGAGGACGAGGCCCTTGCGGCCCTTGAACTTCATGCGGGCGATGGCGAAGCTCGCGGCGAGCGCGACGAGCAGGGCCAGCGCCACGGCCCCGACGGTGACCAGGACGCTGTTGGTGACGTACGTCCAGAACCGGTCGACCCCGGTGGCCTTGGTGAAGTTGTCCAGCGTCGGGGTGAAGACGAAGACCGGGTCCTTCGTGAGGATCTCGCTGGACGGCTTGAGCGCCGAGGAGAACATCCAGTAGACGGGGAAGACGAAGACGAGGGCCAGCAGCAGCGCGCCCGCGTTCTTGGCGACGGCTGCGGGGCGCAGCGGCCGGCGCGTACGGAGCTTCTGCGCGGGCTGCGCGGCCGGCGCGGCGGGGCCGGACGGGGCCGCCCCGGGGGCGGTGGTGGTGCTCAACTCTCCTCCTCCTGCTTCAGGATCAGTCGGAAGTAGAAGGACATGACGACCACGAGGATCACGATCGTCAGGACGGAGATCGCGGCGGCGAGGCCGTAGTGGGCCTGGCTCTGGCCCTCGACGTAGGCGAAGACCGGCAGGATCTCGGAGGCGCGGTCGGGGCCGCCCTTGTTCATCGCGTAGACCTGGGTGAAGGCCTTGAAGACCCAGATGACCTCGAGGAACGTGGTGACGAGGAAGAACGGCTTGAGGTTCGGGAAGACGATCTTCCAGAAGGTCTGCCAGCCGTTGGCGCCGTCCATGCGGGCGGCCTCGTACAGCTCGGAGCTGACGGTGGTGAGGCCGGCGTACATGTTGAGCGCGACGAAGGGGATGGAGCCCCAGACCACCAGGACCGTGACGATGACCAGGGTGGAGAGGCCGGTCTCCATCCAGTTGTGCTGCTCGTAGCCGGCGAAGCCGGCGGTGCGCATGAGCCAGTTCATGACGCCGAACTGCTCGTCGAAGAGCCACTTGAAGACCTGCACGGAGGCGACGATGGGCATGGCCCAGGCCATGACCAGCGCCATCGACAGGACCAGGCGCATCTTCGTGCCGAGCCTGTTCAGCAGCATGCCGATGAGGCTGCCGATCACCATGATCAGGGCGACGTTGGCCAGGGTGAAGCCGAAGCTGCGGACGACGACGGTCCAGAAGGTCGGGTCGGCGAGCAGTTCGGTGTAGTTGGCGAACCCGGCGAAGGGGTACTTCCGCTGGATGAACTCGATCTTGTTGATGTCCTGGAAGGACAGGATCACGTTCTTGATCAGCGGGTAGAGCAGCAGGGCCGCGAGGCTGAGCACCGCGGGCCCGATCAGCAGGTAGGGCAGCCAGCCCGACGGGAGCGACCTCCCGGTCCCGCGAGGAGACGTACGGCCGCGGTCGTCCCCGCCGGCCGGTGCCTCGGGCGGCGGCGCGGCGGACTTCATCGGTGCGTCCTGTGGAGCGCTGGTCGCCGCCCCCTGGGAGTGCACAGTCATGGTCTTCGTTTCCTCGCGGTTGACTGTGGAGTCACATGCGCGACCGGGGGCGCGGCGGACGCTGCGGGCGCCTGCCGCACCCCCCGGTGCGTTCACACTGCTGGGTACTGCGCGTGCTGCGGGTGCAGCCGGTACTGCGGGGCGGGACTACTTGTTGATGCGGTTCGCGATTTCCTTGTCCGCGTCAGCGCCCGCCTTGGCGGCGTCCTCGCCCTTCAGGACCTTGGTCATGAACTCCTTGATGGGGTTCGGCTCGGTCTCGACGTTCGCCCAGCCCGGGGTGACCGGGGTGATCTTGCCGTTGGCGCCGGCCTTGCCCATGGCCTCCGCGAAGGAGCCCGCGGCCGGGGTGAAGTTGGCACCGGCCTGGTTCGGGAGCAGCGCGCCCTTGGTCTCGGCGGCGTACTTGGTCATCTGGTCCTTGCCTGCGGCGAGGGCCAGCCACTCCTTGGCGAGCTCCTTGTTCTTGGAGCGCTCGGCCACCGCGAGGTTCGAGCCGCCGAGGAACACGGTGCTGGTCTTGTCGGCGGTCTTGCCCGGGATGGGGAAGTAGCCGAAGTCGGCCTCCTTGCCCGCTTCCTTCAGGGCCTTCTCGGCGCCGCCGGCCTCCCAGCCGAGACCGATCCAGGAGGAGACGCCGCCCTTGGGGACGATGTCGGTGGACTGCTGGGGGTTGGCCTCGTCCTTGTCCTTGGGGGCGGTGGAGAAGGACTGGAGCTTCTTGTAGAACTCCATCGCGGAGGCGGCCTGCGGGGTGCCCAGCGCGCCCTTCCACTTGCCGCCGTCCTTGACGGCGAGGTCGCCGCCCTCGTCCCAGATCAGGCCGGCGAGGACGTACCAGCTCTGGCCGGGGAGGTAGATGGGCTGGGAGGCCGGGTCGGCCGCCTTGAGCTTCTCCAGGCCGGCGATCCACTCGTCCCGGGTCTTCGGCGGGGTGACACCGGCCTTCTGATAAGCCTTCTTGTCATAGATGACGACGCGGTTGGCGGCATACCACGGGGCGGAGTAGAGCTTGCCGTCGATCTCGGCCGAGGCGAGCATGCTCTTCTGCCAGGCGTCGGCGCCGAGCTTGGCCTTGTCGTTGGTCAGGTCGGCGAGGCCGCCGGTGACCGCGTAGCCGGCGGTCTGGGTGTTGCCGAGCTCGAGGACGTCCGGCGGGGTGTCCTCGGAGAGGGCGGTGGTCACCTTCTCCTGGATGCCGGTCCACTTCTGCTCCTCGACCTTGACCGTGACACCGGGGTGCTTGGCCGAGAACTCCTTGTTGACCTCGTCGATCCAGGCTTTCGGCGCGGAGCCGTCCATGACCCAGACGGTGATCTCCTTGGGGCCCGTGTCGGCCTTGGCCTTGCCGTCGTCGCCGTTGCCGCACGCCGCGACACCCGCCAACATGCCCGCCACACTGACCGCCACGATGAGCTTGCGCTTCACGCCACCCTCCTCAGGGATGCCTGCCTGCACTTCCCTTGCCCGCCGCGGTGACATACGCGAAGTACTGCCGTGGGGCTGGGATCTGATCCATATTGGTTTAGACCAGTAGCTGGAGCTTGGCCTAGACCTTTAGGGGTGTCAAGGGTCTAATGAGCGGGTGCTCGGTCCGTTATCGGACCGACACCTGGGGAGAGAGAAGGCCTGTCCCCCCACACGTGTCACGATGTGACCGCACATATCGGAGGAGCCGGTGACGGCAGCGAAACTGGAGTCGGGAAGGCGGGCGGCGATGGCCACCGAAGGGGCGATCACGGAGCCGGAGGGCGGGGCGGCCACCCGCACGGCACGTGTACCCAAGTACTACCGACTCAAGCGGCACTTGCTCGACATGACCGAGACGCTGCCGCCCGGCACCCCGGTGCCGCCGGAGCGCACGCTCGCGGCCGAATTCGACACCTCGCGGACCACCGTCCGCCAGGCCCTCCAGGAGCTCGTCGTCGAGGGACGGCTGGAGAGGATCCAGGGCAAGGGCACCTTCGTCGCCAAGCCCAAGGTCTCCCAGGCCCTGCAACTCACCTCCTACACCGAGGACATGCGCGCGCAGGGGCTGGAACCGACCTCCCAGCTCCTGGACATCGGCTACGTGACGGCCGACGACACCCTCGCCGGGCTCCTGAAGATCACCACCGGTGGGCGGGTGCTGCGCATCGAGCGGCTGCGGCTGGCCAGCGGCGAGCCGATGGCCATCGAGACCACCCACCTGTCGGCGAAGCGCTTCCCGGCGCTGCGCCGTTCGCTCGTCAAGTACACCTCCCTCTACACCGCCCTCGCCGAGGTCTACGACGTCCACCTCGCCGAGGCCGAGGAGACGATCGAGACCTCGCTGGCCACACCGCGCGAGGCGGGCCTGCTGGGCACCGACGTCGGCCTGCCGATGCTGATGCTCTCCCGGCACTCGCTCGACGCGGACGGCGAGCCCGTGGAGTGGGTGCGCTCGGTGTACCGGGGCGACCGGTACAAGTTCGTCGCCCGCCTCAAGCGCCCCACCGCCTGAACGAGCCGCGGAGGGCCGAGGATTCACCGGAGAACGGCCGGAGACCTCGGTGTTCCGCCGGACTTCCGCCCCTCTGCACCGTAAAGCGGAATACCGGAATACGGACGGGGTCTTACGTTCAGCGGGCATTCCCCCGTAGATTCCCTGCGCTTACGCAGATGATCGACGAGGGGACGAGGGTCATGCCTGAACCGGAAGCAACGGGGACACAACGGAACGCGGCGGGTCCGGGCGGCAGGCCGGGCCCGCCTTCCCCGAAGTCCATCGCCGCATGGGTCCTCGTCGGACTCGTCGGCGCCCTCGGCTGGGGCGTCCTGGCCCTCTCGCGCGGTGAGGACGTCTCCGCCGCGTGGCTGCTCGCCGCCGCCCTGGGTTCCTACGCGATCGGCTACCGCTTCTACTCGCGGTTCATCGCGCACCGCGTTCTGAAGGTGGACAAGTCCCGGGCCACGCCCGCCGAACGCCTCGACAACGGTGTCGACTTCCACCCGACCGACCGGCGCGTCCTCTTCGGCCACCACTTCGCCGCCGTCGCCGGCGCCGGACCGCTCGTCGGGCCCGTGCTCGCCGCGCAGATGGGGTACCTGCCCGGCACCATCTGGATCGTCGTCGGAGTGATCTTCGCCGGCGCCGTGCAGGACATGGTGACCCTGTTCTTCTCCACCCGGCGCGACGGCCGTTCGCTCGGCCAGATGGCCCGGGACGAGATCGGCCCCGTGGGCGGAGCCGCCGCCCTGATCGCCGTGTTCGCCATCATGATCATCCTGCTGGCCGTGCTCGCGCTGGTCATCGTCAACGCCCTGGCGCACTCGCCCTGGGGCGTCTTCTCCATCGGCATGACCATCCCGATCGCCCTCTTCATGGGCTTCTACCTGCGCGTCCTGCGTCCCGGCCGGGTCACCGAGGTCTCGCTGATCGGTGTGGCCCTGCTGCTGCTCGCCATCGTCGCGGGCGGCTGGGTCGCGGAGTCCTCGCTGGCCGGCACCTTCACGCTGGAGAAGGAGACGCTGGTCATCTGGATGATCGTGTACGGCTTCCTGGCCTCGGTGCTGCCGGTCTGGATGCTGCTCGCGCCGCGCGACTACCTCTCCACCTTCATGAAGGTCGGCACCATCGCCCTGCTGGCCCTCGGGGTGTTCATCGCGATGCCCACCTTGAAGATGCCCGCGGTCACCGACTTCGCCGCGCGCGGCGACGGCCCGGTCTTCGCCGGTTCGATGTTCCCGTTCGTGTTCATCACGATCGCCTGTGGCGCCCTGTCCGGCTTCCACGCCCTGGTCTCCTCGGGCACGACCCCGAAGATGATCCAGAAGGAGACCCAGGTCCGGATGATCGGCTACGGGGCGATGCTCACCGAGTCGTTCGTCGCCGTCATGGCCGTGATCACGGCCTGCATCCTGGAGCCCGGCCTCTACTTCGCCATCAACTCCCCCGGCGGCGTCATCGGCACCACGGTGGAGTCGGCCTCGCAGGCGGTCACGGGCTTCGGCTTCGCCATATCGCCCGATGCGCTGGCCCAGGCGGCGAAGGACGTCGAGGAGACGAGCCTGCTCTCCCGCACCGGTGGCGCGCCGACCTTCGCACTCGGCATGTCCGAGATCTTCGCCTCCGTGATCGGCGGCGCATCGATGAAGGCGTTCTGGTACCACTTCGCGATCATGTTCGAGGCGCTGTTCATCCTCACCACCGTGGACGCGGGGACCAGGGTCGGCCGGTTCATGCTCCAGGACACCCTGGGCAACGTGCACAAGTCCTTCAAGGACGTCAGCTGGAAGCCGGGCGTCTGGCTGGCCAGCGCCGTCGTGGTCGGCGGTTGGGGCTACTTCCTGTGGGTCGGCGTGAAGGACCCGCTGGGCGGCATCAACCAGCTGTTCCCGCTCTTCGGCATCGCGAACCAGCTGCTGGCGGCCGTCGCCCTGGCGGTCTGCACGACGCTGCTGGTGAAGTCGGGCCGGCTGAAGTGGGCCTGGGTGACGGCGGTTCCCCTGGCCTGGGACGCCACGGTGACGCTCACCGCGAGCTACCAGAAGATCTTCTCCGAGGACGTCCGGGTCGGCTTCTTCGCCCAGCGCGACAAGTACCAGGCCGGCATCGACGCGGACAAGGTGCTGCCGCCCGCCAAGAACATGGACGAGATGCACACGGTGGTCACCAACGCCACGGTGGACGGGGTCCTGTGCGCCCTGTTCGCGCTGCTGATCGTCGTCGTGCTGGCCGACGCGGCCCGGACGTGCTTCAAGGCGATCAGCGACCCCGGTTCCGCCAGGCTGGCCGAGGTGCCGTGGACCGAGTCGCGGATCGTCGCTCCCGCCGGGCTGTTCCCGACGGCCGAGGAGAAGGCGGAGCTCGCCGCGGCCGGGCTGGACTCGGGCGGCGGCCGGGTCAAGGAGCCGGTGGCATGACCTCCCTGCGGGAGCGGCTGGCCACGATCCGGTACTTCGTACGGGAGTTCTCCGGCGAGGCGGCCTACGACCGCTATGTGGCCCACGCCCGCGGCCACGACGCGGACGCGCCGGTCATGACCCGCCGCGCCTTCGAGCGCGCCCGCACCGACGCCCGCGAGGCGGACCCCCGCGAGGGCTTCGGCTGCTGCTGAGCCCGCGCCGCACACCCGAAGGCCCCGCCGCTGCCCCGCGGCGGGGCCTTCGTCCGGTCCGGGCGGGCCCCGCTCCGGCGCCGTCCTGCACACTCGGTCCATGGACATCGTGATCAGGGCGGCACGGCCCGCCGAGTACGAGCAGCTGGGTGAGCTCACCGCGCAGGCCTACCTGGGCGACGGGCTGCTGGGGTCGGGCGAGGCGTTCTACGCCTCCGTTCTGCGCGATGTCGCCGGTCGGGCCGCCGACGGGGAGGTGCTCGTCGCCGTCCACGAGGGAGCCGTGCTCGGCGGGGTCACCTTCGCCCCGCCCGGCAGTCCGCTGGCGGACATAGCCGGGCCCGGCGAGGCCGAGTTCCGGATGCTGGCCGTCGCCGGCGCGGCGCGCGGCCGGGGTGCGGGCGAGGCGCTGGTGCGGGCCTGCGTGGCCCGGGCGCGCGAGCTGGCCGGGGTCACACACCTGGTGCTGTCCACCCAGCGCGGCATGACGGGGGCCCAGCGGATCTACGAGCGGCTGGGGTTCACCCGTACGCCGGAGCGGGACTGGGCACCGGTTCCGGGGCTCACCTTGCTCACGTACCGGCTGGAGTTGTAGCCGCGTCGGCACTACATGTGGGGGGTCACGCAGACCAGGCCCCCCACATGTATGCTCATGCCTGCTGTCGCCGCAGGGGAATCCGGTGTGAATCCGGAACTGTCCCGCAACGGTATGAAGTGTCCGGCTCCCGGGCATGAAGTCCGAGGACCTGCCGACGGTGCACCCGGGTCGACCGAACCGGGTGCCGATACGTCCGGGCCTCGCGGTTGGGCCGGTGGACGGCCTGCGGTGTGCGCGCATCCGCCACGCCCGCATGCGCCTCCCCTGCCCGCCCGCCGTCGATCCGGGCCGAGCGAGGGAGAGCTCCCGCCGTGACCATCGCGCCTTCAGCACCGCGCGCCGCGTCCGTTCCAGGCGACACCACCGAGGGCCCGGGGGCCGCGCTGCTGCGCACCCTCACCGAACTGACGGCGGACCTCCCCGACACCGACCCCGGCCGGGTCGCCGCCGCCGCGCTGCGCGGCCGCAGCGCCGCCGCCGACGAGGCCGAACTGCGGGGCCTGGCCACCGAGTCCGCCGCCGGCCTGATCTCCGAGGACCCGGCCTACTCCAAGCTCGCCGCCCGGCTGCTGACGCTGGCCGTGCGGGACGAGGCCGCGGGCCAGGACTCCACCTCCTTCTCGGCCTCCGTCGAGGTCGGCCACCGCGAGGGCCTGATCGCCGACCGCACCGCCGCGTTCGTACGGGCCCACGCGGGCCGCCTGGACGCGCTGGTCGAGCACGCCCTCGCCGACGGCGCCGACGACCGCTTCGGCTTCTTCGGTCTGCGCACCCTGCACAGCCGCTACCTGCTGCGCCACCCGATCACCCGCCAGGTGATCGAGACGCCGCAGTACTTCATGCTGCGCGTGGCCTGCGGCCTGGCGGAGAACGAGTCCCCCGAGGCCCTCGAGGAAGTGGTCTCGCTCTACCGGCTGATGAGCCGCCTGGACTACCTGCCCTCCTCCCCCACGCTCTTCAACTCCGGCACCCGCCACCCGCAGATGTCCTCCTGCTACCTGCTGGACTCCCCGCTGGACGAGCTGGACTCGATCTACGACCGCTACCACCAGGTCGCCCGCCTGTCCAAGCACGCCGGCGGCATCGGCCTGTCGTACTCCCGCATCCGCGCCCGCGGTTCGCTGATCCGCGGCACCAACGGCCACTCCAACGGCATCGTGCCGTTCCTGAAGACCCTCGACGCCTCCGTCGCCGCCGTGAACCAGGGCGGCCGCCGCAAGGGCGCCGCCGCCGTCTACCTGGAGACCTGGCACGCGGACATCGAGGAGTTCCTGGAGCTGCGCGACAACACCGGTGAGGACCAGCGCCGGACGCACAACCTGAACCTGGCCCACTGGGTGCCGGACGAGTTCATGCGCCGGGTCAACGCCGACGCCGACTGGTCGCTGTTCTCCCCGGCCGACGTCCCCGAGCTCGTCGACCTGTGGGGCGACGCGTTCGACGCCGCCTACCGGGCGGCCGAGGCCGCGGGCCTGGCCCGCAAGACCATGCCCGCCCGCGACCTGTACGGCCGGATGATGCGCACCCTCGCGCAGACCGGACAGGGCTGGATGACCTTCAAGGACGCCTCCAACCGCACGGCGAACCAGACCGCCGAGCCGGGTACCGTCGTGCACTCCTCGAACCTGTGCACCGAGATCATCGAGGTCACCGACGACGGCGAGACGGCCGTCTGCAACCTCGGCTCGGTGAACCTCGGCGCCTTCGTCTCGGACGGCGCGATCGAATGGGAGCGGATCGACGAGACCGTACGCACCGCCGTCACCTTCCTCGACCGCGTGGTGGACATCAACTTCTACCCGACCGAGCAGGCCGCCCGTTCCAACGCCCGCTGGCGCCCGGTGGGCCTGGGCGCGATGGGCCTGCAGGACGTCTTCTTCAAGCTGAAGCTGCCCTTCGACTCCCCCGAGGCGAAGGCCCTGTCCACCAAGCTCTCCGAACGCATCATGCTGGCCGCGTACGAGGCCTCCTGCGACCTCGCCGAGCGCAGCGGCCCGCTGCCGGCCTGGGAGCGGACCCGCACCGCCCGCGGCGTGCTGCACCCCGACCACTACGACGTGGAGCTGCACTGGCCGGAGCGCTGGGAGGCGCTGCGCGCCCGGGTCGCGGCGACCGGCATGCGCAACTCGCTCCTCCTCGCCATCGCCCCCACGGCGACGATCGCCTCGATCGCGGGCGTGTACGAGTGCATCGAGCCGCAGGTCTCCAACCTCTTCAAGCGCGAGACGCTGAGCGGTGAGTTCCTCCAGGTCAACGCCTACCTGGTGGAGGAGCTGAAGCGGCTCGGCGTCTGGGACGCGCAGACCCGCGAGGCGCTGCGCGACTCCTCCGGCTCGGTGCAGGGCTTCGGCTGGATCCCGGCCGAGGTCCGCGAGCTGTACCGCACGGCGTGGGAGATCCCGCAGCGCGGCCTGATCGACATGGCGGCGGCCCGTACCCCGTTCCTGGACCAGTCGCAGTCGCTGAACCTGTTCCTGGAGACGCCCACCATCGGCAAGCTCAGCTCGATGTACGCGTATGCCTGGAAGCAGGGCCTGAAGACCACCTACTACCTGCGCTCCCGCCCGGCGACGAAGATCGCCCGCGCCGCGCAGGCCGCCACCCCGGCGGCGCTCCCGCAGGCCGTGGCCGACGCGGAGGCGCTCGCCTGCTCCCTTGAGAACCCCGAGTCCTGCGAGGCCTGCCAGTGATGAGCCCGACCGAGAAGAAGAACCTGCTGGACCCGGGCTTCGAGCTGACGCTCCGCCCGATGCGCTACCCGGACTTCTACGAGCGCTACCGGGACGCGATCAAGAACACGTGGACGGTCGAGGAGGTCGACCTCCACTCGGACGTCGCCGACCTCGCGAAGCTGACGCCGGCCGAGCAGCACATGATCGGCCGCCTGGTCGCGTTCTTCGCGACGGGCGACTCGATCGTCTCGAACAACCTGGTGCTGACGCTCTACAAGCACATCAACTCCCCGGAGGCGCGGCTGTACCTGTCGCGCCAGCTCTTCGAGGAGGCCGTGCACGTCCAGTTCTACCTGACGCTGCTCGACACCTACCTGCCCGACCCGGACGACCGCGCGGCCGCCTTCGACGCGGTCGAGGAGATCCCCTCGATCCGCGAGAAGGCGCAGTTCTGCTTCCGGTGGATGGACTCGGTCGAGAAGATCGAGCGGCTGGAGACGCAGGCCGACCGCCGGCGCTTCCTGCTGAACCTGATCTGCTTCGCGGCGTGCATCGAGGGACTGTTCTTCTACGGCGCGTTCGCGTACGTGTACTGGTTCCGCTCGCGCGGCCTGCTGCACGGCCTCGCGACCGGCACCAACTGGGTGTTCCGCGACGAGACCATGCACATGAACTTCGCCTTCGAGGTCGTGGACACCGTCCGCAAGGAGGAGCCGGAGCTCTTCGACGACGCCCTGCGGCAGCAGGTCACCGACATGCTGAGGGAGGCGGTGGAGGCGGAGCTGCAGTTCGGCCGCGACCTGTGCGGCGAGGGCCTGCCGGGCATGAACACCGATTCGATGCGCGCATACCTGGAGTGCGTCGCGGACCAGCGCCTGGTGCGCCTCGGCTTCCCGCCCGTGTACGGCTCGCAGAACCCGTTCTCCTTCATGGAGTTGCAGGGCGTCCAGGAGCTGACCAACTTCTTCGAGCGCCGTCCGTCGGCGTATCAGGTCGCCGTCGAGGGCACGGTCGACCTGGACGAGGACTTCTGAGCCTTCCGGGCCCTGTCCGACCCGCGCACCGGTGACCGGCCGGCGGCTGCTTCGCGCAGCTGCCGGTCGATCCTGCGTTCCCGGGCGATCCCGTAGAGGGAGGGGGCGAGCAGGAGCGCGGCGACGGCCAGGACGACGAGGTAGTTCGACAACGTGTTCATGACTCCACTCTCGCCAGCCCGGATGAACCGGGACAGCGGCAGGACTGTCCTGGAAGGGCGAATTACTGCCACACTGGCGTCATGCCTTTGAACAACGTGGCCGTGGCCGTCGTCAACGGGGTCGCCCCCTTCGAACTGGGCATCTTCTGCGAGGTGTTCGGAGTGGACCGCACGGGCTCGGGTCTGCCGGGCTACGACTTCGCCGTGTGCGCGGCCGAGGACGCCAGGATGGTCAGCGGCGACGGTGCGTTCGGCCTCACGCTCCACCACGGGCTGGAGCGGCTGGAGGAGGCGGACCTGGTGTGCCTGCCCGCCGACCGGGCGGCGACCACCCGGGACTACCCCGAGCCCCTGCTGGCCGCCCTGAACCGGGCGGTGGGGCGCGGCGCGCGGGTACTGAGCGTGTGCAGCGGCGCCTTCATCCTGGGCGCCGCCGGGCTGCTCGAAGGCCGGCGCTGCACCACGCACTGGATGCACGCGCCCGCCCTGCGCCGCCGCTTCCCGCGCGCCCTGGTCGACCCCGACGTGCTGTACGTGGACGACGGGCCGGTCGTCACCGCCGCCGGCACCGCCTCCGGGATCGACGCCTGCCTGCACCTCGTACGCCAGGAGCAGGGCGCGGAGGTGGCCAACACCATCGCGCGGCGGATGGTCGTACCGCCCCACCGCGACGGCGGGCAGGCGCAGTTCATCGAGCGTCCGCTCCCGCGCACGGCCTGCGACACGGTGGGCGAGGTGATCGGCTGGATGGCCCGCCACCTGCAGGAGGAGATCACCGTGGAGCAGCTCGCCGAACGCGCGCACATGTCACCGCGCACCTTCGCCCGCCGCTTCCTGCAGGAGACCGGCACCACCCCCTACCAGTGGGTGCTGCGCCAGCGGGTGCTGCTCGCCCAGGAGTTGCTGGAAACGACCGACGAGACCGTCGACGCGATAGCGGGCCGCTGCGGTTTCGGGACCGCGGCCGCACTGCGCCACCATTTCCTGCGGACGCTCGGCACCACGCCGAACGCTTTCCGGCGCACCTTCCGGGGGCCGCGCGCCGTCGCCTGACCTTGGCCGAGAACCGGCATCCTTTGGCCCGAAGCAGGCCCTTGCGTAGTCGGCCGGTGGCGTACCGTGATGACGCCCGGCCCCGGCGCCCCCGCACCACGCCCGGCCGGAGCACCGCTCATCACAGCTCAGGAGGGCCCGTATGTCCCGTACCGCCCGCACCCGCACCGCTGCCGCGCCCGCCGACAGCGGCTGGGGCTGCGCCCCGCAGTAGTCCGACGTGCAGGGCCCCGCCCCCTTGCGGGAGCGGGGCCCTGCCACGCGTGCGGAGCGGATCAGCCGTTCGGGACGGTCTCGTAGCGCGGCGTGCCCTCCGCCATCTGCCGCAGGGCGTCCTTGCGGTCGCGCTTGGAGAGGCGGTCGATGTACAGGTACCCGTACAGGTGGTCCGTCTCGTGCTGCAGGCAGCGCGCGAAGTAGCCGGTGCCGCGCACCTTGATCGGGTTGCCCTGCGCGTCCTGGCCCTCGACCTCGGCGTAGTCCGGGCGGGCCAGCGAGGCGTACGCCGTGGGAACCGACAGGCAGCCCTCGTTGGAGTCGTCCAGCACCCGCGCGCCGGCCGGCAGCTCGACGAGCCGGGGGTTGACGACCACGCCGGTGTGCCGCACCCCCTCGTCGTCCGGGCAGTCGTAGACGAAGACCTTGGCGTCCACACCGATCTGGTTCGCGGCCAGGCCCACGCCCTCGGCGGCCTTCTGGCTGGCGAACATGTCGTCGATCAGCTGCGCCAGCTCCGCGCCGAACTCGGTGACGTCCTTGCACTCCCGGTGCAGGACCGGGTTGCCGACCACCGTGATGGGGCGGGCGGTGCCGCGCTCGCGGTGGGCGAGCTCGCGCTCCGCACAGTCCTCGGTGTCCACGACGTACCCGTCGTTCACCTCGCCCGCGACCTCGACAACCTCGTTCTCCTGCTGCGCCATGTCCGCCGTACGCCTTCCGTAAGTCACCGATGTGCCCGTACAGCCTACGGCCCCGGCTCAGCAGACCTCCTCGAGATCCCGCCACTCCCGGGTGTCCGGGCTGTCGGCGACCCAGCCGTCCAGCAGCCCGCGCACGAGACCGGCCGGAGCCGCGATGCCGCACTCCCGCTCGGGCACCCACAGCGCGCCCGACCCGGCCGTACGGTGGCCCAGCGGCCCGGGATGCCCCGGCTCGCTGTGGTCGTGGGGGTCCAGGTGCTCGCCGTCGCCCTCGTCGCTCGGCATCTCGCTCTCCGAGCAGGTCCGGCACAGCAGCCGTACCGATGAGGACCAGTCCTCGGCCGCGAAGCCCGCGTCCGAGGCCAGCTGCTCCAGCGCGTTGCGGTCCGCCTCGTCGGCCGCCTCCAGCAGCACCACCCAGGTCGGCACGGGCGAGGGCGCCCACAGCTCGATCTCGTCGAATACCGGGTACGAGGGCCCGGCCGCGGTGATCCGCTCGCCGTGCGGGACCCCGTCGTGCAGCACGACCTCGCCCCAGCGCCGCCCCGAGGAGGGCAGCGGGATGGAGAGGACCTCCATCCGGGCCGGGTCGAGCCGGCGGCCCCAGACCACCTCGGCCTCACCCTCGGGGGAGAGCCGCACCGCGGCGCTGCCGAGCTCCATGCCCACCGGTTCGCCGCCGCCCTTGCCGCCGGCCGTGCCTCCGTGCGGGTCCCCGGGCACCTTCAGCCCGTACGCCTGCCAGGCCCGCCGGGCCAGCGGCCAGTCCTGGAGGGCGGTCGCGGCGATGCCGACGTTCCACCAGTCCGGGGCGCCCGTCTCGCGGTCCAGCAGGGCCACGGCGCGCAGTCCGGCGGCCCGCGCCTGTTCCCAGTCGTGCCGGAACTTGTGCAGCAGCGCCAGGTTGAACCAGGACTCGGACAGCCATGGCTCCAGGTCCGCGGCTCTGGTCAGGAGCGCGCCCGCGTCCTCGTACCGCCCGTCACCGATCAGCGTGAACGCGCGGTCGGTGGCCTGCCGCCACGAGGCGGAGGGCCGATGCCGTACCTTCCCGAAGATCCTCACGATTCCCGCCTGCCGGTCCGACGGTGCAGCCTTCGCGGACACTGTCGCTCGCACTCTTACTGGCATCCAACCATGCCCACTCGGACAGCCGCTCATTACCCATGGGTTACCCCGGTGGGACGGGAACAACTCCGTCCCGCCCGCTCCTGGCCAGAACCCTCGCCAGACACTCGACCACCTCGGGCTGGTAGTCGTGCCCCGTGCCCAGGCGGAGCTCTTCCAGGGCCGCCAGTGAGCCGCTCGGGTGACGGTCCCCGCCCACCAGGTCGTCGTAGGCGTTCACCGCGCGCACGATGCGCGCCGCGACGGGCTGCTCCCGGTAGGGGTCGGCCTGCCGCTCCACGACCACGGCCACCTCGGGGGGCACCCCGGTCTGCCGGGCCACCTCCCCGCCGAGCTCGGCGATCCGGCGGGCCTCGGCGGCGGGCAGGACCGCGGTGGCCCCGTCCGGAACGGGGTCGACGAGGGACAGCTGACCGATGTCGTGCATCAGCGCCGCGTACTCCAGGACGGTGAGCTCCCGCTCCGACAGCCCCAGCTCCCGGCCGACGGCGCGGCTCAGGGCGGCGACCCGGCGGGCGTGGCCGGGCGGCGTGCAGCCGGCGATCTCCGTGGCCCGGGCCAGGGAGGTGATCGTCTGGCGGTAGGTGGTGCGGATCGCGGTGATCCGGTGGAAGGACATCTGGGTCAGCAGCAGGGGCACGCTGAAGACGGGCAGGGCCCACAGTCCGGCCACGGCGACACCGAGGGCCATCACCACGCCGCTGGCGCCGATCGCCGAACCGATGCCGAGCTGGGCGCGCAGCTCCTCGCGCAGCAGGGGGCCGTACGGCCAACCGGTGCGGGCCCGGGCGAGCACGGCGGCGAGCACGGCCTCGCACAGCGCGGTCAGGCCGAGGAGGCCGATCAGGAACAGGACGAGGTAGGGGCCCTGGCCGAGCCGCTCCTCCAACCGGCCCGCATGGTGCAGCGGCTGGAAGCAGACGGCGGCGAAGGCCACGGTGAGGACCCGCCGGGCCACGTGGTCCGCCGCCGGGCCGCGGCCCCGGGCGAGGTGCGGCACGCACCCGGCGAGGGCGGCCGCGACGACCACGACGACGGTCTGGAGGACTCCGTGGTGGGTGGGCTGCCCGGCGTTGTGTCCCAGGAGGGCGTAGGCGAGGGCTGCGGCGGAGCCCAGCGGCGCGGGGCGGCGGTCCGCCGGTCCCGGTTCCCCGCGCTGGTCGCGGCGGGCCAGCTCGCCGACGGTGACCAGGATGCCGAAGGCCAGGGCGGTCCCCGGCTCCGCGAGGCCGTTCCACAGGGTGTGGCCGAGGGCGACGGCGGTGAGCGCGCCGGCCGCGCCGCGCACCGCCCACACGGCGGTCCCCCTCACCCCCCGCCCTCCGCCCCGCTGCGGGCCGGCCGGGCGTCCGCGGCGGGCCGGGGGCCCGGTCCTCCGGGCGCGGGCAGTCCCGGAGTGCCCGCGCCGCCGGCGGCCGGGCAGGTCGCCTCCGGGTCCGGGTCGGCGGTGACCACCGGATGCCAGCCGTGCCGTCCGATGGCCCCGGTCAGGGCGTCCACCATGGCCGGGTCGAAGTGCGCCCCCGCGCAGCGCTCCAGCTCCGCCAGGGCGACCGGCACCGGCCGGGCCCGGCTGTAGGACCGGGTCGAGGTCATCGCGTCGAAGGCGTCGGCCACCGCCACCACGCGGGCCAGCACCGGGATCTGGTCGCCGGCGAGCCCGTAGGGGTATCCCGAGCCGTCGACCCGTTCGTGGTGGTGCAGGATCGCGGACCGGGCCTCCCCCAGGAAGCCGATGCCGCGCACCATCTCGTGCCCGTACTCGGGGTGCAGTTCGATGACGCGGCGCTCCTGCGGCGTGAGCGGCCCGTCCTTGCGCAGCAGCCGGGTCGGGACGCCGAGCTTGCCCACGTCGTGCAGGATTCCGGCGATGCGGACGACCTCGAGGCGCTCCTCGGGCATGCCGAGCTCGCGGGCGATCAGCACGGAGGCCTGGCCGACGCGTTCGCTGTGCCCCCGCGTGTAGCGGTCCTTGATGTCGACGGCCTGGACGAGGGCGCGGATGGTGGCCTGGTGGGCGGCGCGTTCGCGGTGGTACTGGGCGAAGACCCAGCAGGAGATGTACATCGGCAGCAGCACCAGGAGCGCGGCCGGGAGCCCGTACGGGCTGCGCCACATGACGGCCATCATCAGCCCCGCGAGGCCGTGCACGCAGTACGGGGCCAGGGAGCGCGCGAGCGGTCCGCGCCAGGCGGTGGCGGCGGGCCGGCGCTCGGCGGCGGCCAGGATGGCGCCGTCGAGGGCGGTGAGCACCAGGCAGAAGGCCACGGCCGCGGCCGCGGCGGGAAGCAGCAGGTAGGGGAAGTCGGCGACCCAGACCGGCGGGCCCGCCGGCCCCGGCGGCCCGCTCCCGTCGGCGGGGCCCAGGGCGGCGGGCCCACGTAGCAGCCGGAACGTTTGGCCCGCGGTCCAGGCGGCGATCGCCTGCTGCGCCCCGTGCCAGACCCGGCGCACCCCGGCGGGCCGCTGCGCCACACTGCCGGCGAGGCCGCCGGGCAGCGCCACGAGGGCGGCGGCCGCGGGCGGCAGCAGCAGGGCGGCGGCCAGCACCACCGGGAAGAAGGAGCCGATGCCCTCGGGCACCCGGCGGCCCGGCAGCGGGCAGACCTTCACGAGCTCGCAGCCGAGGTAGAGGGCGGCCAGCAGGGCCACGGCGCCCCAGGGCGGGGCCGAACCGGTGAAGGAGGGCGCGATGCACGCCAGAGCCGCGAGGACGGCGCACAGGACGCTGGCGCGCGCCGCGGGCGGAAGGATTCCCATGGCGCCCTCCTCCCCGTGCTTGCCGGCGATCCAGGTGCCCGAAGCGGAACAGCACCGAAGGGAGAATAGGTGGGGGCCCTGAAGAACCGGACCGGATCGTCCCGATGCACCACGGGGACGCCCCCGGATTAGCACCTTCGGGTGAACGAAGGCGGTTCCGGGGGCGGTTGTTCAAGCGGCCCGCGCGGTTCGGCGGGTCAGCCGGCGGCCGGCCCGGGTGCGGCGGGTCAGCCGGCGGCCGGCCCGGGTGCGGCGGGTCAGCCGGCGGCCGGCCCGGGTGCGGCGGGTCAGCCGGCGGCCGGCTTGTCCGCGGCCACGTCGGCGGTGACGTCGTGTTCGGGCACGGCCTGCCCCGACCGGATGAGTTCGATCCGTCCCATCACCTTCGACCGCAGGTCGCTCGGCACGTCGTCCGACCCGCAGCAGCGCTTCACCAGCTTCTTCACGGCCTGTTCCAGGCCGTACTTCTCCAGGCAGGGGCTGCACTCGCCGAAATGCGTCTCGAACTTCGTGCAGTCGCTGTCGGGCATCTCCCGGTCGAGGAACTCGTAAAGGTGGTCCAGGACCTCAGAGCACTCCGTCTCGTGCGGCTCTCCGCAACTCATGAGCCCGAGCCTTTCCGGTCGTTCGACTCTCCCGCGCCCGCGGGAACCAACCCGCGTTCACGGGCGTAGTCCTCCAGCATTCCGCGGAGTTGACGGCGGCCACGGTGCAGTCGCGACATGACCGTACCGATGGGTGTACCCATGATGTCGGCGATCTCCTTGTACGCAAAGCCCTCTACGTCGGCAAGGTAGACCGCGATGCGGAACTCCTCCGGAATGGCCTGGAGCGCTTCCTTCACGTCCGAGTCGGGCAGGTGGTCGAGCGCCTGCGACTCGGCGGAGCGCAGTCCGGTCGACATGTGCGACTCGGCGCGCGCCAGCTGCCAGTCCTCGATCTCCTCCGCGGCGCTGCGCTGGGGTTCGCGCTGCTTCTTGCGGTAGGAGTTGATGAAGGTGTTGGTCAGGATGCGGTACAGCCACGCCTTCAGGTTGGTGCCCTCGCGGAACTGGTGGAAGGACGCGTACGCCTTCGCGTACGTCTCCTGGACCAGGTCCTCGGCGTCGGCCGGGTTGCGCGTCATGCGCAGCGCGGCCGAGTACATCTGGTCGAGGTAGCCGAGGGCGTCCCGCTCGAAGCGCGCGTTGCGCTCCGGAGTCGTCTCCTCCGCGTGGCCTTCGTCGGTCCCGGCGACAGGACCCACCTCCTCCGACTGCGTGGCGGCGGCTTCGAGAGCGGAGCCGCTCGAATCGGAGAATAGTCGACCACCCCGGCCCCCCGCCGCCCGAAGTGTGCCGCGCTGGGGGCTGGGGAGTACCGTCCAGTCCAGGTCAGCGGCCTGCCGACGGTTGTGACTGATGACCTGGGTCATGCGCTCGCTCTCCTCCGCCGTGTTCCCGTGCGTACCGACATCCCCCACAACAGACGGTGCGGACCGGGCATTCCCCGCGCGGGAACGGTTTCCGGCCGGTTCCGGGGCCGCCCGGGGGGTGCCGTCGCAAGTGCGCCGGGGCGGCGGGGACGGGCACGGGCGGGTGGATCCCGGGGGTGATCCGGATCACCCCCGGTATCCACCCGCCCCCGGTCAGAGTTCGAGCGCGGTGAGCCATTCGGCCACCGCCCCGGTGATCAGGGCGAGCGCCTCCTCCTGGGTGACGTCCGCCCGCTTGGGGACGGCGAAGCCGTGGTCCCCGTGCGGGACCTCCACCAGCGTGTACGGACCGCTCCGCGGGAACTCCTCGGGACGCCCGAAGGGATCGCGGCCGCCCTGCACCACCAGGGTGGGCCGTCCGGCGCCCAGCAGCTCCTCGGCCCGGGACCTCTCCGGCCGACCCGGCGGATGCAGCGGGAAGGCCAGCGCCAGGACCCCGGCCGCGCCGAGGGCGGCCGCGGTCCGGCAGGCGACGCGGGCACCGGCGCTGCGGCCGCCGGCGACCACGGGCAGCCCGGGCCCGGCGAGGGCCGGCCACAGCCCGCGCCACCCCTCGTCGAGCACCTTGGGCGCGGCGGCGACCTTCTTCCCGGCGACCCGCCAGGGCTGCTCGACCAGGGCGACGGTGATGCCGTGCGCGGGCAGGGCGGCGGCCAGTGCCTGCAGGTCCCGGGCCTCGACCCCGCCGCCGGCCCCGTGGCCCGCGGCGAGCACGAGCCGCGCCCCGGGGGCGGTGTGCCAGGTGACGCGGGCCTCGCCCGCCGGGGTGTCGACGCTCTGGGTGCGGGTTCTCATGCGCCCCATCCTGCCCGGGTCAGAAGAGGGTGCCCTCCTCCGGCGCGGCCAGCTCCGCCAGCAGCTCCGGGGCGTTGTTGCGTACGTTGCTCACGGCGGTGGAGACCGGGTACGCCCGCATCAGGCCGCCCGGAGGCGGCGCCAGCAGCTCCCGCAGCGCGCCCTCGGTGTCGGTGTTCGCGGGGTCCAGCCAGGCGTCCCAGCGGTCGGGGGTCAGCATCAGCGGCATCCGGGGGTGAATGTCGCTGAGCGAGCGCGGCCCCTCGGCGGGAGCCTGCCCCAGCGGGCAGGTCTCGGCCTCGGTGGTGATCACCGCACAGGTGGCCCACCAGGCGAGCGGGTGCCCGTCGGGCAGGCTCCGGTCGCGCCAGAACTCGTATATGCCGGCCAGGGCGAGGACGGAGCCGTCGGCCGGGAGCACGAAGTAGGGCTGCTTGCGGGCCCGCTTCCTCCTGCCCTCCACCTCCAGCTGCCGCTCGTCGTGGGCGGTGACCCACTCGTAGTAGCCGTCGGCGGGGACGATGCAGCGGCGCTGCGCGAAGGGGCGCCGGAAGGAGGGCTTCTCGGCGAGGGTCTCCGACCGGGCGTTGATCATCCGGGCTGCGCCGTCGGGGTTCTCGGCCCAGGAGGGGACGAGTCCCCATCGCAGCGTGCGCAGCTGGCGAACCGGACGGGGGTCGGCCGCGTCCTTCAGGGGGCGGTCGAGGACGACGTGGACCGGCTTGGTCGGCGCCACGTTGAAGTCGGGGGCCAGGACCTCCTCCGGCTCCCACGTCTCGATGCCGAAGGCCTCCACCAGGTCCTCGGGGCCCCGACTCGCTGCAAACCGTCCGCACATGCCTGCCACACTGCCATGTCGACCCCCGGCCCCCGCCGGGAGGTGGCCCCGCAACCGCACCGCAAGGAGTCCGCCCCTCCATGGACAGCAGCACGACGGCCGGCCTGTGGGACCGGCTCACGGGTATACAGACCGCGCCCGACCTCTGGCTGGTGATCGCGACGGGCCTGGCCGCCCTGACCGCCGTGGGACCGCGCCCGCTGTGGCGGCTCTCGCGCAACGCGGTGACCATCGCGCACGAGGGGGGCCACGGCCTGCTGGCGCTGCTGACCGGCCGCCGCCTGGACGGGATACGGCTCCACTCCGACACCAGCGGGGTCACCGTCAGCCGGGGCCGGCCGACCGGGCTCGGCATGGTCCTCACCGCCGCCGCCGGGTACACCGCTCCCCCGCTGCTGGGCCTCGGCGGGGCGGCCCTGCTGTCGGCGCACCGGATCACGCTGCTGCTGTGGGCCGCCACCGCCCTGCTGGTGGCGATGCTGGTGATGATCCGCAACGCCTACGGGGCGCTGACCGTGGTGGTGACCGGCGGGACCTTCGTCCTGGTGTCGTGGCTGGCCCCGGCCCAGGTCCAGGCGGTCTTCGCGTACGCGGTGGTGTGGTTCCTGCTGCTGGGCGGGGTCCGGCCGGTCTTCGAGCTCGGGGCCAAGCGCCGGCACGGCGGAGCGCCCGATTCGGACGCCGACCAGCTCGGGCGCCTCACCCACGTGCACCCGGTGGTGTGGCTGCTCCTCTTCCACGTGGTCGCGCTGTGCTCCCTGGTGGGCGGCGGCCGGTGGCTTCTCGCCCTCTGAGACGGGCCGGCGATCAAGATCCGGGTCCGGGCGGAGCCACTAAAGTGGGGGCCATGACCGAGACCCCCGCGCTCCCCGTCCTCTGGCCCGCCCCGACCGCCGACGCCGCCGTCCGCGCCACCGTCACCGTGCCCGGGTCCAAGTCGGTCACCAACCGCGCCCTCGTGCTCGCCGCGCTCGCCGCCGAGCCGGGCTGGGTGCGCCGCCCGCTGCGCTCGCGCGACTCCCAGCTGATGGCGGACGCCTTGCGGGCGATGGGCGTGGGCATCGAGGAGACCGTCTCCTCCAGCTCCTCGGGGGCGGGCGCCGCGCTCGGCGGGGAGGCCTGGCGGATCATCCCCGCCGCCCTCTACGGCCCCGCCACCGTCGACGTGGGCAACGCGGGCACGGTCATGCGCTTCCTGCCGCCCGTCGCCACCCTCGCCGAGGGGGACATCCGCTTCGACGGCGACCCGCGCTCCTACGAGCGCCCGCTGGGCCAGGTCGTCGACGCCCTGCGCACCCTCGGCGCCCGCATCGACGACGACGGCCGGGGCGCGCTGCCGCTGACCGTGCAGGGCGGCGGAGCCCTGGAGGGCGGCGTCGTGGAGATCGACGCCTCGAACTCCTCCCAGTTCGTCTCCGCGCTGCTGCTCTCCGCCCCGCGTTTCAACCAGGGCGTCGAGGTGCGGCACGTGGGCAGCGTCCTGCCGTCGCTGCCGCACATCCGGATGACGGTGGAGATGCTGCGCGCGGCCGGCGCCCAGGTGGACACCCCGGAGTCGGGCGGCGAGAAGAACGTGTGGCGGGTGGCCCCCGGCGCGGTGCTCGGCCGCGATCTGGTGGTGGAGCCCGACCTGTCCAACGCCCAGCCGTTCCTGGCCGCGGCGCTGATCACCGGCGGCACGGTCACCATCCCGGACTGGCCGCGCCGCACCACGCAGCCCGGTGACGCGCTGCGGCGGATCTTCACCGAGATGGGCGGCTCCTGCGAGCTGACCGACGAGGGCCTGGTCTTCACCGGTACCGGCAAGATCCACGGCATCGACGTCGACCTGGGCGAGGTCGGCGAGCTCACCCCGGGCATCGCGGCGGTCGCGGCGCTGGCCGACTCCGAGTCCGTCCTGCGCGGTGTCCAGCACCTGCGCCTGCACGAGACCGACCGGCTGGCCGCGCTGACCAGCGAGATCAACGCCCTCGGCGGCGACGTCACCGAGACGGCCGACGGCCTGCACATCCGGCCGCGCCCGCTGCACGGCGGCACCTTCCACACATACGACGACCACCGGATGGCCACCGCGGGCGCGGTGATCGGCCTGGCGGTGGAGGGCGTGATGATCGAGAACGTGGCGACGACCGCGAAGACCCTGCCGGACTTCCCGCAGATGTGGGCGGACATGCTCGCCGGGGATCCGGCCGCGGGAGCGGGAGCGTAGGGCCCGGTCATGCGCAGGTACGGCAAGAACACCGACGAGGACGACATCCGCCAGCGGCCCAACCCCAAGGGCAACCGGCCGCGGACGAGCATCCGGCCCAAGCACGAGGACGCCTCCGAGGGCTTCGTCCTGACCGTCGACCGGGGTCGGCTGACCTGCCTGGTCGAGGACCGCACCATCACCGCGATGAAGTCCCGGGAGCTGGGCCGCAAGGCGGCGGTGGTCGGGGACCGCGTCTGGATCGTCGGCGACCTGTCCGGCAGGAAGGACACCCTCGCCCGGATCGTGCGGATCGAGGAACGCCGGTCCGTCCTGCGGCGCACCGCGGACGACGACGACCCGTACGAGCGGGTGGTCGTCGCCAACGCCGACCAGCTGGCCATCGTGACCGCCCTGGCCGACCCGGAGCCGCGGCCCCGGATGATCGACCGCTGCCTGGTGGCGGCGTACGACGCCGGTCTGGAACCGCTGCTCGTGCTCACCAAGTCCGATCTGACCTCCGCCGACAAGATCCTGGAGATCTACTCGACGCTCGGCGTGAACTACGTGGTGACCAACCGCGAGGAGCTCGCGGCGGGCGACGCGGCCGACCGGGTGCGCGAACGGCTCCACGGCCGGATCACGGCCTTCGTCGGCCATTCGGGCGTCGGCAAGACCACCCTGGTCAACTCGCTGGTCGCCGAGGACCGCCGGCGCGCCACCGGGCACGTCAACGCGGTCACCGGCCGCGGCCGGCACACCACCACCTCGGCGCTCGCGCTGCCGCTGCCGGGCGGCGACGGCTGGGTCATCGACACCCCCGGCGTGCGCTCCTTCGGGCTGCACCACGTGGACCCGTCGCGGGTGATCCTGGCCTTCCCCGACCTGGTGCCCGGCACCGAGGGGTGCCCGCGCGCGTGCAGCCACGACGAGCCGGACTGCGCCCTGGACACCTGGGTGGAGGAGGGCCACGCGGACCCGGCCCGGCTGTACTCGCTGCGGCGGCTGCTGGAGACGCGGGAGCGCCGCGAGGGAGACTGACGCACCGTCGGGTTTGCCGACCATCGTGTCCGGCCGCGTGCATAATCGCACCAGGCGGCGAGGACTCACGTGACGCGGGGAGGCATACGACATGGCGTGGCTGCTCGTCGTGGTTGCGGGACTCCTGGAGACCGGCTTCGCGGTCTGCCTCAAGCTGTCGCACGGCTTCACCCGGCTGTGGCCGACCGTCGCGTTCGCCTGCTTCGCGCTCGGCAGCTTCGGGCTGCTCACCCTCGCCCTCAGGAAGCTGGACGTGGGCCCGGCGTACGCGGTGTGGACGGGCATCGGCGCGGCCGGGACGGCGATCTACGGCATGGTCTTCCTCGGCGACCTGGTCTCCACCCTCAAGCTGGTCTCGATCTCCCTGGTGATCCTCGGGGTCATCGGGCTCCAGCTGTCCGGTTCTGCGCACTGAGCAGCCGCAGCAGTTCGCCCGCTCCCGGCTCCTCCCCCGGGGCCACGACGTAGGACAGCGCGAGCCGTACGGCGAGCTCGCACCGCTGGGCGTCCTGGGCGGGCATGAGCGCGGCGGCCGCCCGGTCCCGCACCGCCCGGGCCAGCTCGCCGGGGCCGGGCGCGCGGCCGGCCGCGGGCAGGGCCGGATCCCAGAACCCGGTGAGCAGGGCCCGTACGAGGGGGTGGGCGCGGGCCGCGCGCACGGTCCACTCGGCGACCGCGGCGAGCCGCTGGGAGGTGGGGGCCGGGGTGGACAGGGCCCGCTCGACCCCCTCCAGGTACCACTCGCCCTCGCGCCGGACCAAGGCGCGGCCCAGGCCCCCCTTGCCGCCGAACTCGTTGTACAGGGTCTGCCGCGACACCCCGGCGGCCGCGGCGACCTCGACCATCCGCACGGCGGGCCAAGGGCGGGCCGAGAGCGCCGCCGAGGCCGCCTCCAACAGGGTTTCCCGGGCTGCCGGCATCGTCGCCTCCCAAGGGCCGCTTCCCGCTGGGTTCCCCGGCCAGAGTTGACGGGTCGACAGATCCTGTCAAGGGCGCGTCCCGGCCGCGCCACCGGCCGCGATACTGTTCGGCCATGTCCGAGTATGACGATGACCTGCGCCTCGCCCTGGAACTCGCCGACGCGGCGGACGCCGCGACGATGGAGCGTTTCCGTGCCCTCGACCTGAAAGTCGAGACGAAGCCGGACATGACCCCGGTGAGCGAGGCGGACCAGGTCGCCGAGGAGATCATCCGGGCCGGGATCGAAGCCGCTCGGCCCGACGACGCGATCCTCGGCGAGGAGTACGGCCTCAAGGGCGACGGGCCGCGGCGCTGGGTGGTGGACCCCATCGACGGCACCAAGAACTACGTGCGCGGGGTGCCGGTGTGGGCGACCCTGATCTCCCTGATGGCGCAGGACCCGGACGGCGTCTTCCGGCCCGTGGTGGGCGTGGTGTCCGCGCCCGCGCTGGGCAGGCGCTGGTGGGCGGTGCGCGGCGGCGGCGCGTTCGCGGGCGGCGCGCTCGGGGCGACCACCCCGATCGGCGTCTCGAAGGTGGCCGGGCTGGGCGACGCCTCCTTCGCCTACTCCTCGCTGAGCGGCTGGGAGGAGCAGGGCCGCCTGCCGGGTTTCCTGGACCTGACCCGCGCCTGCTGGCGCACCCGCGGCTACGGGGACTTCTGGCCGTACATGATGGTCGCCGAGGGCTCGCTCGACCTGTGCGCGGAACCCGAGCTGAACCTGTGGGACATGGCGGCCATCGCGGTGGTGGTCCAGGAGGCGGGCGGCCGCTTCACCAGCCTGGACGGGGTGGACGGGGTGCACGGCGGGAACGCGGCCGCGTCCAACGGGCTGCTCCACGAGGAGATGCTGGAACTGCTGCGCCCGCGCGTTTGAGCACGCGGGCCGTCCCCGTCGCACCGCGGCTCAGCACGCCGACCGCCATGTCGCCGTGCGGGCCCTCTTGTTGACGGTCCGTGTGCGTGGGAGTCTGAGAATCCTCCGCTTGTGCGCTTGTGAAGCCTTTCTCGAGGCTCTCGCGGACGCCCCACACCCAAGCGGAGGGACTCACCCCAGGAGGTGGCTCTCTTCATGCTCGTCCGTCACGCAATGAGCACCGTGATCCTCACCCTCGGACCCGCGCACACCCTGCGTCAGGCGGCCTGCCTGATGTCGGGCCGGCGCATCGGCGCAGCTGTCGTACTCGACCCCGACCACAGCGGCATCGGCATCCTGACCGAGCGCGACATCCTCAACTCCATCGGCGCGGGCCATGACCCCGACCTCGAGACCGTGGGGGCGCACACCACCAACAACGTGGTGTTCTGCACCCCGGAGGCCACCGTGCAGGAGGCCGCCGAGGCCATGGCCCACGGCGGCTTCCGGCATCTGATCGTCCTGGAGGACGGCGGTCCGGTGGGCATCGTCTCCGTGCGCGACGTCATCCGCTGCTGGGCACCCGCGCGGCGCACCGTGGCGGCCTAGGGCGGCGACGGGCCGGAGCCCCGGCCGGTTCCGGCCCGTCACCCGCTACGGCGGTCGCGGTCCCGCCACTCTCCCGCTGTCTGGACTTGATCCAAGTCCGGCGGTTGTCCAAGTCCGCACCGGTTCGGGAGTTACACCCTGTTCCCTCGCTGTTAGGCTGGTGTGCATGAGTGACCTGCTGGAACGACTTCGCGGACGCGGCTGGCGCATGACCGCACAGCGGCGCGTCGTGGCCGAGGTGCTCGACGGTGACCACGTGCACCTGACGGCCGACGAGGTGCACGCCCGCGCCGTGGCCAGACTGCCGGAGATCTCCCGGGCAACGGTCTACAACACGCTCGGTGAGCTCGTGACGCTCGGCGAGGTGCTGGAGGTCTCCACGGACCGCCGCGCCAAGCGGTACGACCCCAACGCCCACCGCCCCCACCAGCACCTGGTGTGCGCGCAGTGCGGCGCGATCCGCGACGTCCACCCGGCGGGCGACCCGCTGGCCGACCTCCCGGACACCGAGCGATTCGGCTTCACGGTGTCGGCGGTCGAGGTGACGTACCGCGGGGTGTGCCCCCACTGCGCCGCCGCCTGACCCCGGACACGAGGAGGCCCGAATCCCCCGAGGGATCCGGGCCTCCTGCTTCACATGCTTCACATGCGGAAACGACTCAGGGCCCGGATCCATGGGATCCGGGCCCTGAGCCTTTCAGTAGCGGGGACAGGATTTGAACCTGCGACCTCTGGGTTATGAGCCCAGCGAGCTACCGAGCTGCTCCACCCCGCGTCGGTAAACCCGACTGTACGTGAGGCCGCACAGCAGATGCAAATCGGTTAACCGGCTGAACCCTCCGGCCCCGGATCAGGCCGAGAGTTCCTCGGCGAGGGCGTCCCGCAGCCGCGCCGCGCGCTCCGACACCTCGGCCGGTCCCAGCTCCATGGCGCGGACGCACCACTTCTGCCCCTCGGCCAGGTCCCCGTGGCGCGCCGCCAGCAGGGCCAGCCGCAGCGCGGCCCGGCCGTGGCCCGCGACCGCCGCGCGGGTCCACCACAGGGCGGCCTCCGGCTCGCTGCCCTCGCGGGCCAGCAGCAGCCCGAGGTTGAACGCGCCGTTGCGGGAGCCTGCCTCGGCCGCCTCCCGGTACCAGCGCGCGGCCGCCGCCAGGTCCCCCCGGGCCGCGGCGAGCATGCCGACGCGCACCTGGGCCCGGCGGTGCCCCAGCTCGGCGGCCCGCTCGTACCACTCCTCGCTCTCGGTCCGCGGGGCGCCGCCCACCGGCTCGCCGAGCGCCACCGGCTCCGGCGGCGGGGCGAGGGACTCCAGCAGCGAGGCCAGCCGGAAGGCGGCCTCCGCGCTGCCGCCGCCCGCCGCGCACCGCAGGTGCCGTTCGGCGGCCCGCTCCTCGCCGTCGCGCACGAGCGCGATGCCCACCTGGAGCGCGGCGTCGGTGTGACCCGCCGCGGCGGCCCGCTCGTACCACTTCAGGGCCGTGCGGTCCTCGTCGCGGCTGGCGAAGAGGATCCCGAGGTTGAAGGCGGCGTCCACGCTGCCCGCCTCGGCCGCCTTGGAGAACCACGGCTCGGCGCCCTCCGCGTCGCCGCCCTGGAGCAGCAGGATGGCGAGCGCGTTGGCCGCCTCGCGGTGGCCGGCGTAGGCCGCCCGCCGGTACCACTGCTCGGCCTGCGCCGTCCGGTCCTGCGCGACGCACAGCAAAGCAAGGTTGTACGCCCCGTTCTGGTCGCCCGCGTCCATGGCGGCCCGGTACCAGCGCTCCGCGGTCTGGGTCTCGCCGCGGGCGGCGTGCAGCGCGCCGAGCGCGTTGGCGGCGTTGCCGTCACCGTCCTGGGCGGCGCGGTGCCACCACGCGGCGGCGCTGTCCTCGTCCCCCGCGTCGCGCAGCAGGAAACCCAGCGCGCAGGCCGCGCGGGCCTCGCCCTGCTTGGCGGAGGTCAGGTACCAGCGGCCGGCCTCCTTGAGCTCGCCGCGCGCCTCCAGCAGCGCGCCCAGGTGCAGCGCGGCACGGCGGTGCCCGCGCGCGGCGGCCTGGCGGTACCACTGCTCGGCCTCGGCGGGGTCCCCCTTGCGCAGGTGCCGCGCCAGCCGGTAGGCCGCTTCGCGGTGCCCCTGCTCGGCCGCCGCCCGGAACCAGCGCTCCACGCCCTTGTCGCCGCGGTGCTCCAGCAGGTCGGCCAGCCCGTAGGCGCCCAGGGCGTGGCCGGATTCGGCCGCCTGGCGCAGCCAGTACTCGGCGGCCGGCTCGTCCCCGCGCTCACGGAAGTAGCGGCCCAGGGCGTGCGCGGCGGGAGCGGATCCGGCCACGGCGGCCACCCGCCACCAGCCGGCCGCCTCTTCGGGATAGCCCCGCTGGTGCAGCAGGACGCCCAGGTTGTTCGCGGCGGCACGGTCCCCCTCGCCCGTGGCACCGCGCAGGTAGGGTTCGGCACCGTCGAGGTCGCCGCGGCGCAGCAGGAGGGCGCCGAGCACGCTCATGGCCCCCGGGTCGCCCTTGTCGGCGGCCACCCGGTGCCGGGCCTCGAGCTCGGCGTCGCTCGCCGTATCGGTCTCGGCGAACATTTCCTCCGCGAAATCCGCATCGGTCAGTGCGGTCTGCGCGTTGACAACGGGAGCCTGGTCACCGGCTCCCGTACCCGGCTCGGCATCCGTCCTCGCAAACCGCCCTGTCTCCAGCAGAGTTGACCTGTCCCCCATAAATCCCATCGTCGCATCACCTGCTACCCGCGTACACCTGGTATGTCGCAGCCAGTGAGGTCACTACAGCGTTTTGTCGACATGCCCATAGAGAGTCAAGTCAAACACGCTCCTGCCCCAACTCACCCGTCTCAGCTACCACGTGTCCACCCCGGACATGACGAAGGCCCGGATCCCATAGGATCCGGGCCTTCGTCGTCAGTAGCGGGGACAGGATTTGAACCTGCGACCTCTGGGTTATGAGCCCAGCGAGCTACCGAGCTGCTCCACCCCGCGTCGGTGAAACCACAGTATCACGACGCGGGGCGGAGCCTTCACCGAGCGGCCGTCAGCCTCCCGGCTGGGGCGCCGTCAGCTTCGCCTCCGCGTCGATCGCCCGCTTCAGCGCCGCCTTGATCTCGTCCTGCGCCTTGCCGAAGGCCGCCCAGTCGCCCGCCTGCCTGGCCTTCTCGGCGTCCTCGATGGCCCGCTGGGCTTCGGCGAGCGCCGCCTTGACCGTTGGGTCCGTCGGGGTCGGCGGGTTCGCCGTGCCCTCGCCCGGAGGCTGGGCCGGCGGCACGGGCGTGGTCGGGGCCTGGGCTCCGAAGACCACGTTGAGCGCCTGCTCCAGGGTGTCCTCGAACGCGGTCTGCCCGCCGTACGTCACCAGCACCTTGCGCAGCAGCGGGTACTTCAGCCCCGAACTGCGCACGTACACCGGCTCCACGTAGAGCATGCCGCCGTCGAGCGGGACCGTGAGCAGGTTTCCGTACTCGACCTCCGAGTCGCCGCCGCGCAGCAGGCGGATCGACTCGGCGATCTTCGGTTCGGACTGGAACTTGCTCTGGACCTGCTTGGGGCCGTCGACCGGCTTGCTGGTCGGCAGCTTGAGGATGCTGATCTTGCCGTAGTCCGCGGTGCCCGGATCGGCGTTGACCGCCATGAAGGCGCTCAGGTTGTCCCGCTCGTTCGGCGTGAACGTCGTGGTGAGCGAGAAGACCTGGTCCTTCTCCGTCTGGTCCGGCAGCTTCATCGACAGGTAGTACGGCGGAACCGCCGTACCGGCCTTGGTCGTCGGGTCGTCGGGGACGGCCCAGGCCTCACTGCCGCTGAGGAAGGTCTGCGGGTCGGTGACGTGGTAGCGGGTCAGCAGCTCGCGCTGGACCTTGAACAGGTCTTGCGGGTAGCGCAGGTGGTCCATGAGCGGCTTGGAGATCTCGCTCTTGGGCTTCACCGTGTCCGGGAACGCCTTCATCCACGTCTTCAGGACCGGGTCCTTGGTGTCCCACTGGTACAGGTCGACCTTGCCGTCGTAGGCGTCGACGGTGGCCTTCACCGAGTTGCGGATGTAGTTGACCTGGTTCTCCTGCGCCACCACCGCGCGCTGGCTGTTGGTCAGCGAGTCCGCGGTGCTCTGGCCCAGCGTGGTGCGCGAGGCGTACGGGTAGCCGTTGGTGGTCGTGTACGCGTCCACGATCCACTTGATCCGGCCGTCGACGACCGCCGGGTACGGGGCGCCGTCGATGGTCAGCCACGGGGCGACGGCCTCCACGCGCTCCTTGGGCGTGCGGTTGTACAGGATCCGCGAGCCGTCGCCGATGGCCCCCGAGTAGAGGATCTGCGGCTCGCTGAAGCTCAGCGCGTAGGCCGCCCGGTTGATCGGGTTGTCGAGGCTGACGCCGGACTTGCCGGTGTAGCTCGTCTCCTTCTCGCCCTTGTCGTCCGAGTAGTCGAGCTCCTTCTGCGGACCGCCGACGATCGAGTACTGCTTGGTCTGCTCGCCGTAGTAGATGCGCTGCTCGAAGTCCGTGCCGAACATGCCCTTGGAGGGCAGGTCGGACTGGGTGAAGTCGGGGGCGCCCTGGTCACCGACGGTGGTGCCCTTGGCCGCGACCACGCCGTAGCCGTGGGTGTACTTGAAGTGGTCGTTGATCCAGTTGTTCTTCGGGATGCCCGCGATGTTCAGCTCGCGCAGCCCGATGACGGTGTCCTGCCCGCTGTACCGGTCCACCGCGAGCGTGGACGGGAAGGCGTAGTAGCCCTTGACCTGCTGGAGCTGCTGGAACGCCGGCGAGACGATGTTCGGGTCGAGGAGGCGCACGCTGGCGGTGGTGTCGGCCGCCTTGCGCAGCTGGTTCTTGTCCGTGCCCGCGACCGGGACGCCCGGGTAGTCCTTGACCTCCGAGCCGGCGATCCCGTAGGCGTCGCGCGTCGCCTTGATGTTCTTCTGGACGTACGGCGATTCCTTGGCCTGCTCGTTCGGCTGGACCTGGAACTTCTGCACGATCGCGGGGTAGAGCCCGCCGATCAGGATCGCGGAGAGCACCATCAGGCCGAAACCGATGACGGGCAGCTGCCAGGTGCGGCGCCACAGCGTCGCGAAGAACAGCACGGCGCAGATCGCGGCGATGGCGACGAGGATCGTCTTCGCCGGGAGGTAGGCGTTCGCGTCGACGTAGCGCAGACCGGTCCAGTTGTCCGCGGCCTTGAAGTCACTGGACTTGACGGCCAGGCCGTACCGGTCGAGCCAGTACGCGATCGCCTTGAGCGTGACGAACAGGCCGAGCAGCACCGAAAGGTGGCCGGTGGCCGCCGCGGTGGCGCGCGCGCCCGGGCTGGTCACCCGCAGTCCGCCGTACAGGTAGTGCACGACGGCGGCGGCGATCACCGACAGCACGACCGCGGCGAAGCCGAAGCCGAGGAGGAAGCGGTACCAGGGCAGGTCGAAGGTGTAGAACGACACGTCCAGGTGGAACTCGGGGTCCTTCTGACCGAAGGGCACCCCGTTCACATACATCAGCCAGGTCTTCCACTGGCCGGCCGCCGAGGCGCCCGCGATGAGGCCGACGAGGACGGCGATGCCCAGCAGCAGCCACTTCTTGTACGGGGCGACGCTCATCCGGTAGCGGTCGAGGCTCTGCTGCTCCATCGACATCGCGCTGAGCGGCGGGCGCAGCCGGTGCGCCAGCCAGATGTTGAACCCCACGGCACCCGCCATCAGCAGACCGAAGACGGCGAACAGGCCGATCTTGGTCCACAGCGTGGTGGTGAAGACGGTGGAGTACTGCACGGAGCGGAACCAGAGCCAGTCCGTCCAGAAGCCCGCGAACATGATGAAGAGCATGACGAGGACCGCCAGCACGCCCAAGGTCATGAGGAGAGTGCGGGCACGCCGGGAGGGGCGGCCGACTCTCATCCGTGGCCCCGAAGGGCCTCCGCCGCGGTCCGGCATCTGGAAAGCCAAGGTGCGCACCTCTGAAAGTCTGGTGGTCTCCCTGGACGGAGTCCGGGGAGAGGTCTGGTATTCAACGGGCCCCCGATCGTAGAGCCCACTCATGCAACTTACTGAGGCTTTGGTCAGTTCCCGGTATCCGGTGGAAAGGAGGCAGGATGTTGTCCATGTCCAACGTTTCCCCTTCCCCCGGCACTCCGATGGCGGCCAGTCCGCTGACCCGGGCCTGTCTCGAGATCGACGAGTACGCGGCCGGCCTGGGCTGGGACCAGCCCGCCCGGTTGTTCGCCCTCGTCGACACCGCCAGGCTCAAGAGGCAGGAGCCGCGCCTCGCCGGCCAGCTCGGTCTCGACCAGGACGACGCCGGCAAGCGCTCCCTCACCCCGATCGAGCAGGACGAGCTGCCCCCCGGGACGCCCCTCGACAAGTTCCTGGGCACCGTCGCCTGGCCCGACGCGGTCGTCGGCTGCGCGCTGACGGTGGAGCGGCTGATGCTGCCGCCCTCCGCGGAGGCTTCCGTACCGGAGGGGCTGGGCGACAAGCAGCTGGCCAAGTGGGTCGCCGGGCACCCCGAGCGACAGGAGGTCCGGCTGACCGTGGCGGTGCTGCGCGACGGCTCGCGGGAGTCGGCCGTACGGCTGCGCGAGAAGGACTCCTCGACGGAGGTCCTCACCGGCGGGGGTCTGGTGCCGGGGCTGGCGGAGGCACTGGCGGCGACCTTCTCCTGACGCCCGGCGCCCGCAGGGGGGCAGGGTCAGGGCGTGGCGCCGCACTGCGGCAGCCCGGCCGTGTCCCCCTTGCTGATCTTCCGCAGCGCCTGGGTGGCGTCGTCGATCGTGGAGACCTTCACCAGGGTCAGGCCGTCGGGCACGTGGACGGCCGCGGAGGCGCAGTTGTCGGCGGGCGTCAGGAAGTACTCGGCGCCGGCCTGGCGGGCGCCGATGGTCTTCATCTGGATGCCGCCGATCGGCCCGACCTTCCCCGCGTCGTCGATGGTGCCGGTGCCCGCGACGAACCGGCCGCCGGTCAGGTCCTCCGGGGACAGCTTGTCGACGATTCCGAGGGCGAACATCAGACCGGCGCTGGGCCCTCCCACGTCGGCGAGCTTGATGTCGATCGTGAACGGGAAGGTGTGGTCGGTCCCGGCCCGGATGCCGACGATGGCGTGGCCGTCGTCCTGCGCCTTGCCCGCCGTGATGGTGACCTCGCTCGTGCCGGCGGGCTCGCGGTTGGCCTTCGCCGCCTCGGCCGCCTCGGCGGCGGGCACGAGGGTGAACACCACCGGCTCCCCGGGCTGGTGCTTGGTGACGAGCTTCGCCACGTCCGCGGGGGCGGTGACGGGGGCGCCGTCCACCGCCTTGATGACGTCACCGGCGTGCAGCTTGCCCTCCGAGGGGCTCGCCTTGACCACCGAGGCGACGATGACCCGGGCGGAGACGGGGATGCCGAGCTGTCGCAGGGCGGCCACCTTGGCGCTCTGCTGCGACTGGCTGAACTCCTCGGCGTTCTCCTGGGTGGACTGCTCTTCCGTCTTGCCGTTCGGGTAGAGGTTCTCGTGCGGCACGACGATGTTGTCGTCGGCCAGCCACCCGTACACCGCTTCCAGCAGGTTCATGTCGTAGTCGGCGCCGGTGACGCGGACCGTCGTCATGTTCAGGTGACCGCTGGTGGGGTAGGTCTTGCGCCCCGAGATGTTCAGGACGGGCTCGCCGTGCGAGTCCCCGAGGGTGTTCACGGTGGGGCCGGGGCTCATCTCCGAGTACGGGACCTTGATGAACACACCCGCGCAGAGGAGCGCGAACAGCACGAGGGTGGAGGCGAGCATCGTCGCAGTGCGGCGTGGCATGGATCCGACAGTACGGGACGGCCCTGCCGGGCGGCCGCCGGGGCCGGTCCGTACGGGTCCGTACGCGCAGCTCCCGGGTCTCAGACGGCGTCGGAGCCGGAGTGCGCCCGCTCCTTGGCCTCGGCCCGTTCGGCACTGCCCATGGCCTCGCGGAACCGTGCGTAGCCCGCGAGCTCGGATATGTCGCCCTGGGTGCGGTCGCGTGCCGCCCAGCTTCCCCATATGCCCGCGCCGATCGCGGCGAACAGCGGAATGAGCAACCACACCAGAGACGCCATGGGCCTGCCTCCCTACCCCGTAGTTCATGTCGTTGGTGGCTTCAACGCTCATGCCCGGAGGGGGGTTACGCAAATCGAGGGCGTGTTGCGCGGCCGAACGGGTGCGACGCTACCGCCTTCCGGGGGAAGCGCCGCGACCGGGGGGTTCAGCAGGCGCCGACCCACTCCTCGGTACCGTCGGCGAACGTCTGGTGCTTCCAGATCGGCACCTCGTGCTTGAGGTCGTCGATCAGCATCCGGCATGCCTCGAAGGCCTCGCCGCGGTGCGGGCAGGACACGGCGACGACCACCGCCAGGTCGCCGACGGACAGGTCCCCCACGCGGTGCACGGCCGCCAGGGCCCGGACCGGGTACTTGGCCACGACCCGCTCGGCGATCCGGCGCATCTCGGCCTCGGCCGTGGGGTGGCAGGAGTAGCCGAGGGAGTCGACGTCCGCGCCGCCGTCGTGGTTGCGCACCGTGCCGACGAAGAGCGTCGTACCGCCCGTCGCGTCGTCGCCGACGGCCTGGAAGACCTCGTCGATCGAGAGCGGGGTCTCACGGATCGCGAGCAGCCGGACCGGGTCCTGCGCGGCCTGCTCGCCGGGATGATCGAAGTGCGGTGCCATGCCTTCATCGTGCCCTAGCCGCCGACACCGCGAAATAGCTGATTCGCCCGTCCCGGGCCGCCCCCCTTGGGAGTCTCCTACAGGAACAGCTGGTGACGGCCCCCTCCGCCCTGCCGCAAACCCCGGTTCTCCGGCGCGCCGACCAGGTGGCACACGGCGGCGGGGGCACGGCGGCGGGGCCGGCGGACACGCCGCAGCCCCGCGCCGCGTCCCGGCCGGAGCCGGCCGGCGGCGGTCAGATCCCGCGCCGCTTGCGGGCGCGCCGGACCGCGGCGGCGGCGCCCAGCAGGGCCACCGTCGCCCCCGCGGCACCAGCGGCGGTCGCCGCGTCCTTGCGCCCCAGCCGGCGCCCCGCGACCGTGTGCCGGCCCGCGACTTCCTGCAGGAGCTCCGCCAGCACCTCCTCGTTGGTCCAGCGCGGCCGCCACCCCGCCGCGTGCAGTCCGCTGCCGCTGACCACCCAGGGGTGCATCGTGTAGGCGAGGTCCCCGGCCGGGGACGGTGTCAGGCCGATGCGGTGCAGCCGGGCCGCGGCCCCCAGCGCCACCGCGGAGGGGAGCTCCATCCGGCGGATGCCGCTCAGCTCCTCCACCTCCTCCTGCTCCAGCCAGCCCTCGCAGCCCACCGCGAGCTCGCCCTCGACCTTCTCCAGGGCCGCGTACTCCAGCGCACTGACCAGGTCCTCGACGTGGCAGAACTGCCAGGTGGGGCGGGAGCCGGCGACCACCAGCAGGCGCGGGGACTCGAAGTACCGGGTGAGCGCGGTGTCCGTCCCGCCGACCAGCACGGCCGGCCGGAGCACGGTGACGTTCAGGCCGGGGTGCGCGCGCGGCGCCCGGCGGCCCAGGCGCTCGATCTCCAGCAGGTCGCCGACGCCGGTCGCCTCCGCGGTCGCCCGCAGCTCGGAGTCCTCGGAGAGCGGGATGTCGTTCTCGGGCAGGGCGCCGTAGACCATCGCGGAGGTGCACAGCACGACCCGGTGGACCCCGGCCGCCGCGGCGGCGGTCAGCACGGTCTGGGTGCCGCGCACGTTGTACGCCGTCCGGGCCGCCGGATCGGTCTCCAGGTCCAGGTCCAGGGCGAGGTGCACGACCACGTCGGCGCCGCGGAGCTTCTCGGCGATGGCCGGGTCCCGCACGTCCAGGACGTGCCAGTGCGCGGCCGCGCAGTCGCCGCGCCGCTCGTCGATCGCAACGACCTGCTTGACCTCGTCGGAGGCGGCGAGCCGGTCCACCAGCGCCGCGCCGACGCCCGACGCGGCGCCGGTGACGGCGATCACGGGGCTGCGCCGCGGCAGGCCGTCCTGGTTTCGCGGCTGGCGAACACCGGGAGGCTCCTCGCCGTGCTCGGCGCGGATTTCCGCGTCGTGCGGCGCGCGGCCGTGCGTGTCCGAGCCGTCTTTGCCCAAAGCGTGCGGATCCGGGGAACTCACCAGGCGTCTCCAGCGGTTGTCTTCAGTAGGGACGCGCCGAGACGCGTACCCACCAGGTGACGTCCATCCTGCCGCAGCCCGGGAGCCGGCGGAGCACCGAGCCCCGAAGCGGGGCCTGGTGTCTAGGCTGGGTGGTGTTGTCGGGACCATTGCCCGTCGGCTCCCGCCGGCGGCCCTACGAGCCGAGGAAACCCGTGAGTGACACCCCATTCGGATTCGGCCTTCCGCCGGAGGAGCCGGAGAACGGCGACGAGGGCAAGAAGAAGGGCAACGAGGGCGGTCAGGGCGGCCCGAATCCGTTCGGGTTCCCCGGCATGGGCCTGCCGGGCGGCGCCGGCGGCCCGGGCGGCGCGGACAATCCGTTCGCCGCGATGTTCGGAGCGATGAACCCGAACGACCTGGGCGCGGCCTTCCAGCAGATCGGCCAGATGCTCAGCTACGAGGGCGGTCCCGTCAACTGGGACATGGCCAAGGACATCGCCCGCCAGACCGTCGCGCAGGGCACGGCGGACGGCGTGAAGGACGCCAGCGTCGGCGTCGCCGAGAAGTCCGCCGTCGAGGAGGCCGTGCGCCTCGCCGACCACTGGCTGGACGGCGTGACCTCGCTGCCCTCGGGCGCCACCACCGCCGTGGCCTGGAGCCGCGCCGAGTGGGTCGAGGCGACCCTCCCGGTGTGGAAGGAGCTCGTCGACCCGGTCGCCGAGCGGGTCGGCGCGGCCATGGGCGGGGTGCTCCCCGAGGAGATGCAGGCCATGGCGGGCCCGCTGCTGGGGATGATGCGCTCCATGGGCGGGGCCATGTTCGGCCAGCAGATCGGCCAGGCCGTGGGCGTGCTCGCGGGTGAGGTCGTCGGTTCCACGGACATCGGGCTGCCGCTGGGCCCGGCCGGCAAGGCCGCCCTGCTGCCGCTGAACGTCGAGAGCTTCGGCAAGGACCTCAGCGTGCCCTCGGACGAAGTGCGCCTCTACCTGGCCCTGCGCGAGGCGGCCCACGCCCGGCTCTTCGCGCACGTCCCGTGGCTGCGCTCGCACCTGTTCGGCGCGGTCGAGGGTTACGCCCGCGGCATCAAGGTGGACACCTCCAAGCTGGAGGACGTGATGGGCCAGCTGGACCCGTCCAACCCGGAGCAGCTGCAGGAAGCGCTGCAGGGCGGCATGTTCCAGCCGCAGGACACCCCCGAGCAGAAGGCCGCCCTGGCCCGCCTGGAGACGGCGCTCGCACTGGTCGAGGGCTGGGTCGACGCGGTGGTCCACGCGGCCGCGACACCCCGGCTGACCTCGGCGGACGCGATGCGCGAGACCATGCGCCGGCGCCGTGCCTCCGGCGGTCCGGCGGAGCAGACCTTCGCGACGCTGATCGGGCTGGAGCTGCGGCCGCGCCGGCTGCGGGACGCCTCGCGGCTGTGGGCCTCGCTCACCGACGCGCGCGGTGTGGACGGCCGCGACGGGCTGTGGGAGCACCCGGACATGCTGCCGACCGCCTCGGACCTGGACGACCCGGACGGCTTCGTCCACCGCGAGCAGCTGGACTTCTCCGAGATCGACAAGATGCTCGGCGAGGCCGCCCGCAAGCGCGACGAGAACGGTGACGAGCAGAAGTGAGCCTGCACGACGACGCGGTCCTCGTACTGAAGGGCTATGAGGACCAGCCCGAGCTGCGCGACCTCTACCTGGAGCACCTGGCCGCCCATCCGGACGGCGTCTACAAGCCGTGCGGTGCCGGGCACGTCACGGGCAGCGCCCTGGTGGTCGACCCGGAGCGCGGGCGGGTCCTGCTGACCCTGCACAAGAAGCTCGGCATGTGGCTGCAGATGGGCGGCCACTGCGAGCCGGGTGACACCACCCTCGCCGGGGTGGCGCTGCGCGAGGCCCGTGAGGAGTCGGGCATCGCCGCCGGGCTGAGCCTGCTGCCCGGCGGCCCGGTGCGCCTGGACCGGCATCCGATCCCGGCGCCCTGCCACTGGCACCTGGACGTGCAGTACGCGGCGCTGGCGCCGGCCGGGGCGGTCGCGGAGATCAGCGAGGAATCGCTGGACCTGCGCTGGTTCCCGTACGCCGAGGTGCCGTCGGTGGCCGACACCTCGGTCGTACGGCTGCTGGAGGCGACCCTGGCGCGGCTGTGAGCCGGCCGGACCGGGCATGACGAAGGGGCGGTCCCGGTGGGGCCGCCCCTTCGCCGTGCTCTCCACATCGCCCGGGGCTAGTTCCAGGCGTTGTTCTGGTTCTGGGCGTGCGCTCCCTGCTGGCCCATGCCGAACTGCGCGGCGGCGCCCTGGCCGATCTGCGCGTTCTGCGGCGGCAGCACCTCGCTGGGCTGCACCAGGGCGTAGCCGGTGCCGAGGAAGCTCAGCTCCCAGCCCTCGCCGGTGTTGCCGCGCCGCCGCCACACCCCGGTGGAGTGCGTCTGGGCCTGCATCTGCACCCGCAGCGAGGTGGACCAGGCGACGATCGCGTCCGCGTCGGCGTTGACGTACTTGTCGGGCGTGACCTGCATCATCAGCGGCTGCCCCGAGGTCATCAGGGCGACCTTGCCGCGGCCGCTGATGTTGAGCTGGTACTTGCCGGAACCGGAGATGCCGTACTGGCTGTCCACCGCGATGACCTCGGTGTGCAGGGTGGAGTCCAGGGCCAGCACGTAGCTGCTGTCGACGGTCAGCCCGTCCTGGTCGACATCGACGACGTGCACGTACTGGGCGAGGTTGGCCAGGTAGACCGTGCCCTGCCCGGAGCAGCGCATGAGGTCGAGGCCCTCGCCGGTGCGGCGGCGGGCGCCCCGCTGCCCGCTGCTCTGGTACTCGCCGTCGAAGTCGATGATCCCCTGGTAGGCGACCATGGCGCCCTTGCGGGCGAGGATGTCGTCGGAGCCGGTCAGCGAGACCCGCAGCAGCTGCGGGTTCTGGACGGTGTACCGGTCCTGGGACTGCGCCTCGGCGTAGGCGAAAAGTGCGCTCTGCATGATGTGTCCGCTCCCCCTCAGCCCCGGGCCCGGAGCCGGTCGGTGCTGTCCTCGCTGGGCTGTACGACGACGATGCCCTGGCCGGAGAAGGCCATCTGGTAGGCCTCCCCGCTGCCCCGGCCGATCATCGACGAGGCCTTGAAGCTGCGCTTGCCCTTGACCTTGAGATTCGGCGACCAGGCGACGAGCGCGTCCGGGTCGACGTAGGTCTCGTCGTCTCCGCGGCCGCAGTCCACGACGATCGGCGTGCCGCGCGAGGTGAGCGCGACCCAGCCGGTGCCGGCGATCTGGACGTTGAACAGGCCCTGCCCGGCGAACTTGGCCATGCCCTTGACCCGCTCGACGCCCCACTGGAGGTGGGCGTCGAAGGCGAGCAGGTTGGTGCCGTTGACGGAGAGCGAGTCGTTGTTGAGATTGATGACGACGACGTCCGCGCCGTAGTCCGCGAGGTAGAGCAGGCCGTCGCCGGTGCACTTCATCAGCGGGGCGCCTTCGCCGGTGAGCCACTGCGAGGCCATCTGGCGGACGGCCGGCGGGTTGGGCTCGTACTGGACGAAGCCCTCGTAGGCCACCATCGAGCCGGTGCGGGCGAAGAGGTCCTGGCCGCTCTGCATGGCGACCTTGAGCATGGCCCGGCCGTGGTTCTCCATGCGGGCCGTGACGGGCGTCGGGGCGTAGCCCGCGAGCTGCTGGTTCATTGCGTTCATGTCGGGCTCCCTCAGACCTCGTACGGCTGGACGACGATGAAGTTGCCGGGAGCACCGCGGAACTGGAGGTTCACGGTCTCCCCGCTGTGACCGGGATAGGCGTTGCGCCGGATCCGGACCTGGCTGGAGATGATCACCTGGGAGGCGGAGGACCACGCCACGATGGCGTTGCTGTCCGCGAAGGTGGTCGGGGTGACGGGCAGGACGACCGGGACCCCGTGCGTCTTGACGATCACCGTGCCGGTGCCCTGGAACTGCATGGTGAACAGGGCGCCGCCGGGAATGCCGTGGCCCTCGATGCGGCGGACCTCGTGCTGGAGCGACTCGTCGAAGGCGAGGACGCTCTCGGCAGAGACGCAGATCCCGTCGCCCTGGAGCTCGATGGCGTGCAGGTGGGCGCCGTTCTCGGCGAGGAAGACCTGGCCGCGGCCGGTGCAGCGCATGAGCTGCATCTCCTGGCCGGTGGCGTTGCCGACGATGCGGCCCGCGAAGCCGGCTCCCTTGTAGCTGAAGTCGACCTTGCCCTGGTAGAGGACCATGCTGCCCTGGCGGGCGAGGACGGCCTGGCCGCCCATCGACAGGTCGACCCGCATGAGCTGCTGGTTCTGCGGGGTCCAGCGGGCGCCCGTGGGGGCTTCCTTGTACGGCTGGAGGGCGGCGGCGAGACCCGATCCGGCGGGGGCGGCGGCCTGCGGGGCGTACCCCGGCTGCTGCCCCGGGACCTGCCCGAAGGCGGGGGGCTGCTGGCCCGGGACCTGGCCGTGGCCCGGGACCTGGCCGGGCGGCTGACCGTATCCGGGCTGCTGGCCGTACCCCGGCGGCTGGCCGTATCCGGGCTGCTGGCCGTAGGGGGCGGGGGCCTGGGCGGGCGGCGGGACCTGGCCGAAGGACGGTTGCTGGGGTGGCTGGCCGTAGGGCGCGGGGGCCGGCGGGGCGAGCGGCGCGGCCATGGTGGGCGCGGTGTGCTGCGGGTACGCCGGCGGTTGCGGGGCGGGCGCGGCGGCCGGTACGGGTGCGCCGAAGGAGGGCGCGGGGGCCGGCGGCTGCGGGGCGGGGACCTGCGGAGCCGGGCTCTGCGGGGCCGGGGCGCCGAACGACGGGGCCGGAGCGGCGGCCTGCGGCGGCGGCGCGAATCCGGGCGAGGCGTTCCCCGCCGGGGCGGCGGGCGCCTGCTGCTGCGGCTGCTCCTCGGCGACCTCGCCGCCGAAGTTCCTGAGCAGCGCGTCGAGGCCGCCGTCGAAGCCCTGGCCGACGGCGGCGAAGCGCCACACGTCCTTGAGGTAGAAGTCGCCGAGCATCACGGCCCGCTCGGTGGTGAACTCCGAGCCGTTGAACGCGTACCGGACGACCTCTTCGCCGCCCGCCACGATCCGGATGTAGCCGGGGCCGATCTGCGACATCTGCCCGGCGCCGTCGATGGTGGCGGTGAAGGACAGCTTGTGGATGGACGCCGGCACCCGGTCCAGGGTCACCCGGAAGGATTCCGTGTCACCGGCCTGCGCGCCGAGCTGCTGGATGGACTCCTCGGGCGACTTCGGCTGGTTGAAGAAGACGAAGTAGCGGTCGTCCGAGAGCTGTTCGTTCGCGTCGAGGCCGAAGCAGCTGATGTCGAAGGCGAGCCCGGGCCCGGCGATCTGGACGCCCACGTACAGATCGGTGCCCGCCGTCAGATCACTGACCTTGGCCTTGTGGCCCCGTTGGAATTCCCTTGCCATACGTAACGACCGTCCCCCATCCCGACTGTGCTTGCGTGCCGCACAGGCTAGCGGCAACGGCCGACATCCGGCCAAGTCGGTACCGACCCGGTACATATCACCGTGTGTGACGGAGGGGCAGGGGCGCGGGCGGGGACGCGCCTACGCGTCCCGGGGGCCGGGAGCCGCGGGGAGGCGCTCGGCGGCGACGACTCCCTCGAGGTACCCGCGGGCCCGCTCGGTACGGGGGTACGCCTCCAGCAGCGCCCAGAAGCGCGGGCCGTGGCCGGGCACGAGGAGGTGCGCCAGCTCGTGCAGGAGCACGTAGTCCACGACGTACTCCGGCATTCCCTGGAGGCGGTGCGAGAGCCGGATGCTGCCCTCGGCCGGGGTGCAGGAGCCCCAGCGGGTGTTCTGGTTGGTGACCCAGCGCACGGAGCGGGGGCGGGCCCGGCCGTCGAAGAACTGCTCGGACAGCCGTTCGGCGCGCGCGGTCAGTTCCGCGTCCCCGAGGGTGCGCTTGCCCTCCTGCGCGGCCAGTTTGTCGAGCATGACGCCCACCCAGCGCTTCTCCTCCGCCTCCGACATGCGGGCAGGGATCAGGACGACCGTACGGTCACCCTCGCGGTAGGCGGATACGGTCCTGCGGCGGCGCGCGCTCCGGCGGACTTCGACGGCGCGCTGCGGTGGGTCGGCGGACACGCCACGACGGTACCCGCAACCCGTCGTGGAAGTCCCGCACGGCCTGGCTTCGGGCGTGATCGATGCGCGGCCGGTATCCCGGACGCACCCATGGTTCATCTCATATGCCTTATAGCCCTCACCTGTGGACAACGTTCCGCACGGAACGCGGAGGGCGGGCACTGTGGCGGAGGACGGAGCAGGAGGGCGGCGACAGCGCCGCCGTGACCTACGAGGGGGGCGGCCGTGTATCCGAAGGTGAAGCCGGCGCTGGCACGGGCGTGGCGGGATCTGCAGACGGTGCAGTTCGGGGTGACACCGGCGCATGCGGTGGTGCTCGGTCCGGTCGACACGGCGACGGGGGCGTTCCTCGACCGGATCGACGGGACACGGCGGATGGAGCTCCTGCGGGCCGAGGCGGCGGGGATGGGCCTGCCGGAAGGCCGGGCGGACGAGCTGGTCCGGCGGCTGGCGGGCGCGGGGCTCCTCGACGACGCCACGGCGGGCGGTCCGCGGGCCCAGGCCGTGCGCGATCGGCCGGAGGCCCTGGAGCGGCTGGGGCCCGATCTGGGCTCTCTGTCCTTGGTGCACCGCGAACCGGGCGGGGACTTGCGGGGCATCGCCGCGCGCCGGGCGATACGGGTGCAGGTGCGCGGCAGCGGCCGGGTGGGCGCGCTGATCGCTTCGGTGCTGGCGGGCGCCGGCGTGGGCGGGGTGCAGGTGCTGGACGGGGGCCGGGTGGAGCCGGGGGACGTGGCCCCGGGCGGCCTCGGCTCCGGCAGCGTGGGCCGGCTGCGGGCCGAGGCCGCCGCCGGGCTGGTCCGGGAGTCGGCCCCGGGGCGGGCCCCCCGCGCCGGGGAGGACGGGGGCCCCCAGCCCGGGCTGGCGCTGGTGGTGGTCGCGCCGCGCGACGGGCTGCACGCCTGGGCGCCGGATCCGGACACCGCGGCCGCCTGGGTCGCCACCGGCATCCCGCATCTGTACGCGGGGGTGCTGGAGGGCACCGGGGTGGTGGGGCCGCTGGTGCTGCCCGGGGCGACGGCCTGCGCGGGGTGCATGGAGCGTGAGCGGGTGGACCGGGATCCCGCCTGGCCGAGGATGCTGGTGCAGTGGCGGTCGGCCCGTCGCCGCCGCGCGGGCCCCGCCTGCGATCTGGGGCTGTCCACCGCGGTGGCCGGGCTGGCCGCGGCCCATGCCCTGTCCTTCCTCGACGGCGAACTGCCCGCCTCCACCGCTTCCCGCTGGGAGGCCGCACTGCCGGGCCTGTCCTGGGAGCACACCGGCGTACCTCCCCATCCCGGCTGCCCTTGCGGGGCGGCTGCCGGCGGCCGCCCCGCGGCGGTGCAGGGAGCCGGGGGATCGGGAGCGGACCACCAGGGAGGGCCATGACAGGATGCCCGGGTCGGAGGGGGCACTCCCTGACCGCCGCTTGCGGCGCTGCAGTCTGGGACATGGAGGGGCATATGTCTGATCTTCCCCGGAAGGCGGTCACGCGTACCGTCAAGCTGGCCGCGCTGCCGCTGGGTATGGCGGGTCGGGCCACGTGGGGGCTGGGCAAGCGGATCGGCGGCAAGTCGGCGGAGATCGTCGCGCGTGAGCTCCAGCAGCGCACCGCCGAGCAGTTGTTCCGCACGCTCGGGGAGCTGAAGGGCGGTGCCATGAAGTTCGGGCAGGCCCTGTCGGTCTTCGAGTCGGCCCTGCCCGAGGAGGTGGCGGGGCCCTACCGGGCCGCGCTGACCAAGCTCCAGGAGGCCGCCCCGCCACTGCCCGCGGGAACCGTGCACCAGGTGCTCGCCGACCGGCTGGGCGCGGATTGGCGGGAGTTGTTCCGGGAGTTCGAGGACAAACCGGCCGCGGCGGCCTCGATCGGGCAGGTGCACCGGGCGGTGTGGCACGACGGCCGGCCGGTGGCGGTCAAGGTCCAGTATCCGGGCGCCGGTGAGGCGCTCCTGTCGGACCTCAAGCAACTGAGCCGGTTCGCCGGGCTGCTGGGCCCGCTGGTTCCGGGCATGGAGATCAAGCCGCTGATCAAGGAGCTGCGCGACCGGGTCGCGGAGGAGCTCGACTACGAACTGGAGGCGGAGGCCCAGCGGACGCACGCGGACGCGTTCCTCGACGATCCCGATGTCGTCGTGCCGGACGTGGTGCACCAGGGCGACCAGGTGCTGGTGACCGAGTGGCTGGAGGGGACGCCGCTGTCGGCGGTGATAGCCGACGGCACGCAGGAGCAGCGCGACCGCGCCGGGCAGCTGCTGGCCCGGTTCCTCTTCTCCGGTCCGGCCCGCACGGGGCTGCTGCACGCGGACCCGCACCCGGGCAACTTCCGGCTGGTATCGGGCCCGGACGGCCGGATGCGGCTGGGCGTCCTGGACTTCGGCACCGTGGACCGGCTGCCCGGGGGCTGGCCCAAGCCCATCGGCAGGTCGCTGCGGATGACGCTCGACGGCGACGCCGAGGGGGTCTACGGGCACCTGCGCGCCGAGGGGTTCGTGAAGGAGTCCATAGAACTGGAACCCGGCGCGGTGCTGGACTACCTGAAGCCGATCATCGAGCCCGCCGAGGCCGAGGAGTTCACCTTCACCCGTCCCTGGCTGCGCGGGCAGGCGGCACGGATCGCCGATCCGCGGTCCCCCGCGCACCAGTTGGGCCGCCAGATCAACCTGCCGCCCTCGTACCTGCTGATCCACCGGGTGACGCTCAGCACCATCGGGGTGCTGTGCCAGCTGGGTGCGACGGTGCGGTTGCGCGACGAACTGGACACCTGGCTGCCGGGGTTCGCGCCCGGGGAGTGACGGGCGGCGGCCGCCTTCGGCGAGTGCCCGGCCGCGGTGTCGGCCGGGTCCGCTACCACCAGGAGGAGTCGAGCCTGCCCTCGATCGACCGGAGGTGGGCGCGTGCGCAGTCGACGCAGAAGTACTGTCTGGTCCCGTTCTCCACCGAGCAGGTCCAGGTGATCGGGGCGCCGTCGGGAGACCGCACACCGCAGCGCGCGCAGACGACGGGTGGCGGGTCGGGGTCCGACCGGGCGGGGCGGGGAGTCGGCTGGTCCACCTCCCGACGATACCGCCGGGCGGGATCGACAGCCCCTCGCAACGCACCGGGGGGACCGGTCCCTTCGGACCGGCCCCCCCGGGACTGTTGCCTGCTCCTGCCGCGTGCCGTTCTCCGGCACCCGTTGTCGCAGGACAGCTGGTTACTGCATGACGGCCATGGCCAGTGCGCGGCGGGCGCGCAGCGAGACGCGCTCGGCTCGCCGCTGCATGCGGCGGGCGGCGACCAGGCGCAGGGCGTGACGCTCGGCGTCGGCCTCACGCATGCGGTCGTCCATATGGGCACGAGCCAGGGCTTCTGGGATGAGTTGCATTTCGCGGGTCCTGTTCTGACGCGAGGTGATCGCGCCTGCGGTGATGAAGTCTGCGTGGGCGGCGCCGTGCGGCTGCTCGCTCGTGGGGTGGGCGGTCATGAGGGCCTGCTTCAGGGGGTCGTGCGTGAGGGGGCGGTCGATGGTTCCGTTGGCGGTCATGCCGTGACAACCGGGTTCTTGCGCGGGCGGCCACGGGGACGCTTCCGGGCGACGACGACACCCTGGACGAAGAGCTCGCCACCCCAGACACCCCAGGGCTCGCGGCGCTCGACCGCCCCGGCGAGGCAGGCCTCGACCAGCGGGCAGGTCCGGCACAGGGACTTGGCGTACTCGACGTCGGCCGGGGACTCGGCGAAGAAGACCTCGGGGTCGAAGGTGCGGCAGGGAACGGGGACGCCGAGGTTCTCGATGGCGTCGTCGAGCGCGGTCAGCGCGGTGAGCGGGGTCAAGGCGGGGTCCTCCGGGACTGCGGGCGGGGAGATCGTTCGGGTCTGCGGTACGGACGGGGCGTGCGCTTCGAGTTGCACGGTGGTTTCTTCCTCGTCTTGTTCGGCTAGTCGTTCCGGCCGGTCGGCCGGGTTCGGCTGGGCTGTCCTCACACCGACTGGCTCTGCCAGTCCCGGGACGCCTTCACCGTCCGCCCCCGTTCGGGGACAAACAGAAGGGCCGCGGATCCCGGGTGGGGTTCCGCGGCCCTGAAGGCGCCGGCCTGATCATGCGATCAGGCTGGATCACTCCAGGGTTCGAGCCCACGGAAGGCCCACATCAGGTGGTGCTGCTGCTTCGTCTGCTTCGTCTGGCGCTTGAATCCGGCACTGGCGGCACCGGCCGCCGCGGCGGCGAAACCATAGGCGCCATGCGCCTGGGCTTCGGCTGCCAGTACTGCCACCGGTGCCTGGGTCGGTCGCTCAATGCGCTCGCTGACCGGAAGGGTCGCCAGCGGGGCGGGCTTGGCCGCGGACGTCGCGGACGCACCGGTACCCCGGACGGAGACGGAACCGAGCAGGCAGGAAGCGTCGACCGAGCGATCGGTCAGTTTGGTGAAGTTCATGAAGCCGGCCACTGGTCTCGCCTCCTCTCGGCGTCTCGGGGACGGGGGCCCGGGGGCCTGTCCCATGTGTATTCGGATAAGTACAGCACGGATCCCGGGCTTCGGAGAAGCCACCGTTTCCGTTGCTAAGAACCTATGGGGCTTCGCCGGGCATGTGCAAACTATTTTTCCGACGAGTTTCTACGCGTCGTCAGAATCCCCGCTGTCAGGGTCCTGACCTGCGCAGATGGCGAGCACGTCGGCCCCGTACCGCTCGAGCTTGCGTCCACCCACGCCGGAGATCATCGAGAGCTCGCCGCCCTCGGCCGGCGCGGCCTCCGCGATCGCCATCAGCGTCTTGTCCGTGAAGACGCAGTACGCGGGCAGTCCCTGCTGCCTGGACCGGACCTCGCGCCAGGCGCGCAGCCGCTCGTACAGCCCTTCGTCCATGTCGGACGGGCAGTCCTCGCAGCGCATCAGCTTCAGTTCGCCGGCCTCGGTCAAGGTCCTGCCGCAGACCCGGCAGCGGGTCGGCCCCCGGCGGCCCCGCTTGCGGGCCACCGCGCGCTCGGCGGTGGCGCCCGCCCCGCCTCCGGGCGCCGCGGAGCCCGGCCGCAGGCCGTTCAGGAAGCGGCTGGGACGCCGGGAGGGCCGGCCCCCCGGAGCCCGGGAGAGCGCCCAGGACAGGCACAGGTGCAGCCGGGCCCGGGTGACGCCGACGTAGAGCAGCCGGCGCTCCTCCTCGACCTGCTCGTCGGTCTTGGCGTAGGTGATCGGCATCATGCCGTCGGTGAGGCCGACGAGGAACACGGCGTCCCACTCCAGGCCCTTGGCCGCGTGCAGCGAGGCCAGGGTGACGCCCTGGACGGTCGGGGCGTGCTGGGCGGCCTTGCGCTCCTCCAGCTCGACCGTGAGGTCCGCCAGAGTGGCGCCGGGCCGGGCACGGGCGAAGTCCTCGGCGAGCCGGACCAGCGCGGCCACCGACTCCCACTGGTCGCGGACGGCGCCGGAACCGGCCGGCGGCTCGGCGGTCCAGCCGGTGGAGCTGAGCACGGCGCGGACCTGGGAACCGAGCTCGACGACGTCGTCGAGCAGCGGGTCGTTCCCGCCGGACCGCGCGGCGCCGCGCAGCGCGAGGATCGCCCTCTGCACCTCCTGCCGCTCGAAGAACCGCTCGGCCCCGCGCAGCTGGTAGGGCACCCCGGCGTCGGCGAGGGCCTGCTCGTAGACCTCGGACTGGGCGTTGATCCGGTAGAGCACGGCGATCTCGCCGGCGGGGACGCCGGCCGTGATCAGGTCGCGGATCCGGCGGGCGACGCCCTCGGCTTCGGCGGGCTCGTCCGGGTACTCCGCGTACGCCGGGGCGGGACCGGGCTCGCGCTGCGAGACCAGCTCGAGGCGGTGCTCCGCGGCCCGGCCCCGCGCCTGGTTCAGGATCCCGTTGGCGAGGTGGACCACCTGGGGGGTGGAGCGGTAGTCCCGGATCAGCTTGACCACGGTGGCCTGCGGGTGGCGGGTGCGGAAGTTCAGCAGGTGGTCGGGGGTGGCGCCGGTGAAGGAGTAGATGGTCTGGCTGGCGTCGCCGACGACGCACAGGCTGTCCCGCTCGCCGAGCCACAGGTCCAGCAGCCGCTGCTGGAGCGGGCTGACGTCCTGGTACTCGTCGACGACGAAGTGCTGGTACTGGGTGCGGATCTGCTCGGCGATGTCGTGGCGGTCCTGGAGGATGCCGACGGTCAGCAGCAGCACGTCCTCGAAGTCGATCATGCCGCGGTCCCGCTTGAGCTGCTCGTACGTCCCGTAGATCTGGGCGATCTCGGCCAGATCGCGCGGAGCCTCGCGGCCCGCCTTGAGGGCGGCCGCCGGATAGTCGGCGGGCACGGTCTGGGTGACCTTGGCCCACTCGATCTCGCCGGTGACGTCGCGCAGCTCGCCGCGGTCCAGGCGGATGCGGCAGCGTGCGCCGGCCTCGGCCACGAACTGGATCTTGCGTTCCAGCAGTCGGGGCACCTCCCCGCCGATCGCCTTGGGCCAGAAGTACTGGAGCTGGCGCAGGGCGGCGGAATGGAAGGTGCGGGCCTGGACCCCCTCCGCGCCGAGGGCGCGCAGGCGGCCGCGCATCTCCCCCGCGGCGCGGTTGGTGAAGGTGACGGCCAGCACACTGGCCGGCATCAGCTGGCCGGACCGGACGCCGTAGGCGATGCGGTGGGTGATCGCCCGGGTCTTGCCGGTACCGGCGCCGGCCAGCACGCACAGGGGCCCGCGCAGGGTCGTCGCGACCTCGCGCTGCTCCGGGTCCAGGCCCAGGAGCACCGCGTCGGCCGAGTCGGTGGCAGCGGCGGAGGCGGTGAAGGAGGGGGAGTGCGTTGCTGGTGTCACCCCGCCATGCTGCCAGGTCTCCTGGGGCGGGCGGGAAAACCGTCCACAGGCGGCGGGCATCCGTAGTACCGGACGCGGCGGGCGGGCGGACTGGGCGGGCGGGCGGGCGAGCGGGCGGGCGAGCGGGCGGGCGGACTGACGAGCGGGCGGCGGGCGGACGGACGGACCGGACGGGTGGGCGCGCGGCCTCGGGACGGGACGGGCCTGTGGGAATGCACACGCGGTCCCGTGCGTTCGAGTATTCGGACCACCGAGCCCCCACCGAGGAGAGCGCAGCATGCAGGACACGGGCACCGTCACGATGTACAGCACCACCTGGTGCGGCTACTGCCGCCGGCTGAAGAGCCAGCTGGACCGGGAAGGCATCGCGTACAACGAGATCAACATCGAGCTCGACCCGGCGTCCGCCGCGTTCGTGGAGAAGGCCAACGGCGGCAACCAGACGGTCCCCACGGTCCTGGTGAAGTCCCCCGCGGGCAACGAGTCCGTCATGACGAACCCGAGCCTGGCCCAGGTCAAGCAGGCCCTCGCCGTCTGATCTTCGGGCATCGCAGAGAGGCCCCCGCCGCGGCGGGGGCCTCTCTGCGATGCCGGACCTCGGCCCGGGCGTCAGGCGGTGGCGCCGGGCTTCGGCAGGGGCTTGCCGTACCAGAGCTCCACCAGGCGGGCGGCGATGGAGATGCCTCCCGCCGGCGGGACGACCTCGCCCGATTCGATCGCCGCGCGCAGGTCCTCGCGGGAGAACCAGCGGGCCTCCTCGATCTCCTCGCCGTCCACGGTGATCTCGGAGCTGGTGGCGCGGGCGGTGAAGCCCAGCATCAGGCTGTACGGGAACGGCCACGGCTGGCTGGCCACGTACTCGACCTCGCCGACCCTGACGCCCGCCTCCTCCCACACCTCGCGCACGACGGACTGCTCGATCGACTCGCCCGGCTCCACGAAGCCGGCCAGGGTGGAGAAGCGCCCCTCCGGCCAGTGCACCTGGCGGCCCAGCAGCGCGCGGTCCTGGTCGTCGGTGACCAGCATGATCACGGCCGGGTCGGTGCGCGGGTAGTGCTCGGCGCCGCAGCCCGGGCAGCGGCGGATGTGGCCCGCGGCCGCCACCACGGTGCGCTCGCCGCACCGGGAGCAGAAGCGGTGCAGCCGCTGCCAGTTCTCCAGGGCCACCGCGTGCACCATCAGCCCCGCGTCGCGCGGCGACAGCAGCAGTCCGGCCTCGCGTAGGCCGGCCGCGCGGGCCGACTGGTCCATGCGGCCCGGCAGCGCGTCCTTCTGGAGCGCGAAGTACCGCACGCCGTCCTCGTCGGTCCCCAGGAAGTAGCGGTGCGTCTCGGTGACCGGGGCCTCGAAGGCCGGGGTCATCACGATGGCCGTGCCCCCGTCGGGGGTGTCGTCGATCAGGACCTGGCCGCCGGAGACGACGAAGACGCGCGTCGTCGGGTGGCTCCAGGCGGCGGCCAGCCATGCCTCGTCGAGGCGGTGGTGTGCGACACGGTCGATGCCGCTGGGCGCGGTCAGCGAGATCGGACGCTCGGTATGGATGCTCACGGGTACTTCCAACTCCCCCGGGTGTGTGGGACAGGCAGGTGGGGTCAGGCGGGTGTGCGGTGGGACGCGGCCAGATCGCCCCACAGGTAGGCGGTCGTCTCGACGCCCTTGAGGAGCAGGTCCAGCTCGACCTTCTCGTTCGGCGCGTGCCAGCCGTCGGACGGCACCGAGATGCCGAGGAACAGCACGGGCGCGCCCAGGACGTCCTGGAGGTCGGCCGCGGGCCCCGAACCGCCTTCGCGGGTGAAGCGGACCTTCTGGCCGAAGGCGCGGCCCATGGCCCGCACCACCGACTGCAGCGCCGGGTGGTCCAGCGGGGTCAGGCAGGGGCGGGTGGGGGCGCCGAAGACGATGCAGTGGCGGATGCCGGCCGGGACGCGCGCCGCGACCCAGTCCCTGACGGCCGCCTCGACCTCGTAGGGGTCCTGCCCCGCGACCAGCCGGAACGAAAGCTTGCAGTGGGCGGAGGCGGGCACGATCGTCTTCCCGCCGGGGCCCTGGTAGCCGCCGCCGATCCCGTTGACCTCGGCCGTCGGGCGCGCCCAGACGCGCTCGAGGGTGGAGTAGCCGGCCTCGCCGGCGGCCGCGTGGGACTTCGCCGTACGGAGCCACTCGGACTCGTCGAAGGGCAGCTCGGCGATGAGCGCGCGCTCGGCGTCGGTGAGCTCGGCGACGCCTTCGTAGAAGCCGGGGATCGTGACCCGTCCGTCGTCGTCGTGCAGGGCCGCGACCAGGCGGGCGACGGCCGTGGCCGGGTTCGGCACGGCGCCGCCGAAGGCCCCGGAGTGGATGTCCTGGTCCGGGCCGTGGAAGGTGATCTCGCAGTCGGCGACGCCGCGCATGCCGGTGCAGACGGTCGGGGTGGTCTCGGACCACATGCCGGTGTCGGAGACGATCACGACGTCGGCGGCGAGCTCGGCGGCGCGGGCTTCGACGAGGGCACGGAAGTGGACGGAGCCGGACTCCTCCTCGCCCTCGACGAGCAGCTTGAGGTTCACGGCGGGGGCGGTGGCGCCGGTGGCCGCCAGGTGCGCCCGGACCCCCAGGGTGTGGAAGAACACCTGCCCCTTGTCGTCGGCGGCGCCGCGTCCGTACATGCGGCCGTCGCGGACCACCGGCTCGAACGGCTCGGTGTGCCAGCCGTCGGCGAGGGCGGCGGGCTGCACGTCGTGGTGCCCGTACACCAGGACGGTGGGCGCGCCCGGGTCCTCGCTCGGCCAGTGCGCGAACACCGCGGGTGCGCCGTCGGTCTCCCAGACCTCGGCGATCGGGAATCCGGTCTCCTTGAGCTTCGCCGTGAGCCATTCGGCGCTGCGCCGCACGTCGCCCGCGTGCTCGGGCTGCGCCGAGACGGAGGGGATGCGGAGCCACTCGGCGAGGTCCTCGAGGAAGGCGGCGCGGTGGGTGTCGATGTACGTGCGGACGACGCTGTCCGGCGGGGTGTCGCTCATGGCCCTGAGCCTAACCGTCCGCCTGACGGTCACCGTCGGTGTCCGATTCGCCTTGGAGGATCCGCTCAAGGCGGGCGCGGCCGGGCAGGTTGCGCGGCCGGATCACGCGGCCGCTGCGGACGTGCAGGAAGGCGGCCGTGACCCGCTCCAGCGGTGTGCCGGTGGCTTCCGCCCAGGCCAGGCGGTAGACGGCGAGCTGGAGGGGATCGGCGTCGGTGGTGCGGCCGGTCTTCCAGTCGACGATCTCGAAGCCGGTGTCCGTGCGGTAGACGGCGTCGATCCGGCCGCGGATCACGCGGCCGGCGAGGGTGAGCTGGACCGGCGCCTCCATGCGGTGGGGCGGGCGGTCGGCGTACTCGCTGCGCTCGAAGGCGGCCTTGAGGGCGTCCAGGTCGGCCTCGTCGGCGACCTCCTGGTCGGAGCCGGGCAGCTCGGTGGCGGGATCGAGCACGTCGAGGAGCGGGAGCGGCAGCTCGTCGAACCGGGACTCGACCCAGGCGTGGAAGCGGGTGCCCTGGCGGGCGGCGGGCTGGGGGGGCTTGGGCATGGGGCGGGCCAGGTCGCGCGCGAAGCCCTGCTCGTCGGCGGCGAGCCGGAGCAGCTGGCCGGCGGAGAGGGCGGCGGGGAGTTCTACGTCGCGGACGGCCGCGCGGGCGCGGCGGAGCTCGCCCTCCAGGGCGTCGAGGTCCCGGTCCCAGGAGGCGACGGCCCGGGCCTCCTCGGGCGTGAGCCCCACGCCGGACGCGGGCACGGCGGGCACGCCGGACGCGGCAGGCCCGGCGGGCACACCGGGCGCGGTGCGCGCCTGGCGCGGGAGGTGTGCGCCGGCCCGGAGGTCGGGCTCCGGGGCGACGGCGGCGCCCGACCGGTGGGGTGTGGTGCCCACAGGGGCGGGCCCCCACAGGTCGTCCTCCGGCCAGAGGTCGCCGACCCGGCCCGGGGGGCCCGGCTCGGCGTCGGGTTCCGGCGCGGGGGCGGGTTCCGGCGCGGGCCACGGCTCGTCGTCGGGCCACGGCTCGTCGTCGTAGGCCGGGTCCTCGCAGTCCGGGGGCCAGAGGTAGGCGTCCTCGTCCCGTGCCGCAGGCGGCGGGGCGGCCAGGTACGACTCGACCAGACCGGCCGCCGCGCGCCGCAGGGCGAGGGACCGCGGGTCGAGCGGGAGCGGCCAGGAGTGGTCCTGGGCCGCTTCGGCGGTCAGCGCCGGGTTCTCCGCGTCCGGCTCCGGCTCCTGCGCCCACGCCTCGATCTCGCCGAAGCCGGCCGCGCAGTGCTCGTACAGCGCCTCCAGGAACGGCGACGGGCCGCGGCGCTTCTTCTGCGTCGGACCCCACCAGTGGCCGGAGGCCAGCAGGAGCGAGCGGGGGCGGGTGAAGGTGACGTAGCCGAGGCGGAGCTCCTCCACCGACTTGTGCTCCTTCAGCGCCGCCTTGAACGACTTGAGGCCGGCCGAGGTCCAGGCCGGGTCCGCCGGAAGGGTGGGCGCGTCACCGCGCAGGGCGTACGGGAGCACCTTCGCGTACGAGGTCCAGGCCTCCGGCGCCCGCTCCTTGGGGAAGGCCCCGGCGCACAGGTCGGGGACGACGACCACGTCCCACTCCAGGCCCTTGGACTTGTGCGCGGTGAGCACCTTCACCGTGTTCTCGCCGCCCGGCAGCGCGTGGTCGAGGCCCTTCTCGTACTGGGCGGCCGTCCGCAGGAAGGCGAGGAAGGCCAGCAGGGTGGCCTCGCCGTCCAGGGCGGCGAAGCCGGCGGCCACGTCCATGAAGTTCGACAGGGTCTCGCGGCGGCGGGCCGCCAGCGCGTGCGGCGACGCCGAGAGCTCCACCTCCAGGCCGGTCGTGGCCAGGACCCGGTGCAGGACGTCCATCAGCGGATCGGCGAGGGAGCGCCGCAGGTCGCGCAGTTCCTGCGCGAGGTGTGCGAAACGGACCCGGGCCTCGGCGGAGAACGGCAGCCCGTCGTCGGACCGGCCGCCGCCGTCCAGGAAGGTCTCCAGCGCGTCGGCCAGCGACACGACCTCCGCCGGGTCCACCCCCTCGACGGCCGCCGCCAGCCGCTCGTCCGGGTCCGCCGCGTCCGCACCGGACGGCGAGCGGCCCACCAGCAGGCGCGCCCGGCGGCCCAGCAGGGCCAGGTCGCGCGCGCCGATCCGCCATCGCGGCCCGATGAGCAGCCGGACCAGGGAGGCGTTGGCGCCCGGGTCCTGGAGGACTTCGCAGACGGCGACGAGGTCCGCGACCTCCGGCAGGTGCAGGAGCCCGGACAGGCCGACGACCTCCACCGGTACGTCCCGCGCCACCAGGACGGCCTGGATCCGGGCGAAGTCCCCGGCGGAGCGGCACAGCACGGCGATCTCGCCCGGCTCCGTCCCGGTGCGGACCAGGTGCGCGACGGAGTCCCCGAGCCACTCGAGCTCCTCGGCGTGGGTCTCCAGCAGGGCGCACCGCACGAAGCCCGCGCCTTCGGCTCCGGGCGCCGCGCGCAGCGCCTCCACCCCTTCGTGCAGGGCGCGCAGCGGCGCCGCCAGGTCGTTGGCCAGGTCGAGCAGGCGGCCGCCGCTGCGCCTGTTCTCGCTGAGCGAGAGGCGGGTGGCGGGGGCTCCGTCGGCCTGCCGGAAGTGGTCGGGGAAGTCGTCGAGGTTGGCCACGGAGGCGCCGCGCCAGCCGTAGATGGCCTGGCAGGGGTCCCCGACGGCGGTGACCGCGTGCCCGGCCCCGCCGCCTCGGACTGCGTCCTCGCCGGACCCGGAGCCGAACAGTCCGGACAGCAGCAGCCGCTGTGCGACGGACGTGTCCTGGTACTCGTCGAGCAGGACCACCCGGAACTCCTCGCGCAGCAGCGCCCCGACCTCGGGCCGGGTGGTGGCGAGCTGCGCGGAGAGGGCTATCTGGTCGCTGAAGTCGAAGAGGTCGCGGGAGCGTTTGGCGGCGCGGTAGCGGACGACGAGCTCCAGCAGCTCCAGGCGGCCGCGCACGGCCTCGGGGACCTTGCGCAGGTCGTCGTTGGTGAGCCGGACACCGGCGAGCGTGGTCAGCAGCTCCGTGTCGTACGCCCGCAGGGCCGCCGGCTCGACCAGGTGCTCGGAGAGCTCCGCGTCGAGCGCGAGCAGGTCGCTGACCAGGTCGGGGAGGGACTTGGTGAGCGAGGGGTAGGGGCCGGGGGCCTCGCGCAGCACCTTGGCGGCGAGCTGGAAGCGGGTCGCGTCGGCGAGGAGGCGGGAGCTGGGTTCCAGGCCGATGCGCAGGCCGTGGTCCTTCAGGAGCTGCCCGGCGAAGGCGTGGTACGTCGAGATGCGCGGCTCGCCGCCGACCGCGTCGGCCACACCGAAGCCGTCGAAACCGCCGAAACCGCCGAGCCCGCCGGTCTCGGCCGGTGAGGGGTCCGGGTCGGTGATGCCGGCCCGGGCGAGGGCCGTGCGCACCCGCTCGGACAGCTCGCCCGCGGCCTTGTTGGTGAAGGTCAGGCCGAGGACCTGCTCGGGCGCGACCGCGCCGGTGCCGACCAGCCAGACCACGCGGGCGGCCATGACGGTGGTCTTGCCCGATCCCGCCCCCGCGACGATCACCTGCGGAGCGGGCGGTGCGGTGACGCAGGCCAGCTGTTCGGGCGTGAAGGGGATGCCGAGGAGCTCCTTGAGCTGCTCGGGGTCGGTGAGGACGGACGGACGCGCGGACACCTCAAAAGGCTAGCGGCCCCCGCTGACACTCCCGCCCGCGCTCCCGTCCGGCGCACGTCCGGCGCGCGTCCGGCGCTCCCGTCCCGCCGCCTCACTCCACGGTCTGGCGGCCCTCCGGGCGGGCGCTGCACGAGCTGCGGAAGGAGCAGTGGTCGCAGTGCTTGCCCGCGGCGGGCGCGAAGCGCTCGTCCAGCACCCGGCCGGCGGCGGTGGCGAGCAGGTCGCCGACCCACTCGCCGTCGAGCGGCTGCTGGCCCTGCACCTTGGGCACCTCGTCCCCGCCCTCCTTCTTGGGCGCGCCCTGGCGCAGCTGGACGAGTTCGGCGCCGCCCGGTTCGGGGCGCAGGCCGTCGAAGACCCCGTCGACTGCGCCTTCGCGCACGGCGAGCTGGTAGACGGCGAGCTGGGGGTGGCGGGCGACCTCGTCCTTGGTCGGCGCGGACTTGCCGGTCTTGAAGTCGACGACGTACGCGCGCCCCTGCGGGTCCGCCTCCACGCGGTCCATTGAGCCCCGGATCCGGACCGTGTGGTCGCCGGCCTCGAGTGTGACGTCGAACTCGTGCTCCGTGGCCACGGCCGTCCGGCCGCCGCGGTCGGTGGTGTGCCAGCGCAGGAAGCGCTCGAGGGCGGCGCGGGCGTTCTCCTTCTCCTGGGCCGACTTCCAGGGTGCGTCGAAGGCGAGGGCGTCCCAGACGGAGTCGAGGCGTTCCATGAGGACGGCCAGGTCGGCGGGGGTGCGGCCGGAGGCGACCTCGTCGGCGAGGACGTGGACGACGTTGCCGAAGCCCTGCGCGGCGGTGGAGGGGGCGTCGGCCTTGACCTCGCGGCCGAGGAACCACTGGAGGGAGCAGCTGTTGGCGAGCTGGTCCAGGGCGCTGCCGGAGAGGGCGACGGGCCGGTCGCGGTCGCGCAGCGGGACGGTGCTGCGGGTGGGTTCGTACAGCCCCCACCAGCGCTGCGGATGGGCCGCGGGGACCAGCGGGCGGTCCTCGTCGTCGGTGAGCGCGGCGAGGCGGGCCAGGCGCCGGGCGGCCGCGTCGCGCAGGACGGGCGAGGCGTCGGGGTCGACGGTGGTGGCGCGCAGCTCGGCGACGAGCGCCGGGACGGCGAGGGGGCGGCGGGGGCGGCCGGTGACGTCCTTGGGGGTGACGCCGAGCTCGGTGAGGAAGCGGGAGGGCTGGTCCCCGTCCTCGGCCGGGGCCTTGACGGCGGTGACCACGAGCCGGTCGCGGGCGCGGGTGGCGGCGACGTAGAAGAGCCGGCGCTCCTCGGCGAGGAGCGCGCCGGGGGTGAGGGGTTCGGCGAGGCCGTCACGGCCGATGCGGTCGGCTTCGAGGAGGGAGCCGCGGCGGCGCAGGTCGGGCCAGAGCCCCTCCTGTACGCCGGCCACGACGACCAGGGACCACTCCAGGCCCTTGGAGCGGTGGGCGGTCATCAGCCGGACCGCGTCGGGCCGGACGGCGCGGGTCGTCAACGTGTCGGCGGCGATGTCCTCCGCCTCCAGTTGTTCGAGGAAGTTGAGGGCGCCGCGGCCGCCGGTGCGGTCCTCGGCGCGGGCCGCGGTGTCGAAGAGCGCGCAGACGGCGTCGAGGTCGCGGTCGGCGTTGCGCCCGGCGGCGCCGCCGCGGCGGGCGGAGCGCTCCAGCCGCTGGGGCCAGGGGGTGCCGTCCCAGAGCGTCCACAGGGCCTCTTCGGCGGTGCCGCCGCCCTGGAGGAGCTCGCGGGCCTTGCGCAGGAGCAGGCCGAGGCGTTGCGCTCCGCGGGCGTAGGCGGGGTCGTGGGCGGTGAGCCGTTCCGGCTCGGCAAGGGCGCGGGCGAGCAGGACGTCGGAGGGCGCGGGCACCTTGACGCCCGCGGCGCGCTCCTCCTCGCGCAGGGCCCGGCCGAGGCGGCGCAGGTCGGCGGCGTCCATCCCGCCGAGCGGGGAGCCGAGCAGCGCGATGGCCGCCTCCACGGTGATCCCCCCGGCGCCCTCACCGGTCGCGGCGCCGGCGTCGGCGGTCCCGGGTACGTCCCGGCCTGCGGCGTCGGCGTCAGTGCCTGTACCGGCGTCGGTGCCGGCGTCGCCGGAGGCGGGTGCGGCTGCCCCGTCCGACGTGCCGGAGGCTGTCCCCTCGGCCGTACCGTCCGCCGTGACGGCCTCCGGCTCGTCCGCGGCCGGGGTGGAGGCGTAGGTGGCGGCCGTGCGGAGGGCGGTCAGGAGGGGCGTCACCGCCGGCTCGTGGCGCAGGGGGGTGTCCGTGCCGTCCGTCTCCACCGGGACGCCCGCCGTGATCAGGGCGCGCCGCATCCCCGGGAGGGTGCGGCCGCCCGCGCGGACCAGTACGGCCATGTCCCGCCAGGGCACGCCGTCCTCCAGGTGGGCCCTGCGCAGGATGTCGGCGATGTTGTCCAGCTCCGCCCCGGCCGTCGGGTAGGTGTACACCTCCACCCGGCCGCCCTCGCGCGTCGCCGTCAGGCCCCGGTGCTCGCGGACCGCGGCCGCGGGGAGGCGGGGCAGCGGCATGCGGGTCGTCAGCAGGCGGGTGGCCGCGAGGAGGACCGCTCCCGAGCGGCGGCCCACCGTCAGGGCCCTGACCGCCGCGCCCGGGAAGGCGGACTCGAAGTCCAGCACGTTGTTGATGTCGGCGCCGCGGAAGGCGTAGATCGACTGGTCCGGGTCGCCGAAGGCGACCAGCGTGCCGCCGGTGCCGTTCAGGGCCCGCAGCAGCCGCAGCTGGGAGGCGTCCGTGTCCTGGTACTCGTCCACGAAGATCACGTCGTAGGCGGAGGCCAGGGACGGGGTGCGCTCCGCCAGGAGCACGGCCCGGTGCAGCAGCTCCGCGTAGTCCAGCGTGCCCTGCATGTCCAGGACGTCGAGGTACTCGGAGAGGAAGGCCGCGGCCGCCTTCCAGTCCGGGCGGCCGGTCCGGGTCGCGAAGGAGTCGAGCGCCGCCGGCCCGAGGCCCAGTTCCCGGGCGCGGGCCAGGACGGCGCGGACCTCGTCCGCGAACCCGCGCGTGGTCAGCGCGGCCCGCAGGTCGTCCGGCCAGCGGATGGACCGGATCCGGCGCTGGCCCTCCAGAAGGGTGCGGACCATGACGTCCTGCTCCGGGCCGGACAGCAGCCGCAGCGGGTCGGCGAAGAGGTCGGTGTCCTGGTGGGCGCGCACGAGCCCGTAGCAGAAGGAGTGGAAAGTCGTCGCCTGCGGAGCCCGTGCGCCGCCAAGCCGCAGGGCGGTGCGGTCGCGCAGTTCCACGGCCGCCTTGCGGCTGAAGGTGAGGATGAGCACACGGGCGGGGTCCGTACCCGCTTCCACCCGGGCGGCGACGGCCTCGACCAGGGTGGTCGTCTTCCCGGTGCCCGGTCCGGCCAGGACGAGCAGGGGTCCGGCGGTGTGATCAACCACCGCGCGCTGCGCTGCGTCCAGCACAGGGGGGTCCACCCGTTCCGGCCCGGTGCGCACCAGGCGGTACGCGTCGGGGATCCGCGTACGCCGCCGTTCGGTGCGGTCGGAAGGAGAGGTGATCACGTGAGCTGCCGGTCCTGGTGGGTCTTCGGGTGGCACCGCGTCGGCGGCGGCCGGAGCGGAAGAGGCAACGCTACGGCAAGCGGCCGGGCCCGCGCAGGCCGTGCCCGTCCCCCGGACGGGCCTTCGCCCGGGCGCCCGACCGCCCGCCCGGGCCCCGCATGGCCGAAGCTGTCAGGTGTGAGCCTCGTCGCGGTCCCCGTCGCGCTCCTCGCCGCCGTCCCAGCGGGCCCGGCGCATGTCGAGCCGCGGCTCGCCGCCCGCCGTCAGGCGCAGCGGGGTGGCCTCCGCCCGGTAGTGCTCCAGGGCGCGCAGCTCGCTGCCGGCCAGCGGCACGCCGTCCGCGCGCACCACGCGCCACCAGGGCACGGCCCCGCCGTACAGGGCCATGACGCGCCCGACTTGGCGCGGTCCGCCCTCGCCGAGCCACTCGGCGACGTCTCCGTACGTCATCACCCGGCCGGGCGGAATACGCTCGGCCACCTCCAGCACGTGCTCCGCGTAGGCGGGCAGCTCCTCGCTCATTCGGCCCATGGTGCAGCACGCCGGCCGCCGGGTGGCGGAAGACAAGGTTCCGTACCGGCGCGCACCCTGATGCCCCGCCGGAAGGTCGGTCCGTGCCACCATCTTGCGGGCGGTGACTGGTGATACGTGATCAAGAAGAGACGGATGTGACGACGAAGGAGCAGGGTGTGAGCCCTCCGGACGGCGCGGCGGCGGACGACGACGCGACGCGCCCAGACGACGGCGCCGCGCCCCGGCCCAGACCCGGTTCCGAGCCCTCCGCCGGGCCCGGGCGCTCCGTCTCCGAAGCCTCCGCCGGATCCGCCGCCGAAGCCTCCGCCGGGTCCGCCGAGGGGTCCGCCGACGGGGCGGAGCCCGAGGGGCCGCACGGGCACGCGCCCACCATGGCCGACCAGGTGGAGGTCGACGAACCCCTGCTCGCCGCCCGCGTGCACCGCCCCTCCGACCTCGTCCGCCTGCTCGTCGGCATCCTCGGCATCGCCGTCGTCCTCGCCATCGCCGCCTTCGCCCACGGCACCACCGTGGGCCTGGAGGAGGACATCAACAAGGGCACCGGCCAGGCGCCCGACCTGCTGATCAAGGTCGCCGCGCTGGTGTCGAGCATCGCGGTGCTGCTGCTGCCGGTGGCCTTCGCCATCGAGCGGCTGATCAAACGCGACGGCCTGCGCATCGCGGACGGCGTGCTCGCCGCCGTGCTCGCGCACGGCGTCACGCTCGCCACCGACCTGTGGGTGTCGCAGGCCGCCCCGGACACCATCCAGGACGCGCTGACCCGCCCCGCCGGGGCCGGCGGGGCCCTCACCGATCCGGTGCACGGCTACCTCGCGCCCGTGATCGCCTACATGACGGCCGTCGGGATGACCCGCCGGCCGCGCTGGCGCGTGGCGCTGTGGGTGGTCCTGCTGATGGACGCGTTCACGATGCTGGTCAGCGGCTACACCACGCCGTTCTCGATCATCCTGACCGTGCTGATCGGCTGGAGCGTCGCCTACGGGACGCTGTACGCGGTCGGCTCGCCCAATGTGCGCCCCACCGGTCAGACGCTGCTCGCGGGACTGCGCCGGGTCGGCTTCCGGCCGGTCAGCGCGATGCGCGCGGAGGCCACCGAGCCCGGTCCGGAGGCGTCCGAGGTCAGCGACCGGGGGCGGCGCTACCACGTCACCCTGGAGGACGGCCCACCGCTCGACGTCACCGTCGTCGACCGCGAGCAGCAGGCCCAGGGCTTCTTCTACCGGGTCTGGCGCCGGCTCACCCTGCGCGGCATCACCACCCGGCGCAGCCTGCAGTCGTTGCGGCAGGCGCTGGAGCAGGAGGCACTGCTCGCGTACGCCGCCATCGCGGCCGGGGCGAACGCGCCGAAGCTGATCGCCACCTCGGAGCTCGGACCGGACGCCGTGATGCTCGTCTACGAGCATCTGGGCGGCCGGACCCTGGACTCCCTCCCCGACGAGGAGATCACCGACGAGTTGAGCCGCAACGCCTGGGAGCAGGTCCGGGCCCTGCAGTCGCGGCGGATCGCCCACCGGCGGCTGACCGGGGACGCCTTGGTGGTGGATCGTTCCGGCACCGTCATCCTCACCGACCTGCGCGGCGGCGAGATCGCGGCGGGCGACCTGGTGCTGCGGATGGACATCGCGCAGCTGCTCACCACGCTCGGCCTGCGGGTGGGAGCGGAGCGGGCGGTGGCCTCGGCGGTGTCGGTGCTCGGCCCGGACGCGGTGGCGGACTGCCTGCCGCTGCTCCAGCCGATCGCGCTGAGCCGTTCCACCCGGGCCACGCTGCGCAGGCTGGCCCGGGAGCGGGCGGACCGGCAGCGGGAGGCCGTGCTGGAGTCCTCGCGGGCGGCGAAGGCGGCGCGCGGGGCGGATGCCGGCACCAGCCCGGCCGCGGACCGCAAGGCCGAGAAGAGGGCGCTGGACGACGCGCTGGACGGGGCCCGGGAGGAGGACCTGCTGAGCCAGATCCGCCAGCAGGTGCTGCTGATCCGCCCGCAGGCGCCGGTGGAACCGGCCCGGCTGGAGCGGATCCGGCCGCGCACGCTGGTGTCGTTCATCGCGGGCGCGTTCGGCGCGTACTTCCTGCTGACGCAGCTCGCCCACGTGGACTTCGCGACGATCATCGGCGAGGCGCAGTGGGGCTGGGTCGGGGCGGCGCTGGCCTTCTCGGCGCTGAGCTACTTCGCGGCGGCGATGAGCCTGCTGGGCTTCGTGCCCGAGCGGGTGCCGTTCCTGCGGACGGTGGTCGCGCAGGTGGCCGGGTCCTTCGTGAAGCTGGTCGCCCCGGCGGCGGTGGGCGGTGTCGCACTGAACACCCGGTTCCTGCAGCGGGCGGGGGTCCGGCCGGGGCTCGCGGTCGCGAGCGTGGGCGCCTCGCAGCTGTTCGGGCTCGCCAGCCACATCCTGCTGCTGCTGTCGTTCGGCTACCTGACGGGGACGGAGAAGACGCCGGAGATGACCCCGTCCCGGACGGTCATCGCCGGTCTGCTGACGGTGGCGGTGCTGGTCCTGGTGGTGACGGCGGTCCCGTTCATGCGGAAGTTCGTCGCGACGCGGGTGCGGGCGCTGTTCGCCGGGGTGGTCCCGCGCATGCTGGACGTGCTCCAGCGGCCGCAGAAGCTGGTGACCGGCATCGGTGGGATGCTGCTGCTGACGGGCTGCTTCGTGATGTGCCTGGACGCGTCGATCCGGGCGTTCGGGGGTGGCCAGGCCATCAGCTACGCGAGCATCGCGGTGGTGTTCCTCGCGGGCAACGCGCTGGGGTCGGCGGCGCCGACGCCGGGCGGTATGGGCGCGGTGGAGACCACGCTGACGCTGGGGCTGATCGCGGCGGGTCTGGAGAAGGAGGTCGCGATCTCGGCGGTCCTGCTGTTCCGCCTGATGACGTTCTGGCTGCCGGTGCTGCCGGGGTGGATCTCGTTCAACTTCTTGACCCGCAAGGAAGCCATCTAGCCTCCCGGCCGGGGCGGGGGCCGGGCTTGCCGGGTCCGGGGCGCCGCGTGCGGGTACCGGCCCGGGGTGGTGCCCCCGTCACCCCTACGGCGCTCCGCGCCCGCGCCTCGAACGCCGGCGAGGCCGGAGGGACGAGGCCGTGTCGCGCCTGCCGGGTCTCGCCCTGTGCGGAGCCGCGTACGAGGGGGTTGGCGTGGGCGCCTGCGTCGCCTCGGGCCGGGCGGCCCGGGACCCGTTCGGGTCAGCGCGCGGGCGGGCCGGGCGGGGGGCGCCGAGGATGGGGGCATGTCGAGAAACGTTCTGCGGGTTGCCGGGGCCGCCGTGCTCGCCGTCGCGCTGGCCGGGGCCGGCGGGTGTTCCGACGGGGGTGAGGGGAAGACCGCCAAGCCCGACGGGGCCAAGGAGGTCAAGCCGCTCAAGTGGGGCGAGTGTCCGGCGCCCAGTCCCCTGGAGGGCGGCGGGCAGGCCCCGCCCAAGGACTGGCAGTGCGCCACGCTCGACGTTCCCCTCGACTACGCGAAGCCCGAGGGCGAGACCCTCCCGATCGCCCTGATCCGCGCCAAGGCCCGCGACCAGAAGAACCGCATCGGTTCGCTCGTCTTCAACTTCGGCGGCCCCGGCGGCTCCGGGATCACCACGCTGCCCGGCGCCGCCAAGGAGTACGAGGCCCTGCGCGCCCGTTACGACCTGGTCAGCTTCGACCCGCGCGGCGTCGGCCGCAGCGCGCCGGTCCGCTGCGAGGGCGACCGGCAGCTGGACGCGTACTACGCCCAGGACTCCACCCCCGCGAACCCGCAGCAGGAGCAGGCGTTCGTCGACAACATCCGGGCCTACCAGCGGGCGTGCGTGAAGAACTCCGACGAACTGCTGCCCCACGTCGGGACCGAAAACGCCGCCCGCGACCTGGACCGCATCCGCCAGGCCCTCGGCGACGAGAAGCTGCACTACTTCGGCATCTCCTACGGGACCGAGCTCGGCGGGGTCTACGCCCACCTCTTCCCCAAGAACGTCGGGCGGGCCGTCTTCGACGCCGTCGTGGACCCGACCAAGACCTCCGAGGAGGGCGCGCTCGGCCAGGCGAAGGGCTTCCAGCTCGCCCTCGACAACTTCGCGCGGGACTGCGTGGACCGCGGCGACGAGTGCACGCTCCAGGGCAGCACCGTCAAGGAGATCGAGGCCAACATCATCGAGCTGCAGAAGGAGCTGGCCGCCAAGCCCATCCCCGGCATCGGCGACCGGCAGCTCACCGAGAGCCAGGCCACCAACGGCATCGCGCAGGCCCTGTACTCCAAGGAGCTGTGGCCGCTGCTGGAACAGGGCCTCGACGAGGCCGAGGGCGGACAGGGACAACTGCTGCTCGCCCTCTCCGACGCGCTCAACGGCCGCGACCAGCAGGGCCGTTACAGCAACATCGGCGCCGCGAACACCGCGATCAACTGCGCCGACTCCAAGGACCGGTACACCCTCGCGCAGACCAAGGCCAAGCTGCCCGCGTTCCGTTCCGCCTCGCCGGTCTTCGGCGACTTCCTCGGCTGGGCGATGATGAGCTGCACCGACTGGCCGGTCGCGGGCGCCTGGGAGACCCCGGACGTGTCCGCCCCCGGCTCCGCCCCGATCCTGGTCATCGGCAACACCGGCGACCCGGCCACCCCGTACGAGGGCGCCCGCCGCATGGTCGAGCGGCTCGGCCCCGGCGTCGGCGTGGAGCTCACCTACAAGGGCGAGGGGCACGGCGCCTACAACAGCGGCGACGCCTGCGTGCAGGACGTCGTGAACGCGTACCTGCTGGAGGGCGAGAAGCCCGCCGCCGGGACCGTCTGCACGGCGAAGGACGATCCGACCGGAAGCCCGACCGGCCCCGGGACCGGCGCCCCCGTCTGAGCCCGGCGCTCCCCCGGCGCCCCGAAGGGGCCGTGCTCCGCGTGGAGTACGGCCCCTTCGGTGGGACCCGGGCGGCCTTCCCGGCTGCCGGGAGCCCCTAGGCCCTGTCGTCGAAGTCGCGCCTGGCCCGCCGCCACTTTGACGACAGGACCTAGTAGATCGGCTTGTCCGGCTCGATCTGGTGGACCCAGCCGATGACGCCGCCGCCGACGTGGACCGCGTCGGAGAAGCCCGCGGCCTTCAGCACGGCGAGGACTTCCGCACTGCGGACACCCGTCTTGCAGTGCAAGACGATGCGCTTGTCCTGCGGCAGGCCCTGCAGGGCGGTGCCCATCAGGAACTCGCCCTTGGGGATCAGCTTCGCGCCGGGGATCGAGACGATCTCGTACTCGTTGACCTCGCGGACGTCGATGATCTCGATGTTCTCGCCGTCGTCGATCCACTCCTTGAGCTGCTTGGGAGTGATCGTCGAACCGGCGGCCGCCTCCTGGGCCTCCTCCGACACGACGCCGCAGAAGGCCTCGTAGTCGATGAGCTCGGTGACGGTCGGGTTCTCGCCGCAGACCGCGCAGTCGGGGTCCTTGCGGACCTTGACCTGGCGGTACTGCATCTCGAGGGCGTCGTAGATCATCAGGCGGCCGACCAGCGGCTCACCGATGCCCGCGAGGAGCTTGATCGCCTCGTTGACCTGGATGGACCCGATGGACGCGCAGAGCACGCCCAGCACGCCGCCCTCGGCGCAGCTCGGGACCATGCCCGGCGGCGGCGGCTCCGGGTACAGGCAGCGGTAGCAGGGACCGTGCTCGGACCAGAACACCGAGGCCTGGCCGTCGAAGCGGTAGATCGAGCCCCACACGTACGGCTTGTTCAGCAGCACGCAGGCGTCGTTGACCAGGTAGCGCGTGGCGAAGTTGTCCGTGCCGTCGACGATGAGGTCGTACTGGCTGAAGATCTCCATCACGTTCTCGGCTTCGAGCCGCTCTTCGTGCAGGACCACGTTCACGTACGGGTTGATGCCCAGCACGCTGTCGCGGGCCGACTGGGCCTTGGAACGGCCGATGTCCGCCTGGCTGTGGATGATCTGGCGCTGCAGGTTCGACTCGTCGACCTCGTCGAACTCCACGATGCCCAGCGTGCCGACGCCGGCCGCGGCCAGGTACATCAGGGCGGGCGAGCCCAGGCCGCCCGCGCCCACGGCCAGCACCTTGGCGTTCTTCAGGCGCTTCTGGCCGTCCATCCCGACATCCGGGATGATCAGGTGGCGGGAGTACCGACGAACCTCGTCAACGGTGAGCTCAGCAGCTGGCTCGACCAGGGGTGGCAGCGACACGGGGACTCCGTAGATGGTGACGTTCTCAACGGTGGTTCTCCCCGTAACACTGCCACGCCCGTCTTCATTCCAAGACACCCGTCCCGATGCGCGAGACGATTTCGTCCCAGTACCCGGGCATGGAGGCCCAGGGGTCACGCTCGGCCGGCCCGGGCCGGTCGGTGAGCCAGATGGTGCCCGCGCCCTGCCAGCGGGCGATCCGCATCGCCTCCTCCAGATGGGTGCGCGGCACCCCGTGGACGAGGTGGCAGAACCGCTCCGGCGGATGGTCGGCGGTCCACTCCGCCACCTGCGACCAGCGGTAGTCGGCCCACGCCCCGGAGAACGTGACCAGCTGGTCGGCGGCCTCCAGGTAGCCCTCGCAGGGGTGCGTGCCGTGGCCGAGCACGATCCGCACGTCCTCCCCCAGGCATCGCAGGGCGTCCGCGACCCGGCGCACCGGGGCGAGGTCGTCCTTCCCGGACGGAGCCCCCGCCAGGTAGAAGCCGCCCACGCCGTACCAGTCGAGGAACCGGTGCGCGTCGGAGAGCAGTTCCCCGAAGGAGCGCCGGCCGTTCCGCAGCGCGAGGTGCCCGAGGAGGCGGGGACCGCCGCCCGCGCCGCGCACCTTCGCGGCGGCCTCGGTGCAGTGCGGGTCGGGGCGCCCGCCCGGGCCGTCGGTGACGTTGAGCACGGCCCAGTGCAGCGGGGTCCCGGGGCGGGTCAGTTCGGCCCATTCGACGGGGGCGAGCAGCGGGTGCGCGTAGCCGGGGATGCCCAGGCCGAGGCGGCCGGCCCCGGTCGTCGCGGCCGCCTCGGCCCCCGGCGGCGTGGTCAGATGCGGCACGCCGCCTCCATCCAGATGTCCGCGAGGGACTCCTCCAGGTTGATCCGCGGCCGCCAGCCGAGCCGGTCGCGGGCGGTGCGGACATCGGCCTGCTGCCAGGCGCCGCAGCCGTCGGGGTACGGGTACGGCTGGGGGGCCGCGGCGGCGAGCTGCTCGGCGGTGGCCTCGGAGCGGGGCGAGCCGATGGCGGCGAGACCGGCCGGCCGGCCGGGGTGCCCGTGCTGGGGTCCGCCGTGCGGGACGTCCAGCTCGTGCAGGGCTCCGCCGTAGCCGGCGACCCGGGCCAGGACGGCGGCCGCCTCCCGCAGCCGGACCGCGCGGCCGGTGCCGATGTTCACCACGCCTTGGGCGGCGGAGAGCGAGGCGGCGTGCACGGCCCGGGCCACGTCCCGTACGTCCACGAAGTCGCGCTGCACGCCGAGCCCGCTGAGCTTGAGCTCCCCGTCACCGGACTGCATGGCGCGCCGCATCGCCTCGGCGAGGCGGCCGAGGGGGGAGCCGGCCGGGGTGCCGGGGCCGACGGGCGAGAAGACCCGAAGGACGACGGCGTCCAGGCCGGAGCCGAGCACCAGCTCGGTGGCGGCCAGTTTGCTGACCCCGTACGGCCCGCCCGGTCTGGGCACCGCGTCCTCGGCCGTCGAGGAGCCGGGCTGGCTGGGTCCGTACTCGGCGGCGCAGCCCAGCTGGACGAGCCGGGCCCCGCAACCGCTGCGGCGCAGCGATTCGCAGATGGTGGCGACGGCCACCGTGTTGTGCCGGGTGAGTTCGCGGGCTCCGCCCCGGGTGGCGCCGGCGCAGTTGATCACGACGCCCGGGTGGACGGCGTCGAGGAAGCGGGTCAGCGCGCCGGGGCTGCCGGTGGCGAGGTCGAACCGGACATCGGCGTCGTCGCCGCGGCCGAGCGCGGTGAGCTGCACGGCGGGGTCGGCGAGCAGCCGGTCGGCGACGTAGCGGCCGAGGTATCCGTTGGCTCCGATCAGCAGCACCCTCATCGCGTGGCCCCTTGGTCGGTTGGCTGGCCGGTCATCTTCTGTTTCTCCTTGCGGGTGGAGGGACGGGGCCGCGCATGGGCGGATGCGCGGGACAGGGCGAGGACCGCGTGTACGAGGAGTCCCGCGGCCGCGGCGGAGGCGGCGGCCGGGACCGGGACGAGCGCGAGCGCCAGGGCGGCGGCGACGGGCCCGCGGTGGGCTCCGTGGCGCAGCAGCAGCCGGGTCAGGAACAGCAGCACGGCGAGCGGTACGGCCGCCGTGAGCGGGGCCCCGGCGAGTGCGGCGGCCCCGGCGGCGGCCGCGGCGAACACCGCGACGGCGCCGAGGAGCAGCGGCCGGACCCGGTCCGCGAACTCCTCCAGGGCCCGGCTCCCGGCGAGCCGGTTCCGGGCCCGGGCGGCGAAGGCGGCGGCGACCAGGTGGGCGGGGGCCGCGGCCAGGGCGAGAGCGAGCGCGCAGGCGCTGCCGTACCGGTAGGCGGCCCCGCCGGCGACGGCCGCGGCAAGCAGGTGCGCGGTCACGGGGAAGCGGCCGCCGGCCGCCCGGCCGGGCCACACCAGCGCGGCGACGGTCACGGCCGCGGCGACGGGTCCGGCCAAGGCGGGCGCGGCCGCGGCGGCCGCGAGCGCGAGGGCCCCGGGCAGCAGCGCGCAGCCGGCGCCCAGGACCGCGGCGGGTCGCGCGGTCGCCCGGGTGCCCTCGGCGGCGGGTGCCTGCCCGTGCGGGGTGCGGGCGTAGAGCTCCTCGGCGAGCGAGAAGACGTCCCGGTGCCGGAAGTGCCCGGCGGTGCGGTCGGTGACCCCGTGGGCCTCGAGCCCGGCGGCGATCTCCAGTGGGTCCACCGCCCGCTCGCACAGCTCGCGGTGCCGGTGCAGCAGGGCCTTGACGGGATCCCCGCCCCGCCGCCGCCCGGGGGCGGCCGCACCGGCGTGGGAGGTTCGGGGCCCCGGCGGCGCCGCCGCACCGGCGGGTAACGCCTCGGTCGCGCCGGGGGCCGGTGCGCGCAGCCCCGGCGGCGCCGCGGCGCCGGCGGGCGTATCCATGGTGGTCATGCGGTCGCCTCCGGTACGGGTGCCGCCCACGTCGGGCTGGTCCAGTGGCCCGGCACCCGCGCCTCGGCGGGCCGGGCGAAGGGCGTCCCGCCGTCGGTCCCGCCGGGGCCCGGCGAGCCGGCGAGGAGGCCGGGGCCCGCGGACGCGTCGGAGCCGGCGGCGAGCAGCATCAGGTAGATCTCCTGAAAGGCCGCCACGTTCTGCTCGACGGTGAACAGCTCCAGGGCCCGGGCCCGCGCGGCCGCGCCGAGCCGGTGCGCCCGTTCGGGGTCCCGCAGCAGGGCGAGGCAGGCGTCGGCGAGGGCCCGCGGATTGCGCGGCGGGACGACGAGGCCCGTGCCGCCGATCACCTCGCAGACCGCGCCGACGTCGGTGGAGACCGTGGCGCGGCCGCACAGCATCGCCTCGGCGAGGGTGACCGGGAAGCCCTCGATCACCGAGGAGAGCACGACGACCCGCCCGGCGGCGTACGCCTCGGCCGGGGTCGGCGCCTCGGGTCCGCCGATCTCCTCGAAGGTCACCGGGTTCTCCCCGGCGGTGACGGCGTCGGCCGCCTCATCGGGAAAGAGCTGGGCGGCCAGGGAGCGGCAGTCGGCCAGGTACCCGGGGGTCGCCGCGGTGGCGAAGACCCGCAGGCGGGTCTGCGGGGCGGCCTTGCGGACCTCCGCGAAGGCGTGCAGCAGGGCGATGAGGTCTTTGGCGGGCTCCACGCGCCCGACCCAGACGAGGGTGTCGGAGTCTCCCCCGTCCGCGGATTCCCCGACGGCGGCGAATCGGTCCGCCTCCATCCCGGGGTAGACCGTCCGCAGCCTGTCCCGGGTGGCACCGCACCGCTCCTGCCAGCGCCGGGCGTGCGCGTTCCCGGGGGTGAGCAGGTCCGCCCGGGCGTAGATCTCGCCTGCCAGCCGGGTGTGGAAGGCCGCCAGGAGGGCCCGTACGGCGGGGCGGGCGTGCGGGCTCTGCTCCAGGTAGTGGGCCCGCAGCTGGACGCCGTACTCGGTGACCAGCAGCGGAACCCCGAAGAAGCGTTTGGCCAGCAGCCCGGGCAGCGCCGCGACCCCGCCCGCCGCGGCATGGCAGACGTCGACCGAGCCGAGGCTGCCGAGCCGGGTGTCCTCCTCGTACCAGTCGAGGGACAGCGGGCGCAGCATCCGCTCCAGCTCGTCCGCGAACTCCAGCAGGTCCGGCACCTGCGCCGCCTGCACGGTCCGCCCGGCGCCCGGTGCCCGGCAGGCGGACTCCAGGAGCCGTACCGCCGACTCGCAACGCAGCGCCGCGCACAGGCCGCCCTGCTCGCGGGCGAGCCCGGCGAGCCCGTACAGCCCCGCCTCGAAAGCCGGTGCCTCCCCGGCGCAGATCCCGTGGACCAGCTCCCGGAAGCAGTCGGCGAACCGGCGGCGCTCACGCCGGGAGTACGTCCGCCCGTCGTCGGCCGGCGCCCACAGCGGGGCGGTCCGGACCCGGGTGACGTGGCCGGGCAGGGCGACCCTGGCGCGTTCCTGCTCGGCGCTGCGGCTCAGTGCGTAGAGCTCGAACTCGTGCTGCGGGAGCCCGCGCACGAGCCGGTCGCACCACAGCCTCGCTTCTCCCGTGGCATACGGATAACCACCTTCCGTGAGCAGTCCGATCCGCACGAGTGGCACCCCCGATCTCCCGTCCAGGCGGTCGCCGTCGGTCCGGCGACCCGCCGCGGAAGAACTCAAGCGGATGGGCCGAGGACGCGGCGGACGGTTGTCCGTCGCGCCACCGGAAGGGGTGAAGAGTCGTAACTTTCCCGTACGGTTCGCGTTCGAGCGCGCTACGCGCCGCAGTTGCCGCCCGCGGTGCGGTCGTGCCCGCTCAACTTCCGGGGAAAACCCACGGGTTGGGCTTGCACTGGACGCCGTCGATGTCGAGCGACTTGGTCTGCTGCTGCATGATCGGGGCGAGTGCGCCGGGCGTGCGGCAGTTCACGTGGCCGTTGCCGAGCCGGTGGCCCACCTCGTGGTTGATGAGCATCTGGCGGTAGGCGAGCATCTGGTCCGGCCCGAAGGTGGCGGCGCCCTGGGCCCAGCGGAACGCGTTGATCATCACGCGCTCGGTGGCGGCGGAGTCGCAGGAGACGTTGTCCACCGTGGTGTCCAGGCCGGACTTGGCGCACCACTTCCCGGTGGTCCCCGGGCTGGCCAGGGTGATCACGAAGTCGCTCTCGCCCCCCGGCACCCGCTCGAAGGTCCTGGCGCCGCCGTGGGCCCAGCTGCGGTCGTCGTTGAGGGTGCGGTGCACGGCCTCGGCGAACAGCTGCGCGTCCAGCCCCAGGCCCTGCTCCACGTCGACCCGGTAGCGCACGAGCCTGCCCTTGCCGGGGGCCTTGGCCACGCCCGGCACGGTGTCGAAGAGGCCCGGGCCCGTCAGCTTCTCGTCGATCGGCAGCCGCTCGGCCATCCTCTGCTCGTAGGTCAGCTCCGGCGCGGGGACCGGGACCGGCGCCGGGGCCTGCGCGGGAGCCTGCGGCACCGGACGGCCGTCGGAACGGGAGGCTGCCTCGGCGGCCCGGCCGTCGCCGGTGGCGCTGAGCGTGCCGTGCGGGGCACTCTCGCCGTCGGTGGCGACCTGGCCGGCGACGACGACGGCGAGGACGGTGGTGACGGCCGCGGCCGCCATGCCGGTGTAGGTGCGGACCTTCAGACCGCGGCCGGAGCCGGGCCGTTCGGGGGCCGGGTCCACGTCGACGTCGGCGACGGCGACCGTGTCGGCGGCGGCCGCGGCGGGCTTGCGCGGTCCGGGCACCCGGCGGTGCGAACCGGTGGAGGTGACGGAGTCGCGCTCCGGTGCGGCTGCGGGACGGCGGGCCGGGCCGGCTGCGGGCTGCGCCGGCGTGACCTGCGGGAAGCCGGCCGCGGGGGTGCCGTAGGCCGGGGTATCGGTGTCGAGCAGCGCGGTCGCGGCCCGGGGGCGCGGCACCCCGCGCCAGTCTCCGTACACGGAGTCGGGACGGGCTCCCCAGGCCGCGCCGTGCTCGAACTGCTGGGGGTGGCCGCCGGCGACGGATCGCGCCTCGGGCACGTGTCCGCGGTGGGTGACGGTGGCCTCCGGCCACGGCCGGCTGCGTTCCTCGGGGACCGGCGGCCGGTCGTGCACCTGGTCCGAGGACCGCTCCCAGGACTGCGCGGCAGGCCGCTCGTACGGCTGGGGCGCGGGCGCCGGGGCGGGCGCGGGGTCCTTGCGACTATGTCGTCCCACGTCCTCGTCCTCAGCCTCTGCCGTCTCGGGTGTCCTGCAGCAGCTCCCGGAAGGCGGCGGCCACCACCTCGGGGTACTCCATCATCGCCACGTGCCCGGCCCGCGGCAGGCACAGCAGCCGCGAGCCTTGGAAGGCTGCGGCGGCCTTGCGCGCCATACGGTACGAGACCAACTGGTCCTTGCCACCGTAGACCAGCAGGGTCGGTGCGAGTACCCGCTGGGCCTGCCGCCACAGCCCGTGCTGCCCGCCGAGGGTGTAGGCGTCGACGATGCCGCGGGAGGAACGGGACAGGGCCTCCCAGAAGTACGGCAGGGCCATCCGCCGCTCCATCTCCTCGACCGCGGCGCGGAACCCTTCCGGTGTCACCCGCCCGGGGTCCCCGTAGCAGAGCTCCGTCACCCCCAGGGTGCGCTGCTCGGCGGTCAGCCCCTGGGCGATCCGGCCCAGCAGGGCGGCCATCCCGGGCACGGCGAGCAGTGCGGTGGGCACGGCCCCCCGCTGCACGCGCAGTTCGGGCAGGGCGGGCGAGACCAGCGTGAGGGAGCGGACCAGGTCGGGCCGGGCGGCCGCGACGCGGGTGGCGACGGCGCCGCCGAGGGAGTTGCCGAACAGGTGGACCGGGCCGCGCCCGGTGGCGTCGAGGTAGCGGACGACCGTGCGGGCGAAGGCCTTCAGTGAGTAGTCCCGGTCACCGGGCGGCGGGGACCAGCCGAAACCGGGCAGGTCGAGGGCCTCGCCGTCGACGGTCTGCTCGAGCCGCTCCATGAGCGCGGACCAGTTCTGCGAGGAACCGCCCAGCCCGTGGACGAACAGCGCGGGCGGCAGGTCGGGACGGGCGGGCGGGCGCACCCGCACGGCCAGCTCCAGCCCGGGCAGGGCGACGGTGCGCATCTGCTCCCCGTCGGCCACCCGGGGCGCTCCCGCCGGTGCGGAGTCGGCGGTGGCGCGGACACCCGGCAGCTCGGTCGAAGACATGCGGCAATGTTACGAGACGATCACGCCGGACTCCTTGTGTTCGCCGTCACAGAGGCTTGCCGGTCCGTATAGCGGGGTAACCGCAAGCCTCCTAGGCTCGTAGTGACACCAAAGGAACGGAGGGGACCGGTATGACAGTCGACCCTGCGGAGCCGGACACCTTCCGGGAGCCCTTCCCGGAAGCCGTCGACCCCGAGGCGCCCGAAGCCGACCTGGCCGAGCAGCTGACCGAGGCGGAGCCGCCCCGGGACGACGACCGGGTGACCGGTGTGGATCGCGGCGAGGCCAACGACGGCGACGCCGTGGAGCAGGCCAGGGTGGTGCCCCTGGACGACGACGACTACCGCTGACCAGCGCCTCCGACCGGTCCGTACCGCGAGAAAACTCGGCCTGAACCCACCAGATTCGGTTACCGAAAAGTACGATGGCGGCGCGGCGCAGAGCGCACTGTGTTCTTAGAGAAAGTGGGAGGCGGCGTGACAGCCATCGAGCAGACCGAGGCAGCGCGTCCGCGGGGCACGCGACTGCCGCGCCGGGCCCGGCGCAACCAGCTGCTGGGCGCGGCTCAGGAGGTCTTCGTCGCGCAGGGCTACCACGCCGCGGCCATGGACGACATCGCGGAGCGCGCCGGGGTCAGCAAGCCGGTGCTCTACCAGCACTTCCCCGGCAAACTCGACCTGTATCTGGCGCTGCTCGACCAGCACTGCGAGGCCCTGCTGCTCGCCGTGCGCACGGCGCTGGCGTCCACCACGGACAACAAGCTGCGCGTGGCCGCGACGATGGACGCCTACTTCGCCTACGTCGAGGACGAGGGCGGCGCCTTCCGGCTGGTCTTCGAGTCCGACCTGACGAACGAGCCGGCCGTGCGCGAGCGCGTCGACCGGGTCTCGCTCCAGTGCGCCGAGGCCATCTCCGAGGTCATCGCGGAGGACACCGGCCTGTCCGAGGACGAGTCGATGCTGCTGGCCGTCGGCCTGGGCGGGGTCTCGCAGGTGGTGGCGCGCTACTGGCTGTCCAGCGAGAGCCCGGTCGCCCGGGACACCGCGGTCGGCCTGCTGACCTCGCTGGCCTGGCGCGGTATCGCCGGCTTCCCGCTGCACGGCAGCGAGCAGGGCGGCGAGCCGGCCGACGGCTGAGCCGCGCCCGCCGCCGCCGACCCGCTCCTCCCGCGTTCTCGCGCCGCGTTCTTCGGCCGCCTCGGTTCGCCGCCCAGTCCTCGCCACGCTCTTCGCGGTGATCCCGGCGGCGTCCTCCCGGCGCTCCCGCACCGCGCGGGCCGCACTGTTCGCTGCCAGCGTGCCCGCCGCGAGCGGTTCGCGTCCCCGCTCGGGCTAATGTGGACCGCGTACGGCGCGGCTGATCGCGCGAACCGGACCGTCGGAGGGACAAAGCCGTGGAGGTCAAGATCGGCGTGCAGCACGCACCCCGGGAGATCGTGCTGGAGAGCGACCTGAGCGCCGAGGAGCTGGAGAGCATCGTCGCCGCCGCCCTGTCCGGCAAGGCGCCGCTGCTCAGCCTCACCGACGCCAAGGGCCGCAAGGTCCTGGTGCCGTCGGACCGCCTGTCGTACGTCGACCTGGGCGAGCCGACCACGCGCAAGGTCGGCTTCGGAGCGCTCTGACGCTTCGGCACCTGACGTGCCGAGAACTGTCCGAAACGGCCCGGTGGTTGACTCCGCCGGGCCGTTTCCGTGTCTTCCGCTTCGGGTAGGACGGCTGTGACGGGGTTTGCCCGATGTGTGGGAGGGATTTCATGCTGCTGATGGAAGTGCTCGGCTCCGCCCTGCTGGGCCTCGCCCTGTCCGCGACAGCCGCTCGCATGCTCGCCGGCAGGCTGCCCGCCGTGAGGGTGGTGCTGGTCAGCGGGGTGCTCGGGGCGCTGTTCGGGGCCTATTTGACGCACTTCGCGCTCGGCCCGGGGCACAACACCCTGACCGCCACCTTCGTGGGGGCCGTGCTCGTGTCGGCGGTGGTGCTGTCCCTGCTGCTCCGTCCGGGCTCCGGTCCCCGCAGGCCCTCGCACCGGACTCCGTTTTCGCTCCCGACCCGGGGCTGATCCCTGACGCACGACGGCCCCGGCACGGATGGTTCCGTGCCGGGGCCGTCGCATGCCCCCGCCGGATCCCGGCTCCGGGGTCCCGGCGGCGGGATCCGAGGGACAGCGCCTAAGCGGCGAGGCCGAGGGCCGCCATCCGCTTGGTGTGCGCCTTGGTGATCCGGGTGAACATCTCGCCGACGGCGGCGAGGTCGAAACCGGCGGCCATCCCGTCGACCCCGCCCACGAGCATGGTGGACAGCGCGTCGCGCTCGGCGACCACGCGCTGGGCCTGCGAGAGGGCCTCGCCCATCAGCCGGCGGGCCCACAGCGCGAGGCGTCCGCCGCAGCGCGGGTCGGCCTCGATGGCGGCGCGGACCTTCTCCACGGCGAAGTTGCCGTGGCCGGTGTCGTCGAGCACCCCGAGGACCAGGGCCCGGGTGTCGGCGTCGAGGTGGGTGGCGACCTCGCGGTAGAAGTCGCTGGCGATGGAGTCGCCGACGTATGCCTTGACCAGGCCCTCCAGCCAGTCCGAGGGAGCGGTCTGGCGGTGGAAGTCGTCCACGCCCTTGGCGAAGGGCTCCATGGCGGCGGTGGGCTCGGCGTCGATCGCCGCCAGCCGGTTGCGCAGCCGCTCGAAGTGGTGGAACTCGGCGGAGGCCATGGCGGCGAGCTCGGCCTTGTCGTCGAGGGTGGGCGCGAGCTTCGCGTCCTCCGCGAGGCGTTCGAAGGCCGCGAGCTCTCCGTACGCGAGCGCGCCGAGCAGGTCCACGACGGCGGCCCGGTACTGCGGCGAGGCGGAGGCGGCCGCCCAGTCCTGCGCGGCGATGCCCACGGCTCCGGCGGAAGCGCCGTCGTCGGCGGGCGTGGCGTTTTCTACGGTCGACATGCTCCGCACAATAGCCCGCCGAAAGGCGCCTCAAGTCACTGCGGCCGATCACCGCCGGTCTCCCCGAACGGGCCGCGGTGATGAATTCGCCCGACACAGCTGCGCGATTCCGGGGTACAGTGGTAATGCGCCTGCCGGATACTCGGCGGGCGATCCCAATGAGGATGCCCGGTCGGTGGCCCGATCGGCTCCAAACCGACCGCCCTCAGTGGTCCGGTGTGTGCGCGGACGCGTACCGCCCCACACGAGGGGCCCCCTCAGCGGCAAGAGCGCTTGAGCGACGGCAGTGGTCCCGCGCAGCTCCGTACGTAGCAGTACGCACAGCCAGGCACGGTACGACCCCCTTCGCCGCCTCGGGCCGCGTCTCACAGAAGAGGCAGCACCCTGACTACCTTCCGAGACCTCGGGATTCTCCCCGAGACCGCCGAAGCCCTCGAGGCCGTCGGCATCGTGTCCCCCTTCCCGATCCAGGAGATGACCCTCCCCGTCGCCCTCTCCGGCACGGACGTCATCGGCCAGGCCAAGACCGGCACCGGCAAGACGCTCGGTTTCGGCCTTCCCCTGCTGGAGCGGGTGACCGTCCCCGCGGACGTCGAGGCGGGCCGGGCGACGCCCGAGCAGCTGACCGACGCCCCGCAGGCCCTCGTGGTGGTTCCGACCCGCGAGCTGTGCACCCAGGTCACCAACGACCTCCTGACCGCGGGCAAGGTCCGCAACGTCCGCGTCCTCGCCATATACGGCGGGCGCGCGTACGAGCCCCAGGTCGAGGCGCTCAAGAAGGGCGTCGACATCATCGTCGGCACCCCGGGCCGCCTGCTCGACCTGGCCGGCCAGCGGAAGCTGGACCTGTCGCACGTCCGCGCCCTGGTCCTCGACGAGGCCGACGAGATGCTCGACCTGGGCTTCCTGCCCGACGTCGAGAAGATCATCAACTACCTGCCGCCGAAGCGCCAGACCATGCTGTTCTCGGCGACCATGCCGGGTGCGGTCATCGGACTGGCCCGCCGGTACATGACGCAGCCGACGCACATCCGCGCCACCTCGCCCGAGGGCGAGGGCGTGACCGTCGCCAACATCAAGCAGCACGTCTTCCGTGCGCACAACATGGACAAGCCGGAGCTGGTCTCCCGCATCCTCCAGGCGGAGGGCCGTGGCCTGGCCATGATCTTCTGCCGCACCAAGCGCACGGCGGCCGACATCGCCGAGCAGCTGGAGAAGCGCGGCTTCGCCTCGGGTGCCGTCCACGGCGACCTCGGCCAGGGTGCGCGCGAGCAGGCGCTGCGCGCGTTCCGCAACGGCAAGGTCGACGTGCTGGTGTGCACCGACGTCGCCGCGCGCGGTATCGACGTCGAGGGCGTGACCCACGTCATCAACTACCAGACGCCGGAGGACGAGAAGACCTTCCTGCACCGCGTGGGCCGCACCGGCCGCGCGGGCAACAAGGGCATCGCCGTCACCCTGGTCGACTGGGACGACATCCCGCGCTGGCAGCTGATCAACAAGGCGCTGGAGCTGGACTTCCACGACCCGGTCGAGACGTACTCCACGTCCCCGCACCTGTTCGAGGAGCTCGACATCCCGGCCGGCACCAAGGGCATCCTGCCGCGCGCCGAGCGCACGCGGGCCGGCCTGAAGGCCGAGGACGTCGAGGACCTGGGCGAGACCGGCGGTCGCGGGGGCCGTGGCGGCCGCGGTCCGGCCGCCGCCGCCGTGGTGACGGAGGAGCGCCCCGCGCGCACCCGTACGCCGCGCCAGCGCCGCCGCACCCGTGGCGGCTCCGAGCTGGGCTCCGGCACCGCCGCCGCTCCGGCCGCCGAGGCCCCGCAGGACGCGCAGGCTCCGGCCGCCGACGAGGCCCGCAGGCCGCGCCGCCGCCGCACCCGGGTGGGTTCGGTGCCGGCCCAGGCGGTCGAGACCGTGGCGGTCGTGGAGGCGGCTCCGGTCGCCCAGGCCGCTCCGGTCGCCGTCCAGGCGGCTCCGGTCACCGAGGCCGCTGCCGCCGTCGCGGAGGAGGCTCCGGCCAAGCCGAAGCGCACCCGTACCCGCAAGGCCGTCGCCGCGGTCGCCGAGGCGGCCGTGGTCGAGGCCCCGGCCGAAGAGGCCCCGGTCAAGCCGAAGCGGACCCGCACCCGCAAGGCCGTCGAGGCCGCACCGGAGCCGGACTTCCAGACGGTCGCGCCGGTCGAGCCCGTCGCGGCCCGCCCCGTGCGGGCCCGGACCCGCAAGCCCGTCGAGGCCGCGCCGGAGCCGGACTTCCAGATGGCCCCGCCGGTCGAGCCGGTCAAGGCCCGCCCGGCCCGGACCCGGACCCGCAAGGCCGTCGACGCCCCGGCCCCCGCGGTGTCCGAGGAGGCCCCGGCCAAGCCGAAGCGGACCCGCACCCGCAAGGCCGCGGCCGCGCCCGAGGCGTAAGCACCGCTCCGATGGCCCGGCTCCCCGTCCAGGGGGGCCGGGCCATCGGCGTCGCCGGTGACGCCGCCCGGCTGCGCCGCCCGTACCGCCGTCCTGCGGGACCGCGAAGCGGACCGGCCAGTAACGTGAGCCGTATGAGCAAGCCGCCGCGCCTCACCCTGCCCCCGCGCGCCCGCGCGTACCTCCTCGACACCGCCCGTGGCCCGTTCGCCGTCCACGAGGCCGGTGCGCCCGTCCGGGGAACCGCCCTGCTGGTCCCCGGGTTCACGGGCAGCAAGGAGGACTTCATCGGCCTGCTGGAGCCGCTGGCCGGCGCGGGGTACCGCGTCGTCGCCGTCGACGGGCGCGGCCAGTACCAGAGCCCGGGTCCGCGCGAGGAGTCCGCGTACGCCCTGGAGGAGCTGGCGCGCGACGTGCTGGCGCAGGCCGCGGCGCTCGACGCCGGCCCGGTCCATCTCGTCGGGCACTCCCTTGGCGGGCTGGTCTCGCGCGCGGCCGTGCTGCGCGACGCGGCGCCGTTCCACTCGCTCACGCTGATGAGCAGCGGCCCGGCCGCGATCGCCGAGGAGCAGCAGGCCCGAACGAAGCTGCTGGTGGCCGCGTTGGAGGCGATGCGGGACGACATGCCGGCGGTGTGGGAGGCGATGCGCGCCCAGGACCCGCAGGACATCCTCGTGGACGCGCCCGAACTGCTGGGGTTCCTCCGCGAGCGGTGGCTGGCCACCGTCCCCGAGCAGCTGATCGGCACGGGCCGGGTGCTGATCGCCGAGCCGGACCGGGTCGCGGAGCTGGCGGCCGTCCCGCTGCCGAAGCTGGTGCTGTCCGGAACGGTGGACTACGCCTGGCCGGTGCCGCTGATGGACGAGATGGCGGAGCGCTTGGGCGCCTCGCGCGTGGTCGTGGAGGGCGCCGAGCACTCTCCGAACGCGGAGAACCCGCAGGTCACGGCGGCCGCACTGGCCGCCTTCTGGGCGGCCTCCACCGCTGATCGTTAGCCAGTGAAAAAATTTCGTTAGCGTAGGGAATGTTTGCCGTCTACACTTCGTTATACCTACGCAAGGAGAAACACCGACGAAGGGAGAAGCCCCATGCGCTTCGAGATTCTGCGCCTGGACGACGTCGACGGATCCGCCGTGGACAGCACCGTCGTGGACGCGGCCTCCGTCAACCGGATCGTGCAGCAGGCCGCGGCCGTAGGCCAGCGCATCCTGATCCGACCGGCTGCGACGGCGTCCTGCTGACGCCCAGACCACCGTACGGACGTCGACGCCCCCACACCCGAGTCGGTGCCGGGGGCGTCCGCATGTCCGCGTGGTGCGGGGGCTGCGGCCCCGCGGCCCGCGGGGCCGCGGGCTGCCGGGCGGGTCAGGCCCCCTGTACCACCTGGAGCACGCCGTTGATGATCTGCTGGACGGCGATCGCGGAGAGCATCATGCCGGCGAGCCTGGTCACCAGGACGACGCCGCCGTCCCTGATGATCCGGATGATCACCAGCGAGTAGCGCATGGTCAGCCACAGCACCACGTGCATGGCGGTGATCGCGCACCACACCGACACCTGACCGCCGATGCCGTCGGCCTTCTGCACGGCCAGGATCACGGACACGATCGCGCCGGGACCGGCCAGCAGCGGCATGCCCAGCGGGACGAGGGCGACGTTGACGTCCTTGGTCTGCTTCGGCTCGTCGGTCTTGCCCGTGAGCAGGTCGAGCGCGATGAGCAGGAGCAGCAGACCGCCGGCGATCATCAGCGCCGGCACGGACACGTGCAGGTAGTCCAGGATCTGCTGGCCACAGAGACCGAAGACCGCGATGACGCCGAAGGCCACGCAGACGGCCTGCCAGGCCATCTTGCGCTGCACCTTGGCGGGGCGCCCGGAGGTCAGGGCGAGGAAGATCGGCGTGATCCCCGGCGGGTCCATAATCACAAAAAGGGTGAGAAAAAGGGATCCGAAGACGGCGAAGTCGAACACAGTGATGCCTTGCAGGAGAGAGGGGCGTCGCGAAGGGAACGCGCGAAAAGGGGGGAGGGACGGGTGGAGCGGAGCCGGGGGCCCGCTAGCGCACCTGTCCGCCGGCGCCCGGCACCGGGAAGGCCCCCGTCGCGCGGCGGGTGATCTCGCCGTAGATCTCGGGGTCGGTCGTGTACTCCCCGAGACGGCAGGTCTTGCGGCTGCCGTGGTAGTCGCTGGAACCGGTGGTCAGCAGTCCAAGGTCGGCCGCGAGGCCGCGCAGCCGCGCGCGCGTGCCGGCGTCGTGGTCCATGTGGTCCACCTCGATGCCGTCCAGGCCCGCCGTCGCCAGCTCCGCTATCGCGGACTCGGGCACGCAGCGGCCGCGCTTGACGGCGGCGGGGTGGGCGAAGACGGTGACCCCGCCGGCCGCCTTGACCAGGCGGATCGCGTCGAAGGGGTCGAGCTCGTGCTTCTCGGCGTACGCGCGGCCGCCGTCGGCGAGCCAGTCGGGGGTGAAGGCGTCCGAGACGGTGGGCACGACACCCAGCTCGACCAGGGCGGCTCCGATGTGCGGCCGCCCCACGGAGCCCTCACCGGCGATCCGGGCCACCTGGTCCCAGGTGACGTCCACACCGAGTGCCCGCAGCTTGCCGACCATGGCCTGGGCGCGGGGGGTGCGGTCGTCCCGTACCAGTTCGCGCTCCCGGGCAAGCTCGGGCTCCTCGGGGTCGAACAGGTACGCGAGCATGTGCATCCCGATCCCGTCGAGCCGGCAGGACAGCTCGGCCCCGGTCACCAGCGTCAGCCCGGCGGGCAGCGCGGCCACGGCCTCGGCGTACCCGCCCACGGTGTCGTGGTCGGTCAGCGCGACCACGTCCAGCCCCGCCGCGGCGGCCCGGCGCACCAGCTCGGCGGGAGTGTCCGTACCGTCGGAAGCCGTGGAGTGGGTGTGCAGGTCGATGCGCACAGCCGGGCTCCAGGGTGGTGGTACGGGAAAGGGGACAGTCCAGGATAACCGGGCCGAAGCTCCCGCGCGCCAGTGGGATCCCGCGCTCTAACCCGACCCGAGGATGCGCGGGCTCAGGGCCCCGCACGGCAGGAGTTCGATCTCGGCGCCCGCGTCGCGGAGATCGGTGAGCACGAGTTCGTCGTACATCAGCAGCCCGGACTGCTCCGGCCAGACGATCGCCCAGAGCCACAGGCCGCGGGCCTCGCCCGCGAAGACGGCCCGGTCGTCGGGGGCCCCGCCCAGGTGCCACAGCGGGGTCGGCCGGCCGGCCGCGACCACCTTGGCGTGCGGCGGCGCCGAGATGTCGAGGTGCGAGCCGGGGTCGGGGCCGTCGATGCCCGCGAACCGCGCGCCGAGCCCGACGCCCAGTTCCTCCGCGACCAGCAGCAGCTCACCCATTCCGCCCAGCGGCCCGGGGCCTGAGCAGGCCACGGCCGTCGCCCGTCCCCCGCTGCGGTCGTCGCCGGCGGAGGCGACGCCGGTGAACAGCCACCCCACGGGCAGCGGCCACGGCATCCACACCGGCACCCGCGTGCGGTGCGCGACCACGCTCAGCCCCTCGACGCTGGGCGGGATCACGGGTTGCAGGGGGTAGACGGCGCCGTGGACCGTGCACTGCCAGGAGTCGGAGAAGAGACCGGGCGCTCTCACCCGGCCACCGCACTTCGGGCAACTCGGTTCGCCCCTCATAAGAAGCCACGCTCCTCCCCGCCCGGCGCGCCGTCAAGACGCGATCACCCGTCCGGGCTCAGTCCAGTGCGACTGCGGTACGCAGAGGATCCCGCAGATCCGTGCCGCGCGCGAGCCAGCGTTCCTGGAGGGCGGCTGCCCCGTGGACCCGCTTCCACGCGGCCTCGTTGGCCGTCATCGGCAGCAGCGGCAGGAACCGCACCGGTTCCATGGGCTCGTCCAGCTCCAGGTCCTGCACCAGGCCGCCCGGCTCCGCGACCAGGACGGAGCTGAACGGAGCCCCGTCCCAGAGGGGTTCGCCGACGTCCAGCGAGGCGCCGGGGGCCACGATCAGCCCCTCGACCTGCGGAGAGGCGGCCAGGACCGCGAGGGGCCTGAGCAGTTTGTCGGTGGGCGCGCGTCCCGCCCGTACGGTGAGGACCAGCTCGGCGCGCGGTCCGCGTACGGGGTCGGCGACCACGGCCGTCGGATCGGTCATCGGGTGCGCGGACATGCCGAGGGTCGCGTACCGCACGAGGTCGCCCTCGGTGAATCGGAGTACTTCGATGCGGTCGGTGCCCAGGAAGGTGACGGCGGCGCGTGCGTCGGGTACGCCGAACGCGGTGCGCAGCCGAGCCTCCACGAGGGCCAGAATTTCTGCCATGGGGCGAGCATAGAACTCGTATCAGGCGGGTAAAGGACGCGTCTTGACCATCCGTCGGCTGATAGTGTTGACAGCTGGTCGGGGCCGCGCTGACGAAGCGCTGAGGGCGCGCCCCGGCGACAGGACGTCCCTCACGGGGGACCGGCCGGAGGAGGTGGGGCTGCGATGGATCGAAGTCGATCGTGCAGTACCAATCGCTCTTCCGCTTCTGTGACGGGCGCATTCCGCCCCCTTTGATCTCCTGATCAGTAGAAGAGCGACGGCAGAACGTCTGTCCTCCCGTCCTGTTCCCTCCCCCCTGCCCGGGCCTGCCCGCCCCGCCGCAGCGGTGAGGGTCTCCCACCCGCACGGCCCGCAGCCGTGCGTGCGAAGGAGCCTGCCATGTCGATGCTGCCCTACCTGCGTGCGGCCGTCCGCCCGTCCCTGCGCAAGTCCACGCCGGCCCAGTCCGGGTACGACACCACCCGCGACCCGTCGGTGAGCAGCGCGGTGGTCGACTGCGCCGTGTACCGCGAAGGCCGGCGCGTGCTGGGGCCGGTGCGCCTGACGCCCCGTGAGGCGATCCGCGGGGTCCGCGAGGACGGCGGCTTCGTCGGCGGCTTCGTCTGGATCGGTCTGCACGAGCCGACCGCGGAGGAGTTCGCGGAGATCGCGGCCGTGTTCGGCCTGCACCCGCTGGCGGTCGAGGACGCCGTGCACGCGCACCAGCGGCCGAAGCTGGAGCGGTACGACGACACGCTCTTCACCGTCTTCAAGACCATCCACTACGTCGAGCACGCCCAACTGACCGCCACCAGCGAGGTGGTGGAGACCGGCGAGGTGATGTGCTTCACCGGCCCGGACTTCGTCATCACCGTCCGGCACGGCGGCCAGGGCTCCCTCAAGGGGCTGCGCCACCGCCTCCAGGACGATCCCGACCTGCTCGCCAAGGGCCCCTCCTCGGTCCTCCACTCCATTGCCGACCACGTCGTGGACGGGTACATCGCGGTCGCGGCGGCCGTCCAGGACGACATCGACGAGGTGGAGAGCGAGGTGTTCGCCGCCCCCGAGAAGGGCGCCGCGCGCGGCGGTGACGCGGGGCGCATCTACCAGCTCAAGCGCGAGGTGATGGAGTTCAAGCGGGCCGTCTCCCCGCTGCTGCGTCCCATGGAGCTGCTGAGCGAGCGGCCGATGCGGCTGGTGGACCCGGACATCCAGAAGTACTTCCGGGACGTCGCCGACCACCTGGCGCGGGTGCACGAGCAGGTGGTGGGCTTCGACGAGCTGCTGAACTCGATCCTCCAGGCCAACCTGGCGCAGGCGACGGTCGCCCAGAACGAGGACATGCGCAAGATCACCTCCTGGGCGGCGATCATCGCCGTACCGACGATGATCTGCGGGGTCTACGGCATGAACTTCGAGCACATGCCCGAGCTCCGGTGGCAGTACGGCTACCCGATGGTGATGGCCTCGATCGTCGGCACCTGCTTCACCATCCACCGGACGCTGCGCCGCCACGGCTGGCTCTGAGGCCCGCGGGGGCCTCCCCTACTCTGGTGCGCATGACTCTCAGCGCGCTCGACCTGGCCCTCGTCGAGGAGGCCACCAAGAAGTCCGGCCTGATCTGGGTCCGCGGGACGGGCGCCGACCGCGCCCTGTGGCACGCCTGGGTGGACGGCGCGGCGCACGTCCTGGGCGACGGGCCCGGCGAACAGCCGTTCCCGGGGCTCGCCGACGGCGAGAGCGCCGAAGTGACCGTGCGCAGCAAGGACAAGGGCGGCCGGCTCGTGGCCTGGACCGCGACCGTACGGGAACTCGCGCCGGGCGGCGAGGAGTGGACGTCCGCGGTCGCCGAGCTCAAGGGCAAGCGGCTGAACGCGCCGGACTCCGAGGAGATGACGCGGCGGTGGGCGCGGGAGTGCCGGCTGCTGCGGCTGGAGCCGGCGGAGGTGCACACCGCCCTGCCCACCGGTTCCCTGGCCGCCGCCCCGCCGGCGTCCCCGGCGATCACCCGCGAGCCGATCCCGGCGCACCTGCCGAAGCTGCTGCTGAGGCGGAAGAAGTCCTCGTCCCGCTAGGCCCTGCCGTCGAAGTCCCGCCCGGCGCGGGTCACCCCTGCGTGGTCCGCCGTGCACAGTGCCGGACGACCGAGGCCAGGTCCCCCTCCGAGCCGAGCAGGGCCCGCTGGACGCGCGCTCCGTTGCCGCGCTCCAGGAGGCCCGCGATGCCGGCCCGTACGAACTCCTCGTCACCGGCGTCGGCCAGCGCGTCGCCGACGTGCCGGTACAGCGCCTCGACGGCGGTCGCGGGCGCGGTCTCCCGCATGGTCTCGGGATGCAGCAGCGGGCCGTCGAGGCCCGAGCGGCCGGCCTGCCAGGAGGCGAGCCGGAGCAGTCCCGTACTCACCCGCGGCGCGGGCTCGCCGGCTTTCCAGGACCTCGCCGCGGTCTCCACCAGACCCCGTACGAGAGCGGCCAGCAGGACCGGCGTGGACGCGTCGAGGCAGACGTCCGCCACCCTGACCTCCACCGTGGGGTAGGAGGCGGAGAGCCGTGCGTCGAACCAGATCATGCCCTTGTCGCGCAGCACACCGGAGTCCACCATGGCCTTCACCTCGGCGTGGTAGCGGTCCGCGGAACCGAAGACGTCCACGGGGCCGGCGGCGGGCAGCCTGTTCCACACCCGGCTGCGGTAGCTCCCGTAGCGGGTGTCCTCGCCCTGCCAGAAGGGGGAGTTCGCGCTCATCGCCGTCAGTACGGCGAGCCAGGGGCGGATGCGGTCCAGTACGGCGACGCCCTCCTCGTCCGACTCCACCGACACGTGGACGTGGCAGCCGCAGGTCAGCTGCTCCTGGGCGGTCATGCCGAACTGCCGCGACACCCAGTCGTAGCGGTGGCCCGGGGAGAGGGACGGCCGGACGGCCAGCGGGGAGGTGCCGAGCGCCGCCACGACCGCGCCGGCCGTCGCCGCGTGCTTGGCGGCCTCCGCGCGCCACCGGACGATCTCCTCGTGGAGCTCGCCCATCTCCGTCACCGGCTTCGTGGCGAACTCCACCTGCTCTTCCTGGAGCTCCGCCTCGAAGGTGTGGCTCGGCTCCTTCCCCTCTTCCGCGGCCCGGTCCGGGCCGGCTCCGGCCCGGTCGGCCGCGGCGAGAACGGCTCCCGCCACGGCTCGCGGCTCCCCGGTCTCCGCGTCCGCCAGCAGCAGTTCTTCCTCCACGCCCACGCTTCGCATGCAGCAGCCCATCGCCTCGTCGTGCTGTTCACCGATCGGTCAACGCCTGCCCCTGCCCACCGCCGGTATGCGGAAGCCGGCTCGCCGGACCGGGGTCTCCAGCAGACCAGGCGGGAGCGCCGCCGCCGACGAGGCGCGACGGGCGGGCCGGGCTACGGCTTGGCGGGGTTCGAGCCCTGCCCGGCGCCCTTGCTCTCGCTGTCCTTGGTCGTCGGCAGCTGGGAGCCGTAGTCCACGGTCTGGTCCTGGGCGGGCGGATCGAGTGGGAAGGTCTGGCCCCACTCCGCCAGTTCGACCCGGCCGGCGCCCCCGGCGCGCTCCAGGAGCAGCGGGTACGGGGTGCCCTCCAGGGAGACGGTGAGCTTGCCGCCCTTGCCCGCGTCGGCGGTGACCTGGACCGCGCGGGTGTGCCCGACCTTCGTGTAGGAGCCCTTGGCGAGCTTGCCCTCCAGGCCCAGCAGGCCGTCCAGCAGGACGTCCATGTCGGTGAACCCGCGGAACTGCTTGTAGGACGGGTCGCCCTCGGGGACCTTCACGTACTTGTCGCCGAGCTTCCCGGCCGAGTCGGACTGGCCCCAGAACGCCGCGCTCGCCTTCAGGTAGAGCTGCTCCCCCACGCGCAGCAGCTGGAAGGTGTCGTCCGCGGACTTCACCTCGCCGGAGCCGCCGTCGGACTTCAGCCGCATGTCGAGGGTGAAGGACTTGCCGCCGGTCACGAGCGTGCCGGACAGGTGGACGGAGTCGGCCTCGGTGGCCGCCGCCTTCGCCTTCGCCTCGATCTTGTCGGCGGACAGCTTGCCGACCCCGTTGGTCCCCTCGTCGGGGTCCTCCCCGCAGCCCGTACCGGTGACGGCGAGGCCCGCGCACAACGCACCGATGAGGGCGGCCCGGCGCAGCCGCGCGGCAGGGAAGTAGGCGGTCACGTGCGCGTGCCTCTCGTCGTCTTCGGCCGGGGGCACCCCAGCCCAGCGGTGGCGGGGGCAGCAGCAGGCAGCGTACCCGGCCGTGGCCGGGCCGCCGCCACCCCCCGGGACCCGTGCGGACCGCCCCACCAGGACGGTGTCGCGGGGCACGGGCTAGCCTGAGGGGCGGCACGACTGTCGGTTCACGTTCTAGGAGGCGCTCGGATGGCTGCAGGCGCCCCGCGGATCTTCGTTTCGCATCTGTCGGGTGTGCCCGTCTTCGACCCCAACGGCGACCAGGTCGGCCGCGTCCGCGACCTCGTCGCGATGCTGCGCGTCGGCGGCCGCCCGCCGCGGTTGCTGGGCCTGGTGGTCGAGGTGGTCAGCCGGCGCCGGATCTTCCTGCCGATGACCCGGGTCACGGGCGTGGAGTCCGGTCAGGTCATCACCACCGGCGTGGTCAACATGCGGCGCTTCGAGCAGCGGCCCACCGAGCGGCTGGTCCTCGGCGAGCTGCTGGACCGGCGGGTCCGGCTGACCGCCACCGGCGAGGAGGCCACCGTCCTGGACGTGGCCATCCAGCAGCTGCCGGCCCGCCGGGACTGGGAGATCGACAAGATCTTCGTACGGAAGGGCAAGGCCGGGGCGCTGCGCCGGCGCGGCGAGACGCTGACGGTGGAGTGGTCGGCGGTGACCGGCTTCTCCCTGGAGGAGGAGGGTCAGGGCGCCGAGAACCTGGTCGCCACCTTCGAGCAGATGCGCCCGGCGGACGTGGCGAACGTCCTGCACCACCTGTCGCCGAAGCGGCGCGCCGAGGTGGCGAGCGCCCTCGACGACGACCGGCTCGCGGACGTCATGGAGGAGCTGCCCGAGGACGAGCAGGTGGAGATCCTCGGCAAGCTGAAGGAGGAGCGGGCCGCCGACGTACTGGAGGCGATGGACCCCGACGACGCGGCCGACCTGCTCTCCGAGCTGCCGGAGGACGACAAGGAGCGGCTGCTGACGCTGATGCGGCCCGACGACGCGGCCGACGTGCGGCGCCTGATGTCCTACGAGGAGAACACCGCGGGCGGCCTGATGACCACCGAGCCGATCGTGCTGCGGCCGGACGCCACCGTCGCGGACGCGCTGGCCCGCGTGCGGCAGGCGGACCTGTCGCCGGCGCTGGCCGCGCAGGTGTACGTGTGCCGGCCGCCGGACGAGACGCCGACCGGCAAGTACCTGGGCACCGTGCACTTCCAGCGGCTGCTGCGCGACCCGCCGTTCACGCTCGTCAGCTCCATCGTGGACACGGACCTGCCGCCGCTGCGGCCGGACTCCTCGCTCCCGGTGGTGACCAGCTACCTGGCCGCCTACAACATGGTGGCGGTGCCCGTCGTCGACGAGAGCGGCTCGCTGCTGGGCGCGGTGACCGTGGACGACGTACTGGACCACCTGCTCCCGGACGACTGGCGGGAGACGGACTTCCACTCCGAGGAGGTCTCCGATGGCCGCTGAGCGGCGGCGGGACCCGGAGCGCGACCAGCGCCGGGAACAGAGCCGCGTGCGGCGCGAGCTGGCCCGCGAGCACAGCCGCGAGACCGCGCGCGAGCACGGGCTGTCGGGGCGTGAGGAAGAGGTCGCCGAGCGGCTGCGGGCCCGGTCGGCCGCCTCCGCCACCGGGTCGAGCGCGCTGACGCGGTCGGGGCGGGCGCGGCTGGACCAGCCGCGGGCCGACCGGCGGCGGCTGCTCCCGGTGTACGACCCGGAGGCGTTCGGGCGGCTGTCGGAGCGGGTGGCGCGGTTCCTCGGCACCGGCCGGTTCATCGTCTGGATGACGGTCGTCATCATCGTCTGGGTGCTGTGGAACATCTTCGCGCCGCCGGACCTGCGCTGGGACGAGTACCCGTTCATCTTCCTGACGCTGATGCTGTCGCTCCAGGCCTCCTACGCGGCCCCGCTGATCCTGCTCGCGCAGAACCGGCAGGACGACCGGGACCGGGTCAACCTGGAGCAGGACCGCAAGCAGAACGAGCGGTCCATCGCCGACACGGAGTACCTGACGCGCGAGATCGCGGCGCTGCGGATGGGCCTGGGCGAGGTGGCGACGCGCGACTGGATCAGATCGGAGTTCCAGGACCTGATCAAGGAGATCGACGAGCGGCGGCTGTTCCCCGCGGAACGTGACGAAGGCGACCGCTGACGGGCTTTCCCGAGCCGTGCTACCGAGCCGTACCATCGGGGCATGGCTACCGACACAAGCTCCGCCGCCCTGCCCGAGCAGGACGCGATCCTGGACGCGCTGGCGACGGTGAACGACCCCGAGATCCACCGGCCGATCACCGAGCTCGGCATGGTGAAATCGGTGGAGATCGGCGACGGCGGCGCGGTCGCCGTCACGGTCTACCTGACGGTGTCGGGCTGCCCCATGCGCGAGACCATCACCAAGAACGTCACCGAGGCCGTCGAGCGGGTCGCGGGCGTCACCTCGGTCGCGGTCTCGCTGGACGTGATGAGCGACGAGCAGCGCAAGGAGCTGGCCGCCACGCTGCGCGGCGGCACCGCCGAGCGCGAGGTCCCCTTCGCCAAGCCCGGCTCGCTGACCCGGGTGTACGCGGTCGCCTCCGGCAAGGGCGGCGTGGGCAAGTCCTCGGTCACCGTCAACCTGGCCGCGGCGATGGCCGCGGACGGCCTGAAGGTCGGCGTGGTCGACGCGGACATCTACGGCCACAGCGTGCCGCGGATGCTGGGCGTGGAGGGCCGTCCCACCCAGGTCGAGAACATGATCATGCCGCCGTCGGCGAACGGCGTGAAGGTCATCTCCATCGGCATGTTCACCCCGGGCAACGCGCCCGTGGTGTGGCGCGGTCCGATGCTGCACCGCGCGCTCCAGCAGTTCCTGGCGGACGTGTTCTGGGGCGACCTGGACGTGCTGCTGCTGGACCTGCCGCCGGGCACCGGTGACATCGCGATCTCCGTGGCGCAGCTGGTGCCGAACGCGGAGATCCTGGTCGTCACCACCCCGCAGCAGGCCGCGGCCGAGGTGGCGGAGCGGGCCGGCTCGATCGCCGTGCAGACCCACCAGAAGATCGTCGGCGTCGTCGAGAACATGTCGGGCCTGCCGTGCCCGCACTGCGACGAGATGGTGGACGTCTTCGGCTCCGGCGGTGGCCAGAAGGTCGCCGACGGCCTCACCAAGACGGTCGGCGCGACCGTCCCGGTGCTCGGCTCCATCCCGATCGACGTGCGCCTGCGCGAGGGCGGCGACGACGGCAAGCCGGTCGTCCTGGCCGCCCCGGACTCCCCGGCCGGTGCGGCGCTGCGCGCCATCGCGGGCAAGCTGGGGGGCCGCTCCCGCGGCCTGTCCGGCATGTCGCTGGGCATCACCCCCCGCAACAAGTTCTGACCCGCGGGTCCGCGGCCCCCTCGGCCCCGCGGACGCGCCGCGACGACGTGAAGGGCACCGCCGGCCGGCGGTGCCCTTCGCCGTACGCCGGACGCCTACTCGTAGGTGCCGAGGTCCGCGATCGCCGAGAACCCCAGCCCGTAGGCACTCATCCCGCGCCCGTAGGCACCCAGGTGCACCCCGCTGCCGGTGGAACCGGCGAGTACCCATCCGAACTCGGACTCGCGGTAGTGGAACGGCGTCGGCTCCCCGTCCACGGGCAGCGACAGCGTGGACCAGTCCTCGCCGTCGAGGTCGTCCGCGAGCTCCCAGGCGGCCTCGGTCTGCTGGTCGAGCCAGTCGCTGCGCAGGGTGTGGTCCATCTGGCCGGGCCAGCTGTAGGCCAGCAGGCCGGAGCCCGCCAGCCAGGCGGCGGTGGAGACCGAGGTGGCCTCCAGGGTGCCGGTGCCGTCGCCGCTGCGGCGCATCGGGTTGCTGGCGACGGTGACCACCACCGCGAAGCGCTCCTTCTCGCCGGTGGCGATCTCTCCGCGCGCGGACGGCTCGTCGCCGTGGCCGGTGGACCCGTGCTCGACGGTGCCGTCGGCGGCCGTGCCCACCTGCATCAGCCAGCGGGGCCCGGTGAAGGCCTCGTCCAGCCCGTACCAGGGGAAGTCCGCCGCGAGGAAGCCCTCGGCGGTCCGGCGGGCCGCGGGGACGGGTGCGGCGCCCTCCGGCGGATGCTCGGTGGTCTGCGGTTCCTGAGCGGGTGCGGCGGCGGTCTGCGCGCCCACCCTGCTGCTGCTCGTCGTCTCCATCTGACCGGCCTCTCGTTCCGTGGGGCCCGGAACGGCCAGCCCCCCTCGGGCGTCCTGGGTCCGGACAACAGATGGAGGATAGCCATCCGACCACGGATCACCGGGCAGGCTGAGCTCAGGTGGCGTCGGCGTCGAAGCGCGCGCGCTGGTCCGCGGCCGGAGCGTCGGGCTTCTTCAGCAGGTCCGCGGGGGCGGCGGCCGGCGTGGCGGACGGGCCGGCGGCGGGCGCCGCGGAATCCGTCTCCCTGCTGTTCACCGCGTCGGTGACCTCGTTCAGCTCCTTGCGGAGGTCGAAGCTCGTGCGGATCTCCTTGAGGTCCTCGTTCTCGGTCAGCTGCTTGCGGATGAAGGTCTTCGGGTTCAGGTCCTCGAACTCGAAGTCCTTGAACTCCGGGCCGAGTTCGGACCTGATGTCCTGCTTGGCGCTGTCGGAGAACGCGCGGATCTTCCGGATGACGCCGCTGACGTCCTGGATGACCTTCGGCAGCTTTTCCGGGCCGAAGACGAGGATGGCGAGTACCACGATCGTGACGAGTTCGAGTGCGCCTATGTCGTTGAACACTGTGCCGCTCCTCGGCTCTCTGTCACTGCGGGCCCCCGCACACGGTACCCGGCTCTCCCGCCGGGCCCCTACCTGCATACCGGCCCGTTACCGGTTTCGCCCGGACGTCATCCACCGCTCATGAGCCGTTCGCCGACCCGAGGACCAGTTCCAGCGTGCGCTCCCGGCCGTCACGCAGCACGGTGAGGGTCAGCGGGTCGCCCGGCCGGTGCGCCCGGATCTTGATGATCAGCTCGTCGCCGCCGCGTACGAGCTGGCCGTTCACCCGGGTGATCACATCGCCGGGCTTGATCCCGGCGCGGGCGGCCGGGCCGCCCGCGACCACGGCCGGCTTGCCGTCCTCGCCCTTGTCCCCGACCCGGGCCCCGGCGCCCGCGTACTCCATGTCGAGGGTGACACCGATGACGGGGTGCGTGGCGCGGCCGGTGCGGATGAGCTCCTCCGCGACGCGCTTGCCCTGGTTGATCGGGATGGCGAAGCCCAGTCCGATGGAGCCGCCCTGGCGGGTGGGGTCGTCCTTGTCGGCGCCGCGGATGGCGCTGTTGATGCCGACCACGTGGGCCTTGGCGTCCAGGAGGGGGCCGCCGGAGTTCCCGGGGTTGATGGGGGCGTCGGTCTGGAGCGCGTCGACGTAGCTGATGTCGCTGCCGTCGCCCTTGTCGCGGCCGGCGGTGACCGGCCTGCCGGTGGCGCTGATGATGCCCGCGGTGACGGTGTTGGACAGGTCGAAGGGGGCGCCGATCGCCACGACCGGATCGCCGACCCGGACGTTCTCGGAGTTGCCCAGGGTCAGCGGCTTCAGGCCGCGCACGCCGCTGACCTTGACCACGGCCAGGTCGTAGCCCGAGTCGCGGCCGACCAGCTCGGCGGTGACGCTCTCACCGCTGCTGAAGGTGACCGTCATCTCCTTGGCGCCGGCGACGACGTGGTGGTTGGTCAGGATGTGGCCCTGCCCGTCGAGGACGAAGCCGGTACCGGTGCCGCCGCCGGCCGTGCCCCGCACGTGGAGGGTGACCACGCCGGGCAGGGCGGTGGCGGCGATGCCCGCGACGCTGTCCGGGGCTCGGCCCTCGCCGGCCGCGACGGCGGCCTGGGGCAGCTCGAGGCGGGTGCTGCTCTGGCGCTCCGCGAGGACGCCGAGGTAGCCGCCGGTCCCGCCGGCGAGCAGGGCCGTCCCGGCGGCGAGGGCGGCCACCTGCCACAGCCGGAAGCCGCGCCCCGCCCGGCCCCGGTCCACGACCTGCAGGGGCTGCTCGCCCCACGGGTCGTAGCGCACCTGGCGGACCGGCGCCGGGGCCTGCGCTTGCGCACCGCCCCCCGGCCGCGGGGCCGGGACCCCTTCGGGGCGGGCGCCCGCCGGTGTGCCTTCGGGCCGGCTCCACCACTGTGGAGCCGGGTCGGTCTGCCGGCTGTCTGCCATCGGCGCTCCCCGCGTGCTCGTGCGCATGTGCCGCCGATTCAACCAGGTACCGGGCGGGTCGCGGGCAGGTCCCGGTCAGCGCAGCAGGGAGACCGGGCGGGCCGAGTGCGGCGGGGACGGGTGGAGCGGCGGCAGCGGGGGCGGGGTGGTCGACACGAGCGTCGGCACCGCGGCCGGGGTGGGCATGCGACCGCGGACGAAGGCGTCGGCCACCGTCGCGTCGTTCACCGTCACCCCGTTCGCCGTCGTCCCGTTGGCGGACATGGCGGGGCCGGGCCGGGAGGCGGGCGCGGGGGACTCGCCCCGCAGGCCGGGCTCCAGCGTCTCCAGCGGCATCGCCCCGCCCAGCGCGAGCGCGGCGAGGGACACCGCTCCGGCGGCGGCGAAGGCGAACCGGCGGCGCGGGCGGCCCACCTCGTGGATCGGGAAGCCCTCCCGCTGCGGCCGGGGGGCCGGGGGCAGCGCGTAGGCGAAGGTGGCGAGCGGATCCGCGCCGGGCGGGCTCCCGGGGCCGGGCGGGCCGTCGAAGCCGCCGCCCGGCAGCCCCTGCAGGCGGGCCAGCAGCCCGGCGGACAGCGGCGGCGGCGCGCTCTCCACGAACATGCTCTTCAGGCGGCGCTGGGCATCGGCCTCGGCCTTGCACTTGGCGCAGGTGGCCAGGTGGGCGAGGACGCGCTCGCGCGCGTCGTGGTTCAGCTCGCCGTCCACCAGGGCGGCGAGCCGGTCGCCCAGGTGCTGTTCGGCGGCGGACGGACTGACGCCGCTCACTCGGTTCCGCCCTCTCCCCCGGCGCCCGGCGCGCCCACGGCCGCACCGGCCAGCGCGCGCTGCTCGGCGCGGGCCTGCGGGGACCGGTGCTTGAGCGCCTTGCGCAGGTGCGATCGGCCGCGGTGGATGCGGCTGCGCACGGTGCCGAGCTTCACGCCGAGCGTGGCGGCGATCTCCTCGTACGACAAGCCCTCGATGTCGCACAGCACCACGGCCGCGCGGAACTCGGGCGCGAGGGTGTCCAGCGCCTGCTGGACGTCGGCGTCGAAGTGCGTGTCGTGCAGGACCTGCTGCGGGGACGGTTCGCGGCTGGGCAGCCGCTCGGCGGCGTCGTCGGCGAGCGCGTCGAAGCGGATGCGCTGCTTGCGGCGGACCATGTCCAGGAACAGGTTGGTGGTGATGCGGTGCAGCCAGCCCTCGAAGGTGCCGGGCGTGTACGTGGACAGCGAGCGGAAGACGCGGACGAAGACCTCCTGCGTCAGGTCCTCGGCGTCGTGCTGGTTGCCCGTCAGACGGTAGGCGAGACGGTAGACCCGCGCACTGTGCGTGCTGACGATCTCCTCCCAGGAAGGAGGGGTCCACGCCTGGGAGCCCGCATCGGCGGCGAAGGTCGCGGTGGCCCCGGCGGCTGCGGTGTGGAAGCGGTCAGCGGTGTCGGTCACGGATTTCGGCTCGCCCACCGGCCAGAGGAGACGCCTCAGCGCGCCTCCACGATCCACAGGCGCAGCCGCACCTCCCCTATCGGCTCTGGTGGTGTCCAGCGGAGTCCCTACCATAGCCACCCCCTCCGTCAGCTCCGGATAAGCGTTTTTGCACTAACTTTGCATGGCTCGCGGGCCCCGGAACGGTGCGGACCGGCGATCTGCCCGGCCCCGTCCCTTCTGATCCCGCCCACACCCACTCAACGCCCGGTCCCATCTGCGGGTTCCCGACGTCAACGGATACAGTCACCGTTGCGCCAACTATGGGGACAGGAGAGGGTCATTACCGGCAACCGGCAGACGAGCTGGGCGTTCGCCGACGCGTTTGTCGCCGAGGACGACGCTCTGCGATGGGCCCGCGACCGGTCCAGGGAAGCGGGCCTGCGCTCGGTCTCCCCCGGCACCGGGGCCGCGCTGCGTCTGCTCGCCGCCACCGCGGACGCCAAGGCGGTCGCCGAGATCGGCACCGGGACCGGGGTCTCCGGCATCCACCTGCTCCACGGGATGCGCCCGGACGGGGTGCTGACCACGGTCGACCCCGAAGCCGACCGGCAGGCGTTCGCCCGCCAGGCCTTCCGCGCGGCCGGCTTCGCGGGCAACCGCGCGCGCTTCATCCCCGGCCGGGCGCTGGACGTGCTCCCGCGCCTCGCCGACGGCGGGTACGACCTGGTCTTCTGCGACGGCGATCCCACCGAGTCCCTCGACTACCTCGCCGAATCGTTGCGCCTGCTGCGCCCGGGCGGGCTGGTGTGCTTCGAGGGGGTCTTCTCCGACGGCCGTACGGTCGACTCCTCGGCCCAGCCGGTGGAGGTGCTGCGCGTCCGCGAGCTGCTGCGCAGCGTCCGGGAGAGCCCCGCCCTGGAGGCCGCGCTGCTCCCGGTGGGCGACGGGCTGCTCTGCGCGGTACGGCGCTAGGCCCTGTCGGCGAAGTCCCGCCTGGCCCGCGACGACCGGCACCGCACCTCGCCGGTCGCCGCCCGGAGGCCGCCTGAGCCCGGGGGGCGCACACGGCCCTGGACACACAACACTGCCCCGACCGCTCGTCGCGATCGGGGCAGTGCAGAGAACGCAGAATGCAGATGGTGCCGAAAGGTCAGCCGACGACCTTCTTCAGGGCGTCACCCAGGGCGTCCGCCTCGTCCGGGGTCAGCTCGACGACGAGCCGACCGCCGCCCTCGAGCGGTACGCGCATGACGATGCCCCGCCCCTCCTTGGTGACCTCGAGCGGGCCGTCGCCCGTCCGCGGCTTCATGGCCGCCATGCTCGTTCCCCTTCCTGAAACCAGCTCATCGTCCGCCGACGGCCCCATTCAGGCGCCTAATACCCGGCATCGAACACATTGCTTCCCAGCCATTATCCCGCATGTCAGGACCCGATGACCAACATCGGCCGGGAACGCTTGGGCAACGCGCTCGGCCAAAACCACTCATTTCGGGGATCCGCCTGCGATACTTCGCCCGCGCTGCCGGGGAACCGCGTCGGCTTTCTTTGACGCACATCACATGTGCGCGTGCCGTCCGGTCCGCCATGCTGGCCTCTGCACCGGCCGGTACCGGCCGGTAGCCATCCCGCGACGAAGGGGGACCCCCCGCCATGGCCGACAGCGTGCTCTACGAAGTGAGCGACGGACTCGCGACCATCACGATCAACCGCCCGGACGCGATGAACGCCATGAACACGGAGGCCAAGGTCGCGCTGCGCGACGCGGTCCTCGCGGCGGCCGCGGACGACGCGGTGCGGGCCGTGCTGCTGACCGCGGCCGGCACCCGCGCCTTCTGCGTGGGCCAGGACCTCAAGGAGCACATCGGGAGCCTGGCGGCGGACCGCGAGGACGGCTCCTCCCTCACGATGAGCACGGTCGCCGAGCACTACAACCCGATCGTCCGCGCGCTGACCCGGATGCCGAAGCCGGTGGTGGCCGGGGTCAACGGCGTGGCGGCCGGTGCGGGCTTCGGCTTCGCGCTCGCGGCGGACTTCCGGGTCGTCGCCGAAACGGCGTCCTTCAACACCTCGTTCGCCGGGGTGGCGCTGACCGCCGACTCCGGCGTCTCGTGGACCCTGCCGCGCCTGATCGGCGCCTCCCGCGCCTGCGACCTGCTGCTCTTCCCGCGCTCGGTCAAGGCCCGGGAGGCGTTCGAGCTCGGCATCGCCAACCGCCTGGTGCCGGCCGAGTCCCTGCACGCCGAGGCCGAGGCCGTGGCCCGCGCGCTGGCCTCCGGCCCGACGGTCGCCTACGCGGCCCTGAAGGAGTCCCTGGCCTACGGGGCCTCCCACTCGCTCGAGGAGGCGCTGGAGCGGGAGGACGTCCTCCAGACCCGCGCCGGGGCCTCGCAGGACCACTCCATCGCCGTCCAGGCGTTCCTCGCCAAGCAGCCGCCGGAGTACCTCGGGCGCTGACCGCCTTCGCGACGCCCTACACCTCGCGGGAGACGCAGCCCGCGAGGTGGTCGTTGACCAGGCCGCAGGCCTGCATCAGGGCGTAGGCCGTGGTGGGGCCGACGAAGCGGATGCCGGCCTTCTTCAGGGCCTTGGCCAGGGCCGTGGACTCCGGGGTGACCGCCGGCACGTCGGCGGTGCTGCGCGGGGCCCGGCCCGGCCGCTTCGGGACGTGCGACCAGACCAGCTCGTCCAGCTCCCCGGGCCGCCACCCGGCCAGCACCCGGGCGTTGGCGAGGGTGGCCTCGATCTTGGACCGGTTGCGGATGATCCCCTCGTCGGCCAGCAGCCGCTCGGCGTCGGCCGGCCCGAACTCCGCGACCGCCGCGATCTCGAACTTCGCGAAGGCCCGGCGGAAGCCCTCGCGCCGCCGCAGGATGGTGATCCAGGACAGCCCGGACTGGAAGGCCTCCAGGCTCAGCCGCTCGTACAGGGCGTCGTCCCCGTGGACCGGCCTGCCCCATTCGGTGTCGTGGTAGACGACGTAGTCCTCGGTGGACAGACCCCAGGGGCAGCGCGGGGCACCGTCCGGACCGGGCACCGGCCCGCTTCCGCTCACCGCTCGTCCTTGCCGAGGTCGACCCGGTCCTCGGGGGCCGGGGCGGCCTGGGCGGCCGAGGTGACCGTGCCGGCCGGGGCCGGCGGGGCGGGGGCCGTCGCCGCCGCCGTCAGCTGCGCGATCCGCGCGTCGCGTTCGGCCAGTTCGGCCGCCAGCCGCTCCAGTACGTCGTCCACCTCGGCCATCCGGTAGCCGCGCGGCGCGACCGGCAGCCGCAGGGCGTCGATGTCCGCCCGGACGACGGGCCGGGTCTCCGGCAGCCCGTCGGCCACCCGGTCCGGCTCCGCTTCCGGCAGGACGGCCTCCGAGCCGCCGCCGATCACCGCCAGGGTGACCGCTGCCACGACCACGACCAGCGCGATCATCAAGAAGAAGAACACGATCAACTCCCCTGAGAGACTCCGGCCACCAGGTTAAGGTCGCACGCGAGGCGCATGGGCCGCCGAAGGAGGAAAGAGCAGGATGCTGCGACTGGGCAGGCGCGAGTTCGACACCCACGAGCCGGTGGTCATGGCCATCGTGAACCGGACTCCGGACTCCTTCTACGACCAGGGCGCGACGTTCCGCGACGAGCCGGCGCTCGACCGGGTCGAGCAGGCGGTCGCAGAGGGCGCCGCGATCATCGACATCGGCGGGGTCAAGGCCGGCCCCGGCGAGCACGTGGACGCGGCCGAGGAGGCCCGGCGGACGGTGGGCTTCGTGGCCGAGGTCCGCCGCCGCCACCCGGACGTGGTGATCAGCGTGGACACCTGGCGGCACGAGGTCGGCGAGGCCGTGTGCGAGGCCGGCGCCGATCTCCTCAACGACGCGTGGGGCGGGGTGGACCCCCGGCTGGCCGAGGTCGCGGCGCGCCACGGGGCCGGGCTGGTCTGCACCCACGCGGGCGGGGTCGAACCGCGGACCAGGCCGCACCGGACCTCGTACGAGGACGTCATGGAGGACATCCTGCGCGTCACGGTCGGGCTCGCCGAGCGGGCGGCGTCCCTGGGCGTCCGGCGGGACGCGATCATGATCGACCCCGGCCACGACTTCGGGAAGAACACCCGGCACTCGCTGGAGGCCACGCGCCGGCTGGGCGAGATGACGCGGACGGGCTGGCCGGTGCTGGTCTCGCTGTCCAACAAGGACTTCGTCGGCGAGACCCTCGACAAGCCGGTCAAGGAGCGCCTGCTGGGCACCCTGGCCACCACGGCGGTCTCCGCCTGGCTGGGGGCGCAGGTCTACCGCGTGCACGAGGTCGCCGAGACCCGGCAGATCCTGGAGATGGTCCGCTCGATCCAGGGCCACCGGCCGCCGGCGGTCGCCCGGCGCGGGCTCGCCTGAGCCACCGGCGGGGCCGGACCGCGAGGTCCTGTCGTCGAAGGAGCGCCGGTCGGGCCCGCGGCGTCCGGTGCCGTGCATCGCACGGCGGAGGGGCGCCCGTGTACTGGACGTACTCGGGCGCCCCGACCACGCGGCGAGGTGCGGTGCCGGGCGCCGTGGGCCCGGCGGGACGTTGACGACAGGGCCTGGGGGCCCGGTCCCGCGGTGCCGGTGCTACTTGCCGACTTCCTTCGTCACCAGGGCGATCGCCTCGTCCACGTCGTCCGTGACGTGGAAGAGGTACAGGTCCTTCTCCGAGGCCTTGCCCTGGGCGATGACCGTGCCCTTCAGCCAGTCGATCAGGCCGCTCCAGTACTCCGTGCCGAACAGCACGATCGGGAAGCGGGTGATCTTCTGGGTCTGGACCAGGGTCAGTGCCTCGAAGAGCTCGTCCAGCGTGCCGAGGCCGCCCGGCAGCACCACGAAGCCCTGGCTGTACTTCACGAACATCGTCTTGCGGACGAAGAAGTACCGGAAGTTCAGCCCGAGGTCGACGTGCTGGTTGAGCCCCTGCTCGAAGGGCAGCTCGATGCCGAGGCCCACCGAGATGCCGTCCCCCTCGCGGGCCCCCTTGTTGGCCGCCTCCATCGCGCCCGGCCCACCGCCGGTGATCACCGCGAACCCGGCGTCGACCAGGGCGCGGCCGATCCGCACGCCCGCCTCGTACTCCGGCGTCCCCGCCGGGGTGCGGGCCGATCCGAACACGCTGATCGCGGGCGGCAGCTCGGCGAGCGTGCCGAAGCCCTCGATGAACTCCGACTGGATGCGCAGGACCCGCCAGGGATCGGTGTGCACCCACTCGGAGGGCCCGGCGGAGTCCAGCAGCCGCTGGTCCGTCGTACTGCCCGCCTTGACCTGGCTCCGCCTCCTCAGCACCGGTCCGAGCTGCTGCTCCTCGGGCCGACGACGAGCGTCCCCGTCGGGATTGGCGCGGTTGCCCATGATGTGCTCCCTCCTGCTGATCGTTGGATCAGGGTAGGCGCACAAAGGTGACAGGAAGCGGAATTCAGGAGGTCAGCCAGGCGCGCAGTCGCTCTTCGCAGTGCAGGACCGCCTTCGTCTCCACCCGCTCGTCGACCTTGTGGGCCACCAGCGCGTCGCCGGGCCCGTAGTTGACCGCCGGTACGCCGAGCGCGCTGAAGCGGGACACGTCCGTCCAGCCGAACTTCGGCATGGCGCGGCCGCCGACCGCCTCCATGAAGGCCGCCGCCGCCGGGTGGGAGAGGCCGGGCAGGGCGCCGCCCGAGGAGTCGTCGACCACGAACTCGGCGACGCCGCAGTCCGCGAAGACCTCCCGCACGTGGGCGATCGCCTCGGCCTCGCTGCGGTCGGGGGCGTAGCGGAAGTTGACCGTCACCGTGCACGCGTCGGGGATGACGTTGTTGGCAACGCCGCCCTCGATGCGGACGGCGTTGAGGCCCTCGTGGTACTCCAGGCCGTCGATCACCGGCCTGCGCGGCTCGTAGGCGGCCAGCCGGGCCAGGATCGGGGCCGCGGAGTGGATCGCGTTGGAGCCCATCCAGCTGCGCGCCGAGTGGGCGCGCTCGCCCGCGGTGCACAGCAGCACCCGCAGGGTGCCCTGGCAGCCGCCCTCGACCTCGGCGTTCGAGGGTTCGAGCAGCACCGCGAAGTCGCCGGTGAGCCAGTCGGGGTGCGCCTCTGCGACCTTGCCCAGGCCGTTGAGGTGGGCCGCGACCTCCTCCTGGTCGTAGAAGACGAAGGTGAGGTCCCGGTTCGGCTCGGGGACGGTCGCGGCGATGCGCAGCTGCACGGCGACGCCCGACTTCATGTCGGTCGTGCCGCAGCCCCACAGGACGCCGTCCGCGTCGAGGCGGGAGGGGACGTTGCCGGCGATCGGCACGGTGTCGAGGTGGCCGGCGAGCAGGACGCGCTCGGCGCGGCCGAGGTGGGTGCGGGCGACGACGTTGTTGCCGAGGCGGTCCACGGTGAGGTGCGGCAGGGCCCGCAGCGCACGTTCCACGAGGTCGGCGAGCACCTTCTCGTCGCCGCTCACGGAGGGGATGTCGACGAGCCGGGCGGTCAGCTCGGCGGCGTCCTGGGTGAGGTCCAGCTCGGATTCGGGCATGAACCGACCCTAACGCCCCCACTCGGGCGGCCACCTCGTCGTCCGGCCGATGGACACGTCATATGCCTCAAGTACGGTGGGCCGCGTGTCCGCATCCCGTGATCCACGTCCCCGTCGCCGCAGGCCGCTCCGTGTGGCCACAGGTCTGCTCGTCCTCTTCGCGGTGATCGGCTATTTCGCCGTCCAGCGGTACTCCAACGGCGGCGCCGGCGCACCCTACTGCACGGCCACCGCGGCCGCCGGCGGCGGGCAGAAGTACGAGATGACGCCCGAGCAGGCCGCCAACGCGGCGACGATAGCGGCCGTCGGCATCTCCAAGGGCCTGCCGGACCGGGCGGTGACCATCGCGCTGGCGACGGCCATGCAGGAGTCGGCGCTGCGCAACCTCGACCACGGCGACCGGGACTCGCTGGGGTTGTTCCAGCAGCGGCCCTCGATGGGCTGGGGCACCCCGGAGCAGATCACCGACCCGGTGTACTCGGCCGGCATCTTCTACGACCACCTCGTCGACGTTCCCGGCTACTCGCGGCTGCCGCTGACGGTGGCGGCTCAGAAGGTGCAGCGCAGCGGCTACCCGCAGGCGTACGCCAAGCACGAGACGGACGCGACGGTCCTGACGGCGGCCTTCGGCGAGGGCGGGGTGCTGTCCTGCTCGGGACCGGCCCCGCTGAAGGGCGATCCGGATAAGGTGCGGGCGGAGTTGGTGCGCGCGTTCGGCAAGGACGCGCTGGCGGGCGGCGGGGGTGGTGCGGGCGGCGCCGAGGCCGCGCCGACGCAACCGGGCGCGGGGGCGCAGCCCGAGATCAGTCTGCGGCTGAAGCGCGACGGCGGACCGGCCGAGGAGCGCCGGGGCCGGGCGATGGCCCACTGGGCGGTGGCCCGGTCGCACGAGCTGGGCATCGCCCGGGTCTCGTACCGGGGCAGCGGCTGGGTCGGCGGGAAGGCCCGGGGCCTGTGGCAGGGCAAGGGCGGGCCCGGCGCGTCGGGCGGCGGCGCTCCGCAGGACGCCGCCGCCCCCGAGCTCCGGATCCTCATCGCCCGCTGAGCCGCGCCGGCGGCAGCGCTCCGGGCGCCCGCTCGCGCGTGCGGGGTGTCACTCCTCCGGGGGTGGCCGGAGCGCCGGCCGGAGCGTCACGGGCGGACAGAAGCCCTGGTGGGCGCGTGTCCGATGCGTTTGTCGCGGAAGCCGATAAAACGATGCGTTACCGATCTTTTACCCGGGGGCCCCGCAACTCCACCCGCCCCACGAGCGGTTGTACACGGCGTACTCAGCCGCTACCGCTTAGGAGCATCATGTCCCTCCCCCTGACCCGCCGGATCGCCCGCGCCGCGCTGCTCCTGGCAGCCGGGGCAGCCCCCGTGGTCGGTGCGGCCGGCGCGGCCAGCGCCGCGGACGCCCCCGACGCCGCGGCCGCGACCACGGCGGCGGCCACGGACACGGCGAGCACGGCCGTCGAGGCCGTTCCGGCGGCGGTCCCCGCCGCCGGTGTGAGCGAGACCGCGAGCGGCCTGCTCGGCGGTCTGCCCGCCACCCAGCAGCTGCCGGCGGCCGGCGAGCTGCCCGGCGGCCTGACGGGCGGGCTGCCCGGTGGCCTCGCGGGCGGCCTGCCCGGCGGCCTGCCGCTGGGCTGACGGGCCGCATGCCGAAGGGGCCGGGAGCACGAACTCCCGGCCCCTTCCGGCTGTCCGGCGGCGGATCAGCCCAGGCGCTTGACCGCGGCCTCGACGCGCTCGTCGGTGGCGGTGAAGGCCACCCGCACGAACCGCGCGCCCGCCTCCCCGTAGAAGTCCCCCGGCGCGACCAGGATGCCCAGCTCGGCGAGATGCGCGACGGTGTCCCAGCAGGGCTCGTCGCGGGTCACCCACAGGTAGAGGCTGGCCTCGCTGTGCTCGACGCGGAAGCCGTGCGCCTCGAGGGCCGCGCGCAGGGCCGCGCGGCGGGCCGCGTAGCGGGCGCGCTGCTCCTCGACATGGCGGTCGTCGCCGAGCGCGGCGACCGTGGCGGCCTGCACCGGGGCGGGGGTCATCATGCCGCCGTGCTTGCGGATCTCCAGCAGCTCCCCGAGCACGTCCGCATCGCCGGCGACGAACGCGGCCCGGTAGCCGGCCAGGTTGGAGCGCTTGGAGAGCGAGTGGACGGCGACGATGCCCTCGTACGAGCCACCGCACACGTCGTCGTGGAGCACGGAGACGGGCTCGGCCTCCCAGCCCAGCTCCAGGTAGCACTCGTCGCTGAAGAGCAGGATCCCGTGCTCGCGGGCCCAGGCCACGATCCGGACCAGCTCGTCCTTGGCGATGACCTTGCCGGTCGGGTTGGACGGGGAGTTGAGCCACAGCAGCTTCACCCCGGCCGGGTCGAGCGCGGTCGGGTCGTCGTAGACCACGGCCTCGGCGCCGCACAGCCGCGCGCCGACCTCGTACGTCGGGTAGGCGAGCCGGGGGTAGGCGACCTTGTCGCCCGCGCCGAGGCCCAGCTGGGTCGGCAGCCAGGCCACCAGTTCCTTGGAGCCGACCACGGGGAGCACGTTGCGGTGCTCGGCGGCGCTCGCCCCGAGGCGGCCGCGCAGCCAGCCGGTGATCGCGTCGCGCAGGGCGGGGGTGCCCCAGACCGTCGGGTAGCCCGGGGAGTCCGCGGCGTCGACCAGGGCGTGCCGGATCAGCTCGGGCACCGGGTCCACGGGCGTGCCGACCGACAGGTCGACGATGCCGTCCGCGTGGGCCGCCGCCGTCTTCTTGTACGGCTCCAGCTTGTCCCAGGGGAAGGCGGGAAGACGGTCGGATACTGCGGCCACGGTGCTCTCTGCTCTCTCTCGGTGCTGGACGCGAAGGCCGGCAAACACCTCGGTCCCGTGCGGCGGCAGGCCGTACGGGACCGAGTGGCGCTCGTGCCGTGAACCCTCAGTGAGAGGGGTTGATGTCGGCGGGGAGCGCCGCGATGAAGGGGTGGTCGCGCTCGATCAGGCCCAGCTTCGAGGCACCACCGGGCGAACCGAGCTCGTCGAAGAACTCCACGTTCGCCTTGTAGTAGTCCTTCCACTCCTCCGGAGTGTCGTCCTCGTAGAAGATGGCCTCGACCGGGCAGACCGGCTCACACGCACCACAGTCGACGCACTCGTCCGGGTGGATGTACAAGGACCGCTGGCCCTCGTAGATGCAGTCGACGGGGCACTCTTCGATGCATGCCTTGTCCTTGACGTCGACACAAGGCTCCGCGATGACGTAGGTCACGCTCTCGTTCCTCCTCGGTAGGGCTTTCCATATCGCGCGGGAGCGCGGCGTCGTCGATGCCCGCACCTAGTATCTCCGTTCCCGGGCACGATCCGAACAGGAGGGGCGGACAGAGCTGTGGAAATCACTGCCGGTGGATTGCTGGAGGTCCGTATCACCCCGGCTGACGTGGGTAAACGTGTCTCTGTACGACGGGTGGAGTACGGGTCGAGCGGGGCCCCGGTGTATGCGGACGCCGTAGGGGTTCTCACATCCTGGGACCAGGGTGTGCTGCTGATCACACAAAAGAACGGAAAGTCCGTCCGCATCGCGGAATCCTCGCTGGTCGCAGGCAAGATCGTGCCCGCAGCGCCGGCCCGCCGGAGGGGTCCCGCCGCCTCTTTCGAGGAGCTTTCGAGGGTCTCGGCGCGGGCCTGGCAGCCGCTGGAGAGCGAGCCGCTCGGCGGGTGGACGCTGCGGGCCGCCGCCGGCTTCACCCGGCGGGCCAACTCGGTGCTGCCGCTCGGCGATCCGGGCATACCCCTCGACGATGCACTCGCCCGGGTGACCTCCTGGTACGCCCGCCGCGCCCTTCCGGCGTACGTGCAGGCCGCGACGGGCGCCGCCGGGACCCAGGAACTGCTGATCGCGGAGCTGGAACGGCGCGGCTGGGCGGCGGAGGTGTCGGCGCGGGTGCGGATCGGGGCGCTGGCGCCCGTCGGAGACGTGGACGCGCCGGCCGCCGGGGACGTACGCCTGACCCGTACTCCCGACGAGGACTGGCTCGGGCGCTACGGCAGGGTCCGCGACCCCGAGGTCGCCCGGCGGCTGCTGGTGCAGGGCCCGTCGGTGTGGTTCGCGGCGTTGCCCGGGGGGCGGGCGATCGGGCGGTGCGTGGTGGACGGGCGGTGGGCCGGCTTCTCCGCCGTGGCGGTCGACCCGGCGCACCGGCGGCAGGGCCTGGCGACGGCGGTGATGGCGGCGCTGGCGCGGCGGGCGCTGGAGGAGGGCGCCTCGGCGGCCTGGCTCCAGGTGGAGACGGGGCCGGACAGCGCCGGAGCGTCGGCCCTCTACGACGGGCTGGGCTTCGTCACGCACCACACCTACCACCACTACCGGGCGGCGCGGTGACCCCGGCGGACCGGCGCGAGCAGTTCGCCGCGGAGGCCCGCTCGGAGCGCCCGGACCTGGCGCTGATGTGCCTGCTGCTGGCGGCGGAGGCCGACCCGGAGCTGGACGAACGGGCCCTGGACTGGGCGCAGATCGAGCTGGACCGGCTGGCCGGGATGCTGCCGTACGGCCTGCGGGGCGGACGCGCCTGGGCGTCGGCGGTGACGGAACTGCTCGGCGGCCGCCTCGGCTTCCACGGCACTCCGGCGGACTACGAGCGGCTGTCGTCCTCGCTGCTGCACGAGGTGCTGCGGCGGCGCCGGGGGCTGCCGATCCTGCTGTCGGTGGTCTGGCTGGAGGTCGCGCGCAGGGCGGGGGCGCCGGTGTACGGGCTGGGTCTGCCGGGGCACTTCGTGGTGGGCTTCGGGGACCCGGAGGAGGGGGTGGTGGTCGACCCGTTCGCGGGCGGCGCGTCCCTGGGGGCGGGCCCGGCGGAGCTGGCGCAGGGCCCGCGGACCCCGGCGCGCACGCTGGACATCGTGTTGCGGATCCTGAACAACATCCGGGCCTGGGCCTCGACGCGGCCGGAGCAGTCGGGAGTGGCGCTGTGGGCGCTGGACCTGTCGCTGCTGCTGCCCTCGCACCCGGCGTCGCTGCGCTACGAGCGGGCGCGGCTGCTGGTGGAACGGGGGGCGTTCCGGGACGGCGCGGCGGAGCTGGAGGCGTACGCGGAGGTGGTGGCCGCTGTGGACACCGACGCGGCGGCCCGCGTACGCGGTGAGGCCGCCGCCGCCCGGGCCCTGCTGAACTAGGCCGGGCCGTTCGGATCACACCGGGCGGCGCCCCCGCCCGGTGGGGGCGGGGGCGCCGAGGGGGGGCGGGTCAGCCCGCGTTGGTGTCGACGACGACGGTGCGCTCGGCCGCCGTCTTGCCGCGCAGGGCCTTGCCGAGGGCTCCGGCGACGTCCTGCGGGGTGACGGCGGTCCTGGTGCCGGTGCCCCGCATGATCGTGACGCCGTCGAAGGTGTTCCCGTAGGTCTCCTTGAGGGCCTCCAGGTCGAACTTCTCGACCAGGTGGCCGTCGACCGGCTGCATGCTCAGGATCTTGGGCAGGGACTTGGCTCCGAAGGCGATGGACTTGGGGCCGATCTTGACCGTGGCGTTGGCGGACATCGCCGGTTCGGCGAACTCCTTCATGGCGCGGTTGAGTTCGGCCTCGTCGATGACCGGCGCCTTGGTCGTCACGGGCAGCTCCGCCACCGCCGCGTTGCCGGTGGCGACCATCTGGCGGAAGGCCTTGGTGACCTGGTCGACGGAGGCGTCCACGTCAAGGGTGGAGCCGGGGGTGCCCGGGACGGCCACCGCCTTGCCGGTGTCGAAGGTGATGGTGCCCTCGGTGGCCGTGCCGGCGGTGCCCGCGAGCTCCTGGAGCGCGACCTGGAGCTTCTCCTCGTCGACCGGCATCACCGCGTCGGCCTCGCGCTCGTTGCCGAGCAGGGAGCCGATGACGGTGATCGGGTTGTAGTCGCTGCCGGCGGCGTTGCGGACGGTGGTCTGGCTGTCCAGGGTCAGGCCGGCCTTCTCGGGCTTCAGCTCGACCTGCTTTCCGCCGACGCTCAGCTGGAGCGGGGCGGAGGCGCGGGTGCCGAAAGCCGTCTGGAGCTTGGTGACGGCCTCGTCGCGGCTGCCGCTGATGTCGACGCCGAGGACGGTGGTGCCCTTGGGCACGTCGGAGTGGTTGAGCAGCAGCCCGGCGCCGTAGGCCACGCCGAGCAGGAGCACGAGGCCGCCGCCGAACGCGACCAGCTTGGAGCGGCCCTTGCCGGCGGGCTTCGCGGCCTTGGCGGGGGCCTTCTGCTGCGGCGCGGAACGCGGGGCGGCGGGCGCGGGGGCCGGTACCGGGGTCGGGGCCGGCGTGGGGTCCAGCTCGGGTCCGGGCCAGCTCGGGGCCACGGGGGCGCCGCCGGGGCCGCTGCCGTAGCTCGGCCCCCCGGTGGGGCCGGCGGGGAAGCCGTCGCCGTGGCTGCCGTAGGCGGGGAACGCCTCGGTGACCGGGCCGGTGTCGTCCTGGCCGGCGCCGTACGCCGGGAAGCCCTGGGTCGGGGCGGCGCCCGGGCCGTCCGCGGGCGGGCCGTAGTCCGCGACCGGCGGGGGCGGGGTGCGCGGCGGCGCGAAGCCGGCGTCCGGCCCTGCCGGCGGCTGGGGACGCGGCGCCGGGGCCGGATGCGGCGCGTGCGGCGCGGGTGCCGGGTGCGGCGCAGGGGCCGGTGCGCGGCCCGCGGCGGGGCCGGCCGGCGCGGTGGGCGCCGGACCGGGGGCCGGAGCGGGTGCGGGCGCCGGTGCGGCGGGGCCGGGCGCCGGGCTGGGCGCCTTGCGCGGAGCGAACCAGTTGCTGGCCGGCTCCTCGGCTCCCGCGGCCTGGCCCTGGGCGGGGCGCGCGGGCTCCCGCTCGGCCTCGATCCTGGTCGGCACGGGCTGGGGCCGCTGCGGGAGCGGCGGCTCCGCCGGCCGGCCGGATGCGGGCTCGGGCGCCCGGGACGCCGGCGACGCGGTGTCGGCCGCGTCGGCGCCGGGCCCCATCGCCTTGCGCACGACCACCGGCGGGATCGGCCGCGAACCCGGGATGTTGATCCGGATCCGGGTCGTCAGGGTGGTCTCGGTCTTGGGCCCGTCCGAGTCGGGCGTGGACGGCTTCGAGGTCACAGGGTTCTCCTCCGGGGCATTCGCCGCGCCTGGCCCGGGCACAGCCGTGGACGGATACTGGCCGGTTCCATACGGCGGTGTACCCGAGGGGTAGGCGGCTCCACCGTGCCCTGTGGGCCCGGAGGACGAACTGTCGGTTTCACGACTCAAGGCAGGTTCTCCCGGTTGGCTCCGCCGCCCGTCATACCGTGCGCGGGCAGCTCGGCGGCCCGTCCACCATACTGGCCGCCGCCCTCGCGCAACTGACCCGCAGGAATCAGGGGTTCCTCATAGCGCCCGCCAAACCACCGTGAACCGGCCCGCGGACCGCCGCGCGCGGCCCGGACCGGCGACCTCTAAAGAGTCCGACACCACGTCACTTGGCAGGCCGGGCGGCCGAAACCGGCCTGTCCAGCGGAGCGCGCATCGTGGCGCACATCACAGCGAAGGCCGTTCCACCCAAAAGGCAGACGTACATGCCGATTCCGGACGAACTCAGCAGGAAGTCCCCCTCGGGGCGCGGGAGACCGAGCAGCACGTACGCCAGGAACCAGCCGACGGCGGCGCCACCCACCCCGATGCCCGTGCCGAGCGCGATCCGGCCACCGAGGAACAGCCCGAAGGCCGCCGCCAGCGCGAGCAGCAGGCCGCCGGGGAACCACAGGTCCACCACCAGCCAGCCGGCCAGGCCGGTCAGTACGCCCAGCGCCACCATGCCCAGGCCGCCGGCGATGCGCGCCGGGGTCAGCGTCCCGGTCATGCCGGCACCCCCGCGAACAGGTCGCGCTCGCGCTCGCCCGCCGGCACTCCGGACCGGCCCGCGACGAGTTCGTAGTACTCCCGGGTGAACAGCGGCTGCGCCAGGTCGTTGGAGAGGGCGAAGAAGGGTCCGTCCACGGCGATCTGGGTGGCGTGGGCCCGCATGGCCGCCGCCTTCGCCGCCACCAGCTCCTCGGCGGCCTCGATCTCGGCGGTGATCCTCTCGTCGTCGACGACCCCGGGCACGTCCTCGGGCGAGGCCATGCCCGGGAAGGGCGCCTTGATGCCGACGGCCGCGCGCAGGTTGGCGAATCCCTCCTCGACCACCGAGCGGGGCACGCGGTTCCAGTAGATCTTCCCGATGCCGTGCGGCTCGCCCAGATCCCGCCGGTAGGCGGTCTCGGCGGCCAGTTCGGCGGCGCGCATGGCGACGCGGTGGGCCTGGATGTGGTCGGGGTGGCCGTAGCCGCCGTCCGGGTCGTAGGTGACCAGCACCTGCGGCCGTACCTCCCGGACCACCGCCACCAGGTGCGCGGCGGCCTCGTCCACGTCCGCCGACCAGAAGGCCTCGGGGCGGTGGTTCTGCGGGGCGCCCATCATCCCGGAGTCCCGGTAGCGCCCGGCGCCGCCGAGGAACCGGTGGTCGGTGACGCCCAGCTCCGCCATGGCGGCGGCGAGTTCACCGACCCGGTGGCTGCCGAGGCCGTCGTCGCGGTCGGCCGCCAGGTGGGCGAGGCCGGGCGGGATGACCTCCCCCTCCTCGCCGAGGGTGCAGGTCACCAGGGTGACGTGCGCACCCTCGGCCGCGTACTTGGCCATGGTGACGCCGTTGTTGATCGACTCGTCGTCCGGGTGCGCGTGCACCAGGAGCAGACGGCGGGCGGGGAGACCGTTCATGGGCCCAGCCTACGAGGCGGGGCTCAGAACTTGAGGCCACTGATCATGCTGGCCACGTTCGAAGTGAGCTGGTTGAGGGTCGGGGCGATGGTGGAACTCGCCAGGTAGAAACCGAGCAGCACACAGACCACCGCGTGTCCCGCCTTCAGGCCCGACTTCCGGACCAGCAGGAATACGACGATCGCCAGCAGCACCACGGCCGAGATCGAGAGTGCCACGGCGTTTCACCTCCACGTCGAGCGGACATCGGTTCGCGTATCAGTGCTCGACAGGAGTCATACCCACCGTGCGCTACGGATCATAACTATCCGTACCAGCGCATCGATCGAATTCCGGCAGCACGAGGGGCGCACGGCGCGCACGGCGCGGGGCACACGGGAGGCCGGCCCGAGGGGTCGTACGCCCTCGGGCCGGCCGTCGGCGCCCGCACGGCCGCACGCCGTCCAGGCTGCACGGCCCGGATCTCGGGGCGGAAACGGCCAAGTTGCCCGTGTGTGAACGGGTGTTGGCGGGAGGGCCGGGCCGCTGCGAGCGGCGTCCGAGGGGTGGCCGGAAATGATCGGACCGGGGGCCGAAGCGGCGCCCCGGCTACCGCGCCCCGCCGGCCGGCGGGGGCGAGGGCACCACGTGCTTCTCCGCCGCGAAGTGACAGGCCGACGGATGCGCCGCCGGACCCGATGGGAAGACCTCGGGAACCGCCAGCAGGGGCACGTCGACGGCGCACTTGTCCCGCGCCTTCCAGCAGCGGGTGCGGAAGCGGCAGCCCGACGGCGGGTTGGCCGGGGAGGGCACGTCGCCGGAGAGGATGATGCGCTCCCGGCGCGCGCGGGCCTCCGGGTCGGGAACGGGGACCGCGGACAGCAGGGCCTGCGTGTAGGGGTGGGTGGGGTGGTCGTAGATCTGGGTGTCGGTGCCGATCTCCACGATCCGGCCCAGGTACATGACGCCGACCCGGTCCGAGATGTGCCGGACGATCGACAGGTCGTGCGCGATGAACACGTACGACAGGTCGAACTCGTCCTGGAGCTTCGCCAACAGGTTGATCACCTGCGCCTGCACGGACACGTCGAGCGCGGAGACCGGCTCGTCGGCGACGATGACCTCGGGCCGCAGGGCCAGACCGCGGGCGATGCCGATGCGCTGGCGCTGACCGCCGGAGAACTGGTGGGGATAGCGGTTGATGTACTCCGGGTTCAGGCCCACCACGTCCAGGAGCTCCTGGACCTTGCGGCGCCGGTCGCCCCTCGGAGCCACCTCGGGGTGGATCTCGTAGGGCTCCCCGATGATGTCGCCGACCGTCATGCGCGGGTTCAGTGAGGTGTACGGGTCCTGGAACACCATCTGGATGTTGCGGCGCACGGCCTTGAGGGCCTTGCCCGACAGCTTGGTGATGTCCTCGCCCTTGTACGAGATCGCGCCGGCCGTCGGCCGCTCCAGGTTGACCAGCATCTTGGCCACGGTCGACTTGCCGCAGCCGGACTCGCCCACGATGCCGAGCGTCTCGCCCGCGTGCAGGTCGAAGGAGACCCCGTCGACCGCCCTGACCGCGCCGATCCTCTTGCGGAAGACGATGCCCTGGGTGAGCGGGTAGTGCTTGACCAGGTCCTTCACTTCCAGCAGGGACTCAGCCATGGAGGCACTCCGTCCAGAAGTGGCAGGCGCTGGTCCGCTCCACCGGCGACTCGGTCACCTCGTACAGCGGCGGGACGTCGGTGCGGCACACCGGCCGCGCCATCGGGCAGCGCGGGTTGAACGCGCAGCCGGGCGGGATGGCCAGCAGGTTCGGGGGCAGGCCCTTGATCGCGTACAGCTCCTGGCCCTTCTGGTCCAGGCGCGGGATCGAATCCAGCAGGCCGCGCGTGTACGGGTGCGCGGGCGCCCGGTAGATCTCGTGGACCGGGGCGGCCTCGACGATCCGGCCCGCGTACATGACGGCGATCTTGTCGGCGACGTCCGCGACCACGCCCAGGTCGTGGGTGATCAGGATGAGGCCCATGTGCAGTTCGCGCTGGAGCTCGGCCAGCAGGTCCATCACCTGGGCCTGGACGGTGACGTCGAGGGCGGTGGTCGGCTCGTCCGCGATGATCAGGGACGGTTCCAGGGCCAGCGCCATCGCGATCATGATGCGCTGGCGCATGCCCCCGGAGAACTGGTGGGGGAAGTCGCCCACGCGCTGCTTGGCCGCGGGGATCCGCACCCGGTCCATCAGCTCGACGGCCATGCCCCGGGCGTCCTTGCGGGACATCCCGCGGTGGACCTCGTACATCTCGCCGAGCTGCGCGCCCACGCTGAGGACGGGGTTGAGGGAGGAAAGGGCGTCCTGGAAGATCATCGCCATCTCGGCGCCCCGGATCCTGCGCCGGTCCTCCTCCTTCGTCTTCAGCAGGTCCCGGCCCTTGAAGAGGATCTCGCCGCCCGTGATCCGGCCGGGCGGCATGTCCAAAATCCCCATGACGGCCTGCGCGGTCACCGACTTGCCGGAGCCCGACTCACCGAGCACGGCGAGGGTCTCCCCCTCGTCCACCGAGTAGTCGACGCCGTTGACCGCTTTCGCGACCCCGTCGCGCGTGGTGAACTCCACGTGCAGGTCGCGGACTTCGAGCAGCATGGGCGGGGCTCCTCAGCGCAGCTTGGGGTCGAGGGCGTCGCGCACCGCGTCGCCGAGCATGATGAAGGCGAGCACCGTCACGCTGAGCGCGCCCGCCGGCCAGAGCAGCATGTGCGGGGCGTTGCGAATCTGCGAGGCCGCGTTGGAGATGTCGATGCCCCAGGAGACGGTGGGCGGGCGCAGGCCGACGCCCAGGAAGGACAAGGTGGCCTCCAGGGCGATGTAGGTGCCGAGCGCGATGGTGGCGACGACGATGACGGGTGCCACGGCGTTCGGCGCCACGTGCCGCAGCAGCATCCGGCCGTGGCCCGCGCCGAGCGCGCGGGCGGCCTGGACGTAGTCGTTCTGCTTGGCGGTGATCACCGAGCCGCGGGCGATGCGGGCGAGCTGCGGCCAGCCGAGCAGCACGATGAAGCCCACCACGGGCCACACGGTGGTGCTGGTGACGACGGACAGGAAGACCAGGCCGCCGAGGATCACCGGGATGCCGAAGAAGATGTCCGCGATCCGGGACAGCAGCGCGTCCCACCAGCCGCCGAAGAAGCCGGCGAGCCCGCCGAGCGCGGAACCGAGCAGGGCGGCGCCGAGGGTGGCGCACACGCCGACGGTGATCGAGGCGCGGGCGCCGTAGACGGTACGGGTGTACACGTCGCAGCCCTGCGTGTCGTAGCCGAAGGGGTGGCCCGGGGAGGAGCCCTGCTGGGACTTGGACAGGTCGCACTGGAGGGGGTCGCCGCTCGCGATGAGCTGGGGCCAGATCGCGATGACCACGAGGAAGAGGATCAGCAGCGCCGAGACGACGAAGACGGGGTTGCGGCGCAGCTGGTGCCAGGCGTCGGACCACAGCGAGCGGGCCTTGTCCTTCGAGGTGGCTCCCCCGGGTCCGGGGAGGAGGGGGGTTTCGAGGCTCTCCCCCTCCTCGAGGGCGAGGTCCATGGCACCGCCTTGCCCGGTGGGGGCCACCGCTTCGTGCGGGCCGGGGCCCACGGGGTCGTAGGGGTCGGGGCGCTCGGACTCAGGCATAGCGGATCCTCGGGTCCAGGACCGCGTACAGCAGGTCGACGAGCAGGTTCGCCAGCAGGAAGACGATGACGAGGATCGTGACGAACCCGACCACCGTCGGCGAGTTGTTGCGCAGGATGCCCTGGTAGAGCTGGTAGCCGACGCCGTGGATGTTGAAGATCCGCTCGGTGACGATGGCCCCGCCCATCAGCGCGCCGATGTCGGTGCCGATGAAGGTGACCACCGGGATCAGGGAGTTGCGCAGCAGGTGGCGGGTGATGACCCGGCGGCGCGGCAGTCCCTTGGCGACGGCGGTGCGGACGTAGTCGGCCCGGACGTTCTCGGCGATGGATGTGCGCGAGAGCCGGGTCACGTACGCGAGGGAGACGAGGGCGAGCACGACGCCGGGCAGGATCAGCTCGCCGAAGGGGGCGTCCGGGGAGACGGTGGGGCGGACCCAGCCCCACTTGACGCCGAAGAGGAACTGCAGCAGGTAGCCCGTCACGAACGTGGGCACGGAGATGACGACCAGGGTCATCACGAGGACGGAGCTGTCCACGGCCCTGCCCCGGCGCAGCCCGCTGACCACGCCGAGGGTGATGCCGACGACGATCTCGATGACGATCGCGACGACGGTCAGCCGCAGGGTGACGGGGAAGGCCGTCGCCATGAGCTCGGTGACCTCCTGGCCGTTGAAGGCCGTGCCGAAGTCGCCCTTGAAGATCTGGCCCATGTAGTGGACGTACTGCTCCCACAGGGGGCGGTCGAGGTAGAGGTCCTTGCGGATGCGCGCGGCGGTGGCGGGGTCGGGCGCCTTGTCGCCGAAGAGGGCCGCGACCGGGTCACCGAGCGCGTACACCATGAAGAAGATCAGGAACGTGCTGCCGATGAACACCGGGATCATCTGGAGCAGCCGCCGGATCACATAACGTCCCATGGACTGCTCCAGGATCGATCCGTCGGTCGGTCAGCTGACCTTGATCTGGTCGTAGACCGGCACGCTGAACTGGTTGAGCGCCACGTCCGTGATCCGCTCGGAGTGCCCGGCGCTCCCGTTCTGGTACCAGAGCGGGATGGACGGCATCTGCTCGGCCAGGATCTTCTCGGCGTCCTGGAAGGTGGCGACCGCCTTGGCGGGGTCGCTCTCCTGGTTGGCCGTGTCGACGAGCTTGTCGAACTCCGGATTGCTGAACTTGCCGTAGTTGGAGGAGGCGCCGGTGTAGTACAGCGGCTCCAGGAAGTTCTGGATCAACGGGTAGTCGGCCTGCCAGCCGGAGCGGAAGGGCCCGGTCAGTTTGAAGCCGCTCTGCTGGTTGCGGAAGTCGGCGAAGGTGCCGATGGGGTTGACGGTGCAGACGGGGCCCTCGCCGAGTGCGTTGTTGACGCTGTTGCAGACGGCGTCCATCCAGTCGCGGTGCGAGCCGGTGTCCACGTTCGAGGTCAGCGTGACCTTTCCGCCGGGCAGCCCGCCGCCCTCCTGGATGAGCTTCTTGGCCTCGGCGGGATCGAAGGTGCAGGCGTCGCCGCAGGCGGTGGACTTGAAGCCGCCCTTGTCGCCGAGGGCCGGCGACGTCCAGTCCTTGGCGGGAGTGCGGGTGTCCCGGAAGATCTGCTTGGTGATCTCGTCGCGGTTGATCGCCATGGAGATGCCGCGGCGGACCTTCTCCATCCCGTCCTTGCTCCACTGCGGGTCGTACAGCGGGAACGTGAGGGTCTGGATGATCAGGGCGGGCTGGTTGATGTAGCGGTCGCCGAGGTCGTTCGCGACGTTCTTCAGCTGCTGCGCCGGCACGTCGTCGACCAGGTCGAGGTTGCCGGAGATCAGGTCGGTGTAGGCGGTGTTGTTGTCCGTGTAAACCTTGAGGTCGACGCCGCCGTTCTGGGCCTTGTCCGCGCCGGGGTAGCCGTCCCACGCGCGCAGCTTCATGCCCGTGCCCTTGGTGTAGGACTCCACCGTGTAGGGGCCGTTGCCGACCGGCTTGGCCAGCCAGCCGGCGTGGTCGGTGAAGAAGGACTTGGGCAGCGGGGAGAAGGCCTGGTAGCCGAGGGTCTCGGGCCAGGTGGAGAACTTCTCCCGCAGGGCGACGGTGAAGGTCTTGGGGTCCTTGACGACGAGGCCCTTCATCGTCTTGGCCTTGGGCTCGCCGTTGGCCGGGTGCAGGTCCTCGTAGCCGACGATGTCCGAGAAGAACGGCGCGTTGTTCTGCTTGTTGCGCACGTCCGCCGCGTAGTTCCAGGCGTCCACGAAGGACTGGGCGGTGACGGGTTCGCCGTTGCTGAACGTCCAGCCGTCCTTCAGGGTGATCGTGAAGTTCTGGCTGTCGGTGGTCTCGATCTTCTCGGCGAGGAAGTCCACCGCCTCACCGGTCTTCGGGTCGTAGCGCTTCAGACCCCGGAACAGCATGTCCAGTACCTTGCCGCCCTGCACCTCGTTGGTGTTGGCGGGCTCCAGGGGGTTCTGCGGGTCACCCCACGAGGAACTGACGATTCCCGCGCCGTCGCGACCGCCCCCGCCGGCGTCGCTTCCACCGCCGCAGGCCGTCGCCGCGAGGGCGACGGCCACCGCACATGCGGCCCACTGGGCGTGGGTGGCTCCGCGCATGGAGTGCCTCCTAGGGGTTCCAAGACTCGCTTAGGGGCCAATGTCACCCTATGTACGACCCCGCACACCCTGGTTCGACCGATTGCACCCGCGCGCCCCCCGCCTGTCACCCCTGGGGGTGCAAAGCCAGCTCCCAGGTGTCGACCGCGTAGTGCAGGCCCATGCCGTGCGTCTCGTAGAGCGCGAGGGCGCCGGTCTCGTTGTGGACGTCCACTCCGAGGCCGAGGGTGTCGCGGCCGCGCGCCGCGTAGGCGGCGAAGGCGTGGCGGAGCAGGTACCCGCCGATGCCCCGGCCGCGCAGCGCCTCGCGCACGCCGATGTGGCTGAGCCAGGCCATGCTCGTGCGGTCGTCCCGGGTGAGCAGGACGGCGACGTCCCCTTCGCCCGGGAGGGAGGCGATCCACACCAGGGACCAGTCGAGCCCGCGTGCGTCCAGGTGGTCGAGCCACGCGTCGTAGCCGCGCTCCACATGGCCGAAGTGGGCCGCGAAGGTCTCCTCGACCAGGGCGTGGGCGCGATGGCGGTCGGTCCCGTCCGCGGAGCAGTCGCGCAGGGTGAGCCCGGCCGGCGCGGTGGGCGGGAGGTCGGCGGCGGGGTCGAGGCCGCGGGTCATCACCTGGTAGCGGCGTACGGTGCGGTAGCCGCGCCCGGTCAGCAGGGAGAGGTCGAGGGTGGGCTTCACGTTGAGCTGGATCCGCAGCCAAGCCCGCCCTGCCCCGGCGGCCAGTTCGCGGGCCCTGAGCTCCATCAGCTCCAGCAGGTGCCGGGCGGCTCCCTGGTGGCCGGGCAGGACGTAGTGGTCGCCGTCAACGCGGCCGGGCTCGCCGTCCGCCCAGACCAGCGCGTAGCAGACGAGCCGCGAGCCGTGGAAGGCGAGCCACGAGTCGGTGGCCAGATCGATGTCGGGGCGGTTGAGATCGGCTTCGACGCTGCCGAGATCGGTCTCCGGCCGGCCGATCTCGATCATGTCGACGGCGTTGAGCAGGGCGCAGATGTCGGCCGCGTCCCCCGGTCCGGCGGGGCGGTGGGTCAGGCCGGTCAGGACGGGCATCTCGTCGGTCATCCGGTCACTGTCGGGCGGCGCGGACCACGGGCGCAACTCCCTTCGCGCGCGCACCATCCCGCCCCGCCCGTCCCACCCGTCCGCCGAGTGGCGCGGGGACTCGGGTGCGGCGCCCCCGCGGCGGCGCCGCACCCCGCGCGCCGGGGCGGGAAACGGCAGGGCGCCCGGCACCGGAGATTCCGGTACCGGGCGCCCTGAACGCCGTACGGCTGCGCGGGGGATCAGACGGCCAGGACGGCCTTCTCCTCCGCGAAGTGGCACGCCGACTCGTGCGCGGCAAAGGTGTCCTGCCCCTTGAAGCGCTCCGGGATCGCCAGCAGCGGCTCCTCGGTGGCGCACTTGTCCTGGGCCTTCCAGCAGCGGGTGCGGAAGCGGCAGCCCGACGGCGGGTTGGCCGGGGACGGGACGTCACCGGTGAGGATGATGCGCTCGCGGTGCTCGCGGACCTCGGGGTCCGGCACCGGGACCGCCGACAGCAGCGCCTGGGTGTAGGGGTGCGTCGGGTGCTCGTAGATCTCCGCGTCGGTGCCGATCTCGGCCATCTTGCCGAGGTACATGACGCCCACGCGGTCCGAGATGTGCCGGACGATCGACAGGTCGTGCGCGATGAAGAGGTAGGACAGGTTGAACTCGTCCTGGAGCTTCTCCATCAGGTTGATGACCTGCGCCTGCACCGACACGTCGAGCGCGGAGACCGGCTCGTCGCAGATGATGATCTCCGGGTTGAGCGCGAGGCCGCGGGCGATGCCGATGCGCTGGCGCTGACCGCCGGAGAACTGGTGCGGATAGCGGTTGATGTACTCCGGGTTCAGGCCCACCACGTCCAGGAGCTCCTGGACCTTGCGGCGCCGGTCGCCCTTCGGAGCCACCTCGGGGTGGATCTCGTAGGGCTCCCCGATGATGTCGCCGACCGTCATGCGCGGGTTCAGCGAGGTGTACGGGTCCTGGAACACCATCTGGATGTTGCGGCGCACGGCCTTGAGGGCCTTGCCCGACAGCTTGGTGATGTCCTGGCCCTTGTAGAAGACCTCACCGGCGGTGGCGGTCTCCAGGCTCATCAGGAGCTTGGCGACGGTGGACTTGCCGCAGCCGGACTCGCCCACGATGCCGAGGGTCTCGCCCCGGTAGAGGTCGAAGGAGATCCCGTCGACCGCCTTGACCGCGCCGACCTGCTTCTTGAACAGGATGCCCTGGGTCAGCGGGAAGTGCTTGACCAGGTTGCGGACCTGGAGGATCGGCTCGCGCTCGGTGACGCTTTTGGTGAGCTCAGCCATGGATCTGCTCCTTCCAGAAGTGGCACGCGCTGGTGCGGCCGGACAGCTCGGTGCCGTCCTGCGCGGTCACCTGGTGCAGGACCGGCACGTCGGTGCGGCAGATGTCCCGCGCCTTGGGGCAGCGCGGGTTGAAGGCGCAGCCCGAGGGGATGTTGAGCAGGTTCGGCGGCAGGCCCTTGATCGCGTAGAGCTCCTGGCCCTTCTGGTCCAGGCGCGGGATCGAGTCCAGCAGGCCGCGCGTGTACGGGTGCGCCGGGTTCTTGTAGATCTCGTGGACCGGGGCGTTCTCGACGATCCGGCCGCCGTACATGACGGCGATCTTGTCCGCGACGTCGGCGACGACGCCGAGGTCGTGGGTGATCAGGATGAGGCCCATGTTCATCTCGCGCTGGAGCTCCGCGAGCAGGTCCATCACCTGGGCCTGGACCGTCACGTCGAGAGCCGTGGTGGGCTCGTCGGCGATGATCAGGTCGGGCTCCAGGGCCATCGCCATCGCGATCATGATGCGCTGGCGCATACCGCCGGAGAACTGGTGCGGGTAGTCGCCCACGCGCGCCTTGGCGGCGGGGATCTTCACCCGGTCCATGAGCTCGACGGCCTTGGCCGTGGCGTCCTTCTTGGACATGCCGCGGTGGACCCGGAACATCTCGCCGAGCTGGGCGCCGACGGTGTGCACCGGGTTCAGCGAGGACAGCGCGTCCTGGAAGATCATGGCGATCTTCGAGCCGCGGACCTTGCGGTACTCCTCGGCCGGGAGCTTCAGCAGGTCGGTGCCCTGGAACAGGATCTCACCGGACGGGATCTTGCCGGGGGGCATGTCGAGGATGCCCATGATGGCCTGCGCCGTCACGGACTTGCCGGAGCCGGACTCGCCGAGGACGGCGAGGGTCTCGCCGGCGTTCACGGAGTACGAGACGCCGTTGACTGCCTTGGCGACACCGTCGCGGGTGTGGAACTCGACGTGCAGGTCGCGCACTTCGAGCAGGGGGGTCCCCTCCGGCGCCGAACGGGGCGCGGGGACGTTCGAGGTCTTGTCGATGATGGTCAACGTACGCCCTTCCTCAGCGCAGCTTCGGGTCGAGGGCGTCGCGTACCGCGTCGCCGACCATGATGAACGCGAGCACGGTGACGCTCAGCGCGGCCGACGGGAACAGCAGTACGTGCGGGGCCTGGAGCCAGCGGACGGACGCGTCGCTGACCATGAGGCCCCAGGAGATCTCCGGGGGCTGGACGCCGATGCCCAGGTACGACAGGGCGGCCTCGGCGGAGATGTACACACCCAGGCTGATCGCGCCGACCACGATGACGGGGGCGACGGCGTTCGGCAGGATGTGCCGCATCGTGATGCGCAGGGTGCCGGCGCCGAGCGCGCGGGCCGCCATCACGTAGTCGTTGTTCTTGTTCTGCAGCACCGAGGACCGCATGATGCGGAAGATCTGCGGCCAGCCGAGGATGGCCAGCACCAGTGAGACCGTCCAGGCGTTGCCCGGCAGGGCCGACATGATCAGCATGCCGCCGAGCAGCAGCGGGATCGCGAAGAAGATCTCGGTGAAGCGGGACAGGATGCTGTCAGTGATACCGCCGACCCAGCCGGCCAGCAGGCCGAGGGAGCCACCGACGACGATCACCAGCGCGGTGGTGACGATGCCGACGATCACGGAGTTGCGGGCGGCCCACACCGTACGGGTGTAGACGTCGCAGCCCTGGATGTCGAAGCCGAACCAGTGGTCGCCGCTCGGCGTCTTGAGCGAGTCCTCCAGCTTGCAGGCCGCGGCGTCGAACGGGCTGCCGCTGGTGAACCACTGCGGGAACGCCGAGATGACGAGCATGCACAGGACGAGGAAGGCACCGATCAGGAAGACCGGGTTGCGCCGCAAGTCGCTCAGGGCGTCGGACCAGAGGCTGGCCTCGCGGCTCTTCTTCTCCTTGGGGTCCGGCCGGTCGGCCGGGGCGCCGGCGGAGGGGGCTCCGGCTATCTGGGTGTCGGTCATCGAGTCCCCCACCGTAGTCGTGTCACGCATAGCGGATCCTCGGGTCGAGCACGGCGTAGAGCAGGTCCACAAGCAGGTTCGCGATGAGGTAGACGAGGACCAGGATGGTCACACCGCCCACCACGACCGCGCCGTCCTTGAGGTACACGGACTTGGCGAGCAGACCGCCGACGCCGTGGATGTTGAAGATCCGCTCGGTGATGACCGCACCGCCCATGAGCGCGCCGAGGTCGGCGCCCAGGAACGTGATGATCGGGATGAGTGCGTTGCGCAGCGCGTGGTTCACCACGACCTTGCGGCGCGGGAGCCCCTTCGCGGTCGCCGTGCGCACGTAGTCCGCGCGCATCGTCTCCATGAGGCTGGTACGGGTCAGTCGGGCCACGTACGCCAGGGAGGTCGACGCGAGGACGAACGCCGGGAGGAGGTAGCCGATCATGCCGTCGTGCTCGTTGAACGAGGGCGTGAAGATCTCGACGCCCCACTCGTTCTTCAGGTGCACGCCCAGCGTCAGCTGCAGCACGAAGCCGGTGACGAAGACGGGGATCGAGATGACCATCAGCGTGGAGATCAGGACCAGCTGGTCGAGGAACTTGCCGCGGCGCAGGGCGGCCATGACGCCGGCGAGCACGCCGACGACGGCCTCGATGGCGAAGGCCATGAGGGCCAGGTTCACCGTGTAGGGGAACGCCTCGGCGAACTGGTCGAGGACCTTGCGGCCGTTGAGGGACTCGCCGAGGTCGCCCTGGAACACACCGGTGATGTAGTTCCAGTACTGCAGCAGGAACGGGTCGTCGAGGTGGTACTTCTCGCGCAGCATCGCCGCGACGAGCGGGTCTGCCTTCTTCTCACCTGCCAGAAGCTGGATCGGGTCAGCACCCGGCATGGCGAAGGTCAGCAGGTAGATCAGGAACGTGGCACCGAGCAGAACAGGGATCGCCTGTATGAGTCGGCGGATGAGGTAGCGGCCCATCAGACCTCCAGCAGAAGAGCAGGGGGAAGGGGCAGGCGGGCGGAAACCTGATTCCGCCTGCCCGCCCCCGGTGTCCCCTTGGTGTGAAGAGGGGTGTTAGTTGAGCTCGACCTTGGCCAGGTCCATGCGGCCCTGGGCGTCGATCTCAACGTTCTTCACGGACTTGGAGTAGGCCGAGGAAGACATGTACGTGAAGACCGGGATGTACGGCAGGTCCTTGATGATCACGTCATCGGCCTGCTGGTACAGCTTGAGGGCCTCCGCCTCGTTGGCGGTCTTGTCGGCCTGGTCCATCAGCGCCTCGAACTCGGCGCTCTCGTAGGCGCCGTAGTTGGAGCCGTGCTCGATCGCGATCTTGGAGAAGATCGGACGGAGGTAGTTCTCCGCCGCCGGGTAGTCCATGGACCACGCCATGCGGAAGGCGCCCTTGTACTTCTGGTCGCCCAGCTCGGTCAGCATGTCGCCGAACTTGGTGAACGGCTTGGCGGTGACCTCGATGCCGAGGTTCGCCTTCAGCTGGTTGGCGACGGCCTCGATCCACTCCTTGTGGCCGCCGTCGGCGTTGTAGCCGAGCTCCAGCTTGTTGCCGGGGAGGCCGCCGGCCTGGGTGAAGAGCTCCTTGGCCTTGGTCGGGTTGTACGTGCCGACCTCACCCAGGGCGCCCTTGCGGTAACCCGGGACGATGGGGCTGATGAAGTCGTCGGCCGGCTTGCGGGTGCCGTTGAAGATGGTCTTCGTGATGGCGTCCCGGTCGATGGCCATCGAGATGGCCTTGCGGATCTCGACCTTGCCGAACGCCTCGGCGTTCGTCTTCAGCGGGAGGCCGATGTAGCCGACGCCCGACTCCGGCTTGTAGAGGTAGCGGTCGCCGAACTCCTGGGAGACGGAGGCCATCGCCGAGATCGGGAGCTTGTCGACGATCTGGATGTTGTCGGCGCGAAGGTCGTTGTACGCCGTGTCCAGGTTGTCGTAGATCTTGAAGGTGACGCCCTCGAGCTTCGCCTTGTCGCCACCGAACTTGTCGAAGCGCTTGATCTTGATCTGCTTGTTGTGCTCCCAGGCGCCGTCCATCTGGAAGGGACCGTTGCCGATCGGGGCCTCGCCGAACTTCTTCGGGTCGGCTTCGAAGGCCTTGGGCAGCGGGTAGAAGGCGTTGTAGCCCAGCATCGTCTTGAACTGGGAGAACGGAGCCTTCAGCGTGACGGTGAAGGTCTTCTCGTCGACGACCTTCAGGCCCTTGAGCTCGGTGGCGGTGGGCTTCTTGTCCTTGCCCGGCGCCAGCTCCTCGGAGCCCTCGATCTTGTCGTAGAACGGCAGGCCCTCGGCCGCGTTGTCCTGGTTGGCACCCCAGTTCCAGGCGCGGACGAACGACTGCGCGTCGACCTTCTCGCCGTTGTGGAAGGTGTAGCCGTCCTTCAGCTTGATCGTCCAGACCTTCGAGTCCGTGGTCTCGATGGACTCCGCGACCGCGAGCTTGGGCTCGTTGGTCTTGTTGTCGTACTCGACCAGGCCGCTGAAGAGCGCGTTGAGAACCTCAGCGCCTTCGGATTCAGCGGTGTTCTGGCCCACCAGACCGTGCTGCGGCTCGCCGAGGACCACGGTGATGTTGCCACCGGCCTTGCTGCCGGCGTCGTCCTTGCTGGTGCTGCAAGCCGTGGCGGCCATCGCCACGATGACGGCACCCGCGACCCACTTGGCGCTCGTTGCTCCGCGCATGGGTAATTGCCTCCTCAGGAGTCACTGTCGATACGTGAAGGGCCCGGCGGCGCTGACACCCCTGACAGCGAAAACCGGCCCCATCGTGTGTGCTCGTGAGTCGGCGCTCCCCACAGCGCGTGACCCATTGACCCGAGCTCAATGGAGCCATCCTCGGGGACACCTAGACCGTAAACCACACTTAAGTGGTCTCGTTTTCACAACATCACTCCATGCCTAAAACCCGAAATCCGGACAAACGGATAGGAGACAGACACGTGCGAAACGGACGGTTAGCTCAACTTCCGGAGTGTCACGGTCGGTATGCGGACACCTGAACGAAGAAATCCGCTTGACAAACGGGAACTGCACACAGTTCCGTCGACCCACCACCGGCCGCCCGGGGGCGAGTTGACCCGCGACCCGCGCTCGGAAACCGAGCGGACACGCCAAAACCCCGGCCCCGCACGGGAGTTCCGTGCGGGGCCGGGGTGTGGGCCGCTGCGGGCCCGGGGCCTTACTTGGCGGACTTGGCGCGCGACGCGGTGCGCGAGCGCTCCTTCTGGTCCAGGACGACCTTGCGGATGCGGACGGCCTCCGGGGTCACCTCGACGCACTCGTCGTCGCGGCAGAACTCCAGGGACTGCTCCAGGGAGAGCTTGCGGGGCGGAATCACGTTCTCCGTGTTGTCCGCGGACGCCGCACGCATGTTGGTGAGCTTCTTCTCCTTGGTGATGTTCACGTCCATGTCGTCGGAGCGCGAGTTCTCGCCAACGATCATGCCCTCGTACACCTCGGTGCCGGGGTCGGTGAACAGGACACCGCGCTCCTGCAGGTTGATCATCGCGAACGGCGTGACCGAACCCGCGCGGTCCGCGACCAGCGAACCGTTGTTACGGGTCACCAGCGGGCCGAACCACGGCTCGTAGCCCTCGTGGATGGAGTGCGCGATACCGGTGCCGCGGGTTCCCGTCAGGAACTCCGTGCGGAAGCCGATGAGGCCGCGGGACGGGACGACGAACTCCATGCGGACCCAGCCGGAGCCGTGGTTCGACATGTTGTCCATGCGGCCCTTGCGGACGCCCATGAGCTGCGTGACCGCGCCCATGTGCTCCTCGGGGACGTCGATCGTCATGCGCTCGACCGGCTCGTGCACCTTGCCGTCGATCTCCTGCGTGACCACCTGCGGCTTGCCGATGGTCAGCTCGAAGCCCTCGCGGCGCATCTGCTCGACCAGGATGGCGAGCGCGAGCTCACCGCGGCCCTGGACCTCCCAGGCGTCCGGGCGCTCGGTGTCGAGCACGCGCAGGGAGACGTTGCCGATCAGCTCGCGGTCCAGGCGGTCCTTGACCTGGCGGGCGGTGACCTTGCGGTCCTTGACCGCGGACTTGGCGTCCGCGCCCTTGCCGGTGCCGCCGCGGCCGACCATCGGAGAGGTGTTCGTACCGATGGTCATGGAGATCGCCGGCTCGTCGACCGAGATCAGCGGCAGGGCGATCGGGTTCTCCGGGTCGGCCAGGGTCTCGCCGATCATGATCTCGGGGAAACCGGCGACCGCGCAGATGTCACCCGGGCCCGCCACCTCGGCCGGCTTGCGGGTGAGCGCCTCGGTCATCATCAGCTCGGTGATGCGGACGTTGGAGATGGTCCCGTCACGCTTGATCCACGCGACGGTCTGGCCCTTGCGCAGCTCGCCCTGCTCGACGCGGACCAGCGCGATGCGGCCGAGGAAGTTGTCGGCGTCCAGGTTCGTGACGTGGGCCTGGAGGGGGGCCTCCTCGTCGTACACCGGGGCCGGGACGTGCTCCAGGATGGTGGAGAAGAACGGCTCCAGGCTGTCGCTGTCCGCGGGGACGGTGCCGTCCTCCGGCTTGGTCAGCGAGGCGACGCCGTCACGGCCGCAGGCGTAGACGATCGGGAACTCGATCTGGTCCTCGTCCGCGTCCAGGTCCAGGAAGAGGTCGTAGGTCTCGTTGACGACCTCGTCGATCCGGGAGTCCGGGCGGTCCGTCTTGTTGATGCAGAGGATGACCGGCATCTTCGCCTGCAGGGCCTTGCGCAGGACGAAGCGGGTCTGGGGCAGCGGACCCTCGGAGGCGTCCACCAGCAGAACGACGGCGTCCACCATCGACAGACCGCGCTCGACCTCACCACCGAAGTCGGCGTGGCCGGGGGTGTCGATGATGTTGATCGTGATCGGGGCCCCGCCGTCCTTGGGGTGATACTTCACCGCCGTGTTCTTGGCGAGGATCGTGATGCCCTTCTCACGCTCCAGGTCGTTCGAGTCCATCATGCGGTCGTCGAGCTGCTGGTGGGCGGCGAAGGCACCGGCCTGCTTGAGCATGGCATCGACGATGGTCGTCTTGCCATGGTCGACGTGGGCGACGATGGCGACGTTACGGATGTCGTGGCGCGTGGGCACTTCGGCGCTTCTCCCGGGATCGTGGATGGCGTCACGTACGGCCTGGCACGCGCGCCTCGGCCGGGCGAAAACCTGCCACGGCCTTACCCCATGGTACGTCGCGCGGCGGGAACCGGCTGCCGGGGGGTCTGTCAAGAGGCTGGACGAATGAGCACGGCCGGATGCGGGGTGGGGGGCACCGGCCGTCTGTCCTGCCGGAAATCTGCGGGTCAACGGGTACGCACGACCTTGCCCGCCGGGGGTTCCGGCGGGCAAGGGACTTGAGTCACATCTGAGCTTGGAAGTCGGCGGTCAACCCGACAGGAACCCCTTTGTCACCACTTCTTCGCCCAGGGTCCGTCCGGCCGTCCTACTTCTTCCCGCCCTTGGCCCCCGAGGGCTTCTTCCAACCGATGTCCTGGAAGCGGGGCGCCCCGAGTCCGAAGGCACCGGCGTTCGCCAGGGACGGCTTGACGGCCACCAGCTCCGGGCGCTGGTAGAGCGGGATCGACCCGGCGGCGGCCCAGATCCGGGCGTCGGCCTTGCGCATCAGCTCGCGCGCCTGCTCCTCGTCCAGTTCCCCGGCCGCCTGATCGAACAGCTGGTCGATGTGGTCGGTGCCGACCCGGGTGTAGTTCTGCTCGACGAGGAGCGAGCCGTCGGCCGCCGGTTCCGGCTTGGCGAAGATCGGCCGGGCGTCGGTCGCCGGGTAGGCGGTCGCGGGCCAGGAGTAGAGCGCCAGGTCGTACTGGCCCGAGGCGATGTGGTCCTTGAAGAAGCTCTCGTCGGCCACCTTCTTGACCTCGGTGGCCACCCCGACCTTCCGCAGCATCTGCGCGATGCGCTCGGCGACCGCGCGCAGCGGCTCCGATCCGGGACCGGCCGGGAGCACGAAGCGCAGGCTGAGCGGCTTGCCGTCCTTGGCGAGCATCGCGCCGGAGGTGCGGGCGGCCTGCTTGGCCGGGGTGCCCTTCGCCGGGTCCGCCGACTCGGCCGCGGCGCCGTCCTTGCCGTCCTCGGCGCCGTCCGCGTCCTTGCCGTCGTCCGAAGCGTCCTCGCCGTCCGCCGCGTCGTCGGCGGCCTTGCCCTCGTCCGCCGCGGCCGCCGCCGCGGCGGCCTGGACCCGGAGCAGGGCCGCCTGCCGGGCCGCGAACGGCGCCGGGGCCAGCACCGCCGAGGGCCGGTCCCGGGCCGCGCCGGCCGCGTCCGGCCCGAAGGCGCCCGCCTCCTCGCCGCGGGCACCGGCGGCGTCGTGCGCGGCGCCGTGGTCGCCGTTGCCGCCGTCGTCCTGGCCCACGATGTAGAGCCCGTCGTTCCCGGTCCCCGGGCCCTGGGGGGTCTTCCCGTCGTCCTGCGGCGCGCTCTCCGGCCCCGCCTTCGCACCCGCGGGTTCGGTGATCTTGCCGCCGCGGCGCCAGCCGGCGTCCGCGAGGAGGGCCTGGGCCGCCTGGGTGTCCTGGCCTCCGAGCGCCTCGCTGTTGTCGGCGTACGCCTGCTGCCCGGCCAGCGCCACATGGCTCCCGACCGGCTTCGCGGGCAGGCCGAGCGGCTTCAGTACGATCTCGGCCAGCTCCTTGCGGTTCAGCGCCCGCGCCACCGCCCGGCGCACCCGCTCGTCGGCCAGCGGACCGGCGGAGCCGTTCATGGCGAGCTGGGTGTAGGCCGGCTCCAGGGACTTGCGGACGACGAAGCGGCGCAGGGCCGCCTGCTCGTCCGCGTACCGCCGGACCGACTCGACGTGCTTCTTGCGGTTCTCCGCCTCCGCCTGGGCCTTCTCCTCGTCCGCGCCGAAGGCGACCGCCCACGAGAAGGTGGCCTGCGCAGCGGTCAGCGAGGCGCCGGGGCCGTGCGCCGGGGCCCCGCCCGCGCCCTTGCCGCCCCGCTCCGCCGCCCTGCGGGCGAGCGCGATCCGCTCGGCACCGGCCCGGTCGATCTCCGCCATGTCGACCTTCCCCGAGGCCAGCGCGGCCGGCCGCTGCGCCCGGGGCACCGCCGTCAGCACCAGAGAGTCCAGCTTGGCCGGCCGGCCCCACCAGCGCGGGTTGCGGGTCAGCGAGGCGGTGCCGGCCTGTTTGTCGACGGCCCCCAGGCCGAAGGGTCCGGCCGTGGCCTTCAGGGCGCCGCGGGCCCCCTCGTTGAACGCCTCCGGGGTGGCGGTGACCTGCTTGGGGTACAGGGGGCTGAACAGGGAGCGCCAGTCGGCGTACGGCTTGCCGAAGGTCACCTTGACCTCGAGGTCGCTCTTGCCCCGCTCGATCTTCTCGATCCGCTCGTAGCCGGCGTTCCGGGCCGTCCAGAACGCCGAGTCCTTGCCGTTCAGGGCACGCCACTGCGCCACGAAGTCGGGTGCGCCGATCTCGCGCCCGTCACTCCACACCGCCTGCTGGTTCAGCTTGTACAGCACGACCTGCTTGGGTTCCCGCTCGACGACCTGCGCCTTCTCCAGGTAGTCGGGATTGGCCACCGGCCGGCCCTTGGCGTCCAGGACGAACAGCTGCGGCAGCACGGCCGCGGCGATCCGGTGGGTGGTGGCGTCCGCGTCGGCCTGGAAGGTGTTCAGGGTCTCCGGCAGGGAGTCCACCGCCCAGCGCAGCACACCCCCGTCGGCGACCTTGTCGCGCGCGGTGGCCGCGATGTCCGGTCCGGCGGCGACCGGCCCGCCCTCGTCGTCGCCCGCACCGCAGCCCGCGAGCAGCGGCAGTGCGAGGACTCCCGAGGTCAGGAGCGCCAAGGACCTGCGCCTTCTCTGGGACATGGGTGGTACCTCCGGGGCGGGGCGTGGGGGAGCATGATCACGTTCGGCGGTATATGGAGCTGATCACACCGGTTGCCGGATCCCACTGAAATCCACGGCCCGCCGCACCCCCCGGACCCGCCCCGCGCCACGCCGCGAACCCCACCCGTGCGGACCAATGCCGTGTGCGTGCCGAAGAGGCGTTCCCCCGTGCGGGGGATGAGAATGGGGTCCAGGGAGGGGCGCACAGTTCGCGCCTGCGCGCCCGCAATCGCTGCACGTCCCTTCACAACCGGGGACGCGAAGGGCGACACTGCCAGGCGCACATGAGCGTTGCCACCGCACCCTGCGGAAGTGAGGGCAAGAATCATGTCCCTGCAAGACGATCTCAATGCCGTACGGCGCAACCTGGACGAGCTGACCCGCAAGGTCGAGCAGCTCGAACAGCGGGCCGGAGGTCCGGCCCCGCGCGCCGGCTCCGTCCCGCCGGTACCGCCGGGGATGGTGACGGTCCCGGACACCCCGTACGACAGCTCGCTGTGGACGGACAGCGACGACGAGGGCCTGGGCGCGCGCGACCGCCGCGCGCCCTGACGCCCCGGCCCCACGAGCACCCGTACGCCCTTCACCCATCCGGCCCGGCCGCCCCGGCGGCCGGGCCTCCCGGGCCCCCTCACTCCTCCCCCGGAGTCTCCTTTGGCCACAGGCACACAACCACCCCGGCAGCGGCCCGGCGGCGTCCACGACGCCTCCCGGGCCGCGATCGCCGCCCCGCACCTGCGGACCGACCGGTGGTGGCTGGCCCCCGCCGGCACCGCGGCCGGGCTGCTCGCCTTCATCGTCTACTCGACGTGGCGGGCCTTCGCCAACGCCGACTACTACGCGGCCCCCTACGTCTCCCCGTTCTACTCCCCGTGCCTCGCGGAGAACTGCCAGGAGATGCGCGGCGGCCCCAACTGGGACCTCTTCGGCAGCTGGTGGGGCCTGTCCCCCGCCCTGCTGATCCTGGTGTTCCCGCTTGGCTTCCGGTTGACCTGCTACTACTACCGCAAGGCCTACTACCGGGGCTTCTGGGCCTCGCCGCCCGCCTGCGCGGTCGCCGAACCGCACGCGAAGTACACCGGTGAGACCCGCTTGCCGCTGGTTTTGCAGAACGCGCACCGCTACTTCTTCTACGCGGCGGTGCCGGTTGCGGGGATCCTCACCTACGACACCGTGCTGACCTTCCGCGACGAGACGTACGCCTGGGGCCACATGGGCCTGGGCACCCTCGTCTTCCTGGTCAACATCGTGCTGATCTGGGCCTACACCCTGTCCTGCCACTCCTGCCGGCACATCATGGGCGGCCGTCTGCGGCACTTCTCGAAGCATCCGGTGCGCTACCGGCTGTGGGGCTGGGTCAGCCGGCTCAACGCGCGGCACATGCAGCTGGCGTGGGCCTCCCTGATCAGCGTCGCCCTGTGCGACTTCTACGTGTACCTGGTGGCCAGCGGCGCCTTCACCGACCCGAGGATCTTCTAGATGACCCAAGTGGAACGGCAGCAGTGGGACGTGGTCGTGGTCGGCGCGGGCGGCGCCGGACTGCGGGCCGCGATCGAGGCGCGCGAGCACGGCGCCCGCACGGCCGTGATCTGCAAGTCGCTCTTCGGCAAAGCCCACACGGTGATGGCGGAGGGCGGGATCGCCGCCTCCATGGGCAACGTCAACGAGGGCGACAACTGGCAGGTCCACTTCCGCGACACCATGCGCGGGGGCAAGTTCCTGAACCAGTGGCGGATGGCCGAGCTGCACGCGAAGGAGGCCCCGGAGCGGGTCTGGGAGCTGGAGACCTGGGGCGCGCTCTTCGACCGCACGCCCGACGGGAAGATCTCCCAGCGCAACTTCGGCGGCCACGAGTACCCGCGCCTCGCGCACGTCGGGGACCGCACCGGCCTGGAGCTGATCCGCACCCTGCAGCAGAAGATCGTCCAGCTCCAGCAGGAGGACTTCAAGGAGTACGGGGACTACGAGGCGCGCCTGAAGGTCTTCCAGGAGTGCACGGTCACCCGGGTGCTCAAGGACGGGGAGAGGGTCTCGGGGACCTTCTGCTACGAACGGGAGTCGGGGCGGTTCTTCGTCCTGGAGGCCCCCGCGGTCGTCCTCGCGACGGGCGGGATCGGCAAATCGTTCAAGACCACCTCCAACTCCTGGGAGTACACCGGAGACGGCCACGCCCTGGCGCTGCTCGCGGGCGCGCCGCTGCTCAACATGGAGTTCGTGCAGTTCCACCCGACGGGCATGGTCTGGCCGCCTTCGGTCAAGGGCATCCTGGTCACCGAATCGGTGCGCGGCGACGGCGGGGTGCTGCGCAACAGCGAGGGCAAGCGGTTCATGTTCGACTACGTCCCCGACGTCTTCAAGGACAAGTACGCCGAGTCGGAGGAGGAGGGCGACCGCTGGTACGAGGACCCGGACCACAACCGGCGTCCCCCCGAGCTGCTGCCGCGCGACGAGGTGGCCCGGGCCATCAACTCCGAGGTGAAGGCGGGCCGCGGCTCCCCGCACGGCGGGGTCTTCCTGGACGTGTCCACCCGGATGCCCGCGGAGAAGATCAGGCGGCGGCTCCCCTCGATGTACCACCAGTTCAAGGAGCTGGCGGACGTGGACATCACGGCCGAGGCGATGGAGGTCGGCCCGACCTGCCACTACGTGATGGGCGGCATCGCGGTCGACTCGGAAACCGCCGCGACCTCCGGGGTGCCGGGCCTCTTCGCGGCGGGCGAGGTCGCGGGCGGCATGCACGGCTCGAACCGGCTCGGCGGCAACTCCCTCTCCGACCTGCTGGTCTTCGGACGGCGGGCCGGACTGCACGCGGCGCGGTACGCCTCGGGGACCGGACCGCGCCCGGACGTCTCGCAGTCGGAGGTCGACGCGGCGGCCGCGGAGGCGCTGGCCCCCTTCCACGCCGCCGAGGGCGCGGAGAACCCGTACACCCTCCACCAGGAGCTCCAGACCACCATGAACGACCTCGTCGGCATCATCCGCCGGGCCGGTGAGATGGCCGAGGCCCTGGAGAAGCTGGCGGGGCTGCGCGTGCGGGCCGCCCGGGCCGGCGTGGAGGGGCACCGGCAGTTCAACCCGGGCTGGCACCTGGCGCTGGACCTGCGGAACATGCTGCTGGTCAGCGAGTGCGTGGCCCGCGCCGCGCTGGAGCGCACCGAGAGCCGGGGCGGGCACACCCGCGAGGACTGCCCGGCGATGGAGCGCGACTGGCGCCCGGTGAACCTGCTGTGCCGCCCCGTGGACCCGGCCCCGGCGGACCCGGCCGCCGACCGGATCGCCCTGGTCCGCACCCGCACCGAGCCCATCCGTCCCGACCTGCTCGCGCTCTTCGAGAAGGAAGAGCTGGTCAAGTACCTCGCCGAAGAGGAGCTCTACGAATGAGTACGTACGACGCGAGCTTCCGGATCTGGCGGGGTGACGCGGAAGGCGGGGAGCTGCGGGACTTCACCGTGGAGGTGCACGACGGCGAGGTGGTCCTGGACATCGTCCACCGGCTGCAGGCGACCCAGACCCCCGACCTCGCGGTGCGCTGGAACTGCAAGGCGGGCAAGTGCGGGTCGTGCAGCGCGGAGGTCAACGGCCGGCCGCGGCTGATGTGCATGACCCGGATGTCGACCTTCGAGCGGTCCGAGACGATCACGGTCACCCCGCTGCGCGCCTTCCCGGTCGTCCGCGACCTGGTCACGGACGTCTCCTTCAACTACGCCAAGGCCCGCGAGGTCCCGGCCTTCGTCCCGCCGGCGGGGGTGGCGCCGGGCGCGTACCGGATGCAGCAGATCGACGTGGAGCGCTCGCAGGAGTTCCGCAAGTGCATCGAGTGCTTCCTGTGCCAGGACACCTGTCACGTGGTGCGCGACCACGAGGAGAACAAGACGGCCTTCGCCGGTCCGCGCTTCCTGATGCGGGTGGCGGAGCTGGACATGCACCCACTGGACGCGGCGGCGCAGGAGGGCCTGGACCGCAGGCGCACGGCGCAGGAGGAGCACGGGCTCGGCTACTGCAACATCACCAAGTGCTGTACCGAGGTCTGCCCCGAGGGCATCAAGATCACCGACAACGCGCTGATCCCGCTGAAGGAGCGGGCGGTGGACCGGAAGTACGACCCGCTGGTGTGGCTGGGGAGCAGGATCCGCCGCCGTTCCGACCCCCGGTAGCCCGTACGGGGTACGCGACGCCCTCCGGCCCGGACGCCGGCTCGGCGGACTCCGGGTGCGGGAGGGCGGAACCACCCCTACCGTCCCAGATGTGACTGCGACCGCGCCGAGAAGCACCCTGGCCCTACGGGCCGGGCTCGCCCTTGCCGCCGCGCTGCTGGCCGCCGGCGGCTGGGGCCCGGCCGGGGCGCCGCCCGCCCGGGCCGAGGATCCCGTCACCCTCGCGCAGCAGGGGCAGGTCACCGACCGGGTCGGTGCGCTGGGCGACCGGGCGGCCGCGGTGAGCGCGGCCCTGGACAGGCTGTACGCCGAGCGGCGGATCCAGCTCTTCGTGGTGTACGTACGCGACTTCTCCGGGCGCTCGGCGCAGAGCTGGGCCGACGCCACCGCGGAGAAGAACGGCCTGGGCCGGGACGACGTCCTGCTGGCGGTGGGCACGGGAGCCCGCCAGTACGCCTACTCCGCCGCCGCCGACTCCGGGTTCACCGAGGAGCAGCTCGCGGACGTCGCCCGGACGGCCGTCGAACCCGCGCTGCGGCAGAACGACTGGGCGGGCGCCGCCATCGGCGCCGCCGACGGCTACGCCGCGGTCCTCGGCGGCCGCCCCGTGCCCGTGCCCGCCGTCACCCCCGGCCCGGCGGACCCCGGCGGGCGATCCGGCGGGGAGGGCGGGGCCGGGGACTACGTGCTCCCGGTGATCGCGGTGGGCGCGGCCGGGGCGCTCGGGGCGTACGCGTACTCCCGCCGCAGGCGCGGGACCGGCGCGGGCGCGGGCCGGGGGGCGAGGACCGGGCCGGGCTGGCCCGAGGGGGCGCCCGACCGGCTCCCGCTGGCGGAGCTGGACGCCCGGGCCAAGGCGCTGCTGGTGGAGACCGACGACTCGGTGCGCACCAGCACCGAGGAACTCGGCTTCGCCGAGGCACAGTTCGGCGACGAGGCGGTGGCCCCGTTCACGACCGCCGTACAGTACGCCAAGGACGAGCTGACGCACGCCTTCCGGCTGCGCCAGCAGCTCGACGACGCCCACCCCGAGGACGACGCGGCCCGGCGCCGGATGCTGGACGAGATCGTCACCCGGTGCACGGAGGCGAACCGGCGGCTGGACGCCGAGAGCGCGGACTTCGACCGGCTGCGGGACCTGGAGAGGAACGCCCCGCAAGCCCTGGCCACCGTGGAGGCGCACGTCCGGGACCTGTCGGGGCGCGCGACGACGGCCGCGGCCACCGTCACCGCTCTGGCGCGGCGCTACGCGGACTCCGCCTCCGCGCCCGTCGCCGCCCATCCCGAACGGGCGGAGGACCGGCTGCTGTTCGCCACCACCCGTCTCGGCGAGGCACGCACGGCCGTCGACGCGGGGGACAACGGCCGGGCGGCCGTGCACGTACGGGCCGCCGAGGGCGCGGTGGACCAGGCCGCGACGCTGGTGGACGCGGTGGAGCGGCGGGCGCAGGAGCTCGCCGAGGCGGCGGGGAAGCTGCCGGGCGCGCTGACCGAGACGGAGACCGACCTCGCCGACGCCGGCGGGCTGCTCAGCGGCACGGCGGACGGCGCGTCGACGGCGGACCTGCGCGGCCGCATCGGCCGCGCCGAGGCGGTCCTGGCCGACGTACGGCGGGAAGAGGCGGCGGGCCGGTACGACCCGATCGACGCGCTGCGGCGCGTCGAGGAGGCCGACGCGGCGCTGGACGCGGCGCTGGCCGCGGCGCGCGAGCGGGAGTCGGGCAGGCAGCGGGCGGTGGCCCTGCTGGACCAGGCCGCGCTCACGGCGCGCAGCGCGATCGGCGCGGCCGCGGACTACGTGACCACCAGCCGGGGCGCGGTCGGCAGCCAGGCCCGCACCCGGCTGGCGGAGGCCCAGCGGCACATGGAGCGCTCGGCGTCCCTGGCGGGTTCGGACCCGGCCGCCGCCCTGGCGGAGGCGCAGCGGGCGGACGCGCTGGCCCGGCAGGCGCAGCAGCTGGCGGAGCAGGACGTACGCGCCTACCAGGACCCGTTCGGGGGGCGGCGGGCGGGCGGCGGCCACGGCGGCGCCGTACTCGGCGGGATCATCCTCGGCGAGATCCTGCGGGGCGGCTCGGGCGGCTTCGGTGGGGGCGGCGGGGGGTTCGGGGGCGGCGGAGGCTTCGGTGGCGGGGGGTTCGGCGGCGGGGGCGGCCCGGGCTCGTTCGGCGGCGCCGGGACCCGCGGCCGGATGGGCGGCGGCGGCCGCTTCTGAACGCCGGTGCGCACCCCACAGACCCCCGATCCAGGAGAGGCCCGTCATGAGCAAGCAGACCATCCTCGGCCGCGTCACCCAGCTCGCGAAGGCGAACGTCAACGCGCTGCTGGATCAGGCGGAGGACCCGCAGAAGATGCTGGACCAGCTGATCCGGGACTTCACGAACAACATCGCGGAGGCGGAGCAGGCCGTCGCGACGACGATCGGCAACCTGCGGATGCTGGAGGCCGACCACGAGGAGGACGTACGGGCGGCCGCCGAGTGGGGCGGCAAGGCGCTGGCGGCGAGCCGGAAGGCGGACGAGCTGCGGGCGTCGGGCGCGACGGCGGACGCCGACCGGTTCGACAACCTGGCGAAGGTGGCGCTGGGCCGGCAGCTGCGGTCCGAGCAGGAGGCGCAGACCGCGGAGCCGGTGATCGCCGCCCAGACGAAGGTCGTCGACGGGCTCCGGTCGGGCCTGGACTCGATGAAGGAGAAGCTGGCGGAGCTGCGGGCGAAGCGCGACGAGCTGGTGGCGCGGGCGAGGACCGCGCAGGCGCAGAACACGATGCTGGACGCGGTGAAGAACGTCGACGTGATGGACCCGACCAGCGATCTGAACCGCTTCGAGGAGAAGGTGCGCCGGGAGGAGGCCATGGCGCTGGGCAGGCAGGAACTGGCGGCGTCCTCCCTGGACGCGCAGTTCGAGTCCCTGGAGGACCTCGGCACGGCCTCGGAGATCGATGCCAGGCTCGCCGCGCTCAAGCAGGGCCGGGCCGCCTGACCCTCCCGGCGGGCCGGGTGCGCAGCCGCGTGGCGGGGCTCCGCACCGGACCTCAGCCGTACATGCTCAGCAGCTGCTCCGCCGAGAGCTCGGCCACGGCCTCCGCCGCCGTTCCCGGCAGCGGCAGCTCGAACCAGACCGTCTTGCCCCGGTGGGTGCGGCGGGTGCCCCAGCCCGCGGAGAGCAGGCCGACGAGCTGCAGCCCGCGACCGCCCTCGTCCGTGTCGCGCGCCCGCCGCCGCCGCGGCTGCACCAGGTTCGCGTCCCACACCTCGCACACCAGGGTCCGGTCCAGCAGCAGCCGCAGCCGGATCTCGCCCTCGCCGTAGCGCAGGGCGTTGGTGACCAGTTCGCTCACCAGCAGCTCGGTGGTGTCCAGCAGCCCCTCAAGACCCCACGCGGGCAGCTTCGCCCGCGCCAGCTCCCGGGCCCGGCCCACCGAACGGGCCTCGCGCGGCAGCTGCCAGTCCCCCACCGCCTCCTGCGGCAGTCCCTGGACCCGGGCCATCAGCAGGGCGATGTCGTCCTCCCCGTGCCGGGTGTCCAGGGTGTTCAGCACGTGGTCGCAGACGTCCTCCAGGGGGCGGACCGGATCGGCGAGGGCCTCCCGCAGCCCCCGCAGCCCCTCCTCGAGCGGATGGTCGCGGGATTCGACCAGCCCGTCGGTGTACAGGGCCAGCAGCGCCCCTTCCGGAAGTTCCACCTCGACCTCCTCGAACGGCTCCCCGCCCACCCCCAGCGGCATCCCCGGCGGCACCTCCAGCAGCAGCGCGGGCCGCGGCCGGCCGGTCTCGTCCGGGGGTTCGACCAGGACGGGCGGCATGTGGCCCGCGTTGGCGATCGTGCAGCGTCGCGTCACCGGGTCGTAGACGGCGTACACGCAGGTGGCGAGGTACACCTCCGAGCGGTCCGCGTCCCGCGAGTGCAGGGCCGCCCGCGAGGCCTGCTGGGAGCCGCCGGGCGCGCCCAGGCCGCGGGCGATCTCGTCGAGCGCGGCCAGCACCTCCGCCGGTTCGAGGTCCAGCAGCGCCAGGGTCCGCACCGCGGTGCGCAGTTCACCCATCGCGACGGCGGCCCGCAGCCCCCGGCCCATGACGTCGCCGACGACCAGCGCCGTGCGGTGGCCGGGCAGCTCGATAACGTCGAACCAGTCGCCGCCGACCTCCGTGGCCGCGTTGCCGGGCAGGTACCGGCAGGCGATGTCCAGGCCGGCCGCCTCCGGGTCGCCCGGCGGCAGCAGGCTGCGCTGGAGGATCAGCGCCCGCTCGTGCTCGCGCCGGTAGAGGCGGGCGTTGTCGATGCAGACCGCGGCCCGTGCGGCCAGCTCCACCGCGACGGCCCGGTCCCGTTCCCCGAAGGGTTCGCTGCCCTTGGTACGGGAGAACTGGGCGAGCCCGACCACCGTGTCGTGGGCGACCATCGGCACCACGAGCGTGGACTGCACCAGGTCGTCCGCGCCGCCGCCCTCGATGAGCCGGGGCCGTGCCGTGCGCAGGGCGAGCGCCCCCGGCGACGCCGCCGGATAGCGGTGCACCTCGCCGACGGAGACCGGCGCGCCCGGCCCCGACAGCGGGGCGTCGGAGACCGCGGAGGCGAAGGCGACCCGGCGCAGGGGCGCGGACGGGACGCGCCCGGCGCCCTGCCCGGGCACGGGGAGGACCCCGGGGCCCCCTCCCGCCCCCGCCGGGGGCACCCGCAGCGGGCGTGCGGGGCGGTCGTCGTCACCGAGCAGCAGCCCCTGGTAGAGGTCGACCGCGGCCAGGTCGCAGAAGCCGGGGACGGTGACGTCCAGGAGCTCGCGGGCGGTGGTCTCCAGGTCGAGGGAGTTGCCGATGCGGTGGCCCGCCTCGTTGAGCAGCGCCAGGTTGCGCCGGACCCCGGCGGCCTCGCGGGCGGCGAGGTGCCGCCGGGTGACGTCGGTGCCGATGCCGGCGACTCCGATGGGCCGGCCCGTACCGCCGTGCACGCGGTAGAGGTTGATGGACCAGTGGCGGTTCTCCCGGCTGCCGGGGGCGGCTCCCGTGATGCGGAGGTCGGTCACCGAGTCCCCGGTCTCCAGGACCCGGCGCAGGGCCTCGGCCATCCGGTCGGCCTCGTGCGCCGGCAGGTAGTCGTGGACGGTCCGGCCCCGGTGCTCCTCGGCGGCGCCCCCGAACACGGCGGCGAAGCGGCGGTTGGCCCGCTGCACGGTGAGGTCCGTGCCGAAGAGCAGGAATCCGAAGGGGGATTGGCCGAATATGGCTTGTGAGGCCGCCAGATCGGATTCGATGCGCCGCAGTGCGCGCACGTCGACGACGACGCAGAGCGCGGCCCGCTCCGCGGCTTCGGTCTGGGTGGGCATCACATAGATCTCGGCCACGCCGTGCTCGCCGTCGCTACCGGGGATCCGGAAGGGGACGAGTCCGGTCCATTCCTTGCCGTCGAGGATCTCGGCGACCCGGCGGTGTCCGCCGGACCGCAGGCCGGGCGGCATGAAGGCGTCGACCGGATCGCGGCCCACGGCCTGGGCGGCGGTCAGGCCGAAGAGTTCCTCGGCGCGCAGGCTCCACTGGTCGATGAGCCCGTCCGGGCCGATCGAGAAGGACGCGACCTTTATGTAGTCATATATCGAGCCAGGCGGACTGCTGTGCCACAGGGAGTCGTGCCATGTCTCCCCGGGCACACCGGTCTGATGTGCCTGCGCAGGTATCTCGCTCACGCGACCGTCCCCTCCAGCTCACCGCAACCGGACCGGCCATGACCGCAGTATTCAGCACCACGGCCCCGGACGGCACGGCGTTCACGATCACAAAAAGGTCCCGTTAGTTTCGAGCCACCCCGTGTGACGGTCGGCCACCCGTCTCCTTGTTACTGACCAGGAAGAGCCAACTCGAACCACACAGTCTTGCCCGACTTCCCGTGGCGGGTCCCCCAGCGCTGCGAGGAGACGGCGACGAGGTGGAGTCCGCGGCCGCCCTCGTCCTCCGCGTGCGCGACCCGTTCGCGGGGCGGATCCGGAAGCGGATCGGAAACCTCCACGAGCAGGGCGGCGCCGCCGACGGGACTGCCTGCGGCCGGAATCCGCCGTTGCAGTCGGACACCGATGGGCCCGGACGCGTACCGCAGGGAGTTGGTGACCAGCTCGCTGACCAGCAGAACGGTCACATCGCCGACGCAGTCGAGCCCCCAGTCCCGAAGCGTGCCGCGCACGGCGTGGCGGGCGGTTCGCACGGCGCCGGGCTCAGCGGGAAAGGCCCACTCGGCGCATTCACCGTCTGTGTCGATCACGCCGATCACTTCCCGGGCCGGCAGCGACCCCAGTCCGGTTCGTCGGAGACGAAAGGGGAACGAGACAGGGACTAATAGCGACATACCCGATATTCAGGACGTCGTACCACCCGATCCCCCGGGCACCGGCGCACTGTGGCGCAGACGGCCCAGGAAGCGGGCATCATGCGCCCCCGGGCGCCCCGTCGTGCGGCGCCGGGCGCCCTCCGGCGCGCAGCCGGCGGCCGGCCTCGGCGACGGCGGGCCGGTCCTGGTCGAGCCAGTCCACCGTCTCGAGCTCCTCGGGCCAGAGCCAGCGCAGCTCGTCGTGGTCCTCCAGCGGCGCCGGTTCGCCGGAGACCAGGCGGGCGGTCCACACGTGCAGGACGAGGCCCGGCTTCAGCGGCCACTCCCCCGGGATCCGCTCCAGCGGCTCGGCCTCGACACCGAGCTCCTCGCGCAGTTCGCGCACCAGCGCCTCGGGGACGGACTCGCCCGGCTCGGCCTTCCCTCCCGGCAGCTCCCAGCGTCCGGCCAGCTCGGGGGGTGCGCTGCGGCGGGCGGCCAGCAGGCGCCCCTCATGACAGAGGGCTCCGCCCACGACCACGCGTACAGTCATGGGCGGAGCCTATGTCAACACGGGACGCTCAGTTCATCGTGGCGGTCTGACCGATCCGCTCGACCCAGTAGAGCTGCTTGTGTCCGAGGTCGTCGAGGCTGTCGACCACCTTCTGGGCCTCGGCCCGGGTGGAGTACCGGCCCACCCGGTAGCGGTTGCCGTTGTCGTCCTGACGTATGACCAGCCACGGGAGCAGGGCACCGCTGTCGTTCATCGCGTTTCACCCTCCGCCGACGTACCTGCCCGGGAAACCGCATTGCGCATATGCCGGAGCTTACGCCCGGACTTAACGGAGCGGATACGGTTTTTCACCAAGAGGTACCCCGGGGCGTACGCATTCGGCCATGCGTACGAGTGCGCCGTGCGCGCCGGTTGCGAACCGGCGTACCAGAGGGCGGGATGACGGCCCGTCAGGGTGACCACGGCGCTTGGGTGCGGCCGCGCTCCCGGGGTCCCGCGCCGGGCCCCGCGCCCGCGCCCGCCGACGGCGCCGGAATGTGGCTGACGTCCCACCCGTCAGGCACCGACGGAACGTCAACCGCCGCCGTCTCAGCGGGGGGTGCGGGGTCCTGAAGGGGGGAGCGCCGGAAAGCCGGGCCGCGGGTCCGCGTGACGCCCGGGGTGACGCCTGCCGTGGCGGGCGCCCGCGGCGGGGGCGTCAGCGCACCGGCAGGTGGTACGCCAAGCGGTAGCGGTCCGCCGGTACGACCACGTCGGCCGTCTCCACCGCGCGGCCCGAGGCGTAGTAGGTACGGCCGATGACCAGCACCACGTGCCCCGGCACGCCGCCGAGCAGCATGATCTCCTCCGCCAGACCCGGCCGCGCGCCGACCTCCTCCACCACGTTGTCCACGACGATGTCGATCGCGGCCATCCGGTCGACCACCCCGGAGCCTCCCAGCGGGCCCTCCTCGGGCAGCATCACCGGGGTCCGGCCGGTCACCGCCAGCGGCTCCCACGACGTCGACAGCATCATCGCCTCACCCGCGTCGCGGAACACGTACCGCGTCCGCATCACCCGCTCGCCGGGCTCGATGCCCAGCCGCTTGGCGATCTCCGACGGCGCGGCCCGCTGCTCGCTGTTCGACTCCCACGTTCCGCGCGCGCCCGACTCCGCCTGCTCCTGCCGGAAGGGGGTCGAGGTGCCGCCCGTGCGGTATCCGGAGCGGGCGACCCGGCGCGGCACCGGCTGTTCCCGTACGTACGTGCCCGATCCGGACCGGCCCTCGACCAGTCCCTCCGCCATGAGGACCTTGCGCGCCTCCAGCGCCACGGTGTCGGAGACCCCATACTCCTCGCGGATGCGGGCCTGCGAGGGGAGCCGGGCGTGCGGGGGCAGGGAACCGTCGACGATCTTCTGCCGCAGATCCCCGGCCACGCGCAGGTAGGCCGGCTGCTCACCGAAAGTCACTGGCCACTCCCATCAGGTTGACAGACAGCTACACCCTGGCAACCGACGGTTGTAGACCGCAAGCAAGGGCCAGAGTTTCACCCGAAGTGATGAAGCCTGGTCACCCAAACCCGTTACCGCGCGTTACCCGGTCGACGTCACGCCGCCTCCGCCGAGGGCGGTCGGACGGGCCCACCGTCGGGCCCCTCCGGCGACCGCGTCAGCCAGGGGGGCACCGTCGTCGACAGCCCGTACGCGCCGCGCAGCGCCTTCTCCGTCTCCACCGACATGGCGGCCAGCGCCCGGTCCCACTGGCGGTCGAACTCGGCGGCCGTCTTCGCCTGGGAGGTGCGCTGCCACGCCGCGCGGGCCGCCGCGATCTCACCCAGCTGCGCCCGGACCGCCTTCTGCAGCCCCGGCCGGGACGCGTCGGCCTCCAGGACCCGCGCCTCCTCGCCAAGCGCCACATGGACCGTGCGCGCCCACGCCTGGTGTGCGGCGAGCGTGTCCTGCAGGTCCCCCGCCGGCGGCCGGCCGAGCACGAACTCGACCTCGTTGGCCACCCGCAGGAACGCGGACTGCTCGGGGGTCAGCGCCCCCGCGTCCTGGCGCAAGCTGCCCCGCCGCTCCTCCCCGGTCGTGGCGATCACGCACACCAGCCTCCGGTCGCCCTGCCGCCAGGACTGCCGGGAGGGTGCGAAGTAGAACATCTCCGCATGGTCGGGCAGCGCCCAGGAGTCCATCGCGTACGCGTCCTGCGCCCGCCAGCACGCGTCCTCGCTCGCCCGGTCCGCCTCGGCCGACTCGGGCACGCTCCCCCCGTCCAGCAGCCGGGAGGCGGTCACCTCGCCGTGGTGCGGCTCCGCGCAGTCGATCCGGTACGTCAGCGGCCGGTCGGCCATCAGGTCCCCGCCCGGGACGTTGAAGCAGTCACCGGCCCGCAGGTCGTCGAGGTCGCCCCGCACATCGGCGGACCCGGCCGCCGCGTCCATCCGGTGCCGCACGGCCGACGCGACCCGGTCGGCCGCGACGACCATGACCCCGGTCATCACCACCGACACCACCAGGCCCACGATCGCGAGCGCCCGGCCGGGCCGGCGTCCCCGGGCGGTCTGGACGAGGGCCACGACGCCGAAGACGGCGCCCAGCGGCGGCAGGCACAGCAGCCCGACCAGCAGCGAGGCGAGTGCGAAGCCGCCCGGCCCCCGCTCCGCACGCGGCTGCCCGTAACCGGGCGGCGGCCCCCACCCCGCATGGGCGGACGGCGGCGGCCAGGAGTGGCCCGGTCCGGGAGGAGGGCTCGGCGGGGTGCTCACGGGCGGGGGAACTCCCTTACGGGTGCGCGAACGAATGCGCGAATCGTACGCAGTGGGGGCGACCGCCCAGTCGGTCGCCCCCACCCGTTCACCGCGGCTCAGCGCGGCCGTTCAGTTCCGGTGCTCCGGATCGCCGTGGCGCCTCAGAACTGCAGCGCCCAGGAGTCGATCTTGCCGGTGTCGATGTTCGCCTTGTCGCTCACCCGCAGCTTCCAGACGCCGTTGGCCGTCTCGGACGAGGCGTTGACCGTGAAGGTGCGGATGATGTTGTCGGCGCTGCCGCCGGTCCGGTTGTGCAGGTTGTACACGCTGCCGTCGGGGGCGACGAGGTCGACCACCAGGTCACCGACGTAGGTGTGCTTGATGTCCACCGGCACGCTCAGCGCGGCCGGGGCATTGCCGGCGACCCCGCTGACCGTGATCGGCGACTCGACCGTGGAGTTGTCGTTGACCGCGTAGTCGGCGGTGTTCTCGAACTTCGGGCCGGGCGGGACGGTGCCGCCGGCGCCGACGTTCAGCAGCCGGTTCGGGGAGCCGGTGCCGGGGCCCGTCACCACGTTCGGGGTCGAGGCGCTCACCAGGCCGTCCCGGATCTGGGCGGGAGTGCTGCCCGGGTTCTGCGAGAGGTAGAGCGCGGCCGCGCCCGCGACGTGCGGCGAGGCCATGGAGGTACCGGAGATGGTGTTGGTGGCGGTGTCGCCCGTGCCCCACGTGGAGGTGATGGAGGAGCCCGGCGCGAAGATGTCGAGGACGGAGCCGTAGTTGGAGTAGCTCGCCTTGGCGTCGGTGTTGGTCGTGGCGCCGACCGTGATCGCTTCGGCGACACGCGCCGGGGACTTGGTGGAGGCGTCGGTGGACTCGTTGCCCGCCGCGACCGCGTAGGCGATGCCGGAGGCTATGGAGTTGCGGACGGCGGTGTCGAGCGCGGAGTCCGCCCCGCCACCGAGCGACATGTTGGCCACGGCCGGCTTCACGGCGTTCTGCGTCACCCAGTCGATGCCGGCGACGACCTGGGCGGTCGTGCCGGAGCCCTGGTTGTTGAGCACGCGGACGCCGACGATCCTGACCTTCTTGGCCACGCCGTACGCGCCGCCGCCGACGGTGCCGGCGACGTGCGTGCCGTGGCCGTGGCCGTCCTGGGCGGTGTTGTCGTTGTCGATCGCGTCGTAGCCGTCGGCCGCGCGGCCGCCGAAGTCCTGGTGCGTCTTGCGGACACCGGTGTCGATGATGTAGGCGGTGACACCCTCACCGGCCTTGTCCGGGTAGGTGTAGCTCTGGTTCAGCGGGAGCGCCCGCTGGTCGATGCGGTCCAGGCCCCATGACGGCGGGTTGGGCTGCGTCGCGTCGACGGTGAAGACCCGGTTCTGGACGACCGACTTGACCGCCGGGTCGGCGGCCAGCTTCCTGGCCTGCGCCTCGGAGACCTCGACGGAGTAGCCGTTGAGGGCGGCGCTGTAGGTGCGGTCGATCTTCGCGCCGTAGCGCTTGGCGACGGCCTTGCCGCTGTCCGCGGTGGAGCGGGCGGCGTTGTCGTGCAGGGTCACGATGTAGCTGCCGGGGACGGCTCCGGCGACGCCGGCGTTCTCGATGACGCCCTGCGGGCCGCTGTCTGCCGCCGAGGCGGGCAGCGCCGCGGCCGTACCGAGCGCGAGGGCCACGACGGCGGTCGCACTGATGCCGGCGAGCTTCCGGCGGGTGTGACGCATCACGGACATGTGAGGGGTCCTCCTCATAGGTGGTGCGTTGCGGGGGGTTACGGAGCCGCACCGGCCGGCGCACGGGCACGTGGGATTGCCGTGCCCATGACAAGCAATTCGGCCGGACGAGCTGCCGTCCGCAAAAGACTGACGCACCCTCACCAGCTCCCACAAGAGGAAGGCCGACGCGTAACATCCATGCCATACGCCCGCCATGGAAGAGCAAAGGCGCCCCGCACATGACGCACGCACTCCCCGGATACCTCTGCCCAGAGGACGGGACGCGCGCGGACGTCCGGACCGCCCCCTGGTGCTGCCCCCTCTGCGCCGGCCCGTGGGACCTCGACTTCGCACCGGATCCGGCCAGCGCGCTGGATCCGTCCGCCGGCCCGAACTCGCTGTGGCGGTACGCGGCCGCACTGCCGCTGCCGGGCGCCTTCTCCGTGTCCCTGGCGGAGGGGAACACTCCGGTGGTGCCCCTGACGGAGCGGGTTCACGCCAAACTCGACTTCCTGATGCCGACGCTGTCGTTCAAGGACCGCGGCGCCGTGATGCTCGCCGAGGTGGCACGGCGACTCGCCCCGCCGCGGGTGGTGGCGGACAGCAGCGGCAACGCCGGGGCGTCCGTGGCGGCCTACTGCGCACGGGCCGGTCTGAGTTGTGAAGTTTTCGTGCCCGAGGGCACCTCGCAGCGCAAGACGGACCGGATCCGGGCGCACGGGTCGGCGGTCCGGGTGGTTCCGGGCGGCCGGGAGGCGGCGGCCGAGGCGGCGCGGGCCGCGGCGGACGAGCCGGGGGTGTTCTACGCCAGCCACGTGTTCAACCCGTACTTCCTGCACGGCACGAAGACGTACGTGTACGAGATCTGGGAGGCCATGGCGGGCCGGCTGCCCGAGGTGCTGGTGGTCCCGGTGGGCAACGGCACCCTGCTGCTCGGCGCCGCACTGGCCGTGGAGGAGCTGGCCCGGCGCGGGGTGCGGCCCCCGGCCCTGATCGCCGTCCAGGCGGAGGCGGTGGCCCCGCTGGCGTCGGCGTTCGCGGCGGGTGCCGAGGACGCCGTACCGGTCGCGCAACTGCCCACCCGCGCCGAGGGCATCGCGATCCCCGCACCGCCGCGGGCCCGGCAGATCCTGGCGGCGGTGCGCAGGACGGGCGGCACCTTCCTGACGGTGCCGGACGACCGCCTGCGCGAGGCCCAGGCCGACCTCGCCCGCCGCGGCCTGTCGGTGGAACCGACGGCGGCGGCCTGCTGGGCCGCGGTGGGCCCACTCGCCCCCGAAGACCCCCTGCGGGGCCGCACCGCGGTCCTCCCCCTGTGCGGCGCGGGCCCGAAGTAACCACGCCCCCCGCCACTCCGCACACCCCGGCCCGCCCGCCGGCCCCAGCGACCCCGACCCCGAACCGGCACATCCAGCCCCGCCGGCGCTTGAGCCGCGGGGCCGGGGGCGGGCCCCGTCCCCCGGCACATCCAGCCCCGCCGGCGTTTGAGGCGCGGGGTGCGGGGCGGAGCCCCGTCGCACGCCGGAGGCGGGCCGTTCCCCACGCACCCGCACCGGCCCCCGCACCCGCCGAGCCCCGCCTCGAAGGTCGGTCGAGGACCACCCCATCCCCGGCCGCCCGCCCCGGGCACAAGGCTCGGCGTCGGAAAACCGCGAGCCCGGGGCTGCCGGCTCTGTTCCACTGGACCCATGACCGACAACCTCGACCTCGCCAGCCTGGCCGCCGACTTCACCGCCCTGCACACACCGGCCGCGCCCCTCGCCCTCGCCAACGCCTGGGACGTCGCCTCCGCCCGGCTCGTGGAGGCGGCCGGAGCCCCGGCCGTCGCGACGACCAGCGCCGGCGTCGCATGGTCCCTCGGGTCGCCCGACGGCGACGCCCTGGCCCGCGACCGCGCCCTCGACCTCATCGCCCGCGTGGCCGCCGCCGTCCGCGTCCCCGTCACCGCCGACATCGAGAGCGGCTTCGGCACCGACGCCGCCGCCGTCGCCGAAACCGTCTCCGGGGTGCTCGCCGCCGGCGCGGTCGGCATCAACATCGAGGACGGCGCCCGCTCCCCCGCCGAGCACGCCGAGCGCGTGGCCGCCGCCCGCTCCGCCGCGGACGCCGCCGGGGTCCCGCTGTACGTCAACGCCCGCGTGGACACATACCTGCAGGGCCTCGGCGACCCCTCCGCCCGCCTGGACGAGACCCTGTCCCGCGCCGCCGCCTACCTCCGCGCGGGCGCCACCGGCATCTTCGTGCCCGGCGTCACCGACCCCGCCACCGTGGCCGAGCTCGCCAAGGGCATCGACGCCCCCCTCAACGTCCTCGTCGGGCCCGGCGCCCCCTCGGTCACCGAGCTCGGCGCCCTCGGCGTGGCGCGGGTCAGCCTGGGATCCGGGGTGGCCGCGGCCGCGTACGCCGTGGTCCGCCGCGCCACCGAGGAGCTGGTCTCCGGCGGCACGTACGGACCGCTCGCCGACTCCCTGCCGTACGGCGAGCTGAACCGGCTGCTGCAGGGCTGAGAGGATCTCGGCCATGCGCACATCGACCCCGGTGGAGAGCCCGTCCACGGCCGCCCCGCACCGCAAGACCTCCGGCGCGGCCTGGACGGCACTCGTCCTCGTCTACGTCGTCTGGGGCTCGACCTACCTCGGGATCCGGATCGTCGTCGAGACCATGCCCCCGTTCCTCTCCGCCGGGGCCCGTTTCATCACGGCCGGCCTGCTGCTGGCCGGTGTCGTCGCCTGGCGGTCCGGGCCGGCCGCGCTCAAGGCCACCCGCGCCCAGCTCGGCTCGGCGGTGCTGGTCGGGCTGCTGCTGATCCTCGGCGGCAACGGACTGGTCGTCCTCGCCGAGACCTCGGTGCCCTCCGGGCTCGCCGCGCTGCTGGTGGCGGCCGTGCCGATGTGGGTGGTGCTGCTGCGCGCGGGCACCGGGGACCGGCCGCCCCGGCGCACCCTGGTCGGGGTCCTGGTCGGGCTGGCCGGGCTCGCGGTCCTGACCAGCCCCGGGCTCAGCGGCGCGGTGCAGCTGTCCGGGGTGCTGCTGGTGCTGGTCGCCTCGGTGCTGTGGTCGCTCGGCTCGTTCTCCGGATCGAAGCTGAGCCTTCCGGAGAATCCCTTCACCGGAAGCGCGTACCAGATGCTGGCGGGCGGGATCGGGGGTGTGGTCGTCGGCCTGCTGCGCGGCGAGCACCGCGGGCTCGACCTGGCGGCGTACTCCACCGCGTCCTGGGTGGCGCTCGGCTACCTGGTCGTCTTCGGCTCGCTCGTCGCCTTCACCGCGTACGCCTGGCTGCTGCGGAACGCGCCGCTGTCGCTGGTGTCCACGTACGCGTACGTCAATCCCGTGGTGGCCGTCGCACTGGGTGCGCTGATCCTGAGCGAGGCCCTGACCTGGCCGATCGTGCTCGGCGGCACGATCGTGGTGGCGGCGGTGGGCGTCATCGTCAGCACGGAGCGCAAGAAGTGACGGGGGATCCGGCAGCCTGACGGCCAACCGGGCACACCGGGCGCCTGACACCCCGCCCGGGCACCGCGGCGGCCGGACGCCCCACCCGGGCGCACCGGCGGCCTGACGGTCGGCCCCGCACGCGCCCGGCGCCCGGCCCTCGACCTCAGCCGCCCGCGGCCGCCCGCTCGTACAGCGCCTTCGCGCGCTCGTCGAACAGCGCGGCCGTGGAGTCCACGTCCGTGTCCCCGCCGCTCAGCACCCCGATGAGCCGGCCGGGCCGCTCGGGCCCGCCCCGGTCGGCGATCCAGGGGCTGCCGCTGGTCCCCGTCCAGAACCCGGCGCAGCCGATGTACAGCATGTCCGGGTCGTCGTCGTCGTGGCGGGTCTGCGTGGTGCAGGAGACGGGCTTGTTCTGCGGGTTGTGGTCGGACTCGGGGTAGCCGACGACGGTCACGTCCCGCTCGTATCCCGAGGTCCAGTCCGGCTTCGGGGTCTCGGCGCCGCCACCCACCGCCTCCTGGACGCTGCGCCCGTCGCCGTCCGGCGCGATGGTGAGGAAGGCGAAGTCGGCGGTGTCCTCGCCCCACCTGGTCCAGCGCTCGTCGACCTGGATCGAGGTGACCTTCCACGTCCCGAGCGGCCGGCTGCCCGCGCCCCCGCCGGAGAACGCGGGGGCGAAGGCGAGCTCGCCGATGGCCAGGCCGTCGTGGGCGACCTCGCCGGGCTCCCCGTCCTCGCCGGCCGGGGCCACGCAGTGCGCGGCGGTGGCGACGACGTTGCCCTTCGGGCTGTCGACCACGCTCGCCGTGCACCAGTGCTCGCCGCCCGCCATGAGCACGCCCACGGTGGGGAAGGGGTGCACCGGCCGCTCGCCGGGCGGCTCCAGGAACGCGACGGCGCACAGGCACGCCGCCGCGATCCCGGCCGCGGCGACCGCCGCGGCCCCCTTCACCGCGGGGCTCACCGCACGCCGGGTCCGGGTGTCGGTCCGACCATCACCTTGCTGATCCACTCCAGCGCGCCCTCCCGCATCCCGCGTACGTACGACTTCCCGTTGTGCTCACCATCCTGGATCACCTGCAGTCTGGTGTGCACGGGACCCTTGCCGTAGTCCTTCATGAACTGCTCGGCCTTCTCGCGGCCGGACTCGGCGGTGCCGATCTGGAAGTTGATGTAGACGTCCGGGCCGCCCGCCCCGATCAGTGCGCCGGCGAGCTTCTCGGGGTTGTTCTCGTCCATGGCCTGCGTGTTCCCGTTCCACAGCGGGGAGTCGGGGACGATGTCGACCCCGCTCGCGATGGCCGCCTTGAAGCGGTCGGGGTACTTCAGGACGTGCTTGAAGGCGCCGAACCCGCCGGCGGAGGAGCCCATGAAGGCCCACCCGTCGCGGGAGGTGAACGTCCGGAAATTGGCCTTCGTGAAATCCGGGACGTCTTCGACCATCCAGGTACCCATCTTGGGCTGACCGGGGATGTCCGAGGCGTCGAAGTGGTGCTTGGTGTCGGCGTTGTGCACCGGCATGATCAGGATGAAGGGCAGGCTCGTACCGGCCTTCACCCCGTCGCTCACGGCCTTCTGGAGGCCGAGGCCGGGGCCCGTACCCCAGTAGTTCGTGGGGTAGCCGCGGCCGCCGGGCAGGGAGATCAGGACGGGGAAGGCGCTCTGGGCGTACTTCGGCTCGTCGTACTCCTTGGGCACCCACACCCACACGTCACCCGTGAACCCGGACTTCGCGCCGGTGAGCGTGGTGCGGCCGATCTGGGTGCCGTCGGGCAGCCGGCTGGTGCGGACGAACTCGGCCTTCGGGCCGGTCGGCATGCGTACGCCCGAACGGGTGCCGGACGCCTCGACGGCCCCGCCCCGCGCCTTCTCCGTCGCCGTCCCCCTGTCCTGGTCCTGCTCCTTCTTCCCGGCCTCGACCTTCCCGAAGAACACCGGTTCCCCTATGTCCGAGAAGAGCCCGTACTTGTAGGCCGCGGCGCCGCCCCCGGCGGCGAGGGTGAGCGCGAGCCCGCCGCTGATCAGAAGCAGGCGCAGGCGCTTGGGGCGACGGCCGCCCTGGGTCAGGGGGCCGCCGTCGCCTTGCTGGTCATACTGCACGGATTTGTCCCGTTCCTTCTCCGGCGCTCCGGTGGGAGCGCGGGCCGGACCGATCGGTCCCCCTTACACCCTTTACAGAGGTATGAACGACGGGACGGGTTGCCTGGGACGGATGTGACGTGCCGCGCGGATCAGGAGGCGGCGGGCTTCGGCCCCTTGAGCACCTTGCTGATCCACTCCAGGGAGCCCTCCTTCATGCCCCGGACGTAGTGCCAGCCGTTGTGCTCGCCGTTCTGGATGTCGCGGATGGTCGTCTTGACGGGCCCCTTGCCGTACGTCTGCACGAACTGCGTCATCCGCTCCTTCCCGCTCTCCTTGGTGCCGATCTGGAAGTTGACGTAGACCTCCGGCCCCTTCGCGTCGATCAGCTTCTGGGCGAGCTTCTCCGGGTTGTTCGCGTCCATCTCCGCCTGGTGGCCCTTCCAGAGCGGGGAGTCGGGGACGATCTCACCGCCGCTGGCGATCACGGCCTTGAACCGGTCCGGGTGCTGCAGGACCGTCTTCATGCCGACGAAGGCGCCGGAGGAGGAGCCCATGAAGGCCCAGCCGTCCCGGGACTTGTACGTCCGGAAGTTGGCCTTGGCGAAGTCCGGGACGTCCTCGGCGATCCAGGTGCCCATCTTGGGCCGGCCGGGAATGTCGGCGCCGTCGTAGTAGTACTTGCTGTCCGGGTTGAGCACCGGCATGACCACGACGAAGGGGAGGCTGGTCCCGGCCTGGACGCCCTCGCTGATGGCCTTCTGCAGGCCGAGGCTGCGGTCGGCCCAGTAGTTGGCCGGGAAGCCGTTGCCGCCCGGGAGCGCGATGAGCACGGGGAACCCGCTCTTGGCGTACTTGGGGTCCTCGTACTCCTTGGGCGCCCACACCCACACGTCGCCCTCGAAACCCGACTTCGCACCCGCCAGGCGCGTCTTGGCGATGACCGTGCCGTCGTCGAGCCTGGTGGTCTGCTTGAAGTCGGCCTTCGGTCCCGTCGGCATGAGCACGTCCGGGTCGTCCGAGGGCGCGGCCTTCCCGGACGGCGACTGGCTCGGCGGCCGGCCGTCCCCGGTGGCGGGGGGAGTGGTGGCGGCCTTGCCGTAGCTCACGGCGTCACCGTTGCCGGAGAACCAGTCGAGCTTCCAGGCGGCGAATCCGCCGCCGAGCAGGAGCGCGAGGGCGGCCACCGCGCTGATCGCTATGAGGCGGCGGGAACGCCGGGGCCGCGCCGGCTGGTAGGGGTCGTCGTGGTGCACGGGTTCGCTCCGAACGGTCTTGAGTGGCCCCCGGCGGCGGGGGCGGGGGTAGAACAGCCGGGCACGCGGGGGCACCCACAGGTCCTGATGTACGAATGGCCGGCGCAGTTCCCGCCGGGGGGAACCGAGCCGTGCTCAGCGCAGGGCGCCGAGCACCTCCGTGCACCGGCCGAGCAGGTGGATGAGCTGGTCCCGCTCCTCCGCGGTGAACGCGGCGGCCAGCGCCCGCTCGACCCGCACCGCGGCGGAATCGGCGCGCTCCAGCGCCGCGCGCCCCTCGTCGGTCAGCCGGGTCTCCAGCACGTTGCGGTGCCACTCGTGCGGGGTGCGCTCGATGAGCCCGCGCTCCTGGAGGTTCTTCAGCACGGTGTTCATGGTCGGCGGGGTGACCCCGCACAGCCGGGCGAGCGCGGCGGCGGAGATGCCGGGCTTCTCGGCGAGCCAGAGCAGGGCGGCGTACTGCGGAACCGTTACTGCGGCCGGCTTGCACGCGGTGTTCTTCGCCGCGAGAAGCGCCTGCTCGGCGCGCTTGAGGTGCGAGCCGATGCGCTCCTCGGGGGCCATGGAGGTCATGCCCGCATCCTACGGCCCCACCCCTTGCGGTCATTAGACCTCTAACTTAGATTCGCCCTCATACACATCGGAGAGGACATCGCAGATGCAGCTCGTCACCACCGGGAAGCTCGCCACCGCCGCCCTCGCGGCGGCCCTCACGCTGGGAGCGGCCCCGGCCGCCCCACCCTCCCCCGTCCCCGCCCCCGCGGCGGACCCCCGCATATCCACCGCGTTCTCCCTACCGGGAGCGAGGGTCTACCCGGAGGGCATCGCCACCGACCCGCGTACTCGCACCGTCTACGTCGGCTCGTACGCGGACGGCACCGTCTACCGGGCGCGCCCCGGCCGCTCCACGGCGGAGGTCTTCCTGCCCGCCGGAACCGACGGCCGCCGCACGGCGAACGGGCTGCGGGCCGACGGGCGGGGCCGGCTGTGGGTGACGGACTCCACCGCCGGGGTCGCCGTCTACGACACCGCGACCGGCACCCGGCTGGCCCGCTTCGAGGTGACGGGCGACGCGCCCCGCTTCGTCAACGACCTGACGCTCACCCCGGACGGCACGGCGTACCTCACCGACAGCGTGCGCGGAGTCCTGTACCGCGTGACGCCCGCCCAGCTGGCCGCCGGCGGCGGGGTCCTGACCGAGGCGTACGACCTGTCCCCTCACCTCCGCCCGCGACCGGCGGGGGCGTACAGCCTCAACGGCATCGCATCGCACCGCGCGGGCCGCTACCTGCTCACCGTCGACATGGTGGCGGGCGACCTCTACCGCGTGGACCTGCGCGGCGGAGCCGTCCGCCGCGTCACCCTCGCCGGCGCCGACCTCAAGGCCGCCGACGGCCTCGACCTCTCCCGCGACGGCACCCTGCGCGTCGCGCACAACACCACGAACACCCTGACCCGCTGGCAGATCACCGGCGACGGCACCCACGCCCGCCTGCTGCGCACGATCACAGACCCGTCCCTGCAGATCCCCACGACCCTCACCCACACCGCGGGCCGCACCCTGGTGGTCCGCTCCCAGTTCGACAAGGGCGGCCCCCTGGACCCGGGCACGGGCACGAACGCGGGCACCCCCGCGCCCTTCACCGTCGCCTCGGTCCGGGGCCTCTAGAGCGCCCCTCCGACGGGCTGCGATCGCTAGGGTTGTCCCATGACCGCACTGCCCGACTGGATGCGCCCGCCGCGCGCGGAAGGCTGGTTCGCGGAGGACCTCGACCGCCTCCCCGAGGCGCCCCGCCACACCGAGCTGATCGACGGAGCCCTCGTCTTCAGGATGTCGCCCCCAAGGTCCTGGCATGGCCGCCTCGTCACCGCCCTGACCACCGCACTCATGGCGCAGGCGCCAGCGGGCTTCGAGGTCGAGCGGGAGATGACGATCCGCCTCGATGCCCGCAACCGCCCGGAACCGGACCTCCTGCTGACGGACCTGCCCTACCAGCCCGACCGCACCTGGTACGCCCCCCAGGACGTGAAGCTCGTCGTGGAGGCGGTATCTCCGGAATCCGCCCACCGGGACCGCACGGTGAAACTCCGCAAGTACGCGGAGGCAGGCATCCCGCACTACTGGTGCATCGAGGACGAGGACGGCGCGCCCGTGGTCCACGTCTACGAACTGGACGAACCGACCGGCGCCTACGCTCCCGCCGGCATCTTCCGGGGCACCCTGCGTCGCCCCGTGCCCTTCGAGATCAGCCTGGACCTCGACAAGCTCACCCCGCCCAGCAGCTGAAGAACCGGGGGCCGGACCGCGCGGGTTGCGGCCCCACCCTTCACAGGGCCCTCGTCATGAACACGCTGTTCTCGTCCGGCCGGTAGTCCGCGAACGGCGCGCACGGGGCGAAGCCGAACTTCTCGTACAGCCTCCTGGCCGGCAGGAAGAACTCGGCCGACCCGGTCTCCAGACTCAGCCGCGTGAACCCCATGCGCCTGGCCTCACCGATGATGCGCTCCAGCAGCAGGGACGCGATCCCGCTCCGCGTGAGCGACGCCGCCGTACGCATCGACTTCAGCTCCGCGTGCCCCGCGTCCAGCCGCTTGATCGCACCGCAGCCCACCACGGCCTGCCCGTCGCGGACCGACCAGAACGTCACCTCGGGTGCGCGGAGGGCGTCGAGATCGAGGGCGTGCTTGCTCTCCGGAGGCGTGATGGACCGCATCTGCCGCACGTGCTCCTCGAGGAACCGCACGATCTGCGACCCCCGAAGGTCGTCCACCACGATCTCCACGCCACTTCCCCTTCACCGGCACTCCGTCGAAAACGTCCGGCGAGTCTGCCACCCCCGGAAGAAGCGGGCGCACGAACCCCCGTCGACCCGACCGCCTACGGCGCCTGCGCACTCCGCGCCCGGCGCATGGGCGACAGCCGCGGGAGGTAGCGGTCCGCAGCCCCGACCGGCCGCGCCGGCTTGTCAGTGGCTGCTGCTCCCATGGCGTCATGAGCACCGTGCACGACATCGCCGCCCTCCTCCCCGACACCGACCGACTCCGCTCCCACCTGCGCGCCCTGGCGGCCTTGGACACCGCGATCGGCGATGATCCCCGGTTCTGCTGCTACACCTTCGACGCCGCCCGGGGCCCCGGCGAAGAGGCGGCCCTGATGGCGAACGGCGCGGGGGACGACTTCTCCATCGTCTTCACCCCGGCCGGTGTGCTCATACGCGGCTTCGACCACGAGTCGGAGATGAGTCCGTACGGAACGGACGACGACCAGGTCTGGCCAGGCGTCATCGACGAAGTACCCGCCGCGTTGCGCCCGCTCCTGGACGACCCCGCCTTCTGCGACGAGGACGTCGACACACCACGGGTCACCGCCTGCCTGTGGCGGGAGCCGGGCGACACGGCCTGGCGCACCGGCTCCGCCATCGCCTTCCCGTCGGGCAGCGCGGACCCGGACGGCTCCGGCTTCCTCTTCCACCTCCTCGCCGACCGCTCCCCCGAGGCCGTCCAGGCCCACTTCGAGGGCTACTACGAACGCCCCGTCCCCCTCGACGCCGTCCGCCACGTCCTCGCCGGCCACCCGGTAACCCCTGCGATCGCCAAGGCCCTCAACCCGACCGCCCCCGGGAAGACGGCAGGTTGAGGCCGAGCCGGGCTCCCTGTCCGTCACCAGGTGGACCGGGGGGTGCTCGTCGTCGATGCGCCGCGACCACGCTCCCGGCAGGCGGTACTTCAGGCATTCGGGCTTACCGATCCCTGCGAAGGGGTCACAGCGGACGCCCTCCGTCCTGCGGACCGGCTGCGGACCGGCCGGGTACGCGAGGCAGGGATCCATGAGCCGGTATCGGACCGCACAGCCCCGGCCGGCCCTCGGCCCACTTCGCGGGGATCATCGACGATCTGGCCGAACCTCGAACTGAACAGCCGTCGTCTGCTGCGGCCAGGATGGCCGTACGCCGAAGGCTCCGCCCGCCAACGGATCGACGACGCGGCCGCGATCACCGACGCCGAGCTGGAAGCCCTCCTCACCCACGGCACGGACAGCAAAGGCCGCCCGATCCACTCCGTCGCAGGGCAGAAGGGCCCCCAACTGCGCAAACGTGGCTCCCGGCGATCGCATCCAGCACGGATCAGCGCCGCGGAAACCTATTCAGCACGACGATGGACCACCCCGAATCCCAGCCGTTGTGTACACATGGCACCTTCCGTTCGCTTGTGCGCATGACGCAGTCGCTGCCCACAGAGTCCATCCGCGACGTGCGCGCCCACCTGGCGGAGGTCGTGGAGCGCGCCGACCGCGACGGCGTACCCACGGTGATCACACGCCGGGGCAAGGAGGTCGCCGCCATCGTCTGCATCGAGGTGCTGCGCAGGTATCAGGAGTGGGAAGAACGCGAGATCAACCGGATCATCGGCGAGCGCATCGCCAATCCCGCCCGCGGCATCCCGACGAGGACATCATGAGGGAGACGCTGGCACGCGGTGAGTGAGTACCGAACCGTCTTCCGCCCCGAGGCGCAGGCCGAGCTTCGGAAGATGCCCCGCGACATGGCGCTGCGCATCCTGGCCAAGCTGACCGAGCTGGAGACCGACCCTTTCGGCTTCGACACCACTGCGCTGGTGTCCCAGCCCGAACGTCGCCGCCTGCGCGTCGGCGACTACCGCGTCGTCTACACGATCGACGACGGGGACCTGGTGGTCTGGGCCGTTCACGTGGGGCATCGGTCCCCGTTTACGAGACCCGACCGCACGTCAGGGTGTCCAGCACCCATCCGGCACGGTGACGACGAAGGGGCCGGACTCGACTGAGCCCGGCCCCTTCTGACCTGCACGGGTGCCGCGTCAGCAACGTGGCGTGCGTTCATCCGCTCACACGTTGAAGCGGAACTCGACCACAAGGATCTGACCTGCAGATATGCGGGCGCATCCCAGCACCATCCCAGCACGGGATTCACTGCAACGCACACGGAGATCCAGAAGCACCAAGACTAGGCATCGACGCCCGCCCGGGATACAGACCGCGCAGCACTCCGGCGCTGTAATAGTTTCTGTACTAGACTTGCGACCATGAAGTCACCTCGCCCCGGCGGCACGGAGAACATCTCCGTCTCGATGCCCTCGGAACTCCTCGGCGCTCTGCGCACGCGTACCGGGAAGCGCGGTGTGTCCGCGTACGTGACGGCGGCGGTCCGGCATCAGCTCGCCATGGACGGCCTCGCCGAGATCGTGGCCGTCTACGAAGCCGAGCACGAGCCGCTGAGCGAGGCCGAGGTCCAGGCTGCGCAGAGCGAACTGTTTGGTGACGCACCGGCGCCCTACGCGTCGAACGACAGCGCCGCATGAAGCAGCCCGCAGCCAGGTCCCTGGTGCTCGACTCCCAGGCGCTGTCGCTGCTGCTGCGCAACGATCGCCAGATGATCACCCGGATCGAGGCCGCTCGGCGCGTGGGCGTACCCGTCCTCGTATCAGCCCTAACGGTGGTGGAAGCCGTCTACGGGAAGACGGATACCGCCCGGCTGCGCTGGCTGCTCTCTCGCCTTCAGGTCCAGGACGTCACCCAGGCGGACAGTCTCACCGCGGTGCAGCTGCTGAGCGACGCCGGCGGACTCCACGGCCACAAGTACGCCATCGACGCCCTCGTCGCCGCGATGGCGCTCCGCTCCCCGGCACCCGTCCTCGTACTGACCTCGGACCGCGACGACTGGTCGACACTGTGCGGCGACCGCGTACAGATCAAGGACGTCTGACCTCGGCGTCCACTCAGGTGGAATCCACCTGCTGATCGACTGCTGCTTCGTAGAAGGCATCCGCAAGGGCAACGATGATCGCGTTGATGGCTGGCCCGTCGGTGAAGAAGTAGTCAGCCATGGTGTTGTGGGCATCCTGGTTGTCTGCGACTGCCTCCGTAACGGCTGCTTGGAAGTCCGGTGACTCCACGAACTGCTTCTTGGAGTTCGCCTTGGTCTGCTTGACCAGGTTCGGGTCGGCGAGCAACCGCTCGACAAGACCCTGCACGAACTCCCTGATCTGCGATGCGGTGAACGATTCGGCGCCGAAGAGGTCGTTCATCTTGTCTATGACGACCTGAAGCGCGACGTACTTCGGATCCTTCTTCGCGCCTGTGCCGGCGGCGCTGATGCCCTTCAGTTGCCCGTCGCCCACGAGTGAGATGTCGACCGCGATCGCCTTGTGGTGCTTGACCCCGACCAGCACCACCTCGGAAAGGTCTACGTCGGCCGCCCAAGCAGACTCGGCGATGACCTTCTCCAGCAGGCGCAGGAAGATCGAGAGCATCTCCATGTAGGGGTCGCCATAGTCGACGATCTGCGACATGAAGTCATAGAGACGTACGTAGGTGGAGACGTCCTTACGGAACAGGTCGAGCGCCTGGAGCGTGACCTTATCCTCATCCTCGATCGCTCGCGTGTAGCGCCGCCGGAAGTCGTGCTGCGCCGGGCTGATCGCCGCCGAGAGCGCGTTGTTACCCTTCCGAGTCACCCACAGCTCGGCGACCTTACGCACTTCGTCCTCGGTGTAGATTCCGGCCTGAGCAAGCTTGTTGGCCAGGTGGACGACGACGTACGGATCAGTCTCGGTCTCGAGGGTCGCGTTCTTGAAGTACGGCTCGAAGGCCGCCCTGATGTCCTCGGGTTTGTTGGCGAAGTCGATGACGAACGTCTTGCGCTTCTGCTCCCCACCGGCAGTGCGGTGAGTGCGGTTGAGCCGCGAGAGTGTCTGCACCGCGGCGACCCCTGACAGCTTCTTGTCGACATACATAGCCGAGAGCAGGGGCTGATCGAAGCCGGTCTGGAACTTGCTGGCGACCAGCATGATTTTGTACGTATCGCCCTTGAACGCAGCCGCCAGATCCGCCCCGGAGCCGGGGTTCATGTTGGCCTCGGTGAACTCGTCGTCCTTCGACGGCTGCGGGCCCCAGTCGCTGTGCCAGGTCTCGTCCTCGGCCATCGTCACCCCAGCGGAGAAGGCGACCAGAGTACGGTAGTTGTACGAAGTGTCCTCGGCGCGGCGCTTGGCAATGTAGGCGTCGATAGCCAGCTTGTATTTCACCGCGGACTTGCGCGAGTCGGTCACGACCATCGCCTTCGCCTTGCCTTCGAGGAGGTAGGCGACGTTGGCGTGGAAGTGCTCGACGATGATCTGCACCTTCTGGCTGATGTTCGTCGGGTGGAGCTGCACCCACCGCATCAGACCCTTGCGGGCGGCGGCCTCCTCAACCTCTCCTCCGTCACCACTCTCGGCCTTGCCGGCAATCTTCAACGCGGTGTCGTAGGACTGATATCCCTTGAGCACGTCGAGGATGTAGCCCTCCTCGATCGCCTGCTTCATCGAGTACAAGTGGAACTCGCGCGGCTTGCCGTCGGGCCCCTTGCGACCGAACAGCTCCAGGGTCTTGTTCTTCGGCGTCGCGGTGAAGGCGAAGTAGGAGATGTTCTCCGACTCGGCCCGCTCGGTCATCTCCGAAGCGAGCAACGACTCCACATCGATCTCGCCACCATCCTCGATCTCCTTCACCTCCTCAGCGGTCAGCACCTGCTTCAGCTTCGAGGAGATCTGACCCGACTGGGAGGAGTGCGCCTCATCGGCGATGACGGCGAACCGCTTGCCCTTCAGGCCGGCGTCGGTCCGTATCTCCTCCAGCGCATGAGGGAAGGTCTGCATCGTCACGACGATGATCAGCTCACCGTTCTTCAACGCCTGCGCCAGCAGACCGGACTTCGACTTCGCGCCAGCCTTGCGAACGTCCTCGGGGCTGATCGTCGCGACGATCTTGCCGGAGCCGTCGATCTGCCGGATCGCATCCTGCAACTGTGAGTCGAGCACCGCGCGGTCCACGACCACGATGACCGAGTCGAAGACCTTCTGGTCATAGACATGTAGGCGCGCCAGCCGATGGGCTGTCCAGGCGATGGTGTTCGTCTTCCCTGACCCGGCCGAGTGCTCAATCAGGTACCGCTGCCCGACACCCTCCTCCTTGACCGCCTCAACGATGCTCGTGACGGCCTCCCACTGATGGAACCGCGGGAAGAGCATGCTCGTACGCCGCACCGACGTGCCGGTGGTGACGTCCCACTCCTCTTTGGTCTGAACGATCATCAGCCGCCCGAGGATGTTCAGCCAGGCATGCTTCGCCCACACCCGCTCCCACAGGTACGCCGTCGCCGACCGTCCGTCCGCGCCGGGCGGGTTGCCGGCACCACTGTCAAAGCCGATGTTGAACGGCAGGAAGTGGGTCTTCTCCCCCTCCAGCCTCGTGGTCATCGCCGCCAGGCCGTTCGAGACCGCGAAGTGCACCAGAGCCCGGTGGCCGAACGACAGCAATGGCTCCGGCCGTCCGTTCGTCAACGGGTTGCGGTTCTGCTTGTACTGGTTGACCGCCTCGTCCAGCGACTGGCTGAAGTCGGTCTTCAGCTCCACCGTTGCCACCGGGAGACCGTTGACGAAGAACACTAGATCGACGCTGCGCTGGTCAGCGGTCGAGAAGTGCACCTGCCGCACCACCCGCACCAGCATCGCCTCGTAGTGCGCCGTGGTGGTCGCGTTGAGCGACGTCTCGGGGCGGAACTGCGCCATCTTCAACCGGCCACCGCCGATGTACTGCACTCCGTTGCGCAGGATGTTCAGCGTCCCGCCGCCATGTTCCAGCGGCCGGTCCAGTGCGGCGGTTAGGACATCAAGGAACTTTTCCTGCGAGCCCGCCGCCTTCAGCGCCTTCTCGTATGCCGGCTTCTGCGTCGCCTCCAGCCACGCGAACAGATCTGCCGGGAACAGCGCCCGCTCCCGGTCGTACTCACCACCATCACAGTCATTCTTCGAGTACAGCCAACCGTGATCCCGCAGGTACTCGCAGATCTCCGCCTCAAAGACCACCTCATTGTGGTCAGCCATCACGCCCCCTCGCGTACGTCGATCTGCCCCGTCACCGCCGCCGTGATCAGTGCCGATCGGCGCTCGCGAGCAAGCACGATGAACAGCTCCGTCTCGGCGATGAGCGTGTCCGTCTTCGCAGTCTTCTCCTCCAGGTAAGACGCGATCCGCCGCTGTTCGTCAATCGGGGGGATGGTGACACGCAGCTGCTTGAGAGCCTCACACGTCAACCCGCCCTTGGTACTGCCGTTCTCCTCGCTGATTCGCCGAAGATCTTCGTATGCAGCCGTGAGCATCCACAGAAGGTAGTCCGGCCACCATCGAGTCCGATCCGGGACTACGTACGCGAGGTGCTGATTCACGGTTGCCTCGATGTCAAGGATCGTCGCCATTCCGCGCGTCTTCCCCTGGCCGGTTAGACCTACGAGCACCGAGCCGGGCGGGACAATGGGGAGGTGGCACTCTGCGAGCGCGACAGCGGTGACGTTCTCCGCTGCGGAACCAACACGCGCCTGGTTTACCACGGAGCTGTTGAGCCATGGGACATCGCCGCCATCCCAGTACTCTTTGTACTCACGTCGGGGCGTCGACCCGTTGCCGATCCGTGCGGTGCGGCCAAGCTTGTTGGAACCGCTACCTAGGCTGGGCCTTGGTGGGATGGCGTTCGTAACGACCAACCGCCGTCGCTCACGGAGCATCTCGATCAGCCGCTGCTGCTCCTCGATGAGGGTGTCGATGCGGGACGTCTCGCGGTCGAGGTAGTCGGCGATGGCACGCTGTTCTTCCAGCGGCGGCACTGGGATCGCCATACTGAGGAAGACGTCAGGGTAGATCCTAAGGCGCGACGACCAGATACCGCGGGAGAGGCGAGTCATCTCCATCACGTACGGGGTCGATCGGTAGAAGTAATCGTAAAACCCAGGACAGAAGGCTGCGTTCGGACGCGGCCTGTAGACACCGTACGCGGGGCTCACGATGCCAGCCTGCTTCGAGACGCCGAGCGCCCCCATCCACGCCCACATCGTGTTGATGACGAGATCGCCCGCGTCCACGAGGCGGTAGCCATCGAGGCTCTCCGCTGCAGTCATCGTCACGCTCTTCTCTGCCCTCGGGGTGATCCCGGTCAGATGCGACACGCTGAGAAGTTCCTCCGTGCCGTCGGGCGAGACAGACAGCGACTCTGCCAGGAGTTCTTTATTTCTGCTCCAGCGCCAGCGGGATGGGACGTTGCCGGCCCAAGCCTGCTCAAGATCAAACTGCGCTTGCGTCATCCCTCAACCTCCCGCAGCAGATCGAGGATCTTGGCGACTTGCTTCTCCAGGTCGGCGTCGATCTCCTCAAGCGGACGAGGCGGAACGTACTTGTAGAAGTGCCGCGTGAAGGGGATCTCGTACCCCGTCTTGGTCTTAGCCCAGTCGATCCAGGCGTCGGGAACGTTGGGCTTCACCTCCGCATCGAAGTACGCCTGGATGACTTCGCGTCCCGCTGCCGCGCCGGCGGTCGAACCGCCGTAGGTGAAGGGCACGTTCTCGGTATCACGCTTCTTCGAATCGGGTTTCGGGTCACCCTTTCGGTTGACGACAGGGTCCCCGCCCTCGTCCAGCAGGGGGCGCTCGACGGTGACCGTCCAGTAGCCGAACTCGTCGTTGCGCAGCACCTTGGAGAGCTCGGGATCGGCATCCTCGAAGTCGGCGTACAGCCGCACGATCTCAGCGCGGTCGCGGTCGCTGATCTCGCGTCCCTTGGACCCTAGGTTCTTGCGCATCTTGGTCCAGAACGACGTGCCGTCGATGAGTTGGACCTTGCCCTGGCGGTCGTAGTGCTTGGTGTTGTCGAGGATCCAGATGTAGGTGGCGATGCCGGTGTTGAAGAACATGTTGGTCGGCAGGGCGACGATTGCCTCGACGAGGTCGTTCTCCAGCAGCCACTTGCGGATGTTGGAGGGGCCGGATTCGGCGGCGCCGTTAAAGAGCGGCGAGCCGTTCATGACGATGCCGACGCGGCCGCCGCCGTCCTCGGGGGCGCGCATCTTGTGGACCAGGTGGAGCAGGAAGAGCATCTGGCCGTCGGAGGTCGCGGGGAGTCCCGGCGCGAAGCGGCCGTAGGGGCCGGCGGAGTCGCGCTCCTCCTTGATCGCCTTGGCATACTGCTTCCAGTCCACTCCGTAGGGAGGATTGGACATGCAGTAGTCGAACTGGCGGCCCTTGAAGGCGTCGTCGGTGAGCGTGTTACCGAAGGCGATGTTGGTCGCGTCGTGCCCCTTGGCGAGCAGGTCAGACTTGCAGATGGCGTACGACTGCGGGTTGTACTCCTGGCCGTACAGGCTGAGCTTCGCCTCGGGGTTCTCGGCGAGCAGGTGCTCTTCGGCCAGGGAAAGCATGCCACCAGTGCCGGCGGTGGGGTCGTACAGCGACCGGATGATGCCATCCTCGGTGAGGTCGACGTCCTTCTCTGCGAAGAGCAGGTCGACCAGCAGCCGGATCGCGTCGCGCGGCGTGTAGTGGTCTCCGGAGGTCTCATTCGCGGCCTCGTTGAACTTGCGGATGATGTACTCGAACGCATCCCCCATGTCTGCGTTGGACACGACCTCGGGATGCAGATCGACTGCACCAAAAGACTTGACGATCTCTCGCAGGAGCCCGGCCTTCTCCAGCGCCAGAATCTCCTTCTTGAAGTCGAAGTACTCGAAGACGTCCACGTCGGGGGAGAACAGGTCGATGTACTCGGCAAGGTTGTCCGCCAACCCGTCCGCATCGGCCAGCAGGTTCGCGAACCCGTAGTTGGAGGTGTTGTAGAACGTCCGCCCCGTGGCCTTCTTGACCTCGACTTTGAGCCGGTTCGGGTTCTCGTATCTCGCTGCCAGCTCCCGTGCCACCGCGCGGTCCGGCTCGAGTACGCAGTCGAGCCGTCTCAGGATCGTGAACGGGAGGATCACTGTCCCGTACTGGTTAGGGCGGTAGGGGCCCCGAAGCTGGTCAGCGATTGACCAGATGAAGCTACCGAGCGTGCTCACAGGTTCCTCACGAGAATCGTCTAGCAGTAGCGATCACTTTGGCAGAGACAGCAGCAGCCGTCCCATGGTTCAGCCATGGCCCCTCAATCTGCTCGTCCGATCAGCCCACCTAGCTACCGGGCGCGGCAGACTGCGCTCCCCGCGACGATCGAATCGTGATCACAGGGCTCACCGCAGTGGAATCCAGCACCGGCAGCCCATCCACCTCCCAGCGCAATCCCAGCACGGTAGGGGTGATCAGGGGTGATGACAGGTGACGAGGGGTCAGCCATCCCAGCACCATCCCAGCACGGGAAAAACCAAGGGGTCCGACTCCAGAGAGTCGAACCCCTCCTGAACTGCATGTTTGCCAGATCAGCGACGTGGTGGTATTGCAGCCGCTACACGTTGAAGCGGAACTCCACCACGTCGCCGTCGCGCATGACGTAGTCCTTGCCCTCCATGCGGGCCTTGCCCTTGGCGCGGGCCTCCGCGACCGAGCCGCATTCGACCAGGTCCTCGAAGGAGATGACCTCGGCCTTGATGAAGCCGCGCTGGAAGTCGGTGTGGATCACGCCGGCGGCCTCGGGGGCGGTGGCGCCCTGCTTGATGGTCCAGGCGCGGGTTTCCTTCGGGCCGGCCGTCAGGTAGGTCTGCAGGCCGAGCGTGGCGAAGCCGACGCGGCCGAGGGTGGCCAGGCCGGGCTCCTCCTGGCCGACCGACTGGAGGAGCTCGAGGGCCTCCTCGTCGTCCAGCTCGGAGAGGTCCTGCTCCAGCTTGGCGTTGAGGAAGATGGCCTCCGCCGGGGCGACCAGGGCCGACTGCTCGGCCTTGAAGGCGTCGTCCGTCAGCTCGTCCTCGTCCACGTTGAAGACGTAGAGGAAGGGCTTCGTGGTGAGCAGGTGGAGCTCGTGCAGGAGGTCGCCCTGCTCCGTGCCCTTGGTGATGCCGTGGGAGAAGAGGGTGTCGCCCGCCTCGAGGATCTTCTGGGCCTTCTCGACCGCGGCCAGGACCGCGACCTTGTCCTTCTGGAGGCGGGACTCCTTCGTCAGGCGCGGCACCGCCTTCTCGATCGACTGGAGGTCGGCGAGGATCAGCTCGGTGTTGATCGTCTCGATGTCGTCCTTCGGGGAGACCTTGCCGTCGACGTGGACGACGTTCTCGTCCTTGAAGGCACGGATGACCTGGCAGATGGCGTCCGACTCGCGGATGTTCGCCAGGAACTTGTTGCCCAGGCCCTCACCCTCCGAGGCGCCGCGGACGATGCCCGCGATGTCGACGAAGTCGACGGTGGCGGGCAGGACGCGCTGCGAGCCGAAGATCTTCGCGAGGACGGCCAGGCGGGCGTCCGGGACACCGACGACGCCGACGTTCGGCTCGATGGTGGCGAACGGGTAGTTGGCCGCCAGCACGTCGTTCTTGGTCAGGGCGTTGAACAGGGTCGACTTGCCGACATTCGGCAGGCCGACGATTCCGATCGTGAGCGACACGTTGGCGACTTCCCGTAGCTGGAGGGGCGGCGGCCCGGGAGTGGGCCACCGGACAGTTTACTTTCCGATGAGCGGCAGTCGTTGTACGCGTGTCCCCGCACCGATACCGCACCCGCCCCGCCTAGCGTGGAGGCGTGGAGCGATACAGGACGCGACCGGCCCCTCACCCGCAACGACCTCCCGCCCAGCGCAGGGGCCCCCGCCCGGCCACCCTGCCGGCCCAGGGCGGGCGCGACCCCCTGCCCACCTACGGGCGGCGGATGCCCCGGCCCCGGCTCACCGGGCTCGGCGGCGGGCTCTTCGCCTGCGCCGGGATGCTGCTGGCCGGCGGGCTCTGCCGGCTGCTGTTCGGTTCCTCGCTCTTCGTCTACGGGCTGCTCTTCCTGCCCGTCGCGGCCGCCACGGCCCTGTGGGTACGGCCCGCCGACCTGGTCACCGCCCCCATCGCCGCGCCCATCGCCTTCGCCGCCGGAGTGTGGCCCCTCTCGGGCGGCTCCGGCGGCGTCGGCGGGCAGCTGATGGGACTGGTGTCGGTCCTGTCGCTGCACGCGGGCTGGCTGTACGCGGGAACCCTGGTCGCCGGCCTGATCACCGTCGTACGCAAGGCCACCCTCATCGGCAGGCGGCGGACGCCCCGGCGCGCTTGAGCCCGCGCGCCCAGCCCGGCCCGCTTGAGCCCCCGCGCGCCCGGCCCCCGCGCGCCCGAGCCCGGCGCGCCCGAGCCCCAGCGCCCGCCTCCAGCGGCCCCTACGCCTTCTCCGCCTCCCGCGCCGCCATCGCCGCCCCGACGATGCCCGCGTTGTTCTGAAGCTTCGCCGGGACAATCTCGGCCCGGATGCCCTCGATCAGCGGCAGGAACTTCTCCGGCTTGCGGCTCACGCCGCCGCCGATGATGAACAGGTCCGGGGAGAAGAGCATCTCCACGTGGGCCAGGTACTTCTGGACGCGGTGCGCCCAGTGCTCCCAGGTGAGGTCCCCGTCCTCCTTGGCCTTGACCGACGCCCGCGTCTCCGCGTCGTGGCCCTTGAGCTCCAGGTGGCCGAGCTCCGAGTTCGCCACCAGCCGCCCGTCCGTGAACAGGGCGCTGCCGATGCCCGTGCCCAGCGTGAGCATGATGACCGTGCCGCCGCGGCCGCGCCCCGCCCCGTACGTCATCTCCGCGACGCCGGCCGCGTCCGCGTCGTTGAGGACCGTGACCGGCAGACCGCCCAGCTCGCGCGCGAGCAGGGCCGCGGCGTCGACACCGACCCACGCCTTGTCCATGTTGGCGGCCGTCCGGATGGTCCCGCTCGTCACCACCCCCGGGAAGGTGACCCCGACCGGGCCCGACCAGGAGAAGGCCCGGACCACCTCCGCGACGCAGCCGGCCACCCCGTCGGGGGTGGCCGGCTGCGGTGTCGCTACTTTGTGGCGCTCCTGTGCCAGGTCGCCGCGGTCCAGGTCCACGGGAGCACCCTTGATTCCGGAACCGCCGATGTCCACACCCATGATCTGCATGGACGTAACCGTACGAAAAGAGTTACTTGTCGGCGACCAGTTCGGCCGCTTCGGCGCGCAGGTCGCGGCGCAGTTCCTTCGGCAGGGAGAAGACGATGGACTCCTCGGCGGTCTTGACGATCTCCACGTCCGCGTAGCCGCGCTCCGCCAGCCACTCGAGCACCTGCTCGACGAGGACCTCCGGCACCGAGGCGCCCGAGGTCAGGCCGACGGTGGTGACGCCCTCCAGCCAGGCTTCGTCGATCTCGCTGGCGAAGTCGACCAGGTGCGCGGCGCGCGCGCCGGCGTCGAGGGCGACCTCGACCAGCCGGATCGAGTTCGAGGAGTTCTTCGAGCCGACGACGATGACCAGGTCCGAGTCGGCGCCCATGGCCTTGACCGCGGCCTGCCGGTTGGAGGTGGCGTAGCAGATGTCGTCGCTGGGCGGCGAGACCAGCAGCGGGAACTTCGTCTTCAGCGCGTCGACCGTCTCCATGGTCTCGTCGACCGAGAGGGTGGTCTGCGAGAGCCAGACGACCTTGGACTCGTCCCGCACCTCGACCTTCGCCACGTCGTCCGGACCGTCCACGATCGTGATGTGCTCCGGGGCCTCGCCCGAGGTGCCGATGACCTCTTCGTGGCCCTCGTGGCCGATGAGGAGGATGTCGAAGTCCTCGTTGGCGTAGCGGATCGCTTCCTTGTGCACCTTGGTGACCAGCGGGCAGGTCGCGTCGATCGTCGCGAGCTTGCCGCGCGCCGCCTCCTCGTGCACCACCGGTGCCACACCGTGCGCCGAGAACATCACGATGGAGCCCTCGGGGACCTCCTCCGTCCGCTCGACGAAGATGGCACCCTTCTTCTCCAGCGTCTGGACGACGTACTTGTTGTGCACGATCTCGTGGCGGACGTAGACCGGCGCACCGTACTGCTCGAGAGCCTTCTCGACAGCGATCACGGCTCGGTCGACGCCCGCGCAGTAGCCGCGGGGGGCGGCGAGCAGGACACGGCGGGAAGCGGGAGCAGTCATGGGCTCCATCGTACGGGGGTCTCCGGGAGGCCGGGCGTCGCCCGCCGGGCGGAGACTGGGTCGGATGTCCGTACCACCCGTCCCCCGGAGGAACCATGGCGTCCGTCACGGAGTCCCGTACGGAGCACACCGCACTGCGGCGGAGCCTCGGCTTCCGGGACCTGGTCGTCTACGGGCTGCTCTTCATCGCGCCGATGGCCCCGGTCGGGGTGTTCGGCACGCTGGACGCCCGATCGCACGGCGCCGTGGCACTGGTCTACCTCGTCGCGACGGTCGCCATGGCGTTCACGGCCTTCTCCTACGCCCAGATGGTGCGGGTCGCCCCGCAGGCCGGTTCGGTCTTCACCTACGCCCGCAAGGGGCTCGGCGAGGGCCCCGGCCTGATCGCCGGGTGGATGGCGATGCTGGACTACCTGCTGATCCCGGCGGTGGCGTACCTGTTCTCGGGCATCGCGATGAACGCCCTGGTGCCGGAGATCTCCCGGTGGGTGTGGACCGCCCTGGCGGTGGTGGTCACGACCCTGCTGAACCTGTGGGGCGTACGGACGGCCGCCCGGGTGGGCTTCGCGGTACTCGCCATGGAGGTCGTGGTGCTCCTGGTGTTCGTGGTGGCCGCGGTGACCGTCCTGGTGCGCGACGGGGCGCAGCGCGGCTGGCTGTCCCCGCTGACCGGCGACGGGTCGCTGGGCTTCTCCACGGCAGCCGTCCTGGGCGCGGTCTCGGTGGCGGTCCTGTCCTACCTGGGCTTCGACGCGATCGCCTCCTTCGCCGAGGAGGTGACGGGCGGCTCGGCGAAGGTGGCCAGGGCGCTGCTGTTCTGCCTGGCCGTGGCCGGGGTGCTGTTCATCGCCCAGGCCTACCTCGCGGCACTGCTCAGCCCGGTCACCTCGGCGGAGCTGGCGGCGGATCCGGCAGCGCAGGGGCCGGCCTTCTACCACGCGGTGGAGGTCTCGGTCGGCCCGTGGCTGCACGATCTGGTGGCGCTCTCCAAGGCCATCGGGGCCGCCTTCGCCGCGCTGGCGGGTCAGGCGGCGGCCGGCCGGCTGCTGTTCGCGATGGCCCGGGAGCGGCGGCTGCCGGGCATGCTCGCACGGACTTCGGGCGGCACGCCGCGGCCCGCGCTGCTGGTGGCGGCCGCGGTGACGCTGGTCGCGGCGGTGTGGGCGGCGCGGCGCGACGACGGGCTGGACCACCTGGTCTCGGTCGTGGACGTCGGGGCGCTGGTGGCCTTCACCCTGCTGCACGCCTCGGTGGTGGGGTGGTTCGTGGTCCGGCGCCGGGAGGGCCGGCCCCACTGGGGGAAGCACCTGGTGGTCCCGGTGCTGGGGGCCGCGGTGACGGTCGCGGTGATCGTGGAAGCGTCCTGGACGGCGCAGGTGGTGGGGGCGGTGTGGCTCGCGGTGGGACTGGGGCTGCTGGTGGTCCAGCGCGGCCGGCGGGAGGCCGACATCGGCCCGGCGGCCTGAGACGCTGTCCGCGCCGCCCGTTAGCCTGCGTGCATGGGTCTGAATACGTCGGCCGAGGCGCCGCTGCCGGTAGGCCAGGTGTCCCGGCTCATCGGGGGCTGGATCGAGCGGCTCGGCCAGGTGTGGGTGGAGGGGCAGATCACGCAGCTCTCGCGGCGGCCGGGGGCGGGGGTGGTCTTCCTGACGCTGCGCGATCCCTCGCACGACATCTCGGTCAGCGTGACCTGCTTCCGCCAGGTCTTCGAGGAGGTCGCGGACGTCGTGTCGGAGGGTGCGCGCGTCGTCCTGCTGGCCAAGCCCGAGTGGTACGCCCCGCGCGGGCAGCTGTCCCTGCGGGCCACGGAGATAAGGCCGGTCGGCATCGGGGAGCTGCTGGCCCGGCTGGAGCGGCTGAAGCGGTCGCTGGCCTCGGAGGGCCTGTTCGCGCCGGAGCGCAAGAAGCCGCTGCCGTTCCTGCCGCAGCTGATCGGGCTGGTGGTCGGCAGGGCCTCGGCGGCCGAGCGCGACGTACTGGAGAACGCCCGGCGGCGCTGGCCCGCGGTCCGCTTCGAGGTGCGCAACGTCGCCGTGCAGGGGGTGCACGCGGTGCCCCAGGTGATCCGGGCGGTCAAGGAACTCGACGCCCTGGACGGCGTGGACGTGATCATCGTGGCGCGCGGCGGCGGCAGCGTGGAGGACCTGTTGCCCTTCTCCGACGAGGAGGTCGTGCGGACGGTCGCGGCGGCCCGTACCCCGGTGGTCTCGGCGATCGGGCACGAGCCGGACTCGCCGCTGCTGGACCTGGTCGCGGACGTGCGGGCCTCCACGCCCACGGACGCGGCGAAGAAGGTGGTCCCGGACGTCGGCGAGGAGCTGGAGCGGGTGCGCCAGCTGCAGGCCCGGGGGCTGCGCGCGGTGGGCGGGCTGCTGGACCGGGAGGAGCGCGGCCTCGCGCACGCCCTGGCCCGGCCGGTGTTCGTCCACCCGCAGCGGATGGTGGAGGTCCGCGAGGACGAGCTGGAGGCCCTGCTCGGGCGCAGCCGGCGGACGCTGGGCCATCTGCTGGACCGGGCGGATTCGGAGCTCGCGCACACCTTGGCCCGGGTGGTGGCGCTGTCGCCGGCGGCGACCCTGGAGCGGGGGTACGCGGTGCTCCAGGGGCCCGACGGACACGTGGTGCGCTCGCCCGAGGAGGTCGCGGAGGGCGAGGTGCTGCGTGCGCGGGTCGCGGAGGGGGAGTTCTGCGTACGGGTCGCCGAGGCCGGCAAACACGCGGCGCCCGAAGGAGTCCCGGCGGCGGGAGAGCGGGCCGCGGCCGAATAGCCCGCGGGCCGCGGGCCGGAACGGGGCGGGCACACCGCCGACCCACCGCCTACACCGCCAACACATCGCCGCAATCACGTCGTTGCACTACACACATAAGGTGGCACAGGGAATGTCAGAGGCCGAAACGGCGCTGGGGTACGAGCAGGCGCGCGACGAGCTCATCGAGGTCGTCCGCAAGCTGGAGGCCGGCGGGACCTCGCTGGAGGACTCCCTCGCGCTCTGGGAGCGCGGCGAGGAGCTGGCGAAGGTGTGCCGGCACTGGCTGGAGGGGGCCAGGGCCCGGCTGGACTCGGCGCTGGCGGCGCGCGACGCGGTGGACGGCGAGGAGTGACCCCCGTCACCTCCCGGCGATTTAGTTGAATATTCACCTACTTTCCCCGTAGAGTCGGGGACATCGCTTCACCCACGGATGGAAGAAGGCTTTCCGATGTCTCTCGTTCTTGACTCCGCCGCGCAGGACCTGCTGTTCCGCGAGGCCCGCACGGCCAACTCGTTCACCGACGAGCCGGTCACGGAGGAGCAGGTGCAGGCCATCTACGACCTGGTGAAGTTCGGCCCCACCGCCTTCAACCAGACGCCGCTGCGCATCACGCTGGTCCGCTCCCCCGAGGCCCGCGAGCGCCTCGTGAAGCACCTGGCCGAGGGCAACCAGGCCAAGACCGCCGCCGCGCCGCTCGTCGCGATCCTCTCCGCGGACAACGAGTTCCACGAGGAGCTGCCGGCCCTGCTGCCGCACTTCCCGCAGGCCAAGGACATGTTCTTCGCCGAGCGCCCGGTCCGCGAGCAGTCCGCCCTGCTCAACTCCGCGCTCCAGGCCGCCTACTTCATCGTCGGCGTCCGCGCCGCCGGTCTGGCCGCGGGTCCGATGACCGGCGCCGACTTCGCCGGCATCCAGAAGGAGTTCCTGGACGCCGACCACACCCCGCTGATGATCGTCAACATCGGCAAGCCGGCCGAGGACGCCTCCTTCCCGCGCGCCCCGCGCCTGGCGTTCGACGAGGTCGTCACCACCGTCTGAGCCGCCCCGCGCCGCGCCCGGCGCACCGCGCACCGCGCACGGCGAACGGCGAACGGCGAACGGCCGCGCTCCCCGGATCCGGGGGGCGCGGCCGTTCGCCGTGCGGCCCTACTGCCCCTGCTTGAACTCCAGCGCCGCCGCCATCGCGCCGAGCTGCTCGAAGGAGGCCGTGCCGGTGACGACCGTGACGTAGCCCTGCCCCTGCTTCACCAGGGCGTCGTACTTCTCACCGTCCCAGCGCTCCCACACCGCGTCGCCCACCTGCTGCGTCTGCCCGGTGGCCTCCGCCTTCTGGGTGACCTCGCGGACGTACTTGGCGGAAGTGTCCGCGGACTGCTCCACCGCCACGTACTGCCGCTGGGGGTCCTGGAAGCCCAGGTGCCAGGCACTGGACTCCTTGCGCGTGAACGTCACCGAGGTCGCCCGCCACTGCTCCGGCAGCCCCACAGGGGCGGCCACCGGGTAGGGGGCGGCCCGCCGCGCCGTCAGCGTCTCCACCCGGTAGTCGACCGCCCGCACCGGATCGGCGTCCTCGTCGTGCGGGACGAAGAGATAGATCCCCGCGACCACGACGCCGATCACCGCCAGCGACCGGACCATGTCCCAGACCGTCTGCTTGCCTTTCATACCTGCCACGGCACCATCGTCCCGTACGCGCGGGGGCGATCACCGCCGGGGTCTGCCCCGGACGCCCGCGCGGCGCGCCCCCGAGGGTGGCGGACGGGCGGCGGGCGGGTGGCAGGCGGGGAGCGCAGGGGCGGCAAGACGTCCGCTCAGGCCAATCGGCTGACCGATATTCCGCTCATACGTGACCCGCCCTGCTCAATATGTCGACGTACCGATAGAGTTCCAGCACCCTCACTTCCCGGCCGTCGCCGTACAGAAAGGTGCGCTCCGATGACCGAGCACAACCTGCCGCCCCAGCTCGAGGTCTCTCCGGAGGCCCCCGACCGCAACCTCGCCCTGGAACTCGTACGGGTCACGGAGGCAGCCGCCATGGCCGCCGGCCGGTGGGTCGGGCGCGGGGACAAGATCGGTGCGGACGGGGCCGCGGTCAACGCCATGCGCACCCTGATCTCCACCGTTTCGATGAACGGCGTCGTCGTCATCGGCGAGGGGGAGAAGGACGAGGCCCCCATGCTCTTCAACGGCGAGCGGGTCGGCGACGGCACCGGCGCCGAGGTCGACATCGCCGTGGACCCGATCGACGGCACCACGCTGAACGCCAAGGGCATGCCCAACGCCATCGCCGTGCTGGCCGCCGCCGACCGCGGCACCATGTTCGACCCGTCCGCGGTCTTCTACATGGAGAAGCTGGTCACCGGCCCCGAGGCCGCCGACTTCGTCGACATCAACGCCCCCGTCTCGGTGAACATCCGCCGCGTCGCCAAGGCCAAGAACATGGCCGTCGAGGACGTCACCGTCGTCATCCTGGACCGCCCCCGCCACGAGGGCATCGTCAAGGAGATCCGCGAGACCGGCGCCCGGATCAAGTTCATCTCGGACGGCGACGTCGCGGGCTCGGTCATGGCGGTGCGCGAGGGCACTGGCGTGGACCTGCTCCTCGGCATCGGCGGCACCCCCGAGGGGATCATCTCGGCCTGCGCCATAAAGTGCCTCGGCGGCACGATCCAGGGCAAGCTCTGGCCGAAGGACGACGCCGAGCGCCAGCGCGCGCTGGACGCCGGCCACGACCTGGACCGCGTCCTGTACACGGACGACCTGGTGTCCGGCGAGAACGTCTTCTTCGTCGCCACCGGCATCACGGACGGCGAGCTGCTGCGCGGCGTCCACTACCGCTCGGAGACGGCGACGACCTCCTCGCTGGTCATGCGCTCGAAGTCGGGCACGATCCGGCGGATCGACTCGACGCACCGGCTGTCGAAGCTCCGCGCCTACAGCGCGGTGGACTTCGACCGCGCCCAGTAGGAGCGCGCTCCGGCAGCACGAGAGGGGCGGTCACCGTGTGCGGCGGTGACCGCCCCTCTCGCGCGTCCGGCCGCGCCGCCCCCGCCGCGTGCCGCGGCGGGCACGGGCTCAGCCGGCGGCGGCTATCGTCCCGGATTCGGGGCTCTGGCGCAGTTCGGCCGAGCGGCGCCGCATCCGCGCCAGGACGACCCGGCGTTCGGCGGCGGTGAGGCCGCCCCAGACGCCGTAGGGCTCGGGTTGCAGGAGGGCGTGCTCGCGGCAGGCGACCATCACCGGGCAGCGGGCGCAGACGCGTTTGGCGGCCTCCTCGCGGGAGAGCCGGGCCGCCGTGGGCTCCTTGGACGGGGCGAAGAACAGGCCCGCCTCGTCGCGGCGGCACACCGCCTCCGCATGCCATGGGCCGTCCTCAGCCCTCACCGGCACCCGCGGCTTCGGCACGACGGCAACCTTCAGGGACTGATGCGGCGGAAGCGGCACGGTCTACTCCTGACGACGGGTACGCGAGCGAGAGACGATGCACCTGTCCCTACCCGCTGTACGCGCCCCTAAGCACTGGGTGCCCGCGGGCGCGCGCGGTTCGTCCGAAACGCGACCCCCGCCGCGGGGCCGGACCGGCCGCCTCAACCGTTCAGTCGCCTGCGCATCCGCTCCGCCAGGTCGACCAGTCGGGCGCCGAGCCTGGGCCGCGCCTCGATGTTGCCCAGCAGGGCGAACCCGCGGACGATGACGACCGGGGCCTGCGGGTCCGTCGCGCCGCGCCCCTGGCCGCGCACCTCGAAGTTGCCGAGGACGCCGCTGCCGTAGCCGCGCAGGGTGACATTCTCCGGCACCAGGACCTCGACGTTCCCCAGCACGCACGTCACGTTGATCTCGGTGACCTGCTGCTCGAAGACCGCTTCGGTGAGGTCGACGGTGATGTCGCCCATGACGGAGACCGCGCGGGTGAGCGGCCCGGGCCGCCAGCGGCCCTTGCGGGCGGAGCTGCTGCACACGGCGACGACCGTCTCCGTGTAGGGCACCGCCCCGGACCGGGCGGCGTACGCCGGCGCGGAGGCGGCCGGGGTGTGACCGGTGCCCGGCGCGGGAAGGTCCCGTACGAGCACCTCCAGCTCGCCCACGGTCTTGACGGCGTACAGCGAGTCCAGGCGCTCGGAGTGCTCCTCGGCGGTGAGCCGGCCCTCGGCGACGGCGTCGGCCAGGATCTGCGCGATCCGGTCCCGGTCGGCATCGGAGGCGCGCAGTCCGGACCCCGGGGGCACGGGCGCAGTCGCGGGCGCGGGAGCCGGGGCGGGCGCGGCGGCCGGGACGGGCGCGGCGGGGGCGGGGGCAGCGGGGTGCTTTTCCAGGTCCACGGGCCCAGCATAGCGAGACACGATAGATCGCGATACTACCGAGTGAGCCTTACCTCACAGACACGGCCGCGGCAGGAGGTCCTAGGCTGGTGGACTGCGCTGCCAATTGGTCGCCAGCGCTGTCTGCCGAGTGAGGAATGACTGCCGTCATGCCAGAGTTTGCGTACACCGACCTGCTGCCCCTGGGCGAGGACACCACCCCCTACCGGCTGGTGACCGCAGAGGGCGTGTCCACCTTCGAGGCGGACGGCCGTACCTTCCTCAAGGTCGAGCCCGAGGCACTGCGCAAGCTCGCCGAAGAGGCGATCCACGACATCCAGCACTTCCTGCGCCCCGCGCACCTCGCGCAGCTGCGCCGCATCATCGACGACCCCGAGGCATCGTCCAACGACAAGTTCGTCGCGCTCGACCTGCTGAAGAACGCGAACATCGCGGCCGCCGGTGTCCTGCCGATGTGCCAGGACACCGGCACGGCGATCGTCATGGGCAAGCGCGGCCAGAACGTCCTCACCGAGGGCGGCGACGAGGCGGCCCTCTCCCGCGGCATCTACGACGCCTACACGCGGCTGAACCTGCGCTACTCGCAGATGGCGCCGCTCACCATGTGGGAGGAGAAGAACACCGGCTCGAACCTGCCCGCGCAGATCGAGCTGTACGCGACCGACGGCGGCGCGTACAAGTTCCTCTTCATGGCCAAGGGCGGCGGCTCGGCCAACAAGTCCTTCCTCTACCAGGAGACCAAGGCGGTCCTCAACGAGGCCTCCATGATGAAGTTCCTGGAGGAGAAGATCCGCTCGCTCGGTACGGCGGCCTGCCCGCCCTACCACCTCGCGATCGTGGTCGGCGGCACCTCCGCGGAGCACGCCCTGAAGACGGCGAAGTACGCCTCGGCGCATTACCTGGACGAGCTGCCGACCGAGGGCTCCGCGCTGGGCCACGGCTTCCGCGACCTCGGCCTGGAGCAGCAGGTCTTCGAGCTGACGCAGAAGATCGGCATCGGCGCGCAGTTCGGCGGCAAGTACTTCTGCCACGACGTGCGCGTGGTGCGCCTGCCGCGCCACGGAGCGTCCCTGCCGGTCGCCATCGCCGTGTCCTGCTCGGCGGACCGTCAGGCGACGGCGAAGATCACCGCGGAGGGCGTGTTCCTGGAGCAGCTGGAGACGGACCCGGCGCGCTTCCTCCCCGACACCACGGACTCGCACCTGGACGGGGCCTCGGACGTCGTCTCCATCGACCTGAACCAGTCGATGGAGGAGATCCTGGCGACGCTGACCAGGCACCCGGTCAAGACCCGGCTGTCCCTCACCGGCCCGCTGGTCGTCGCGCGCGACATCGCGCACGCCAAGATCAAGGAGCGGCTGGACGCGGGCGAGGGCATGCCGCAGTACCTCAAGGACCACCCGGTCTACTACGCCGGCCCGGCGAAGACCCCCGAGGGCTACGCCTCGGGCTCCTTCGGCCCGACCACCGCCGGCCGGATGGACTCCTACGTCGAGCAGTTCCAGGCGGCGGGCGGCTCCAAGGTCATGCTGGCCAAGGGCAACCGCTCCCAGCAGGTGACGGACGCGTGCGGCGCGCACGGCGGCTTCTACCTGGGCTCGATCGGCGGCCCGGCGGCGCGGCTGGCCCAGGACTGCATCAAGAAGGTCGAGGTCCTGGAGTACGAGGAGCTCGGCATGGAGGCGGTCTGGAAGATCGAGGTCGAGGACTTCCCGGCGTTCATCGTGGTGGACGACAAGGGCAACGACTTCTTCCAGAACCCGGCCCCGGAGCCGACGTTCACCCACATCCCGGTACGGGGCCCGGGCCTGTAGCCGGCCGGCGAGGGGCCCCGAGCCACCCGGCGCGGGCCCCTCGCCGCTCCCCGCCGCTCCGCGCCGCACGCCTCACCGGAGCCCCGGGGAGAACGCACCGCCGTCCGACTCCGTCGGCAGCCGCGCCTCGACCGGGGGGCGAGCCACCCCGTCGTACGTGCCGCCGCCGGCTCGGCCATGGTCAGCCCGTAGACGCGGCGCAGCACCGCGACCGGCACGCCGCGGGGACCGCCGACCGGCAGCCGGACCGTTCCCTCGCGGGCCGCGATGCGTTCCCGGATCCACGGCGGGGGGAACGCCCCGGCCCCGGTCACAGGCGTGGACCTCGACCCGGGGGCACCAGTGGGTCTCCTCCCAGTGCAGCTCGCCGTCCCGGATGTACTGCCACTCCTCCTCGACGCACTCTCCGCACGGCTCGCAGTGCAACGTCACGTACGCCTGTTGTTCCGCCATTCGGGGAGCATGCGGTACCGGCGCGTGCGACGCATGCGGATAGCGTGCGGGGCATGACGCAGATGCCACTGCCCGCCGCCCGTACGACGCGGGTCGTCGCCCATCGGGGGGCCTCCTACGAGTACCCCGAGCACACGATCGGGGCCTACCGGCAGGCCATCGAGGACGGGGCCGACGCGCTCGAGTGCGATGTGCGGCTCACGGCCGACCGGCGGCTGGTGTGCGTGCACGACCGGCGGGTCGAGCGGACCTCCGACGGGCGTGGAGCCGTCTCCGCGATGACCTACGCGGAACTCGCCGCGCTCGACTTCGGCGGCTGGCGGGGCGAGGAGCACCGCGGGGCCCGGGTGCTGCTCTTCGAGGACCTGCTCCAGGAGGCGCTGGCCGCGCCCCGGCCGGTCGGGCTCGCCGTCGAGACCAAGCACCCCTCGCGGGCGGGCGGCAGGCTGGAGGCCGAGCTGGTGCGGATGCTGCGGGAGTACGGGCTGGCCGACGGGTCCGCCGGCCGCGTCGAGGTGATGAGCTTCTCGCGCACGGCGCTGACGCGGATGCACCGGCTCGCGCCCGGATTGCCCACCGTGTTCCTGATCGAGCGCACGCTGCGCCCGGTGCGGCCCCCGTACGCGACCCACGCGGGCCCGGGCATCGAGCTGGTGCGGCGCGACCCCGGCCTGGTGGCCCGGCTGAAGGCCAAGGGGCTCGCCGTGCGGGTGTGGACGGTGGACGAGGCGGAGGACGTCGAGCTGTGCGTGCGCCTCGGCGTCGACACGATCATCACCAACCGGCCGCGGGACGTGCGCAAGCTGCTGCTCGACCTGTGAGGACCCGGCCGGGGCGCGCCGGCCGGGTGCGGGGGGATGTGGGATTGCGCGGCTGCGGCCCTCAGGCCGGGGACCTACGCGAAGCGCTGGTTCGCAGCGCCGTTGCAGGTCTGCAGCCGCAGCGGTTCACGGGCTGCGGCGACCGTCAGGCACATGCCGGGGGCGGCCGCGGGACGCAGGGTGGCGCCGTCGCGGACGAACCGCTGGTTCGCGCCGCCGTGGCAGTTCCACAGGACCAGGCCGGTGCCGGGGCCGTACGCGGCTCCGGGGACGTCGAGGCAGCGGTCGTGGGTCAGTTCGACGTGGACGGAGGTACGGGCGCTGTCGTACCACCAGCCCTGGTTGCGGCCGCCGTGGCAGTCCCAGCCCACGACCCCCGTCCCGTTGGCGCTGGCGCCGCCGTTCGCGTCGAGGCAGGTGCCGTTCGCCTCGTTGCGCAGCGGCTTGAACCGGTCGTCCCAGGCCCCGGCCTGCAGGACGGGGGTGCCGGTGCTCGCCGGGTCCGCGCAGGACGCCTCGCGCAGGCCGGATCCGTAGAGCTGGGTCAGGCAGGACGCGAACGCGCCGTGGCCCCGGTAGTTGGGGTGGAAGGACTGGCGGGCGGTGTTCTCGTCCCACGGGAAGTGGTCGCCGAGGTCCAGGTAGAGGCCGCGCGCCCAGGTGTCCTCCATGCACACCTCGTGTCCGTGGAAGAGCCGCGAGTTGTCCAGGTAGACGGCGCCGGAGGCGCGGGCCGCGGCGCGCATGCCCTTCTCGAAGGCGGGTACCGCGTAGTTGCGGCCCCAGGTGGCGTCGGAGTCGTAGCCCGCGCACCCGCCGGGCAGCTTGCCGGGGAAGTTCGGGTTGTCGTGGAAGTCGGGACCGATGGGGCTGGGGTAGCCCATCAGGACGAGCTTGTAGTCGGAGTCGGTGTATCCGGCGTCGCGCATGACCGTCTTGAGGTCGGCGACCGTGGCTTCGACCTTGGGCCGCAGGCCGTCCACGCGGGCCTGCCAGCCGGGTGCGTACTTGGGCTCGCAGGTGCCCTGGCTGAGCACCCAGCGGGTGACGCAGTCGGTCATGACCGGGCCGAACTGAAGGTCGTCGTTGGCGCCGGCGACGAGCACCACCATCTTGATCTTCGTGTTGCGGGCCTTGACGGCGAGGCTGTCGCTCTGCACCAGTTCGTCGGCGTACTGCTTGCTGCCGCCGATCCTGATGTTGCCGGTGTACCCGCCGGAGCAGGCGACGTTGAAGGTGAGGTCGGCAGGGATGCCGGTGCGGTGGATCGCCGCGTCGGGCGAGCGGTGGCACTGGTTGGCCGGCGTGTTGGTCGCGGGGTCGTAGGTGCCCACGCCCTCGCCCGAGATCTCGCTGTCGCCGAGCGAGATCAGGCCGGTCTTGCGTTCGCCGAACGGGCGGATGGCGGGGTCGCCGTAGATCTTGACGGCCTCGGCCGCGCGGATCGCCTCCAGCTCGGGCGGCAGCGGGGTCGCGGCCGGCGCCGCCGCGGGCGCCGCCGCCTGGGCCGTGGGGGTGAGGGCGAGAGTGCCCCCGAGGGCCGCGGCCGCCGCGACGGCGGCGAGGGTACATCTGAGCCTGGGCCTGCGGTGTGTGCGTGTCATGAAGAGTCTCCCCGAGTGCCGGTGTTACCCCCGGTATTTACTGGCCGGTAGGGGAGTTGGGAACACTTCGAACAAGACAATTGCTCAACTTTTTGAGGAGGCCACGAACATGACCGGTCAGCAGCAGGACGAAGCGTTCCGCACCGAGCACGACTCCATGGGCGAGGTACGGGTGCCCGCCCACGCCAAATGGCGGGCCCAGACCCAGCGCGCGGTGGAGAACTTCCCCCTCTCCGGACAGCGGCTGGAGCCCGCCCACATCCAGGCGCTCGCGCGCGTCAAGGCCGCGGCCGCCGTGGTCAACGCACGCCTCGGCGTGCTGGAGCAGGACGTCGCCGACGCCATCCGGGCCGCCGCCACCGAGGTCGTCGAGGGCCGCTGGGACGACCACTTCCCCATCGACGTCTTCCAGACCGGCTCGGGCACCTCCTCGAACATGAACGCCAACGAGGTGATCGCCACCCTGGCCACCGAGCGGCTGGGCCGCGAGGTGCACCCCAACGACCACGTCAACGCGTCCCAGAGCTCCAACGACGTGTTCCCCTCGTCCATCCACATCGCCGCGACCGCCGCCGTCACCCGCGACCTGATCCCTGCCCTGGAACACCTCGCCGCCGCGCTGGAGCGCAAGGCCGTCGAGTTCGCGGAGGTCGTCAAGGCCGGCCGGACGCACCTGATGGACGCCACGCCCGTCACCCTGGGCCAGGAGTTCGGCGGGTACGCCGCCCAGGTCCGCTACGGCGTCGAGCGGCTGCGCGCGGCCCTGCCGCGGCTGGCCGAGCTGCCGCTGGGCGGCACCGCGGTGGGCACCGGCATCAACACCCCGCCCGGGTTCTCCGCCGCCGTGATCGCCGAGGTGGCCGCGGACACCGGGCTGCCGCTCACCGAGGCCCGCAACCACTTCGAGGCCCAGGGGGCGCGGGATGCGCTGGTGGAGACCTCGGGGATGCTGCGCACGATCGCCGTCTCGCTGACCAAGGTCTGCAACGATCTGCGCTGGATGGCCTCCGGTCCGCGCACCGGATTGGCCGAAATCAATCTCCCGGATCTCCAGCCGGGGTCCTCGATCATGCCCGGGAAGGTCAATCCGGTCGTCCCGGAGGCCGTCCTGATGATCGCCGCGCAGGTGACGGGGAACGACGCCACCGTCGCCGTGGCGGGCGCCGCGGGCAACTTCGAGCTCAACGTGATGCTTCCGGTGATGGCCCGCAACCTCCTCGAATCGGTCCGGCTGCTCGCCAACGCCGGCCGCCTGCTGGCCGACCGCACGGTGGACGGGATCACCGCGAACGCCGACCGGGCCAGGGAGTTCGCCGAGTCCTCGCCCTCCGTGGTGACCCCGCTGAACCGCTACATCGGCTACGAGGAGGCGGCCAAGGTCGTCAAGAAGTCCCTCGCCGAGCGCAAGACGATCCGGGAGGTCGTCCTGGAGTCCGGCTACGTCGACCGGGGCTCCCTCACCCTCGAACAGCTCGACGAGGCACTGGACGTGCTGCGCATGACCCACCCCTAGGCGCCCCTGCGGCAGGGTCCGTATCCGGTCGTTTGCCGTCCCCCGCCCCCTCGGTGATCTGCACCGCGGCACCGGCGGGGGCGGCCGACCTAAGATCTGCGCATGACAGGTACCTTCCGTCCGGCCGGCAGCGCCGCGCGCACGCGTGCGCAGGGCACGCACTGGGCTCCCGGGGAGCAGATCCTGTGGCGCTACCGCGACCACGCCCCCGGCCTGAAGGGCCGGGTGCACATCTGCCGCCCCGTGACGGTGGTGCGGGACACCGAGGAACTGCTCGCCGTCTGGATGGCCCCGGGCACCGAGTGCGTCAAGCCGGTCCTCGCCGACGGCTCCCCCGTCCACGAGGAGCCGCTCGCCACCCGCTACACGGCGCCGCGGACCACCGTGCGCTCGCGCTGGTTCGGCGCGGGTGTGCTGAAGCTGGCGCGCCCGGGGGAACCGTGGTCGGTGTGGCTGTTCTGGGAGCACGGCTGGCAGTTCAAGAGCTGGTACGTGAACCTGGAGGAGCCCCGGTCGCGCTGGTCCGGCGGGGTCGACTCGGTGGACCACTTCCTCGACATCTCCGTCTACCCGGACCGCAGCTGGAAGTGGCGCGACGAGGACGAGTTCGCCCAGGCGCAGCGCTCCGGGCTGATGGCACCGCGGGAGGCGGACCGGGTGCGGGAGGCCGGCCGGGCGGCCGTCGAGGTGATCAGGCGGTGGGGCGCGCCCTTCGGCGACGGCTGGGAGGACTGGCGGCCGGATCCGGCCTGGTCGGTTCCCGAACTGCCCGAGGACTGGGACCGCACCCCGGCGCATATGACGTCATGAGACCCTTGATGCGCCCCTGGGGTGCAAACGTAGGATCGTCCTCCGCAACTCCGCGCGCGGGGAGCGGCACGATGAGACCCTGGGTGCGCAAGTGCCGTCCCGTACAAGGGATCTGACCGGAGGTCGACACGGCGAGAGGTAACGGGGGAGACGCGGTATCGCGGGGTGATGGTGCCCCGGCCGCTGAGCGGGTATACCGCGACTGACCGAGTTGAGTGCAGCGCACATCGAGCGCAAACGGACGGAATTCCACGCGTGACGGAGTACCCCACCTCTCAGGAGGGCCCGCAGCCCGTCGCCTCCGGCGGAGGTACGGACGAGTCCGGCCACGGCAAGGCGCCCATCCCCGCCGCCGAGGCCGTACGCACGCATGCGCAGGGCCCGGGCGCGGAGCCCGGCGGCGGCCCTGCCGGACTCCCCCGGCCGCGCGGCGGCGCGTCCGCGGGCATTCCGGCCGCCGCCGACCCGGCCCGGGGAGTCGCCCTGGCCCCGGACGGCGCCGCCCGCACCAGGGACGCCGGCGCGGCGCGCAACGCCGCCGCCGACGGCCAGCAGTCGCTGCCCGCCCGCGAAGCGGCCGAAGACGTGCTCGGCGGTCAGGACGGCAGCGGCCCCCGCTCCCCCCGGCCGGCCGGAGCCGGCGGGGACGGGCACGGCGGCGGAACCGGCATACCGGTCGGCGGTGGCGCCGGGGACACCGCCGCCCGCCGGGAAGGGGACCGGCTGCGCTTCGTGGGCGCCGCCACCCGGCGGATCGCCCGCGGCATCGACCTCGACGAGATCGTGCTCGGGCTGTGCCGGGCCACCGTGCCGACGTTCTCCGACGCCATCCTCGTCTACCTGCGCGACCCGCTGCCCGTCGGCGACGAGCGCCCCGTCGGCCCGGTCGTTTTAAGGCTGCGCCGCACCGACCGGCTCCGGCCGATCGACGACTTCACCGACGCCGCGGCGGCCGGCGCCCCCGGCGCGGGTACGGACCCGGCGGCCGGAGCCTCGGGGACGGCCGGCGAGCTCGACTTCAGCCAGCTGCCGCTGCTCGGCCCGCAGGGTGACCTGCCCGCGGCCGAGCTGTGCGAGATCCGGCCGGGCGGCGCGCTCGCCGAGGTGCTGCGCGGCGTACGGCCCGTCTTCGGATCCTCCGCCGGCGCGAAGTCCGCCCTGCCCGAACTGCTCGGCGCGGACCATCCGCTGCCGCGCGGCAACCGCGCCGTGCTGGCGCCGCTGCGCGGGCGCCGCCGGGTGATCGGCGCCGCCGTGTTCCTGCGCAGCCCCGAGCGGCCCGCCTTCGAGCAGAACGACCTGCTGGTCGCGGCCCAGCTGGCCACCCACACCGCGCTCGGCATCGACAAGGCGGTCCTGTACGGCCGCGAGGCGTACATCGCCGACGAGCTCCAGCGCACCATGCTGCCCGACAGCCTGCCCCAGCCCACCGGGGTGCGGCTCGCCTCGCGCTACCTGCCCGCCGCCGAGACCGCGCGCGTCGGCGGCGACTGGTACGACGCGATACCGCTGCCCGGCAGCCGGGTCGCGCTGGTCGTCGGCGACGTCATGGGACACTCCATGACCTCCGCGGCCATCATGGGCCAGCTGCGCACCACCGCGCAGACCCTGGCGCAGCTGGACCTGCCGCCGGCCGAGGTGCTGCACCACCTCGACGAGCAGGCGCAGCGCCTGGGCTCCGACCGCATGGCCACCTGCCTGTACGCCGTCTACGACCCCGTATCGCACCGGATCACCATCGCCAACGCCGGCCATCCGCCGCCGGTGCTGCTCCACCTGGGCGGCCGTGCCGAGGTGCTGCGGGTTCCTCCGGGCGCCCCGATCGGCGTCGGCGGCGTCGACTTCGAGGCCGTGGAGCTGGACGCCCCGGCGGGGGCCACCCTGCTCCTGTACACCGACGGGCTGGTGGAGTCCCGGCTGCGGGACGTGTGGACCGGGATCGAGCAGCTCCGGGAGCGCCTGGCGACCACCGCGCAGCTGACCGGCCTGGACCACCCGCCGCCGCTGGAAGCCCTCTGCGACGACGTGCTGGACATGCTCGGCCCCGGCGACCGGGACGACGACATCGCGCTGCTCGCGGCCCGGTTCGACGGGATCGCGCCCAGCGACGTGGCGTACTGGTTCCTGGACCCGGAGGAGACCGCGCCCGGCCGGGCCCGCCGCTTCGCCCGGCGCGCCCTGGCCCGCTGGGGCCTGGAGGAGCTGCAGGACTCCCTGGAGCTGCTGGTGAGCGAGGTGGTCACCAATGCCGTGCGGTACGCGGAGCGGCCCGTGACCCTGCGCCTGCTGCGTACGGACGTGCTGCGCTGCGAGGTCGGTGACGACTCCCCGCAGCTGCCGCGCCAGCGCCGGGCCCGGGACACCGACGAGGGCGGTCGCGGCCTGTTCCTGGTCAACCGGATGGCCCGCCGCTGGGGCGCGACGCGGCTGAGCAGCGGCAAGGTCGTCTGGTTCGAGCTGGCGTTGCCGGCGGCTCCCGAACGGCGCTGACCCCGCGGACCACGGACACCCCGGAACGGGGAAACGCCGCCGCCCCGCAGCCGGAAGGCTGCGGGGCGGCGGCGTTCGCGGGTCCCGGCCGGGGTCAGTGCCCGGGGTCCTGCGGGAACAGCGGCGGGTCCGGCGGCTTCGGGCCGCCCGACTTCGTCGGCGTCGGCGACAGGCTCGCCGTCGGGGTCGGCGACTTCGACGGGCTGCTGCTCGTCGTCGGGGTGGGCGTCGGGCTCGGGGAGTTCTGCGGCGGGGCGCTGCTGGCCGGCGGCTGGCTGGAGGGGCTCGGCGACGGCGTCGGGGAGGGGCTGCGGGACGGCGCCTGCACGGCTCCCATCTCCGCCTCCGACACGTCGAACTCGCTCGTCTTCACGCCCTTGAGCGCGGCCAGGGTGTACGTCTTCCAGATCTCGGCGGGGAAGCTGGAACCGCCCGCGCGGCCGCCGCCGGCGGTGCCCGTGAGGGTGACCTGCTTGTGGGTGCCGGGCTCCTCGCCGAACATGGCGACGACGGTGACGAGTTCGGGGGTGTAACCGGTGAACCAGCCGGCCACGTTGGACTCGGTGGTACCGGTCTTGCCGGCGGCCTCGTAGGCGCTGCTCTTGACCTTGCTGCCGGAGCCTTCGTTGACCACGCCGGTGAGCACCTTGGTGACGGTGTCGGCGGTCTGCCGGCTGATGGCCTGGGCGCCGACGGCCTGGCGGGGGGTGAACTCGCCCTCCGCGTGCTCGGCGCTCTTGATGATGGTCGGCGTGACCTTCTTGCCGTGGTTGTCGAGCGTCGCGTAGACGGCCGCCATCTCGAGGGTGTTGGCGCTCATGGTGCCCAGCGACATGGCCGGCTTGTCCTCGGGCCAGCCCTCGCGGTCCTTCATGCCGAGGGCCAGGGCGGTCTTCTTCACGGCCGGCGGGCCGACGTCGACGATCATCTGCGCGTAGACGGAGTTGACCGAGAAGTTGGTCGCGTCCTGGACGGTGATCTCCTTGCCGAAGTCCTTGTCGTCCTGGTTCTGCGGGTTGAACGGGATCTTGCTGCCGACGACCTGGCGCTTGCTGGTGCCGTCGTAGAGCGCGTTCGGGGTGATCGGCTTGCCGTCCTGGGTGTGAGCGTTGTTCTCCAGGGCGGAGGCCAGCACGATCGGCTTGAAGGTCGAGCCGGGCTGGTAGTCGGTGCGCAGCGCGTTGCTCGCGTCCTTCTGGCCCAGGCCCTGGCCGCCGTACATGGCGACGATCGCGCCCGTCTTGGGGTCCACCGAGGTGGCGCCGGCCTGGACGCTCTGGTCCTGGGGACGGTTCTTGGTGTCCTTGCGGTCGAGCTTGGACTCCAGCTCGTCGTCGACGGCCTTCTCCAGCGCCGCCTGCTTCTTCGGGTCGATGTTGAGCACGACGTTCCAGCCGCCCGCCGCGATCTGCGCGTCGGTGATCTTCTGCTCGTTCATCTCGTCGTTGGCGGCCTGGATCAGGTAGCCCTTCTGGCCGTCCATGCCGGGAAGGGGCTTGGGCTTGATCGGATCCGGGAGCGTCATGGTCTTGCGCTTGGCCGGGTCCAGCTTGCCCATCTCGACCATGTTGTCCAGGACGGCGTTGAAGCGGATGTTGACCAGCTTCCTGCCGTTCGGGCCGGCCGTCGCCAGGTCGTACTGGCTGGGCGCCTGGATGACGGCGGCGAGGTAGGCGCCCTGCTCCAGGGTGAGCTTGTCGGCGTCGACCCCGTAGAAGGCCTGGGCCGCGGCCTGGATCCCGTAGGCGTTGCGGCCGTAGAAGTTGGTGTTCAGGTATCCGGCGAGGATGTCGTCCTTCTCCATGCGCCGGTCGACCTTGAGGGAGATGACGAGCTCCCGCAGCTTGCGCGTCGCGGACTGGTCCTGGGTCAGGTAGTAGTTCTTGACGTACTGCTGCGTGATCGTCGAGCCGCCGGCCTTGCCCTTGCCGGTGGCCGTGTTGAACAGGCCCCGGGCCACGCCCATCACGTCGATGCCGCGGTCCTGGTAGAAGGACTTGTTCTCGATGGCGATGAAGGCGGTGCGGACGTCCTCGGGGATCTTGTCGATCGGGACGATCTCGCGGTTCATCTGACCGGTGCGGGCCATGATCGAGCCGTCGGCGTACCGGTAGGTGTTGCTCTGGAGCGTGGCCTGCTTGTTCGGGTCGGTGGGCTCGTTCACCGAGAAGTAGAGGATCACCGCCGCGGCCATCAGGAGCAGGATCATCCCGAGGAAGGTCCCCAGGATCTTCTTCCAGGTGAAGAAGCGGCGTATACCGGTGCGTTTGCCGGCGCCGCCCTTGCCGTCGGCGCCGCCGGCACGTCCGGTCGGCGCCCGCCGCGCACCGCGCTGCTGCTGCGCCTTACGCGCTTCTGCTCGGCCCATCGCTCCCGCTCCGCTCGATAACCCCCCGACGTCAGCTCAGAAAGCTAACACCGCAGGCTGTGACAAAGGTTGGCCAACCAAGGCCAATACCGGTCAATTCGGACGTGAGAATCAGCACCCACACCACTGGAACCGACGCACACCCGGCCCGAAGGGTTGCCGTGCCGGGAAAAAGTGATATCACTTTGCTAAGCAGCTCGACCGGCTGCGACCACGAGAAACGGGGCAAACAATGGCGAATGACATCTCCACACCACAGGACGTCCGTGAATTCACCGCCCGGAGCATCGGCGGCGGACTGGCCCTCCTCCTCGGCCTGGCGGGTGTCGCGGGCGGTACGGGACTGATCGTCGCCGGCGCGGTGCTGGCGGGCACCGCCGTCAAGGTCTCGCTCGTCGCGGCCGGCGCCCTGCTGGTCCTCGCCTCCCTGATCGCGATGAGCGGCCTCAACACGGTCGCCCCGGGCGAAGCGCGCGTGGTCCAGCTGTTCGGCCGCTACCGCGGGACGATCCGCACGGACGGCCTGCGCTGGGTCAACCCGCTGACCTCCCGGGAGAAGATCTCCACCCGCGTGCGCAACCACGAGACGGCCGTGCTGAAGGTCAACGACGCCTACGGCAACCCCATCGAACTGGCCGCGGTCGTGGTGTGGCGGGTCGAGGACACGGCGCGGGCCACCTTCGAGGTCGACGACTTCACGGAGTTCGTCGAGACCCAGACCGAGGCGGCCGTACGGCACATCGCGATCGAATACCCCTACGACGCGCACGAGGAGGGCGGCCTCTCGCTGCGCGGGAACGCCGAGGAGATCACCGAGAAGCTGGCGGCCGAACTGCACGCCCGGGTCGACGCGGCCGGGGTGGCCATCGTCGAGTCCCGCTTCACGCACCTGGCGTACGCTCCGGAGATCGCCTCCGCGATGCTCCAGCGCCAGCAGGCCGGCGCCGTCGTGGCGGCCCGCAAGCAGATCGTGGAGGGCGCGGTGGGCATGGTCGAACTGGCTCTGAACCGGCTGGCCGAGGAGGGCATCGTGGACCTGGACCCGGAGCGCAAGGCCGCCATGGTCTCGAACCTGATGGTGGTCCTGTGCGGGGACCGTGCGGCGCAGCCCGTGGTCAACGCGGGCACCCTCTACCAGTGACCCCGGCCGAGGAGGGGGGGCGGGCGGGCCGGCAGCCGCGCAAGCAGGTGCTGCTGCGGCTCGACCCGCTGGTGTACGACGCGCTGGCGCGCTGGGCGGGCGAGGAGCTGCGCAGCGCGAACGCCCAGATCGAGTTCCTGCTGCGCCGGGCGCTCGCGGAGTCCGGCCGCCTCCCCTCCGGCCCGGGCCCCCTCCCCCGCCGCGGCCGCCCCCCGAAGGCTCCGGACGGGCCCGGCTAGGGCACGTCGTTCGGGCCGGGCGGGACCCGGTACGCCCTAGTCCGTGGGCCAGACCGGAAGCGGGCGGACGGCTTCGCGCAGGGAGGTCGCCATCGCCCGGAACTCCTCCTGGCGGGCGGTCCCGGTGCGCATCGCCAGGGCGATCCGCCGCGAGGGGGCGGGCTCGGCGAAGCAGCCGGTCGCGAGGTACTCGTTGCGGGTGGTCTCCAGCCGCAGCGCGGTGCGCGGCAGCAGCGTCACCCCCAGCCCTCCGGCGACCAGCTGGACCAGCGTCGACAGCCCGGCGGCGGTGGTGGTGACATCGGCCCCCGCCGTGCGCCCGGCCTCCCGGCAGATGTCCAGGGCCTGGTCCCGCAGGCAGTGCCCCTCGTCGAGCAACAGCAGCTGCAGTGAGCGCAGTTCCTCGCGCGGGATGTCCCTGCGCCCGGCCAGCGGATGTTCGCGGGGCGTGAGCAGCACGAAGTCCTCGTCGAAGAGGGGCAGTTCGGTGATCCCGGGCACGCCCAGCGGCACCGCGAGCAGCAGCAGGTCGAGCCGGCCGCCGGCCAGCCCCTCCAGCAGCGAGGCCGTCTGCTCCTCGTGGACCTGGAGGTCCATCCGCGGGTAGCGCCGGTGGAACAGCCCGAGCACGGTCGGCAGCAGGTACGGCGCCACGGTGGGGATCACCCCGAGCCGCAGCACGCCGGTGAAGGGCGCCCGTACCGCCTCGGCCTCCTCCAGCAGTCCGCCCACCGCCTCCAGCACCACCCTGGTCCGGTCCGCGATCCGCTCCCCCGCCGGGGACAGCAGCACCTTGCGGGTGGTCCGCTCCAGCAGCTGCACCCCCAGCGCCTCCTCCAGGGCGGACACCGCGCCGGACAGCGCCGGCTGGCTCATCCCGATGGCGGCGGCCGCGTCCCGGAAGTGCAGGTGCTCCGCCACGGCCGCGAAGGCGCGCAGCTGCGCCAAGGTGGGCTGCTTCGCTCCCCTGTTACCCGTGGCCACTGATAGGCACCTCCGATCACCGGACTCAAGTGTAGCTATTTCCGTAATCAATGCTGCTGTGTCAGCATGTGAGATCCGTCCAACCCCCGTGGAAAGACCCCAAAAAGGACCCTTTCCCGTTCGCAAGGAGAGCACGTGCTCACTGTCGGTGACAAGTTCCCCACCTACGATCTGACCGCTTGCGTCTCGCTCGAGGCCGGTAGCGAGTTCGCGCAGATCGACCACAAGACCTATGAGGGCAAGTGGCGCGTGGTGTTCTTCTGGCCGAAGGACTTCACCTTCGTCTGCCCGACCGAGATCGCCGCGTTCGGCAAGCTGAACGAGGAGTTCCAGGACCGCGACGCCCAGATCCTCGGCGTCTCCGGCGACTCCGAGTTCGTCCACCACGCCTGGCGCAAGGACCACGCCGACCTGCGTGACCTGCCCTTCCCGATGCTCGCCGACTCCAAGCACGACCTCATGCGGGCGTGCGGCGTCGAGGGCGAGGACGGCTTCGCCCAGCGCGCCGTCTTCATCGTCGACCAGAACAACGAGATCCAGTTCACCATGGTGACCGCCGGTTCCGTGGGCCGTAACCCCAAGGAGGTCCTGCGGGTCCTCGACGCCCTGCAGACCGACGAGCTGTGCCCCTGCAACTGGACCAAGGGCGAGGGCACCCTGGACGCCGGCGCGCTGCTGGCCGGTGAGTGACGGATGCCCCTCGACTCCCTCAAGTCCGCCGTTCCGGACTTCGCGAAGGACCTGAAGCTGAACCTCGGTTCGGTCATCGGCAACCAGAACACCCTCTCGCAGCAGCAGCTGTGGGGCACCGTGCTGGCCTGCGCGATCGCCGCCCGCTCCCCGCGCGTCCTGCGTGAGCTGGAGCCGGAGGCGAAGGAGAACCTCTCGCCCGAGGCGTACGCGGCCGCCAAGTCCGCCGCCGCGATCATGGCGATGAACAACGTCTTCTACCGGACCCGGCACCTGCTCTCGGACCCGGAGTACGGCACGCTCCGCGCCGGCCTGCGGATGAACGTGATCGGCAACCCGGGCGTGGAGAAGGTCGACTTCGAGCTGTGGTCGCTCGCGGTCTCCGCGATCAACGGCTGCGGCCAGTGCCTGGACTCGCACGAGCAGGTCCTGCGCAAGGCCGGCGTCGACCGGGAGACCGTCCAGGAGGCCTTCAAGGTCGCCTCGGTGATCCAGGCCGTCGCGGTCACCCTCGACGCGGAGGCGGCGCTCGCCGCCGAGTAGCCGCCCGCACGGGCGCCGTGCCCCCGCAGCCTTCCCGGCGGCGGGGGCACGGCGCTGTCCGCCGTCACTTCTTCAGGCGGGCCATCAGCTCGCGCAGGTCCTCGGCCATCGCGGCCCGCAGCGCGTCGCCGTCGGCCTCCTCGCCGTCGTCGGCGCCACCGCCGCCGGCCTCACCGTCCGCGCCCTCCCGCCACCGGTGGACGGTGAGCGTGAACACCGCCCCGCCGTCGAGCACCTGCAGCCGGGGTGCCCCGCCCTCTCCGGTGACCAGCGCCCTCTCGCCGAGCCCGGGGATCTCCTCCCTGTCGGCCGACTCCACGTCCAGGAACGTTCCGAGCACCGGCCCGCTGCCGAACTCCGTTTCCGGATCGGTCCTCCTGTGCAGCTCGACCAGCACCTGCACGTCGTAGAAGGAGGCCCGGCCCTCGGTCCGCTCCGAGTGGTAGCCGCAGGACGACCAGTCCAGGGCGGGGCTCCGGCCCTGGCGTGACGGGCCCGCCGCCAACCCGCCGGCCATCGAACCGAGCGTGGCCGGCTTCCCCTCGGCGCACAGGTTCTCCGCGTGCCGGTAGGCGACCGGCGGACCCGAGGCGGTGAAACGATCCTGCGCCGTCAGGGCACCCGCCCACACCGCCGAAGCCAGCGCCGCCCCGCCCAGCGCCCACCCCCACCGGCGGCCCGGCGGCCGCCGTAACGGCCCCTGCTCCGCATCCGCCTCGGAGGCCGCGGCCGGGCGCTCGGGCCCCCACTCCCCGTCCAGCTCCGGCTCACTGATCACCGGTGTCCGCCTCCTTCACCGAGCTGCCGAGGGCCGTCGCCCCGTGCGGGCCGGGGCCGACCGCCGCATGCCCCAGGAGGAGCTGCTCGCGGCTGTACGCCCGCAGGTAGCCCACGGCGGTGTTGGTGACGGCCACCAGCGGTACGGCGACCACCGCTCCCCCGATGCCGGCGATCAGGCCGCCCGCGGCCACCGAGAGCACCACCGCGAGCGGGTGCACCCGGACCGCCCGGCCCAGGATGAAGGGCTGGAGGACATGGCCCTCGATCTGCTGGACCGCCAGGACGACCAGCAGCACCATCAGGGCGCTGAACACGCCCTGGGTCACCAGCGCCACGACCACCGCGAGCGCGCCGGAGACCACCGCGCCGACCAGCGGGATGAAGGCGAACAGGAAGATGAACACGGCCAGCGGCACCGCCATCGGCACGTCCAGGAAGTAGATGCCCAGGCCGATGAAGGTGGCGTCGATGAGCGCGACCAGGACGGTGCCGCGCACGTACGCGGTCAGCGTGCGCCAGGCGCGCGGACCGGCTCCGGCCACCCCCGGGCGGGCGTCGGCCGGGACGAGGGCGAGCGTCCAGGTCCAGATGCGCTTGCCGTCGTAGAGCAGGAAGAGCGTGGAGAACATCGCGAGCAGGATGCCCGTCAGCACCTCGACGAGGACGGTCACGCCCTGCAGGCCGGCCGTGGTGATCTGCTCGGTGTTGGTCCCGATGGTCTCGCTGAGGTTCTTCGCGATGTCGTTGATCTGCTTCTCGGTCACGTGGAACGGACTGTCCAGCGCCCAGAGTTTGAGTTCGTCGATGCCGTCGCGGACCCGGTCGGAGAGGTCGTCGAGGTTCTCCATGACCTGCCAGACCACGAACCAGCCGACGAGCCCGATGACGACGAAGCCGAGGATCGCGGTGACGGCGGTGGCCAGCCCCCGGGGCAGGCCCAGCCGGCGCAGCCGGACCACGAAGGGCTGGAGCAGCGCGGTGACGAGCATGGCGGCGGCGAAGGCGAGGACGACCAGGCGGACTTCGCTGATCACCCTCATCAGGACCCACAGCATCCCGGCCAGCAGCAGCAGCCGCCAGCTGACCTCCGCGGCGACGCGCATGCCCCACGGGACGACGCTGACCGGGTCGGGCCGCTCGGGTTGGGTGCGGACGGGCACGGGCTCCGACGCCGGGGCGGCCGGGACCTGTCCGCGGCCGGGGGAGGCGGCCCGCGGCGGCAGGTCGCCCCTGGCCTCGGCCTCGACCTCGGCGCGCCGCTCGTCGAGCCGCGCCTCCATCCGGTTCAGCCGGCTCCCGAGCCGGCCGAGCCAGCCTTCCCTCTTCGCCATGTCGGTCCCTTCCCCCGCCCACTCATCACACCTCGAAAGACCGTACACGCGGGAAGCCCCGCACCGTCGGACGGTGCGGGGCTCCCGGAGTCGAGCGGGTGCGGCGGTGTCGCCTAGTACCAGCCGTTGGCCTGGTGGAAGCTCCAGGCTCCGCACGGGCTGCCGTACCGGTCTTCCATGTAGTTCAGGCCCCACTTGATCTGCGTGGCGGGGTTGGTGCGCCAGTCGGCACCGGCCGAGGCCATCTTCGAACCGGGCAGCGCCTGGACCAGGCCGTACGCGCCCGAGGACTTGTTGACGGCGAGGTAGTTCCAGGTGGATTCCTGGTTGATGATGTTCGAGAAGCACTGGAACTGGCCGGCCGGGACCATCTGCTGGGCGATGGCCTTGACCTGAGCGACCGTGTAGGAGCTCTGGACGGCGAAGTCACCGGCGTCGCGGGCGGCGGAACGGCTGGCGACTTCCTTCGCCTCGCGTTCCTTCTTCGCCTTCTCGTCCGCGGCCTTCTGCGCCTCGGCCTTCTTGGCCTTGGCGTCCTCGGCTGCCTGGATGCGGGCCGCTTCCTCGGCCGAGCGCTTGGCGTCGGCGTCGGCGGCGTGGGCGATGGTGTCGGCCTGCTGCGTCAGGGACGCGCTCTGGACCTGTGCCTGGTCGCCGACCGGGATGTCAGTGAGGAGGGTCGCCCCGGACGCGGTCGTCTCGAGATCGTTCGAGGTGGGGTCGCCGGTGGCAACGCCCACGACTGCGCCGACGGTGGTGACCGCGGTGGCAGAAGCCACTGCGAAGCCCCGAACCGAGATCCGGCTCACACGGTGTCCTTCCAGCAGCGTCCGCAGTGACCGAGCGGGCGCAAGAGTGCCCCCTTGACACTGGTCTCCGTGGTTCTGAGGTCACTGGAGACACGGGCCCGTGGACAGCTCCTTGCGGAGGCTGCCGCGTGAAACTCCGGGCGGCATACGGCAATCGGCTGTGGAGTTGTGGTGCTGCTGGCACCTCATGGGAGGTACCGGTCCCTCCGCACGAAGACGGGGGACGTGCCGTATGCGGGGCCTGACGGAAAACAGACTCTGCCGGACCTCGACACCGCAGGGCAATTCTGCGTTGCGTGGGAAAGGTCACACCTGGCAAGAGGCCCTCCGTTTCGACGAAGCCCTGTGCAGCGCGACGCCGCCCGGCTAGGCTCTGCGGCCTTTGCCGGACGGCGTCAACTCACTGTCCCCGTATGGGATTTTTGACCGTTTCAGCCCCTGGCGGGGTCAGAGGGCCTCCAGCATCTCGGTGACGAGCGCGGCGATGGGCGAGCGTTCCGAGCGCGTCAGGGTGATGTGCGCGAAGAGCGGATGCCCCTTCAACTTCTCCACGACGGCGACGACTCCGTCGTACCGGCCGACCCGCAGGTTGTCCCGCTGCGCGACGTCGTGGGTCAGAACGACCCGTGAATTCGCGCCGATCCGGGACAGAACGGTCAGGAGGACGTTGCGTTCCAGGGACTGGGCCTCGTCCACGATGACGAAGGCGTCGTGGAGGGAACGGCCGCGGATGTGCGTCAGCGGCAGGACCTCCAGCATCCCCCGGTTCAGCACCTCTTCGATGACCTCGCGGCCCGCGACCGAGGAGAGGGTGTCGAAAACGGCCTGCGCCCAGGGGCTCATCTTCTCGCCCTGGTCGCCCGGCAGGTAGCCCAGCTCCTGCCCGCCCACCGCGTACAGCGGCCGGAAGACCATCACCTTCTGGTGCTGCCTGCGCTCCAGCACCGCCTCCAGGCCCGCGCACAGGGCCAGGGCCGACTTGCCGGTACCGGCCCGGCCCCCCATCGAGATGATCCCGATCTCGGGGTCGAGGAGGAGGTCCAGGGCGATGCGCTGCTCGGCGCTGCGGCCGTGCAGCCCGAACGCCTCGCGGTCGCCCCGCACCAGGCGCACGTTCCCGTCCGCCGTGACGCGGCCGAGCGCCTTGCCCCGCTCGGACTGGAGGACCAGCCCGGTGTGCACGGGGAGTTCGGCCGCTTCGGGGACGTAGAGGCGGTCTTCGGAGAAGAGGAGGTCCACCTGCTCGCCGGAGAGGGCGAGCTCGCTCATGCCGGTCCATCCGGCATCGGTGATCGCGAGCTCGGCGCGGTACTCCTCGGCGATCAACCCCACGGAGGAGGCCTTGATGCGCAGCGGAAGATCCTTCGAGACCACCGTGACGTCGTAGCCCTCGGCCTGGAGGTTGCGGGCGACCGCGAGGATCCGCGAGTCGTTGTCCCCCAACCGGAAGCCGGCGGGCAGGACACCCGGGTCGGAGTGGTTGAGCTCGACGCGCAGCGTGCCGCCCAGATCGCCCAGTGGGATGGGGGCGTCGAGGCGTCCGTACCGGACCCGGAAGTCGTCGAGCAGGCGCAGGGCCTGGCGCGCGAAGTAGCCGAGTTCGGGATGGTGCCGCTTGGCCTCCAGCTCGGTGATCACCACGATCGGGAGCACGACCTCGTGCTCGTCGAACCGGGAGATCGCGTTGGGGTCTGCCAGCAGGACGCTGGTGTCGAGGACGTAGGTCCGCCTGTCGGGCAGGCGGCGCTTTGTGCTGGTCACCACGGAAGGACGTACCCCCTCGGAAGAGGTCGGGCCATGAAGACCGGACCGGTCATCGGCCGCCCTGCCAGGGCCGACTTCCGGCCCTCCACTCCGTCCGTGCGAACCGCACGTGCGTCCTGGTGCAAAGGGCCTCCCGGGCGGACGGCCCCATGCCGTCCGCTGAGACTCGACACCCGTGGATCGGGCATCGACCTGAGTGTGGTATTCCCATATCAGGCCAGGCCATGCCATGGCATATGACTGACACTCGGTGAAACCCAGGTGAAAGCTCGGGGGGCAGGGTGCGGCGGTGGGCGAAGGGGCGTCAGGGGACACCCGGGGCGAGGGGGAGCCGGTCGGGTGCCGTGGCGCCGGTAGTCAGGTGCCGTAGCGCCGGTGGCGGGCCGCGTAGTCGCGCAGGGCCCTCAGGAAGTCGACCTTCCGGAAGGCCGGCCAGAAGACCTCGCAGAAGTAGTACTCCGAGTGGGCGCTCTGCCACAGCATGAATCCGGACAGCCGCTGCTCGCCGCTGGTGCGGATCACCAGGTCCGGATCGGGCTGGCCGCGCGTGTAGAGGTGCTCCGCGATGTGGTCGATGTCCAGGATCTCGGCGAGCTCCTCGAAGGAGGTGCCCTTCTGGGCGTGTTCCAGCAGCAGCGAGCGGACCGCGTCGGCGATCTCCTGGCGGCCGCCGTAGCCGACGGCGACGTTGACGAGTATCCCCTGGACGTCGTGCGTGGCCTGCTCGGCCTCCTTCAGCACGGTCTGCGTCCGGGCGGGCAGGATGTCGAGGTTGCCGACGTGGTGCACGCGCCAGCGGCCGTCGGCCGCCAGGCCCCGTACGGTGTTCTCGATGATGTTGAGCAGCGGGCGCAGCTCGACCTCGGGCCGGTCCAGGTTGTCCGTGGAGAGCATCCACAGGGTGACGACCTCGACGTCCGTCTCGGTGCACCAGCCCAGCATCTCGGAGATCTTGTCGGCTCCGGCCTGGTGGCCCTGCTCCGTGGTGCCTCCGGACGCCTTCGCCCAGCGCCGGTTGCCGTCCAGGATGACGCCGATGTGCTTGGGCGCCGCGTCATGGTCGAGACGGCCTTCCACCCGGCGTGCGTAGAGCCTGTACACCAGGTCGCGCAGCTTCACGATCTTCCAGCCCCTCCGTGCAGTGCCCCCGTGCGAATTGCGGTCCCCCGAGTGCGCCACATTACTGCGCGGTGGCTGGGGGTACCCAACTCGGTCTGTCACAGCTCCGTGATAGGGAGGACAACGTGACTGATACCAATCCCTATCGGGCGGAGCCCGCACGGTACGACTCCATGGAGTACCGGCGCACGGGCCACAGCGGCCTCAAGCTCCCCGCCATCTCCCTCGGCCTCTGGCACAACTTCGGAGACGACAGGTCGCTCGAGTCCCAGCGGGCGATCCTGCGCCGGGCCTTCGACCTCGGCATCACCCACTTCGACCTGGCGAACAACTACGGCCCCCCGCCCGGTTCGGCGGAGCTGAACTTCGGCAAGCTGCTCGCCCAGGACTTCGCGCCCCACCGGGACGAGCTGATCCTCTCCACCAAGGCCGGCTACCTGATGCACCCGGGGCCGTACGGCGAATGGGGCAGCCGCAAGTACCTGCTGAGCTCCCTGGACGCGTCGCTGAAGCGGATGGGCGTGGACTACGTCGACATCTTCTACTCGCACCGCTTCGATCCCGAGACCCCGCTGGAGGAGACCATGGGCGCCTTGGCGTCCGCGGTCCAGCAGGGCAAGGCGCTCTATGTCGGCGTCTCCTCCTACACGGCGGAGCAGACGGCCGAGGCGGTGCAGATCCTGCGCGGGATGGGGGTGCGTCCGCTGATCCACCAGCCCTCGTATTCCATGATCAACCGCTGGACCGAGGACGACGCGCTGCTGGACACCCTCGAGGACGCCGGGATGGGCTGCATCTCCTTCGCGCCGCTCGCCCAGGGGCTGCTGACGGGCAAGTACCTGAAGGAGATTCCGGAGGGCTCGCGGGCCACCCAGGGCAAGTCGCTCAGCCCCGACCTGCTGTCGGACGAGGTGCTCCGCCGGTTGCACGGGCTGAACCGGATCGCGGAGCGGCGCGGCCAGTCGCTGGCCCAGCTGGCGCTGACGTGGGTGCTGCGCGACGACCGGATGACCTCGGCGCTGATCGGCGCGTCGAGCGTGCGGCAGCTGGAGGAGAACGTGGCCGCGCTGTCGGCGGCGCCGCTCTCCGAGGCCGAGCTGACGGAGATCGACTCCTTCGCGGTGTCCACCCCCGGCACCAACCTCTGGGCCCAGCGCGGCTGACCTGCGCGGATGACCGGAGGGGGCGGAGAACGAAAAACGGGCCGGTCCGTGGGGGGGGATACGGACCGGCCCGAGGGGGGGGTTCCACCATAACCCTTCGTAAAGCGAGATGCGTGCATCACCGCGCGATGACTACGCTCCGAAACCACCCAGCAGCACTCCGGTGAAGGCCCCGGCGGCCATGAAGGGGCCGAAGGCGAAGCCCTGGCGGCGGGTCGCCGAGCCCCGCAGCACCAGGAAGAGGCCGTAGAGGGCCCCGTAGAGGAAGCCCAGGAAGGCCCCGGCCACCCATACCCCCCATCCGTACCACCCAAGAGCGACCCCCAGCGAGAGCGCCAGCTTGACGTCGCCGAACCCCATGCCCGCCGGGTTGATCAGGAAGAGCGCCAGGTACCCCGTGGCGAGCAGGCCGCCGCCGAGCAGGGCGAGCCGCCAGTCGCCCGCGGCGCGGGGCAGCGGGGCCGCCGCCGCGAGCCCGGCGGCGGCCGCGGCGGCCAGCGGCAGGGTGAGTACGTCGGGGAGCCGGTGCACGGCGCGGTCCACGAGCGCGAGCAGCACGAACGCCGGCGCGAGGCCCACGTAGACCACGGCCTCGGGCCGCGCGCCGACGGCCGCCCCGAGCGCGGCGCAGAGCGCGCCCGTGAGGGCAGCGAGGGGGGCGGCCCGCCTGCCGTAGCGGTGCGGGGCCGCCGGCTCGTACGGGAGGGCCTCCCGGCCCGCCGCGACGGCAGCGGCGGGGGCCGGGCAGCGGGCGGGGCCGAGCCAGCCGCGCAGCGGGTGCCCCTGCGGGCAGCGCTCCCGCCAGGGCTCCCCCGGCTCGACGGCCAGCCGCCAGAGCGCGCGCGGCAGGAGCAGCCCCGCGGCGATCCCGTATCCGGCGGCAAGAACGATCACGACCACACCCATCCGCCGAAGGTAGGCCCAGCGACCCGGCGCGGCATAGGCCGCCCGGTGGCGGGGCCGCGCGTTGGCAGGGGCCGCACGGCGGTGCGGGCCGCACGGCGGTGCGGCCGGCCGCCCGCCGGCCGGGGGCGCCCCCGACCTAGGTCCTGTCGTCAAAGTGGCGCCGGTCAGGCCCGCGGCGTCCGGTGCCGTGCATCGCAAGGCGGAGGGGCGCCCGTGTACTGGACGTACTCGGGCGCCCCGACAACGCGGCGAGGTGCGGTGCCGGGCGTCGCGGGCCAGGCGCGACTTTTACGACAGGGCCTAGGCTGCCGCCATGGCGAACTGGCGGGACGGCGGGGCGACCCTGCGGGTCGGGGCGGTGGTGGTGCCGCTGGAGGTGGCCGCCTCCTACCGGGCGCGGACCCGGGGCCTGCTCGGGCGGGACGGCATCGCCGGGGCGATGCTGCTGACCCCCGCGGCGAGCGTGCACACCTTCCGCATGCGCTTCGCGATCGACGTGGCGTACCTCGACCGGAACCTGCGGGTGCTGGCCGTGGTGACGATGCCCCCGGGCCGCCTCGGGATGCCCCGCCCGCGCTCCCGGCACGTGCTGGAGGCGCAGGCCGGCGCCATGGCCGGCTGGGGGCTGCGGCCGGGTACCTCCGTGCGCGTGGACAGGTCCTAGTGGGAGTCCCGCCCCGGCGGTAGGTTGGGGCGGTTGAGCTGGGGTGTCAGGGGAGCGGCATGACGGAGAACGCGCGCATCAAGGCGCTGGAGCAGATCATGCCGGCGACGCACGGCGCGGATGAGGACATCGACTGGCAGAGCGCCGAGGCGGCCTGGGGCACCTCGTTCCCGTCCGACTTCGTCGCCTTCATGGGCCGGTTCGGCGCCGGTTCCATCAACGGCGAGGCCAGCATCCTGCTCCCGCTCCCCAAGCCGGGGCTCCAGTGGGACCCGGCGGAGATGGCCGAGGAGACCGGCAACGCCCGGCAGGTCTGGGAGGCCGAGGGCGGTCGGGCCGCCTTCGACGTGGACCCGGAGGCGATCATCGCCTGGGGCGTCACCGGCGGGTCGGACATCCTGTGCTGGATCACCTCCGACCCCGACCCGGACCGCTGGCCGGTCCTGGTGTGCGGCCGGCACACCGCCGACTCCTTCGCGGTGTACCCCTACGGCATGGCCGAGTTCCTCTACCGGCTCTGCTCCGACGAGTTCGACGTGAGCCCGGTCGGCATCACCTTCTGGGACGGCGGCCACCTCAGCTTCGTCCACTGGCGCAAGGCCCAGCGCAGGTGGCAGGAGGGCCGCAACCCCGAGACGGGCGAACCCGACCCGTACGCGGGCGAATTCGCCGACTGACGTTCCCGTCACACCCCTGAACCCGCTCCGCTGACCGGAAACGGGCGTTTCGGCATGTCTACGCGCGTCGCCCCGGTGGATCACATATCGGAAAACACCAGCCGGAAAAGCCCTGGTTGGAGCATTGACCACAAGTGCACCCGAACGGAATCAACCACCCCGTTTTCAGGAGAGAATTCCGGCCAACGGGCCATGAGCGGACACCCCGGCTCGGAGTAACTCATAAGTAGTCATGGGATCCAAAAGAAAATCAGGGGAACACACCCGTGGGACGAAGAATCTTCGGCACGGCCGCCTCGGCGGCCGTTCTCGGTCTGCTGATACCTCTGGCCGGATGTGGCAGCTCCGGCGGCTCGGGCGACGGCGGCACGCTGCGCCTGGTGGCGGCCGAATACGGCGATACTCCGGCCACCAGCTCCAAGGCGTTCTGGGACAGGGTGACCACTGAATTCACCGCCGCGCACCCCGGAATCAAGGTCGAGGTCAAGCTCCTGCCGTGGGCCGACATCGACCGCGAGGTCTCCCGCATGGTCAAGGCCGGCAAGGCGCCGGACATGGCGCTCATGGGCTCGTACTCGGACTTCGCGGCCCAGGGGAAGCTGTATTCCGCGGACGAGCTCCTCTCCGTGGCCCGCGAGGCGAACTTCCTCCAGCCGCTCGCCGAGGCCGGCACCGTCGGCAGCACCCTCTACGGGCTGCCGTTCGTGGCGAGCAGCCGCCTGCTGTTCTACAACGAGGCACTGTTCACCAAGGCCGGGGTCAGCGCTCCGAAGACCTGGTCCGACCTCAAGTCCGCCGCCAAGGCGCTCAAGGACAAGGGCGTGAAGTACCCGTACGCCCTGCCCCTGGGCCCGGAGGAGGCGCACGCCGAGGCGATGATCTGGGAGCTGAGCAACGGCGGCGGCTACGCCGACAGCAGCGGCAACTACAGCCTGGCCTCCGACCCCAACATCCACACCTGGCGGTGGGTCAAGGAGAACCTGGTCGCCCCCGGCCTGACCGGCCCCACCCCGCCCTCCCAGCTGAACCGCGCCGACGCCTTCGCCGCCTTCCTGCGCGGCGAGGTCGGCATGCTCAACGGCTACCCGTCGCTCGCCCACGAGGCCCGCGCCAAGGGCATCGGCGTCGGGGCCGTGTCCATGCCGGTCTCGGACACGCTGGGCAGCGGTGAGGTGCCGCCGACCGTGGGCGTGGCCGACTGGATGATGGCGTTCAAGCAGAACGGCAAGCGGGCGGAGATCGGCAGGTTCCTGGACTTCGTCTACCAGGACAAGAACCTCTCGAACTTCGCCAACCGCTACCACCTGCTGCCGTCCACCGTCACCGCCTCCCGCAGCCCGGCCGGCGGCGGCCTCGACAAGAACGACCAGCTGTTCCTGACGGCGCTGTACGGCGCGCAGCTCTACCCGGTGAACGACCCGTCCTGGGTGAGCGTCAGCGACACCATCAAGCGCAACATCGGGCGCGCGGTGGAACCGAACGTGGACCCGAAGACCGTCCTGGAGGACATCGCGGCCCAGGCGGACGCGGCCGCGAAGAACGGCTGAGCCGCCGGGCACCGCCGAGCACCGCCGAGCACCACTCGTACGGGACCTTCACCCCGTGCCGCCGACCACCCGCGCGGCAACACGCGCGCCTACGGCCCTCGATCCGAGGCGCCGGCCCCGTCGCCCACCGAGCACCCACAAGGTGCGCAGGGCGGCCCGCCCCGAGCCGCCCGCCCCGGCGGGCCACCGCCGCCACCGCCCTTACCGCCCCTGCTTCCCGTGGTCCGGGGAGAACGCCAGCCGGTGCTGCTCACAGCTGGAGTCCCAGGGCAGCGAGCCCGTGAGCGTCCCGTAGCCCGAGCGCGTCACCGACCACTCCACCGTGTAGGTCCCGGTGTCGCACGCGATCCGCTTGCCGCCCGCGATCTTCTCGCGGCCCGTCGCCGGCTTCCCGTCCAGCTTCCGGTGGACCTCGCCCGCCGTGGCCCCCTTGGCCGTGCGCAGGACGGCGTGCAGCTCGATCGGGTGCCTGTCGTCCTTGGTCGTCACCACCTTCTTCACCACCTTGGAGTCCGACACCGACCAGGTGAACTCGTACGACGGCTGCCACGCCAGCGTGTCGGGGTCGGGGACCTTCCGCTCGATGTCCGGTGCGCCGTCCAGACCGGGGCGGCTGACCATCTCGTACTGGACCCCGGTGTGGAAGCGGAACTGCGCTTCCAGCTTGTGCATCTCGTCCTTGGTCCACTTCGACTTCATGGACTTCTCACCCCCCGCCGGGTCCTGGAGGTAGGCCGTCGCGTCGGCGGCCGCGGCCGACTGGACGAGGGCGGGGGCGAGGGCCGCCGCGGTGGTGGCGAGGGCGAGGGCTGCCATGCGGGTGCGCTTCATGCCCGGTCCAACGGGGCCCGCGGCGGCCCGGAACGAGGCCGGGCGCCCTTTCACCCGTACGGGAGCACCCGCCGCCCGGAGTACCGGATGTCCGACCCCGTACCGGGAGCGCCGCCCGGTGGTGGTCAGGCTTGGCCGGTCTCGAAGCGGCTGATCCTGCCGCCCCCGGGGGCGATGGTGAAGCGCCAGGCGGTGCGCATCTCGCCCCAGGTGTCGTTGCGGAAGTCCACGACCAGGGAGCGGCCGTCGTCGGACTCGGACTGCACGTCCATGTGGCCGCGGGGGCCGAAGACCTCCTTGTCGATCCACTGCTCCAGATCACGGTCGGAGCCGTCGTCGGACATGGTCGCGTCGGCGGTCAGGAGGGCACGGAAGGCGTCCTCGTCGTGTGCGTTGACGGCGGCGACGAAGGCCGCGACGACGGGGTCGGACAGTCGGGCGGGGGCGATGGACACGGGGGCCTCCTGGTCGGGTGTTGTGCGTCGGGCTTCGGGCTTCGGCGTTGCGCCTCGGGCGTCGGGATTGCGCGTCGGGCGCCGGGCGGGCGTCGGAGTTCGGGAATCGGGGATCGGAGCCCGTGCGCGGCGTGCGCAGGTGCCCGACCAGGGAACACCCGCGGCCGTGCCGCATCCTCGACCTTCACCCGTTCGCCCGCCGGACGGCGTGTCAGGGGGCGTCTGCGCCCGGTCCGTCCGGGGCGGTGCGGACGGGGAAGCCGGTCGGCCGGCCCTGCTCCTCCAGCCAGGCCAGCACCTGGTCGAGGGCGTCGACGGTCTGGGCGCGGTTGCCGCCGCCGTCGTGGAAGAGCACGGTCGGGCCGTTGCCGATCTCGCGTTCGACGGCGTCGACGATCGCGGCCGTGCCGGGCGTCCGGAAGTCCTTGGTGTCCACGTTCCAGCCGAGCGGGCGCATTCCGTGGGCGGCGGCGATGCGGCGGCTGTCGGGGGTGAAGGCGCCGCCGGGGGCCCGGTAGTAGTCGACCCGCGCGCCCGCTCCCGCGGCTTCCTCGATCAGCCGCTGCGCGTCCAGGATCTGCTGTTCCTGGTAGGCGACGGACTTCTTGTCCATGGAGGTGTCGTGGTCCATGGTGTGGTCGCAGAGCCGGTGGCCGGCCGCGACGATCCTCCTGACCAGCTCGGGGTGGGCCTTGGCCTGTGGACCGAGCATGCAGAAGGTCGCCTGCGCGCCGTGCTTCTCCAGTACGTCCAGGACCTCCGGGGTCCAGCGCGGGTCGGGGCCGTCGTCGATGGTGATGTTGACGGTCTTCCCGCCGCCCTCGGAGGCGTGGGCCATGCCCTCCGGTATCCCCCCGGGTGCACGCTGTCCGGCCGGGCCCGGGTGCCCGGCCTCCTGCTGCCGGGACACCTTCCGGTGTGCGTGCCCGGGCCCCGGTCCCACCTCGCTCGCCACGCCCCACACCGTCGCCGCCACGGCGACGGCGCAGGCCACCACCACCGCGCGGGCCCGGAGACCCTCGTGATTCCTGCGCGCCCAGAACCCCATGTCCACTCCCTTTCCGCTGCGTCAGCGTCCTGTGTGCATGTCCTGTGTGCATGTCCTGTGTGCATCAGGACGGTCGACGCAACCGACGGGTTCCGGGCCATTGGTCCCTAAAGCCCCGCTAAGGGTGGATGACGTGGACCGCGTGGAGGGGGTGGTTGCGGCGGTGGTCAGTGGGTGGCGGCTTGCTGGAGGGGCGGGGTGGTCTCGGTGTCCTGGGCGGGGGTGGGGGTGTTGGTGCCGCGGAGGGGGACTTCCTTGATGAAGACGGCGGCGATGAGGCCGGCCACGGCGATGGCGGCGCAGACGAGGAAGGCCCAGTGGGTGCCGATGGCGACGGCGTGGCGGTAGGCCTCGCGGACGGCTTCGGGGAGGGTGGCCAGGCGTCGAGTTGGGCGGAGTTGAGGGTGCCGGCCTGGTGGCCGAGGCGGTCGGTCATGGCGTGGGTGACCTGGGTGGTGAACAGGGTGTCCATCAGGGCGACTCCGAACGCTCCGCCCAGGGTGCGGCCCAGGGCGGTGGTGGAGGAGGCCACGCCCATGTCCTTGAGTTCGACGCTGTTCTGG
>NZ_JBWKLE010000002.1:456180-755620 GCF_056430495.1 Streptomyces sp. NPDC045967 | reverse complement strand
CGCAGGACGAGCGCGCAACCTGGGTCGGCAGTATCCGACGGGGCTTCGTGCGCGAGCCGAGGAGACACCCCGGAGGGGCGCCGCGGACCGCCCCACCCAGCAAGCCGCCTGCACGACCCGCCCCACACAGAGCCAAGGGCCACGCCGGGCGCAGCCGGACCCGCCAGGGGCCATCGGCCGAGCCCCGGCGCAGCCGAACCGCGAGCCGAGGAGACACCCCGGAGGGGCGCCGCGGACCGCCCCACCCAGCAAGCCGCCTGCACGACCCGCCCCACACCCGGCCAGGGGCCAGGCAGGCGCAGCCGAACCCGCAGGGTCACCGGTCGAGCCACGGCGCAGCCGAACCGCGCGAGCCGAGGAGACACCCCGGAGGGGCGCCGCGGACCGCCCCACCCAGCAAGCCGCCTGCACGACCCGCCCCACACAAAGGCAAGGCCCAGGCAGGCGCAGCCGGACCCGCCAGGGGCCATCGGCCGAGCCCCGGCGCAGCCGAACCGGTACTAGGCTGCGGCCCCGTAAGCCGCTCGCGACAGGCAAGGTGTCCACATGTTCGAGTCCCCGCAGGAGAATCCGTACCCGGACAGCCACGTCCTCGGGGAGGGACCCGAACCGCACCCGCTGCTGCGGCCCGTACTGCCCCTGCTGGGGCGCTGGCACGGTCGGGGCCGGGGCGAATACCCGACCCTGGAGCAGGACTTCCGGTACGAGCAGGAGGTCACCTTCAGCCACGACGGACGCCCGTTCCTGCGCTACGAGGCGCGCGCGTGGCTGGTCGACGCGTCGGGATCCCCGGTCCGCCCGGCGGGGCGGGAGGCCGGGTGGTGGCGGGTGACGCCCGACGCCTCCCTGGAAGTGGTCCTCGCCCATCCGACCGGCATCGTCGAGACGTACGTCGGCCGGGTGTCCGGCACGGAGATCGAGATCGAGACCAAGGACGTGGCCCTGACCCCCCTGGCCAAGGAGGTCACCGGCACCCGCCGCCACTACGCACTGGCCGGGGCCGAGATGACGGTCACCCACGACATGGCGGCGGTGGGGCAGCCGCTCCAGCACCACCTCACGACCCACTTGCGCCGCCGCCCCTCCTGACGCCGGCTGGATCACGTCAGACCCGGATCACCCGGCTGCCCGGCAGGTTCCGGCCGCCGGCGCGGCCCCGGTCTCGCATAGTCGGGGTACGCCGTGGCCGCCGCGGCGTCCTGCCGGAGGGAGAGACCGTGAGGGACCCGGGACGACGTGCCGCGCTGACCGCGCTGCTGGCAGCGGGGCTCGCGCCGGGTACGAGCGCCGTTGCCGCCCCGCTCGGAAGGGCGCCGTCCGCGCCGGACACCGCCCCACCGCCGGCGGCCCTGCTCGGCACCGAGATCCGCCGGCTGCCCACCTCCGCCGACGTCGTCGCGCTCACCTTCAACGCCGCGTGGGACGCGAGCGGGCTGGACACGGTGCTGGGCGAACTACGCCGGCGCACGGTGCCCGCCACGTTCTTCCCGACGGGCGGCTTCGCCGATTCCCACCCCGCCGCCGTCCGGGCGATGGGCGCGGCGCACGGCCTGGGCAACCACTCGTACAGCCACCCGTACTTCGAGGACCTGAGCACCGGGGAGCGGGCGCGGGAGATCACCCGCGCCGACACCGCGATCCGCAGGGCCTCCGGGGCGGAGCCGCTGCCGTTCTTCCGCTTCCCCTACAGCGCCACCACCGAGGACGCGATCGCCGATGTCAACGAACTGGGCTACGCGGCCATCGAGTTCACCACCGACACCAACGGCTATCTCGGGCCGGCCAGCGGCATGACCGTGGACGCGGTGGTCGCGCGGGCGGTGGACGCGCTCGGGCCCGGCGCGATCATCCAGATGCACGTGGGCAGCACCGGCGACAGCGTCGTCCTGGACGCCGAGGCCCTCCCCCGGATCATCGACGCGATCCAGGCCGCCGGCTACCAGGTCACCGACCTCCGCCGGTTCCTCGCGTAGGACCGAAATATCCGGATGCGCGCAGGTCAGCGGGTGCGTAGGGTCGATCCACGTGGAAGCACTCACCGAGAAACAGATCCGCTCGTCGTTCGTGAACTGCACCAAGGGCGAGGCGGCGCGGCTGCGGCTGCCGCTGGACTTCGCCGAACTGCCCTGGGAGGACCTGGACTTCCTGGGGTGGGTCGATCCGGGGGCGCCGCTGCGGGCCCACCTGGTGCTGCCCCGGGCCGGGGGCCCGGTGGGGATCTCGCTGCGCGTGCCCTCGGTGGGCCGCACCAGCGCGGTGAAGTCCAGCCTGTGCCAGATCTGCCTGACCGGGCACGCCTCCTCCGGGGTCACCCTGCTCGCCGCGCCCCTGGCGGGCGCCCGCGGCCGGGAGGGCAACACGGTCGGCATCTACGTCTGCGCGGACCTCGCGTGCCCGCTCTACGTACGGGGCAGGCGCCAGCCGAAGCTGCGGGCCGGGCGGTACGAGGAGTCCCTGACCCTGGACGAGCGGCTCGCGCGGATGTCGGGCAACCTCGACGCCTTCGTGGACCGGGTCGCCGCGGCGTGATCGGGGGCCCGGGCCCGCGCCGTGACACCAGCCGGGCCCGGACGGCCGTCACTCGCCCTGCGGCTGCTCCGCTGTCTTCGCCGCCTCCTGCGCCCTGGCCCGGCGGGTGACCACCGCGGCGGCCGCCAGCGCGCTGCCGGCGAAGGCCAGCGCGACCGTCCACGGCTGATCGAAGTGGTGGCGGGTGGCGTGGTCGACGGAGTAGCGGCCCGGTCCGGCGAGGCCGACGGCGGCCGCGGTGAATCCGAGGAAGGCCGGGTACTCGAATCCGCCGCCCTGGTTGAAGAACCCGGCGGGTGCGTGGACCGAGACGGCACCCGCCATGGCTCCGGCCGCGGCGGCGCCGGCGGCCGGTGTGGCCAGGCCGAGGACGAGCAGGGCCCCGCCCCCCGCCTCGCCCAGACCGGCGGCGAGGGCGCTCTGCCGGCCGGGCCTGAACCCCATGTGCTCCATCGCTGCCGCCGTACCCGCCAGGCCGCCGCCCCCGAACCAGCCGAAGAGTTTCTGCGTCCCGTGGGCCATCAGCACCGCGCCCGTACCGGCGCGCAGCGCCAGCAGGGCGAGGTCACGGCGGTTGATGCAGGTCATCGGGTCTCCTCACGCAGCGGATGCGGTATGCACCATCCGTATCCGCCGCGGCGGCGCCGCCCACAGTTCTGGTCGCAGATCCTCCATACGGCCGGACAGCGCCGGCAGGGTCACGGTGATCGCGCGGGCGGGTCGGCTTCGGCACGGTCCGCCTAACATGTGCACATGAGCGCAAGCGCGCACCTGGCAGGTGCACACGATTCGCAGCCGCGCGACGAGCGGCTGGCGGTCGCGGTGTCGGTGCTGGCTCTGCTCGCGGACGGCACCCGGCTGGCGCTGCTGGACGAACTCGGGCGGGGCGAGGCCGATGTGGGCACGCTCACCGAAGCCTGCGGGGCCGCCCGGCCCTCCGTGAGCCAGCACCTGGCCAAGCTCCGCCTCGCCGGGCTCGTGACCAGCCGCAAGGACGGGCGGCGCGTGGTCTACGCCCTGCGGCACGGGCACCTGCGGCGGCTGGTGGACGAAGCCCTGAGCGTCGCCGATCACCAGCTGCGCTCCCTTCCGCCGCACGACTGAGGGGCCGGCCACGCTGTTGTGCGGGGCCGGGATCCCATCACGTGCACAGGTGCGCACATGTTGGTTATGGTGGCGGGGTGCCGTCCGTCCTGCGCCACCGCACCTTCCGACGCCTTTTCACGGCTCAAGCCGTCGCCCTGGTCGGGACCGGTCTCGCCACCGTCGCCCTGAGCCTGCTGGCCTTCGACATCGCCGGGGACGACGCCTCGGCCGTTCTGGGCACCGCCCTGGCGATCAAGATGGTCGCCTACGTCGGCATCGCACCGCTGGCCGGCGCGTTGGCCGACCGGATCCCGAGGCGCGCCCTGCTCGCGGCGATGGACCTCACCCGCGCCGCGGTCGCCCTGGCCCTTCCGTTCGTCACCGAGATCTGGCAGGTATACCTGCTGGTCTTCCTGCTCCAGGCGGCCTCGGCCACGTTCACCCCCGTCTTCCAGGCGACCCTTCCCGAGGTGCTGCCCGCGGAGAGCGACTACACCCAAGCCCTGTCGCTGTCCCGGCTCGCCTACGACCTGGAGAGCCTGCTCAGCCCCGCACTGGCCGCCGCCCTGCTGGCGCTGGTCTCCTACGACTGGCTCTTCACCGGCACCTGCCTCGGTTTCCTCGCCTCCGCCGCCCTCGTCGTCGCCACCGCGCTGCCCCGGCCGGCCCCCGCCGAGCGCGCGGGCGGCACCTACGCGAAGGCAGCCTTCGGGGCGCGGTTGTTCCGGGCGACCCCCCGGCTGCGGGCCCTGCTCGCCCTCGACCTCGCGGTCGCCGCCGCCGGAGCCGTCGTCTTCGCCGACACCGTCGTCCTGGTCCGGGGCCACTTCGGCCGGTCGGCGGGAGCCGTCTCCCTGGCCCTCGGCGCGTACGGGGCAGGGTCCATGCTGACCGCCCTGCTGGTGCCGCGCCTGCTGCGGCGCCGTACCGACCGGGCCGTCATGCTGACGTCCGCCTCCGTCCTCCCCGTCGTGCTGGCCGCCGTCGCCATGCTCACCGCGACGGCGCCGGGCACCTGGTCGTGGTGCGGGGTCCTGGCGGGGTGGGCCGCGATCGGCGCCGCCTCCTCGGCCGTCCTGACCCCTGGCGGACGGGTGGTGCGCCGCTCGACCGCCGACCCGGACCTGCCGTGCGCGTTCGCCGCGCGGTTCTCCCTGTCCCACGGCTGCTGGCTGCTCACCTATCCCCTGGCCGGCGGGCTCGCCGCCGGGGCGGGACTCCCGGTGACGGCCCTGATCCTCGCCGGCCTCTGCCTGGCGGCCTGCGCGGCCGCCGCGGTGCTCTGGCCGGCCGGTGATCCCTCCCGGCTCGAACACGTCCATCCCGACCTGCCGCCGGACCACCCCCACCTCGCCGGCGCGCAGCGCGCGGCGGACGGCTGGCGGCACGGGCACCACTACGTGATCGACCGGCACCACCACCGCTGGCCGGCCCCCGGCCTCACAGCGGTTTCGCGCGGGCGATGACCAGGGCGACGTCGTCGTGGTCGTCCGGTCTGCGCAGGGTGTCCAGGAGCCGGTCGCAGGTCTCCTCCAGTGGCCGGCTGGTGTCGGCGAGCAGTTCCAGCAGCACGCCGAGGCGCTCGTCGATGGGCTGGTCCCTGGTCTCGACCAGCCCGTCCGTATACAGGACCAGCTGGTCACCGGGTTCCATGCGCACGGAGGTGACCTCGAAGGGTACGCCGCCCACGCCCAGGGGCGTGCCGGTGGGCAGGTCCAGGAGCCGGGGTGCCCGGCCGGACCGGATGAGGACCGGGGGGAGGTGGCCGGCGACGGCGATCCGGCATTCCGAGCTGTGGGGGTCGAACACGGCGTAGACGCAGGTGGCGATGGTCTCCTCGAGGCCGTTGGTGGTGCGGTCCAGCTGTTCGAGGACGCGGGTGGGGTCGAGCGACAGCCCGGCGAGCGTGCGGGTGGCGGTGCGCAGCTGGCCCATTCCGGCGGCGGCGTTGATGCCGCTGCCCATGACGTCCCCGACGACCAGGACGGTGGTGTCGTCCGGCTGGGCGATGGCGTCGAACCAGTCCCCTCCGATCTCGCTGGTGGCCGCGGCGGGCCGGTACCTGTAGGCCACCTCCAGGCCGGGGGTGGGCGGCGGGTGGTGCGGGAGGAGGTGGTGCTGGAGGGCGAGGGCGGTGTGGTGCGCGTTGCGGTACCAGCGGGCGTTGTCGATGCACACGGCGGCGCGGGCGGCCAGCTCACCGGCCAGGATGATGTCGTCGTCGTTGAAGGGCCGCTGGTTGCGGGTCCGCTTGAGGTCGAGGGCGCCGAGGACCTCGCCGCGGGCGATGAGCGGCACGGCCAGGTACGAGCGCAGCCCGGCGCGGGCCAGCAGGGCGGCCGCGTCGTCGTCACGGGCGATGCGGGAGATGTCCCGGGCCTGGACGTGGGCGACCAGGACCGGATGGCCGGTGGTCACGGACTGGGTGACCAGCCGGTCCGCCTCGTAGCGGGCGATGTCGCCCGGCGGGTCCGCTGCCCGGACGGCCTCGTTCGGGTAGGCGGACGCCACGGCCAAGGCCCGGAACACCGCCGGTTCGTGGGCGGACGACTTCAGGCTGGGGCGGCCTTCGAGAACGGAGTCGAGGATGTCGACGGCGGCGACGTCCGCGAGCTCGGGCACGACGACGTCCGCGAGCTCCCGGGCGGTCTGGTCGAGGTCGAGAGTGGTGCCGATGCGGACGGTGGCGTCGGCGATCAGGGCGAGGCGCCGACGGCTGTGGGCGATCTCCTTGGCCGCCTGGTGGCTCTGGGTGACGTCCACCACCGAGGTGGCGAGGCCGAGGACCCGTCCGCCGGCGTCCTCCAGCCGGTAGTACGAGATGGACCACGCGTGCTCGTGGTGGTCGTCGCCCTGCGTGTGCCCCGCCGTGAACTGCTCGACCAGCGGCGTACCGGTGGCCAGCACCTGGCGCATAGCCGCCTCGACGGCTGCCGCGTCGTCGAGGAACGACAGCGCGTCGCGGACGCCGCGCCCGATGTGCGCGGCCGCGGGGAGCCCGTTGATCCTCTCCAGCGAGGGATTGACCAGGACATAGCGCAGGTCCGTGTCCAGGACCGCCAGCCCGATGGGGGACTGGGCGACGAGCCGGGCGGACAGGGCCAGGTCCCGCTCCAGGCGGCGCAGGCGGGTGCGGTCGGTGGCGATGCCGAGCGCGTACAGATCGCCGTGCTCGTCGAGCAGCCGCATGTTGCGGAACTCGACCTGCCGCGTGCTGCCGTCCTTGTGCCGGATGGGGAACGCTCCGGCCCAGTCCCCGGCGCCGCCCATCACCCGGGCGAAGAGCTCCAGGACCAGGTCCACATGGTCCTGGGACGCCAGCAGGCGTGCGGCGGGCCGGCCGAGTGCCTCCTTCGCCGCCCATCCGAACAGCTGCTCGGCCTGCGGGCTCCACAGGGCGACGCGCCCCTGGGCGTCCAGGACGACCGCGGCCACGTTCAGGACGTCGAGGAGCCCGCTCGGCGGGGACACCCCGGGCGTGCCGCGCCCGGCCGTCTCCGCCCCTCCTCCCCCGAAGGCTTCGCTCGCATCCATCCCAGGCGCTCCCTTCCGGCGCGGCTCCCTTCATGTTCCCCCGAAATGCGTCTGCCAGCCCTCCGGCCTCCTCTTCCGGGGCCGGGAGACGGCAGGGGAAGGTGCGGGAGGTGCGGCCGGGGTGGCCCGCCTGGAGGCCCGGATGCCGACCCGAAGAGCGGCCGCGACCGCGCCTCGCACTCCGTCCGCCGGGCGGCGGGGCGGCGGGGCGGCCCGGCGGACGGACGGCCGGGCCGGGGTGCGGGCCGTGACCCGGCCGGACAGCGCGGGGCCCCGCCCGCCCGCGCGCACAGGGCCGGGCGGGGCATGCCTCCGGGGCCCGCGGGCAGGGGCAGCGTACGGGGCACGGCCTGGCCACCTGGCCGCGACGGGGCCGTGCCTCGGCGGACGGGCTACCGCCGGAGAGCCGCCAGCGCTGCCAGGAGTTCGCGTTCGCGGGCCGGGGTGAGGCCCGCGCGGCGGGGCCGGGCGAGTCCCTCGGCCCGCTCCCACTGCAGGGTGTCCGCCAGGAGGTCGCGCCGCGCACGGTGCCGAAGGCCGGCGGCCGCGGCGGCGGCGCCGCTGCGCGCGCAGAAACCGGCCCACTGCGGGTCGGCCATCCACATGGCGATCGACTCCGGGCCCATGAACTCGGAGAGCCCCTGTCCGAGCAGCCAGTCGCGGGCGGCCGGTACCACGGGGCCGGTGTGTCCGCCGAGCTCCCTGGACAGCGCCAGCCACTCCCCGAAGGACATCCGCGGGCCGACGGCGTCGTAGGTCCCGGTCGTCTTCTTCTCCGCGCAGTCGAGCAGCCACGCCGCGAGGTCCCGCACGTCGACCGCCTGGGTCGGGACGTCCAGCGGGTCCGGCACCAGCATCGGCGCCAGCGGGTCCCTGGCCGCGCGGGCGACCCAGTAGCCGGTCCGGCCGCTGTGGTCCCCGGGACCGCCGATCAGTCCGGCTCGGGCGATGAGGAGCCGGTCGCCGAGCGCGGCCGCCGCGGCCCGTTCACTGGCCACCTTGGCCCGTCCGTACTCCTCGCGGCCCAGCTCGTCCGCCGTCGCCGCGGGCAGCAGTTCGGCCGTCTCGTCGTCGCCCGGCCGCGCGTGCGAGGCGTAGGCGCTGACGGAGGAGACATACGTCCAGTGGGCGGCCCGTCCGCCGAGCGCCTCCAGGGCGCCGCGGACGAAGCCGGGCTGCCAGGACACCTCCAGGACGGCGTCCCAGTCCCGGCCCGCCAAAGACGCGTACGCCGCCGCCTCGCGCCGGTCAACGGCCACCAGCGCGGCCCCCTCGGCGACGTCACCGCTCTCACCTCGGGCCACGCACGTCACCCGGTGCCCGCGTGCCACCGCCTGCCGCGCTATCTCGCGGCCCACCCACGCCGTTCCGCCCAGTATCAAGGTCTCCATCGACCCACCCCAGCACGGGAGTCGGCCTGCGGCCAGGGCTTTCACCGAGAGCGGAGTCGCCTGGAGCCGCGGTGCTCCGGCGGCGCGGGCCCGCCCTCGGCGTCAGCGGCGGGACGCGGGCTCAGGTCGTGGGGTGCAGGCGGGCCGGGGTGAGCGGGGGCGCTCCGTGTCGCGGGGCGTCGGCGGAAGCCAGCGCGCTGCCGGCCAGCCAGCTGCCCCAGTCCAGGTTCCAGTCCCCGATGCCGTTGTCGAAGGGGGACATTTGCTCACCTCCGCTGTTGACCACCTCGACGACGTCCCCCTCGCGCACCGTCTCGAAGAACCATGCGGCGTCCTCGGTGCTCATCCCCGTGCAGCCGTGGCTGACGTTCGCCTCGCCCTGCGCCTCGACCGACCAGGGCGCGGCGTGGACGTACTCGCCGCTCCACGTCACGCGGGTCGCGTAGCGGACCGCCAGGTCGTAGAACTCCTTGGTGCCGCGGCTGATGCCGACGGTGTCGCCCCGCATCCGGACCTTGGGCTCCTTGCGCAGCACGACCTTGATGCCCTCGCGCGTCCTGAACCCGGGCTTCCCGGTGGTGACCGGGATCGTCCTGATGATCCGTCCGTTGCGGCGGACGGTCATCTGGTGGGCGGCGGAGTCGGTGAGGGCCTCGATCCGGTCCCCGACGGCGAACTCCAGCGGCTCGGACGGCCCGCCGTAGCCGAGGCCGCCGACCCGGACCCCGTCGAGACCGCTGCGGACGCGGACCACGGTGTGCGCGGGCCAGTAGGTGCGCGGCCGGTAGTGGAGTGTCGATGCGTCGACCCAGTGCCAGGCGCCCTCGACCTGCGGTTCCGAGGTCACCTGGAGCGCCTGTTCCACCCGTTCGCGGGCCAGGGGGTCGTTGGCGGGCACCGGGTGGCTCAGGTCGGCGGTGACGATCTGTCCGGCGCCGTACGTCCCCGGGCGGGGGCCGAACTCCGCTGTCACCCGGTCCCCGCCGGCGGGCGCGGCCGTCTTGAAGGCCATGGTCACGCCGACCGGGTTGCCGGCCGCGTCCTGGGCGCCGACCTGCACGGTGTAGGTCTCCCCCGCCCGCAGCGGCTCGGTGTTGACCCAGCGTCCGCTGTCGGGGCCGAGCGTCCCGGCCAGGTGCCGGCCGTGCCCGTCCGTCACGGTGATGTCGGTGAGGCGGCCGGGTTCCGCGAGGGTGATCTCCAGCGGCGCGTCCGCGTCCGTGGCCGGCGCGGCCCCGGCGCCGCCCGAGGGGTCCACCAGGACCGGCACCTTCAGGACGGTGCCGCTGCCGCGGGCGGTGGCCCGGACCCGCTCCTCCCGCCAGCCGGCGCAGAGCCCGGGCCGTGAGGTGTGGACGGCGCACCGGCCGCCGCCGGTCCGCGCGCCGTCGTCCACCGCCCGGCCGACGAGCAGGGTGACGGCGGCCTCCCGGTGTCCGCGCCTGGCCGCGTGCTCCGCGGCGTCCGCGTCGGACGCCCGGCCCGGCGCGGCCGCCGCCACCAGCATCGCTCCGGTCACCGCGGCCACCACGCCCCACGCCTTGGTCGATTGCATTCGTCGCCCTCCCAGATCGCACACGGCCGATGGCAGTATCAAAACGATCGGGAGCCAAAATGATGATCATGACGTCGGCTCTGCGTCCGAACGGGCACCCAAGAAGACTCGTACGGAGCACACGCCGGGCGGTGGGCCCCCCGGGATCAGAGCTTCCGAGGAACGGCATGCCCGCGCTCACCGCGTGGTCCGGTCAGGGGCCGCCCCGCCCCGGTGACGGCACTCACGCCCGTTCCCGGCACCATAGGGTGCAGGCGTGAACAGACACATATCCTTCGAACGCCTTCACAACTTCCGTGACTTGGGCGGTTATCAGGCCGCGGACGGCTCGACGGTGCGCTGGGGCCGGCTGTTCCGCTCCGACTCCCTGGGCAAGCTGCGGGGCGAGGACTGGGAGCGTTTCCTCCAGCTCGGCGTCGGGGCGGTCATCGACCTGCGGTACGGGTGGGAGATCGACGCGAAGGGCCGGGTGCCCGAACACCCCTCGTTCGTCCACCACCACCTCAGCATCGAGCACCGCCCCTACGACCAGGCGGCACTGGGCCCGGACATCGAGACCGGCCCCTATCTCGCCGAGCGGTACATGGAGGTCGCCCACGACGGCGTCGGCGAACTGCGCGCGGCCCTGGAGCTGATCGCCGCCCAGGACAGCCCGGTGGTCTTCCACTGCGCCTCCGGCAAGGACCGCACCGGTCTGCTGGCGGCCGTGGTCCTGGCCCTGCTCGGGGTGGCCGAGGAGGTCATCGTGGAGGACTTCGCCCTTACCGGCCTCGCCACCGGCCGGCTCCTCGCGGACTGGCGGGCGGACCACCCCGGCCGGGAACCCCGGTGGCCCGGCTACGCGCAGGCCCCCGCCGAGGTCATGACCCTGTTCCTGGCCGCGCTGACCCGCGAGCACGGGTCCGTACGGGCCTACGCGGCCGACCTGCTCGGCGCGGACGAGCAGCTGGTCGCGGCCCTGCGCGCGAACCTGCTCGAACCCGCCCGGCCACTCGGCTGAGAGCGGGCCCGCGCTCGGGCGGTGGGTGAACCGCCAACCACCCCCGCCCGCACCGCGGACGGCGCATACTCGGACCATGGCTGACACCACCACAGTCGAGGTCGACACCGAGGTCCACGACCGACTCGCCGCGCTCGCCGCGGCCCGTGGACTGAGCCTGCGCGCGTACCTGGCGGAACTCGCCGCCGCGCAGGAGAACGAGGCGGGCCTCGACCGCGCCGCCCGCGCCTTCGAGGCGGCGGTGGCGCGGCCCGGATTCCGCTCGGGCTTCGCCCGCGACTTCACCGCCTGAGGCGGCCGATCCGCCGTCCGGGCCGGCCGGGCCCGGTCCCGTACGCCGGTCGCCCCGGTCACGCCGAGCGCAGCAGCTCCTCCGGGCCGACGCCGTGGGCGAACGGGCGGCCCTGTGCGTAGCGTTCGACCTCGTCGACGGCGCCTTGCGCCATGCGCGCCAGCTCGTTGCCGAGCGAGCCCGCGATGTGGGGCGTGAGGAGCACGTTGGGCAGGGTGTAGAGGGGAGAGCCGGCCGGCGGTTCCTCGGGCTCGGTGACGTCGAGGACGGCGTGAATGCGGCCGGTCCGCAGCTCGGCGACCAGGGCTTCGGTGTCGACGAGGGAGCCGCGTGCGGTGTTGATGAGGGTGGCGCCGTCGGCGAGCCGGGCGAGCAGCTCCGCATCGAACATGTGGTGCGTCTCGGGGAGCTGCGGGGCGTGGATGGAGACCACGTCGCTGCGCGGGACGAGCTCGTCGAGCGGCAGGGGGCGCACACCGAGGGAGGCGGCCTCGGCCGGGCCGACGTACGGGTCGTACAGCAGGACGTCGAGGTCGAAGGGGCGCAGCAGCTCGATGACGCGGCGGCCGATGCGGGAGGCGCCCACGATGCCGACGGTGCGCCCGTGGTTGCCGTGTCCGGCGAAGTACGGCAGGAGGTCGTAACCCGACTGCTCGCGGCGGTAACGCCGGGCGCTCTCCAGGACCCGCTTGTTCGCGAACAGGATGGCGGCGAGGGTGAACTCGGCGACGGGTCGGGCGTTGGCGTCCGCCGCGGAGGAGACGGTGATGCCCCGTTCCCAGACGGCCGGGGTGACGTGGTGCTTGACCGATCCGGCGGCGTGCACGACGGCCCGCAGCGCGGGAAGTCGGCGCAGCGCGGCCTCGTCGAGGAGCGGGGAGCCCCAGTGGGTGAAGAGGACCTCGGCGCCGGCGAGCAGCTCCGGGTCGGCGGCCCGGTAGTCGGTCACGAGCAGCGCGGGGTCGGTGTCCGCGACGCGCGGCAGCCTCTCGAGCGCGGCGGCCTCCAGGAGGGTGCGGTGGATGGGGGCGCCCATGGCGAGCAGGGTGCGCGGGAGTCCGGACGCGGTGGGCTGCTCGGGTCGCGGTGCGGACGCGGTGGTCGTCACGTTCACTTCACCGCGCCCGCGGTCAGGCCCGAGCGCCAGAAGCGCTGGAGGCAGAGGAAGGCCACGGCGAGGGGCAGGACCGAGACCAGGGAGCCGGTGATGAGCAGGGCGTACTGCTCGGGGTACTGGCTCAGGGTGGCGTTCCAGTTGAACAGGCCGAGGCCGACCGGGTAGAGCGCGTGGTCGTTGAGCATGACCAGCGGGAGGAAGAAGTTGTTCCAGCTGCCGGTGAAGGAGAAGAGGAAGACGGTGACGAAGGCGGGCGCGAGCATCGGCAGGGCCACGGAGCCGAAGATGCGCAGTTCCCCGGCGCCGTCGACGCGTGCCGCCTCGAGGGTCTCGGCCGGGACGTACCCCTCGGAGAAGATCCGGGAGAGGTAGACGCCGAAGGGGCTGACCAGGCCGGGAAGGAGGATCGCCCAGTAGCTGTTGACGATGCCCGCCTTCGAGGCGAGCAGGTACATGGGCAGTGAGACGACGGTGGCGGGGACCAGCAGGCCGAGGAGGATGAAGCCGTACAGCTTCTCCTTGCCGCGGAAGTCGTAGGTGTCGAAGGCGTAGCCCGCACCGAGGCTGAGCAGGGTCGAGGCGAGGGACCCGAGCACGGAGTAGACGAAGCTGTTGAACAGCCAGCGCCCGAAGATGCCGTCGTTGTACGCGAACAGGTCGCCGAGGTTGGCGAGCAGGCTGAAGTCTCCGAGGGTGAAGCCGGGCTTGCCGAAGAGGTCGGCGTTGTTCTTCGTCGCGGCGAACAGCAGCCAGGTGAGCGGCATCAGGGTGTAGAGCGCGGTCAGGACGAGGAGGCCGCCCACCGCGGCTTTCGAGGCGAGGATCCGACCGCCGGCGCGCGGACGGCACGGCGGGTGCGGGGGGCGGCGGCGCGGGGGGCCGCCGGGCGCGGGGGGCGTGGTCTTGTCCACGGTGAGGGTGCTCATGCTTCCTTCCACCGGTTGCCGAGCCGGGTGACGACGAAGGACATCAGGGCGCCGAGCAGGGCCAGGACGAGCGAGGCCGCGGCGGCGAGCCCGTAGTCGTGCTTGTTGAAGGCGGCCTGGTAGATGAACATCGTCGGGGACCACTCGGGCGACAGGCCGGTGGCGTCGTAGCGGAAGGTCTCCGGCTCGGTGAACAGCTGGATGGCGCCGATGCAGGTGAACAGCGTGGTGAGGACCACCGCGGAGCGGATCATGGGGAGTTTGACGGACAGGGCGGTGCGCAGGGCGCCGGAGCCGTCGACGATCGCGGCCTCCAGGGTCTCGCGGGGGATCGCCTGCAGGGCCGCGTAGAAGATCACCATGTTGTAGCCGATCCACTGCCAGGCGGTGACGTTGACCATCGAGAAGAGGATGGCGTCATCGCCGAAGAAGTCGATGCGGGCGCCGGCCCGGTCGAGGAACTGGTGGATCGGGCTGAGGCCGGGGGTGTAGAGGAACACCCAGATGATGGTGGCGATCAGACCGGGTACGGCGTGCGGCAGGAAGGCGGCCAGCTGGAAGAACCGCTTGCCGCGGGCCAGGGCCGAGTCGATGAGCAGGGCAAGGACCAGGGCCCCGCCGATCATGACGGGGATGTAGAGGGCGCAGTACACGGTGATGTGCAGGAAGCCCGCCTGCAGGGCGGGGGCGGTCAGGGCGCGGACGTAGTTGCCGAGGCCGCTGAAGTGGGTCTGGGTTCCGCCGAAGCCGAGGCCGGAGGACTGCTCGCGGTAGAGGCTCAGGTAGGCCGCATATCCGATGGGCGCGACCATGACGGCGAGGAAGAGCAGGACGAAGGGTCCGATGAGCAGGGCCGCGGCGGTGCGTTGGCCGCGCCTGCTCCGGCCGGGGCGCCGCGTGCTGGTGGAACGCCGCGTGCTGCCGGGGTGCCGCGTACTGCTCGGGTGCCGCGTGCTGCTGGGGGCGGGCGGTGCTGTCACCGGGGCACCTCCTGGGCTGGGGACGGACGGGGCGGGTCGGGGGCGTGGGCGGTGCGCGGGCGGGTCCCGGCGGCGGGCCGCGCTGTGTGGCGCGGACGCGGAGGGGCCGGGCCGGCGGGCTACTTCGCGAGCTTCAGACCGCGGTCGGCGATCAGCTTCTCGGCCGTGGCCTGCGCCGTGTCGAAGGCGGCGGCGAAGTTGCCGTCCCGGGCCCTGGCGAGGGCGGCGACGAGCTCGACCGAGGTCGCGTTGTGGACCGGACTCCAGACCCAGCCGGTGGCGATGCGCGGGACCTGCTCGGAGGCGGTGGCGTAGATGTCCTGACCGCCGAAGAACGTGGTGTCGAAGGATGCCTTGGCGCTCTCGCGGAGCGCCTCGCCGGCGGGCAGGGCGCTGGAGGTGCCCGTGCTCAGCCGCGCCTTGACGGCCTCGGGGCTGGTGGTGGCCCACGTGATGAACTCGGCGGCGGCCTCGGCCCGCCTGCTGTCCTTGATGATGGCGAAGGACGAGCCGCCCACCATGCCGATCCTGCCGTCACCCCAGCCGGGAAGGGCGACGGAGGCCCACCTGCCCTCCTGCTCGGCCTGCTCTGTCTTCAGGCCGCCCGCGCTCCAGGAGGCGCCGAGGCGGGTGTACACCTTGTTCTCGGCGGCCGCCTTGGTCGACTCCGGGCTCCACGCCTTGTGGTGGAAGACGAGGTCGTTCCTGACCAGGTCGCCCCAGTACTCGGCGACCTTCTTGGTGGCGGCGTCGTTGATGTTCACCTTCCACGCGTCGCCCTCGGTGCCGTACCACTTGGCGCCCGCCTGCTGGGCCAGACCCGCCCAGGTCGCCGCCTCGTCCCCCCAGAACGAGGTGATGCGCGCCTGCGGGTCCACCCTCTTGATCTCCTCGGCGGCCGTTCTGAACTCCGCCCAGGTCGTGGGCACGGGGATCTTGTGCTGTTCGAAGAGGTCCTTGCGGTAGTAGAGCATCTGCGGGCCCACGTCGAAGGGCGCGGCCCACTGCTTGCCGCCGAGGGTGACCAGGGCCCGCACCTGCTCCGGCTGCTTCTTGACGGTGGGTCCGAGGAGCTTGGAGGAGTCGGCGAGCAGCCCCTGGGTGACGAGGTCGGGGACGGCCTGGTACTCGACGTTCATCACGTCGGGGCCGTTGCCCGCCTTCACGGCGGCGGCCAGCTTGTCGTAACCGCCGGCCTGGCCGGCGGGCACCTCGGCGAACGTGACCTTGACGGTGTCGTGACTGGCGTTGAAGGCCTCCGCCGTCTGCTTCGTGCCAGGCATCCAGGACCAGTAGGTGATCTCCACCGGCCGGGCGGCGGTGCCGCCGGCCGTGGCCTTTCCGGAATCCCCGCCCCCGCAGGCGGTGGCCAGAAGCCCCAGGGCGGTGAGGGACGCGGTGGCGGCGGCTGCGCGGAACGAACGTGAAGTGCGCGTCATGGCACGGCTCCTACGAGGCGTCGTACGGAAAGGAGTGGGGCGAACGGGCACCATCGTTTGTCCGAAACCGATCACAGTCAAGGGTGAACGCACACAACAATCAGGCAGCGAGGCCGTTTTGAGGCAACACCGATCGATACGCTCAATACGTTCACCCCAAGGAGCTCCATGCAGCCGCAAGGGCGGCTTCGAGCCAGTCGTTGAGCTGCACCTGACAATTCAAGGTCCCTGTGCCACGCTCCGTGGCGCACTCCCGCGAGGCCCCCGGGGCTTCGCATCCCCCCTCGCATCACCCCACAAGGACGTGGCAAGGAGGAGCGACATGAGGCACATCCCCATGCTCACCGCACTCGCCGCACTGGCGGTCTCGGCAACCGTCGCCGGTGCCCCGGCGTCGGTCGCGGCAGGACCCACCGCCGACCAGAAGGCGGACGGCGTCATCGTGGTCGCCGGCAACACCTGCACCTGGACCAACGCGAGCACCAGCGCCGTCCCGCCGAGCGCCCTCACCGTCGACCGCACGACGATCAACGCCCCCGGCGGCAATCTCGCCTGCAGCGGCGGCATCACCGCCACCCTCAACAACAACCCCGCCTTCACCTTCGACGACGCCGGTGCGGTGGCGAGGACCGACGCCATCGACATCACGGGCAGGCAGAGCTTCATCTCCTGCCGGTACAAGGCGACGAACCTGGTGTGGGACCGCGACGGGACCACCCGCAAGTACATCAACCGGGCCTTCACCGCCGGCAAGACCTCGGGCAGCTTCCTGTGTCCGGGCTCGGTCACCACCCCGGCCGGGGACGCCTCCATGCTGTTCCACTGAGCGCGGGCCGCCCCCCGGGCCGTGCCCCGTCCGGCGCGCCTGCCAGACGGGGCGCGGCCCCCTCGGCCTCCACGGCCGGCGACCGCCCCACCTCCCACGGCAGCCTGCCCACCGTCATCTCCGGCACCGACGTGCCGTCCACGGTGGTCCGCCCCGGCCGGCACTGCTAGGTTGTGAGCTTCCCCAGCGCCGACGCCGCCGGCTGGGCCCACCGGAGTCGGTGATCCGGAGCCTGATCGAGTACGCGGGCCGGTGCGCGCCGACTACGGGGTGTCCGCCGACGGCTCCTGAAAGGCTGCGCCGGCGGGTTTCACTGCCGTCGGCCCGCCGCGCCCGTTCCGCTTTCCGGCGCGATCAGGGCCGTCAGCCCCGGGTCGAGTTCGGATCCGTCGACCAGGACGGCCTCGACCGTGCGGGTGTCCGGGTCGATATCGGCCTCCATCCCCTCCCCGACGTAGCGCGGGTAGCCGGAGGCACCCGTCCTGCCGGTCGCCTCGACCACCGCCGAGCGCAGGGGGTGGTCGGCCTGGGGGGCTCCGGTCCGGTTCTTGACGTGCTCGGGTACCAACAGGATCTCGAAGCGGTGCGGCTCGGTGGTCATGGCCCGACGCTAGACACCGGGGCTCCGGGCATGCAAGAACCCGCGGGCTCCGCGGGGAGCACGGCGGGCAAATGTCACGAGGTCGGCTCTGTGGGGGGCCGGACGGCCGCTTCCCGCACGTCCCGTTCACGCCGCAGAGCCTCTCGCCGGCCCGGCGAGAGGCTCTGAGACGTGAGGACCGGTGCCCGCCCCGGGCGGCCTCGGGGCCGCGGGGGCGCCTGCGCGGGAGTGGATCCGCCGATCCGGAGGCGCAAGCCGGGGCCCCGTGGGCACTCGCGCGGGCGTCCGGGGCCCCGACTCGAAAGGGGGAGCGTCAGCTGCCGGCCGACAGGTTGCCCGACAGGATCGGGATGTTGCTGAGGATGTGCGAGAGCGGCTCGTCACCCTTGGCCTGGGTGGAGTTCTCGGTGCACTGCTGGTTCATCGGGTTGGACAGGACGTTGATGTCCTGGACGCCGACGTTGACGAGCGCGACCAGCGACTGGGCGTTGACCTTCACCGGCAGGCCGATGCAGGGCTTGTTCAGGGTGCCCTGGACCAGGCCGAGCTGCGGGCTCAGGTCACCGTGGGTCTTCTGGTTGCCGTAGACCTGCGAAGCACCGTTGCCGTTGACCGTGTTGATGCCGTTGTCGTTGCCAATGGCCATGGCCGGGGCGGCCAGAGCGGCGCCCGCACCGACGATGGAGGCGGTGGCGGCGGCGGTGGCCATAATCTTCTTGATCATCAGAGGTCCTTATGTTGCACGAGTGCACGGTGGTGAGCGCCTTGATCAACGGCCGGCCGGGCCGCTGGTTGCGGGAGTTCACCCGAACAGCCCCCTGGAGGGGGCCGGAGAGGCAGGTCGCGCGGTGGCCGCACGGTACGTCACGGAACTGACAGGCGCGTTGGAGCGGTACGCGGACCGTCCCGCCATCGGAGCCGGGCCCCTGGTCCTGTCCGGCGCGGACGTCCTGCGGGAGACCCACCGGCTGGCCGGGGTGCTCGCGGAGGAGGGGATCGGCCGCGGATCCGGGCTGGCCTGCGTGGCGGGCCGCAACCGGCCCGAGGTCCTGCTGGTGCGGCTGGCCGCGCACGTTCTCGGGGCGCGGCTGACCCAGGTCGTCACCGGGCCCGCGCTGTACGGACTGGAGTTCATCCTGCGCGACTGCCGGCCGGACCTGGTGCTGCACGACACCCCGGTACCCGCCACGGGCACGCCCCGGCTGGACCTGGAGGAGGTGCTGCGCCGCGCCGCCGGCCGGGATCCCGCGCCGGTGGAGATCCGCGCGAGGGAGGAGGACGTGGCCCGGGTGACCTACACCGGCGGTACGACCGGCCTGCCCAAGGGGGTGGCCTCCACCTTCGGGGCGATGGCCGCGCGCAACACCGTACGGCCGCCCGACTGGGCGGATCCCGTCTACCTGTCGGTCACCTCGCTGGCGCAGCGCTCCGGCGGGCGGTCCCTGGAGCAACTGCGGGCAGGGGGGCGGGTGGAGGTCCTGGACCCGTTCACACCGGGGCAGTTCGCCGCGGCCTGCCGGCGGCTGGGACGGGTGTCGACCTACCTGACGACCTCGATGGTGTACCGGCTGCTGGACGACCCGGAAACCGCCGCGGGCGTGCCGGGTCTGGAGGCGGTCTCGTACGGGGACTCGCCCGTCCTGCCCGCGCGGCTGCGGGAGGCGGTGACCCGCTGGGGCGGCCGCTGGCAGCAGGGCTACGGCATGAACGAGGCGGCGGTGATCTGCCGTCTCACGCCCGCGGACCACATCGCGGCGGTGGACACCCGCCCCGAGCTCCTCGCCTCGGTGGGGCGGCCGGTGGCCGGAGTGGAGATCGAGGTGCGCGACGCGGACGGCGCCGCGGTGCCCGCCGGGCGGACGGGTGAGGTGTGGATGCGCTCGGGGGCGATGATGGCCGGCTACTGGGGCCGGCCCGATCTGACGGCCTCGGCGCTGCGCGGGGGATGGCTGCGCACCGGGGACCTCGGCCACCTCGGCGACGACGGCTACCTCTACCTGGACGACCGGGTGAAGGACGTGGTGATGGTGGACGGGGACAACGTGTACTGCGTGCCGGTGGAGGCCGCGCTCGCCCGGCATCCCGCGGTGGCCGAGGCGGTCGTGGTCGGGCGGCACAGCAACCTGACCGGCGAGGAGGTGTGCGCCTTCCTGGTGCCCGCGCCGGGGTGCACACCCGGCGCCGGAATCGCGGACGAAGCCTGTGACCTGGTGGAACGGGCCCTGTCCCGGGCACACCGGCCCACCGCGGTGTTCTGGGAGCGGGCGATCCCGCTCACCGGGCGCGGCAAGCCGGACAAACGGCGGCTCCGGGAGCGCGCGGCGGGCGCGGGCGGCGGGCCGGACGCACCCGTAGGCCGGGAGGGCGGCGGTTGTTAGGCTCCGCGCATGACGGCTCCGTGGCATGTCCTCATCGAGGAGGACACCCGTGAGACTCGGCGCGCCGACGGCGTCGAGCTGAGACTGCACCGCTGGATGCTGGTGGCCTCGCACCCGGTCGCCGGCGGGGAGGCGCAGGCCCACGCCGCGGCCGAGGACGCCGCACTGCACTACCTGCCGGCGGTCCTGGTGCGCCATGCCCGGCCGGGTGACACGCCGGCCCGCCGGGTCTTCCTCACCGCCGACGGTGCCTGGCTGGTGTGGCTCAGGCAGCACCACCGGGAATGCCACTTCCGGGTGACCGCCGCCCGCCTCGTCCACACCCGGGAGGAGGCACAGGCTCCGCCGAAGACCTTCAAGGAGAAGGTCCGCCACGCTCTTCTGGAAGGCCCGCAGCCTCCTGCGGCGAGCCCGTGGCCGCCCCAGGACTAGCGGGCGGCTTCTGCGGTGCGGCGGGGGCCGGATCAGGCTGCGGGGACGACCGACGCGCGTATCGCCGAGGCCCACTCCGCGAGCAGCGTGGCGTGCCGCACGCGCTCGGTGTCGGAGAGCCTGCCTTCGGCGCGGGCGAAGAGTCCGCGGATGTCGGCGTTGATCTCGGCGAGGGGGCGTTCGGCGGCGGGTTCGGCAGGGGTCGGGCTCACATGATCAAGAGTAGGCGGTGCCACGGACAACGGTGACCGCCGTCCGGCATCCGGACGGCGGTGTCGGCGGTGTCCGCGATCAGGCCGGGGCGTCCTGCCGCGGGACCTCGCCCACCGGGTGGACGATGACGGGATAGTTCGGCGCGCCCTCCGGCATCGGGCAGGCGTGGGCCCGCGCCGCGATCTCGGCCGCCCGGTCGAAATCGGCCACGTCGACCACCCAGTACCCGGCGAGCACCGCACTCGTCTCCCCGTACGGCACGTCGGACACGTGCGGTGTGCCGTCGGCTCCGGCGGTGACCAGACGGGCCCGGCGCGGTTCGGCGAGTCCCTCGGCCTCGACCCACTCGCCCGCCGCGACGAGTTCCGCGTTCAGTGCTCCCATGTGCGCGACCATCGCCTCCAGGTCGGCCGCGGACCAGGCGGGCCCGTCCCCGCCGCCCCGGCCGGCCATGGCGTCGTAGTCGGCCTGCTTGCCCAGGAGCATCAGCATGTACTTCATGGGGTGCCACTCCTCACGCCCGCCGGCAGCGGTCAGTCCCATTCCGACACATCGGCGGTGATGGCGCCAGGCGGCACTCCGTCCCGGCCCACCCCGGGGTCTCGTCTCGCCGTACCCTGACCCCATGAAGATCATCGACCTGGAGCCGGGCGACTCCCGACTGACCGACGACCTGCTGCCCGTCCTGCGCGAACTGCGCCCCCACCTGACCGAGGACCTGTTCCGCTCGGTCCTGGCGGAGGGGCAGGGCCAGGGGCTGCGGTTCAGTGCGGCCTACGACGAGGACGGCGTGTGCGTCGGCGCGGCCGGCTGGCGGATCGTCGCGAACACCTACCTGGTCCGCAAGCTCTACGTCGACGACCTGGTCACCGCATCGACCGCCCGCTCCACGGGCGTGGGTCACGCGCTCCTCGGCCACCTCGAGGAGCGGGCCAGGGCCGCCGCCTGCACCACGCTCGCCCTGGACTCCGGTACCCAGCGGACCGACGCCCACCGCTTCTACTTCCGCGAGCGGATGGCCGTGACCGCCTTCAGCTTCGAAAAGCCCCTCACGTGACCGGACCGGCTGCGATCCGCCGGATCCCGTGACCGAACCGTCTCCGCTCCGATGCCCGAGCGGCCTCGTCAGCGCGGCGCGTGCTTGTTAGGTTCTGGCCTCCGCCCATCCGAGGAGAACCGATTCGCATGCCCCCTTCCGTCGAACGCCGCCGGGCCCTCACCGCCGCGGCCGCGGCCGCGGCGCTGCTGGCGAGCCTGACCGGCCTGACCGGATGCGGGGACAAGGACGAGAGGGTGCCGACGGCCGCCTCCCTCTCCGGGACCGCCACCACCCCGGCGGCCGCGCAGACGGCCGCGACTCCGGCGGCCGCTTCCGCCGCGCCCGCCTCCCCTTCGGTCCCGGGAGCCCCCTCCCCGTCCGCGCCGCCCGCCCCGGCCCCGCCGGCGGCCGCGCCGCGCACCACGCCGCCGGCGGCCCCGACCCGCCTGCGGGCGGCGGTCGAGACCCGGGGCGGCGGCCTCGCGCTCGTGCGCGGTGGCGCGGCGCAGGAGTTCACCGTCACCTTGCGGAACGGCAACTCCGCCGGGTACCGGCACCTGCTGGTCGCCGTGCAGATGGAGTTCCTCGTCGGCGAGGCGGGTGACCTGCCGGTCAGCGGGCCGGGCTTCCTGCTGGAGCGCCTCGACCCGGCCTCGGGAACCTGGCGTCCCGCCGCGCTGCGCGTCGCCAACGACCACAAGCCCGCGTCCGCCTTCACCGGTGGGGCCCCGCTCGCCCGCGACGGCGTACGCGTCGAGCGCTACCGGATGCGGGCGACGGCGGGCGGTCCCACGGGCAGCAGCCCCCTCGTCGTGTCCTTCATCGACACCGACGCCGACCGGGAGGCCGCGGCCCACGTGGTTCTGGCGCACACCACCCGCTGACGGGCTCCCCCAGGGCGAGCACCGCGGTGCGCCATGCGGCCGTGACCGCCTCACGAGCCCGCTCCGTCGCCTCGGGCACCCGGTCGGGCAGGTGGAGCGGCGAGCCGATGTGCACGTGCAGACCTGGCCTGCGCAGCGGCGCGGTCAGGGCACCGGCGAGCTGCTTGGCACGGCCGCCGGAGCACAGCCGGCGCGCACCGGCCTGACCCACGGGCACGACCGGCGCGCCGGTCGCCGCGGCGAGCCGGGCCAGGCCGGTGCGGAAGGGCCCCGGGGCGCTCTCCCCCGCGTCACGGCGGCCGGGCAGACCGCCCTCTCCGTAGAGCAGCACGTCGCGGCCCGCCGCGAGGGCGGTGGCCGCGGCGTCGAGGGAGTCGGCGGCGCGGCGGGTGCCGCGGTGGACGGCGATGTGCCCTTCGCGGCGCAGCGCGGTCCCGAGCAGCGGTACCCGCCACAGACCGCCGGTGGCGAGGATGACCGGCTCGATCCCGTACCGGCGGAGCGCGGCGACCACCACCGCGGGATCGGCGAGCGAGGTGTGGTTGGCGACGAGGATGCTGCCCCCGGCGGGCCGCGTCGCGGGGTCGGCGGTGACCGTCAGGGAGCCGAAGGCGGGGACGACGGCGGCGGCGAATCGGCTGAGCATGGGACGACCCCGTTCGGATGGCGCGGTGGTGGTGTGCTCATCGTGGGCGGCCCGGGCGGCGCGGTCATGAGTAGCCGTACTCACCCGGCGTAGGCACGCCACCCCCGCTCCCCGTCCCGACTCCTTCGCAGATTTATTGCGAGCTAGCGTCGATTTTTTGCGTACCTTCATGGACTTCCTTCGGGCGGAGTCCTAGCCTCCTGCGTTGAGCCGCCTCCCCCGACCCGCCGATCGAGCCGCAAGGACGTGCCTGCCCATGTCCCAGACGCCACACAGCCCCCACCCCGGTGCCGGACAGGTCCGACGGATCAGACGGCGCGGCGCCGCCGTCTTCCTGGCCATGACCCTGACCGCCACCGCCGCGCTGACCGCCCTGGCCCTCGGCGGCGCGCCCGCCGCGTACGCCGCGGGCGTGCCCGCCCCCTCGCCGATCGGCATACCGGGCCGCGGCGCGGACGTGCCGTTCACCGAACTGGAGGCCGAGTACGCGCAGTCCAACGGCACGCTGATCGGCCCGGACCGGCACTACGGCCGTCTGCCCTCGGAGGCCTCCGGGCGGCAGGCGGTGACCCTGAACGCCGCCGGGCAGTACGTGGAGTTCACTCTCACCGAACCCGCCAACGCGATGTCCCTGCGCTACAGCCTGCCCGACACGGCCGACGGGAAGGGACGCGACGCCACCATGGACGTGCGGGTGGACGGCCAGTCGGTCCGGACCCTGCCGGTGACCTCCAAGTACAGCTGGTACTACGGGGGCTACCCCTTCAACAACAACCCCGGCGACACCAACCCCCACCACTTCTACGACGAGTCGCGGACCCTGCTCGGTGCCACCTATCCGGCCGGATCGAAGGTCCGCGTGCAGGTGACCTCGACCGCGCAGTCGCCCAGTTTCACCCTCGACCTCGCCGACTTCGAGCTCGTCGCGCCGGCCGCGGGCAAGCCGGCCGGAGCCCTCGACGCCGTCGCGGACTTCGGCGCGGACCCCACCGGGGCCACCGACTCCACCGCCAGGATGCAGGCCGCGGTCGACGCCGGGCGGGCGCAGGGCAGGACGGTGTTCGTGCCGCCCGGTAGCTACACGCTCCACGACCACGTGGTCGTGGACGGGGTCACCGTGCAGGGCGCGGGTCCCTGGTACACGGTCTTCGGCGGACGCGATCCCGTGCACCGCAACCGGGCGGCCGGCTTCTACGGCAAGTACGTCCCGGGCGGGGGCTACACCGGCCCGGTGCGGCCGCACGAGGCGAACGGGCCGAGCAGGAACGTCACGCTGAAGGACTTCGCGATCATCGGTGACATCCGGGAGCGGATCGACGACGACCAGGTCAACGCCATCGGCGGGGCGATGTCCGACTCGACCGTGGACAACCTCTGGGTGCAGCACGTCAAGGTTGCCGCGTGGATGGACGGTCCGATGGACCGCTTCACCATCAAGAACAGCCGCTTCCTCGACATGACGGCCGACGGCGTCAACTTCCACACCGGTGTCACGCGTTCCCGCGTCACCGACACGTTCGTGCGCAACGCCGGTGATGACGGGCTGGCCTCCTGGCCGCAGGACAAGCCCAACGTCGACATCAGCTTCGACCACAACACGGTGGTCCTGCCGATCCTGGCCAACAACATCGTCACGTACGGCGGCCGGGACTTCACCATCTCGGACAACGTCATGTCCGACACCGTCACCAACGGCGGAGGACTGCACATCGCCAACCGCTACCCGGGGGTCAGTTCGGGGAAGGGCACCGCGGTCGCGGGCACCGTCACCGCCGCCCGCAACACCCTGATACGGACCGGGAACAGCGACTTCAACTGGAACTTCGGGGTCGGGGCGATCTGGTTCTCCGGCCTCAACGAGCCGGTGCGGGGCGCGGCCATCAACATCTCCGATACCGAGGTGCTGGACTCCTCCTACGCCGCGGTCCACGCGATCGAGGGCGCCGTGAGCGGGGTCAGCCTCACGAACGTCACGATCGACGGCGCCGGGACGTACGCCGTCCAGGCGCAGTCCGCCATGGCCATGAAGCTCACAGGCGTCACGGCGCGGCACATCGCGCAGGCCGCGACCCCGATCCACAACTGCGTCGGCGCCGGCCTCCAGATCACCGACGGCGGCGGCAACTCCGGCTGGAACACCGGCCAGACCTGCTCCGGCACCTGGCCGGCGCCGGTGTGGACCAACGGCGGCGTCCCCGGCGGGGGAGGCACCGCACCGCCTACCACGCCGCCGACGACTCCCCCCACCACCCCGCCGACCACTCCCCCGACAACCCCGCCCACCACCCCGCCCCACGGCAACCTGGCGCAGGGCCGGCCCGCCACCGCCTCCTCCTCGGTCCCGTCGTACGGCGCCGCCAATGCGGTGGACGGCAACCCGTCGACCTATTGGGAGAGCAACGGAAACGCCTTTCCGCAGACCCTCACCGTCGACCTCGGCGAGGCGAAGACGGTCGGCAAGGTCACGCTGGGACTCCCGCCCTCGGCGGACTGGGCCCGGCGGACCCAGACCCTGTCGGTGCTCGGCTCGACTGACGGCGCCACCTGGTCCACGCTGACGGGTGCCTCGGGCGTCACCTTCGACCCGGCCTCCGGCAACAGGGCGACGCTGACCTTCGAGGCGGCCGCGGCGCGCCACGTCCGGGTTCAAGTCACCGGGAACACCGGCTGGCCGGCGGGTCAGGTGGCGGAGTTCGAGGTCTACGCCGCCTCCAGTGATCCGACGGCTCCGCCCAGCCCTCCGGCGGGCGGCAACCTCGCCCTGGGGCGAGCCGCTGCGGCCACCGGACACAGCCAGGGTTACGTGGCCGCCCACGCCACGGACGGGCAGGCGGGCACCTACTGGGAGAGCGTCAACCACGCCTTCCCGCAGTCCCTGACCGTGGACCTCGGCGCGCAGCGGACGGTGGGCCGGCTCGTCCTGCGGCTTCCCGCCGCGTGGGGCACCCGTACCCAGACCTTCTCCGTGCTCGGTTCGGCCGACGGCGCCGGGTGGTCCGCCCTGAAGGCAACGGCCCCGTACGTGTTCACCGAGGGGGTCAACACCGTCACCCTCCCGCTGCCGCCGGGGAGCGGCGTGCGCCATCTGCGGCTGGTGTTCACGGCCAACACGGGCTGGCCGGCGGGCCAGGTGGCGGAACTGGAGGCGTACTCCTCGTAGCCCCCGGCCCAATATGACCATACGGTCACAGCCTGCGGACCGTGGAACGTGTCGGCCGCCCCGGACATCTAGCAGGTCGGGGCGGCTCCACGGAGGGCCGCACCGGACGTATCGGCACGACCGGCGGCAGCCGGGTACGAGGGGCAAGGCGGGGCTGGGATGAAGGCGACGACGGTGGCGGGCGGTTCCCCGGACGAAACGGAGACCGAGGAGACGGGCCCCCCGGCACCGGACCCCGCCCCGACCGCTCCGACCAAGGCCGCACCCGAGGCCGAAGCCGGACCCGAGGCCGAGGCTGCGCCCGAAGGCGAGGCCGAGGCCGCGCCCGGAGCGGAGGCCGAGCCCGCACCGACCAAGGCCGAAGCCGGACCTGACGCCGCGGCCGACGCCGCGCCGAAGGCCGAAGCCGTGCCTGCCGAAGCGGGGGACGAAGCCGATACCGGACCCGGGGACACAGCGGAGGCCGAGGCCGAAGCCGAAGCCGCTCACGCACCCGAGGCCGAAGCGAACTCCGAGGCCGGTGACCGGGGGGTATCCGAAGGTTCTGCGAAGGGCGCGGCCGGGCCGGGAGCCGACCCAGCGGCGCGGGCCGAAGTCGAACGGGCGGCGGAAGCCCGCGCCCCTGAAGCTGATGCCGCCCCCGGAACCAGTGCCACCGCCGGTGCCGCGCCCACGCCCGAGGCGGATGCCCCCGAGACCGACGGCGATCAGCCCGCGGCCCGTCCCGGAGCGAAGGCCGCCTCTGGTGCGGGCAGCACTCAGGGGGCACCCCGGTCAGGCGTCCCGTCCGCAGCGGCAGCCGCAGAGGGGCCCCGGGCGGAGTCCGCCCCCAACGTTGCGGGCAGCCCCGCCGCGCCCCGTACCACGCCCGAACCGGCGCCCGCGAGCCCGGGCAAGCCGGGACCGGTCGAGGTGGAGGTCGCGCCCGCGGCCGAGGCCGCAGGCCCGAAGACCTCCGAGCCCGGCAGGGCCAAGACCCGAGCCGAGGCCGAGGCCGAGGCCGAGGCCAACACCGAGACCAAGACCGAAGCCAACGCCGAGACCAAGGCCAAGGCCAAGGCCAAGACCGAAGCCGAGGCCGAGACCAAGACCAAGACCCAACCCGAGGCCGACGCCGAAACCGACGTCCAGACCGAGGCCGTCGGTACGGGGAGTTCCGCGGCCCGACCGGTGCCCTCCTGGGCGCGGCCCGCCGACGGCGACTCCGAGCGGACGAGCAGGTTCGTCGCGCTCAAGCCGCTGGACGCGCCCGCACCCCCGCCGGCCCCGGCCCCGGCCCGCGCGGGCGCCACCGGGACCGCCGGCGCCACCTCCCCCACCGCCCCGGCTCCGGCGGCCCCCGTCCCCTTGGAACTGCTCGCCGAGCTCACCAACACCCCGCAGCCGCCGCGGACCCCGCGCCGCCGCGCCCTGCGGCGCTTCACGGTGTGGACCCCCGTCGTCCTGCTCCTCGCCGGCGGATTCGTCGGCGCCCAGTTGCTGCGTCCCCTGCCGGCCCCAGAGATCGTCGCGACCGCGACCGGGCACACGGTGGCCGGGCAGTTGTCCATCCCCTGGCCCGCCAAGGGCCAGGGGGCGATCCGCGTCCCCGGCTCCGGCGACATCGGCACCTTCGGCGAGCAGAGACCCGTCCCGACCGCCAGCGTCGCGAAGGTGATGACCGCCTACGTCATCCTCAAGGGCCACCCGCTGAAGAAGAACGACCCCGGCCCCGCGATCAAGGTCGACGCGAAGACCGTGGCGGACGGCACCTCCGAGCACGAGTCCCGCATCGTCGGCCTCACCGCCGGAACCGAGTTCAGCCAGCAGGACATGCTCAAGATGCTGATGATCCCCTCCGGCAACAACGTCGCCCGCCTGCTGGCGCGCTGGGACACGGGCAGCGACTCCGAGGCCGCGTTCGTCGAGAAGATGAACGCCGCCGCCCGGGAACTCGGCATGGCGGACACGGTCTACACCGACCCCAGCGGACTCGACGCCGGCACCGTCAGCACCGCCACCGACCAGCTCAAGCTCGCCGAGGCCGTCATGAAGGACGAGGCGTTCCGCGCGATCGTGGCCCTGCCCAGTGCGCCCGTCAAGGGGCTGGCGGAACCGCTCGTCAACAACAACGACCTGCTCAACAGCAGCATCAGGGGAATCAAGACCGGTTCCAGCACGCCCGCGGGCGGGGCCCTGATGTGGGCGGCGTACAAGTCGGTCGGCGACGAGACCCCGCTGATCATCGGCACACTGATGGACCAGCGTGCGGACGGCCCGGATCCGGACGCCTTGCGGAGCCTGGCCCTGGTGAAGACGAACAGCAAGAAGATCATCGAGGCGGTGCGGACGGCGCTCGCGTCGGCTCCCGTCGTCCGCAAGGGCGACACCGTCGGGTACGTCGACGACGGACTCGGCGGACGTACGCCGCTGGTGGCCGCCAAGGACCTCAACGTGGTCGGCGTGCCGGGCCAGCAGCTGAAGCTCACCCTCACGCCCGGCGCCTCGCCGCTTCCGCACGCCGCCGCGGCCGGCTCCGAGGTGGCCGTCCTGACGGCGGGCGACGGTGAGGGGGCCAAGAGCGTGCCGGTGGCGGTCGGGAGCGTCCTCGCCGAGCCTTCGTTCACGACCAGGCTGACCCGCCTCGGCTGACCCGGCCCTCCCGCCGGTGAGCGAACCGGGAGGCAGCGGTGGACGGCCGCGGCCCCGGGGTGGTTCCCGGGGCCGCGGCCGTCCGCCGTACCGGTACGGCGGGGTCAGGTGCGGGGCGGCACCCGGGAGGGGCGGCCGGAGCCGCGCGTGAGGGTGTAGCCGAAGACGCCCGCGAGGGCGGCGAGCACTCCGCCCGCCGCGGTCCACATCCAGCGGTCCGACCACCAGCCGCCGGACCAGCCGCCCTCCGGCTCGCGCAGCGAGCCCGTCACGGTGGCGGGGACCAGCGGTGCGGCAAGGGCACCGTCCACGGCGTGGGCGCCGCCGGCCTCCTCGACCGCGGCCTCCACGGCGGCACGGATCGGCAGGCCGAGGTCCTCCTCCGGCACGTCCACGACGGTCAGGCGTACGTAGTAGCTGCCCGGCAGCGGGTCGTTGGCCCATTGCTCGGCTCCGGCCCGCACCGTGCGCAGGGTGCAGGACAGTTCCACGGTGGCCGCTTCGCGGGCCGCCGCCCGGGTCTGCGTGCCGTAGGTGCACGCCTGGCGGCGGCGCAGGCCGTCGTAGACGTCGAGTTGCCAGGTCGAGGCGCCGTGCCGGCCCTTGGCCTCGGGCAGGGTGACCGCCGCCTTCACCGTCACGCGCTGCCGGGCGTCGACGGGCAGGACCCAGTAGAGGTAGTCGCCGGTGGACGCGGCGGCCGTCGCCTTCTGGCCCGGACGGAACGCCGCCGCCGTGCGGAAGCCGGTGCCCGCCTCGGTCGGGGCGGCCGCTTCGCCGGCGGACGTCGAGCGGGGGGCGGGGCTCGCCGAGGGGGTGTCGGCCAGGGCGGTCCCCGCCACGGCGAGGGCGGCGGCCGCGGCCAGCAGGCCGGCGGTCAGGGTGCGTACGGTCCGCATCAGTTGGTCCTCCAGACGGAGATGCGCCAGCGCGAGATCCAGCCCCAGAGCACACCGGCGGCCAGACCGGCCAGGGCCAGGACGGCCAGCAGCCACCAGCCGCGGCCCAGGCCGAACGCGGCGGCGTCGGACGCCCCAGCGGGGCCGTCCACGACGTCGATGGTCAGCTCGACGGGCATGCCGGGGGCGGTCTTGACGGAGGCGGGGGCGGAGAAGGAGTTGCTGACCTGCAGGCAGACGGTCTCCGGTGCCTCCTCGGCGGCGTCGTCCGCTCCGTCGACCCCGGCCTTCGGGTAGCGCAGGCCGGTCGACAGGACGTCCGTCCGGCCGTCGCCCGCCTCCGAGCCCCGTACGATCTCGCGGCCGTGCACGGTGGTGGCGCGCAGCAGGAGGCCGTAGTCGTTGTGCACGGCGCGGTCGGCGCCGATGCTGACCGAGGCGCGCAGTTCCTGGCCGGGGCGGACGTCGACCCGGTACCAGCGGTGCTCGCCGAAGGTCTCGCGGTCGCTGTAGAGGCCGGGCTTGAGCTGCGGGGCGTCCGCGCACTGCTTCGCGCCTTCGGTGGCGACCGGGTTGACGACGGGTTCGGCCGCCCGGTCGACGAGTTGCCTGACCCTGCTGGAGAGTTCGGCGGTGTGCTGCACGGAGGTGTACGTGCCGCCCGTCGCCTCGGCGATGCAGGTGAGCTGGGCGCGGATCTTGGCGTCCGGGACCAGGCCCAGGGTGTCGATCACCAGGTGGATGCCCTTGGCGGCGATGTCGCGGGCGACCTCGCACGGGTCGAGCGGTGCGCAGGTGTCCTCGCCATCGGTGATGAGCACGATGCGCTTGGTGCCGTTTCCGCCGTCGAGGTCCTGGGCCGCGGCGAGCAGGGCGGGGCCGATCGGGGTCCAGCCGGTGGGGGCGAGGGTCGCCACGGCGGTCTTGGCCTCGGTCCGGTCCAGCGGCCCGACCGGGTACAGCTGCTGGGTGTCCTTGCAGCCGAGGGCCTTGTCCTCGCCGGGGTAGGTGGCGCCCAAGGTGCGTATGCCGAGGCGCACTTCCTCGGGGACCCCGTCGATGACCTCGTTGAAGGCCTGCTTCGCGGCCGCCATCCGGGTCTGGCCGTCGATGTCGTTCGCCCGCATGGAGCCGCTGACGTCGAGGACGAGATCGACCTTGGGGGGTTCCTTCGCCGTCGGCCCGTCGGCGGCGGTGGCGCTCGCCGGGAGGAGCCCGACGGCCAGCGCGGCGAGCAGTCCGCACGCCCGGGCCGCAAGCCGTTTTCTTGTGATCATCGCCGGATCGTAGTGAGGTTCTCCCGGCATTCCAAAACGCGTCGTCGGAGCAGGTCTTGAGGCCGCGGGTCACCGCTCGGGGGCGGTGGCGAAGGTGGTGGCGAGGTGGGCTGCCAGGGCCGCCGGGTCCGGTGGGGCGAGGCGGGCGGCGAGGTGACCGTCCGGGCGGACGACGAAGGCCGTCGGGCCGTCCGGCGCGTAGAGGCGGGCGAACTCCCCATCGCTGTCGCGGTACTCGGGCAGCCCGGTCGTCCCGGCCGGGGCGCCGGGTTCGAGGATCACGCAGGTTTCCATGGCGTCGTCCGTGGATTGCCTTGCGGTGCGGGCGAGTTCAGCGGCCCGTGGATCGTCGCCGTACAGGAGCAGCACGTGGTCGCGGTCGCGCAGCAGGTCGAGGAGACGGAGCGGGTAGGCGGCGATCTCGCCGCGGAGGCCGCCGCAGTCCGGTGCCCGGTCGCCCGGCCGGGGGCCCGGCCCCTCGCCGGGCGGGTCCACGATCGGGCCGCCCCGGTAGGTGACGAGCAGTTGGGCCTCGCGCAGCATGACGGTGCGCGGGTCGTCGGGGTCGGCCTGGATGCCCGCCTCTGCGTGCCGCACGGTGCGGCCGACGACCTCCTCCCCGACCGGCCGGCGTTCGGCGTCGTAGCTGTCCAGCAGGCCGGGGTGGGCGCGGCCGCCGACCGCGAGGGCGAGTTTCCAGGCCAGGTTCCAGGCATCCTGGATACCGGTGTTCATGCCCTGGGCGCCGGTCGGCGGGTGGATGTGCGCCGCGTCCCCGGCGACGAAGACCCGGCCGTCGGAGTACCGGTCCACGATCCGGTGGCTGATGCGGAACACCGAGGCCCAGCGGATGCCGGAGGCGGTGGCGGGCCGCGGTGACAGCCGGTCCAGGACGGTCTGGATGTCGGGGAGCGCGGGGGCCCGGCCGGTCTGCAGACCGTGGGCGACCGTGTCGGGGCCGGCGTCGGCCTGCTGCGCGGCGGAGAGTTCGGGCGGGACCATCATCGAGACGCGGTACCGGCCGCGACCGGGCAGCGGGATGGCCACCAGCACGTCGTCGACCGCCCCGGCGGCGTCGCGGTGCATCGACCGGACGGCGTACGGGTGCGGGAGGTCCCAGTCGACCGCCACGTCGGCGAGCATGAACTCCTCGGGGAAGGCGCGGCCTTCGTAGCTGAGCCCGAGGCCTTTACGGACGGCGCTGTGCGCGCCGTCGCAGCCGACGAGGAAGCGGGTCCGCAGCTCTTCCTCGGAGCCGGAGGGGGTGCGCAGCCTGCTGGTGACGCCGTTGGCGTCCTGCGCGAACGACATCAGCTCGGTGCCCCGCTCGACGGCGGTCCCGAAGCGGGCGAGGAACCCGTCGAGGATGCGTTCGGTCTCGTACTGCGGCAGTGCCGCGAATCCGTACGGGACTTCGGGCGGCAGCGCGAATTCGATGCGGGGCTGTTCGACGCCGTCCAGGTACGCCAGCTGGCCGCGCATGGGGACGGCCGCGTCCAGGGCGGCGCGGACGAGCCCCATGCGGTCCCACAGTTCGAGGGTGCGCGGCTGGATGCCGACGGCCTTGGCGAAGGGGAGCCGGGCGGGCAGCCGGTCGACGATCCGGCAGGAGACGCCGCGCCGGCGCAGCTCGACGGCGGCGGTCAGCCCGACCGGGCCTGCGCCCACGACCAGTACGTCTGTGGAGAAGGTGTGCGCCACGGGCGCCTCCCGGCGTACGACCGCCCCGGTGCGGGGCGGTGCCCCTCCATGGTCGCCGTACGCCGGCGGACCGGCATCTCCGGCCGCGGCCGAAGGGGCCGGCCGGACGGCTCCCCGGCCGGACGATCCGACTACTCGATCACGAGCTCGACGTCGATGTTGCCGCGCGTGGCGCGGGAGTACGGGCAGACCTCGTGCGCCTGCTTGACCAGGAGGGCGCCGGTCTCGCCCGCCAGGGACTCGGGGAGCTCGACCCGCAGGACCGCGGCCAGGCCGAAGCCGGCGCCGTCCTTGCCGATGGAGACCTCCGCCGTGACCGACACCTCACTGGTGTCGACCTTGGCCTGGCGGCCGACCAGGCCGAGCGCACTGGCGAAGCACGCGGCGTACCCGGCGGCGAAGAGCTGCTCGGGGTTGGTGCCCTCTCCGTTGCCGCCGAGCGCCGGCGGCATGGCGAGGGCGAGGTCGAGCCGGCCGTCGGAGCTGACGGTGCGGCCCTCGCGGCCGTTGGCGGTGGCGACAGCGGTGTACAGCGCGTCCATCGGAGTTCCTCTCGCGGAAGTGGTCCTGCGGCGGCCGGTGGCCGACCGCGCTCCACCATTAGAGCACGCAATTCAGTTGTGCACAATTAAATGCCTCGCCGAGGTTGCCCCGGTACACTGGCGCCATGACCGAGCAGCCGACCGCCCTCTCCTCCGACCAGGACTTCCTCCGTCTGGACGGCCAGATCTGCTTCGCGCTGAACGCCGCGAGCCGCGCCTTCGGCGGCCTGTACCGCGTCGTCCTGAAGGACCTGGGCCTGACCTACCCGCAGTACCTGGTGATGCTCGTGCTGTGGGAGCACGGCGAGCTGCCGGTCAAGGAGATCGGCCGGCACCTGCGGCTGGACTCCGGGACGCTGTCCCCGCTGCTCAAGCGACTGGAAGCGGCCGGCCTGGTGCGCCGCGAGCGCAGCACCGAGGACGAGCGGTCCGTGCACGCCCGGCTGACGGACGAGGGGGCCGCGCTGCGCGGGCGCGCCGTGGAGGTCCCGCGCCGGATCGCCGCCGCGACGGGCTTCGAGCTGACCGAGATCGTCGAGCTCCAGACCCGCCTGAACCGCCTCACGGCCGCGCTCGACGCCGCCGCCCCGCAGGAGGCGTGAGCGGGCGAACCGCCGGACACTGGGTTCCGGAAAGGCAGGAGGTGCCCGATGGACCCGGTGGCGGCGCTGGACCGGATCGCCTTCCTGCTCGAACGCGCCCAGGAGCCCACCTACCGGGTGCGGGCCTTCCGTACGGCCGCGGACGTGGTCGGCCGCCTGGGTGAGCGCGAGACGGCCGAACGGGCGGCGGCCGGCTCCCTGGAAGCGGTCAAGGGCATCGGGCCCAAGACCGCCCAGGTGGTACGGGAAGCGCTCGGCGGAACGGTCCCCGCCTACCTGCGGAAACTCGAGGACGAGGCCGCCGCGCTCCCCGAGGGCCCGCCCGCCTCGCCCGCCGCCACCGCGCTGCGGGCCGCCCTGCGCGGAGACTGCCACGTGCACTCCGACTGGTCCGACGGAGGCAGCCCGATCGAGGCGATGGGGCGGGCCGCGGCCTCGCTCGGCCACGAGTACGCCGTGCTGACCGACCACTCGCCGCGGCTGACGATCGCCCGCGGGCTCTCCCCGGAGCGGCTGCGCGAACAGCTGCGGGTGGTCGCGGAGCTCAACGAAACCTGGGCGCCGTTCAGGCTGCTGACCGGCATCGAGTGCGACATCCTCGACGACGGCTCGCTGGACCAGGAGCCGGAGCTGCTCGACCGGCTCGACCTCGTCGTCGGCTCCGTCCACTCGAAGCTGCGGATGGACGCTCCCGCCATGACCCGGCGGATGGTCGCCGCCGTGCGCAACCCCTTGATGGACGTCCTGGGCCACTGCACGGGCCGGCTGGTGACCGGCCGGACCAGGCCGCCGTCCCGGTTCGACGCCGAGGCCGTCTTCGCGGCCTGCGCGGAATCCGGTACCGCCGTGGAGATCAACAGCCGGCCCGAGCGGCTGGATCCGCCGCGGGACCTGCTGCGCCTGGCCGTCGCCGCCGGGACCTCCTTCGCGATCGACACCGACGCCCACGCGCCCGGCCAGCTGGACTGGCAGATGCTCGGCTGCGAGCGGGCCGCGGAGTGCGGAGTGCCGGTCGGGCACGTGATCAACACCTGGCCGGTCGAGCAGCTGCTGGACTGGACCCGTAGCCGTACTAGGCCGACCTGAGCTGGACCACCAGCAGAACCGCGTCGGCTCCCGCCACGCTCAGCACGGCCAGGAAGGGGAGCCGGCCGGCGGGGCGCCGGGACGCCAGGAGCAGCGCCGCCGCCGTCCCCGCCAGCAGGACCCAGCCGTAGCCCGTCACCGGCCCGGGCGGCCCCGCGACCAGGGCGACGGCCGAGCCGAGGACCAGGAGCGCGGCGAGCGCGGCCGAGCGCCGGGCCCCGAGCCGCTGCGGCAGGCCCGCCACCCCGGTGGACAGGTCACCGGCGATGTCCGGCAGCACGTTGGCGAAGTGCGCGCCCGCCCCCAGCAGGCCCGCCGCCGCGGTGAGCCAGGGCGGCGGCCACGGCGTGCCGGGCAGACCCAGGGTGACGAAGGCGGGCAGCAGGCCGAAGGCCAGGGCGTACGGCAGCCAGGACACGACCGTGCCCTTGAGCCGCAGGTTGTACCCCCAGGCGGCCGCCACCGCGGCGAGGTGCACCGTCCCGGCGAGCAGCCCTCCGGCGAGCGACAGCGGGACGCAGACCAGCAGCGCCAAGGCCGCCGCCCAGGACACTGCGGCAGGTCGCACCGAGCCCGCGACCAGCGGTTTGTCCCGCCGCCCCACGCTCCGGTCGCGCCGCAGGTCGGCCCGGTCGTTGCTCCACCCGACCGAGAGCTGGCCCGCGGCGACCGCGCCCAAGGCCGCGGCCCCTCCCGTGAGGCCGCGCCCGGCGGCGGTGGCGAGCGCAGCGGTGACGAGGGTGACGGCCGCCGCCGGGAGGGGGTGGCAGGCAGCCAGCAGCCCCGCGGCCGCACCGCCGCGCAGGCGTCGTACGGGCGTGTCGGTCGCGGCCCGTGCGGCGGCGGTCTCCCCGGCATCGGTCTCCAGGGGGGCGGGGGCGGCTCCGTGGGGCGTGGTTCGCGGGGGCACGGTGACACGGTATGCCGCGCCGCGCCCGGTTCGCCTCATTCGTAATGATGTGTCAGTTGTTTCCTATGGTGAACGAATGACGCGTGTCCTGGCAGTGAGCAGCGTGTTCCCTCCCCACCTCCATACGCAGGCCGAGATCACGGACGCACTGGCCCGCTTCCTGCCGCCGGGCCCCGAGACCGCCCTGCTGCGCCGCGTGCACGCGTCGGTGCGCGTCGACAGCCGCCATCTCGCGCTCCCGCTGGAGCGGTACGGACCCTCGAACGACTTCGGCACGACCAACGCCCTGTTCCTCGAAGCGGCCTTGGAACTCGGCGGCCGGGCCCTCGCCCTCGCCCTCGAAGGTGCGGGGTTGCCGGCTCCGGAGATCGACCTGGTCATGTCGACCACGGTGACCGGGCTCGCGACGCCCTCGCTGGAGGCCCGCCTCGCCGCAGGCGCCGGACTGCGCCCCGACGTGCGGCGGGTCCCGCTCTTCGGCCTCGGCTGCGCGGCGGGCGCGGCCGGTATCGGCCACCTCCACGACCACCTGACGGGCCGACCGGGGCACGCGGCCGTGCTGCTCTCCACCGAACTGTGCTCGCTCACCCTCCAGTCCACGGACCCCTCGACGGCGAACCTGGTGGCGGGGGCCCTGTTCGGCGACGGGGCGGGTGCGCTCGTCGCGGTGGGCCGCGAGCACCCCCTGTACTCCGCGGGCGCCGGGCCGTCGGTGGTGGCCGCGCGCAGCCGCCTCTACCCGGGGACGGAGCACCTGCTCGGCTGGGACATCGGCCACTGGGGCATGCGCATGGTGCTCGGCCGCGAACTGCCGGACCTGGTACGGCTGCACGTGGCCGAGGAGGTGGAGACCTTCCTCGCCGCTCACGACCTCAAGCCCTCGGACGTCGACGCCTGGGTCTGCCATCCGGGCGGCCCGAAGATCCTCGACGCGCTGGCCGAGGCCCTCGCCCTGCCCGCGTCCGCCTTCGCGGCGAGCCACCGCTCGCTGGCCGCCGTCGGCAACCTCTCCTCCGCGTCGGTCCTGCACATCCTGGGCGGCATCCAGAGCGCGGGGCCGCCGCCGCCCGGATCGGTCGGGCTGATGCTGGCCTTCGGGCCGGGCTTCGCCTCCGAACTCGTCCTCCTCCGCTGGTGATCCCCGCCGCGGCTCCCCCGACACCCCCACTCTCCCTGGCTGGTGACTCCATGGCCCTCGCTCCGTCCATGATCTGGTACCTGCTGCTCATCGCCCTCGTCGCGGCCGAGCGGCTCGCCGAACTCGCCACGGCCCGCCGCCACGCGGCGTGGAGCCTGGCCCGCGGCGGCCGCGAGTACGGCCGTGGCCACTACCCCGTGATGGTCACCCTGCACACCGCCCTGCTGGTGGGCTGCGTGGTGGAACCCCTGGCCGCCGGGCGCCCCTTCCTGCCCGTGCTCGGCTGGACGGCGCTGGCCGTGGCCCTGGCGGCGCAAGCCCTGCGCTGGTGGTGCATCGCGACCCTCGGACCGCGCTGGAACACCCGGGTGCTGGTCGTGCCCGGCCTTCCGCTGGTGGCGGCCGGGCCGTACCGGTGGATGCGCCACCCCAACTACGCGGCGGTGGTCGCCGAGGGTGTCGCGCTCCCGCTCGTGCACGGCGCCTGGCTGACCGCCGGCGTCTTCACCGCGCTCAACCTGCTGCTCCTGCGCGTGCGCATCGGCTGCGAGGACGCGGCGCTCACGGACGGCGGACGGCTGCGCGCCCCCGCCTCCGTGCCCGCGGCCGGCTCCCCTTCGTGATCGACCTGCTGATCGCGGGCGGCGGCCCGGCCGGTCTGGCCACGGCCATCCACGGGGCGCTGGCGGGCCTCGAGGTGGTGGTCGTCGAACCGCGGCCCACCCCCGTGGACAAGGCGTGCGGGGAGGGCCTGATGCCGGGGGCCGTCGCCCGGCTGCGGGAACTGGGCGTGGCCCCGCCCGGGCAGCCGTTCCACGGCATCCGCTACGTGGACGGCGTCAGCGGACGGCACGCGGACGGACGGTTCGACTCCGGCCCCGGCCTCGGTGTCCGGCGCACCGTCCTCCAGGCGGCGCTGGCGCGGCGCGCCGCGGAGCTGGGCGTACGGGTGGTCCGCCGCCGCGTCGAGGCCGTCGGCCAGGGCCCGGACGGCGTCAGCGCGGCCGGGTTCACCGCCCGCTACCTCGTCGCCGCGGACGGCCTGCACTCGCCGGTCCGGCGCGCGCTCGGCCTGTCGGCGCCGCCCGCGCCCGGCCGCCCCGCACGCTACGGGCTGCGCCGCCACTACGGCGTCGAACCGTGGAACGACCTCGTCGAGGTGCACTGGGCGGCGCACTGCGAGGCCTACGTCACCCCGCTCGGGCCCCACCGGATCGGCGTGGCCGTGCTGACCACCGAGCAGGCGCCCTACGACGTACAGCTCGCCCGGTTCCCGCTGCTGGCGGCGAAGCTGCCGGCGTCGCCCGCGGCGCCGGTGCGCGGAGCCGGGCCGCTCCGGCAGGGGGCCAGGGTCCGGGTGGCGGGGCGCGTGCTGTTCGTCGGGGACGCGGCCGGGTACGTGGACGCGCTGACCGGCGAGGGCCTGACCCTGGCGGTGACGGCGGCGGGTGAACTGGTGCGCTGTGTCCGGGCGGGGCGGCCGCAGGCGTACGAACAGGCCTGGCGGGAGCTGTCGCGCAGCTACCGCGCGCTCACCGAGTCCCTGCTCTGGGCACGCCACCGGCCGCCGCTCGCCCGCCGGATCGTCCCGCTGGCGGCCCGGCTCCCGCGGGTGTTCACCCGGGCCGTGAACCTCCTGGCGTGACCGCCCGACGGCGAACGGCACCCCGTGCCGGTACGCACGGGGTGCCGCTGTCCTGCGCGCGGGATCAGGCCGCGCCCTCCCGGCGGTTCGCCAGCGCCACTCCCGCGAGGACGGCGCCGGCGGCCGCGCTGAGCATCACGATGCTGCCCGCCCAGCCGACGGTCCCGCCGACGGCTCCGGCCAGGGGGTCGAAGGCCGTGACGCCCGCGCACACGTGCAGGGCGACGACGCCGAGGGCCGTGACCGCGGCCGCCCGCCACACCGGCGCGGTGTCCCGCACCGCCAGCAGCACGCCGAAGCCGATGCACAGCACCGCGACGAGCAGGGGCAGGAGGTCCAGGGGCCTCGCCGATCCCAGGGCCGCCAGATCCGCCGGCAGGTGCGGCGCGGCGGTGACCAGCAGGGCGGTCGCCACCGGCCAGCGCAGCACGTGCCGCAGGGCCGCAGGTCCGGAGCGGGCCGGTCGCGGCCGGGCCGGGTCGCGACGGTCCGGCCGGGCGCGCCGGCTCGGCTGCGCGTCCGGGGCGTCGCGCCGCTCCCGGTGCGGCGGTGCGTACGTCCCCGGGGCGTGCTGCGCCTCCGCGGGCTCGGCCCGCGCGGACGGCTCCCGGGCGTACGCCTCCTGCGCGGTCCCGGGCGGTCCCGACGGCTCGGGCGGCACCGGGCCGGGCGCGTCGGACGCCTGGGACGGTGGGGGCTGCCCCGCTTGGTCGGCCTCCTCGGTGCCGAGGATGCCGGCCAGCAGGGCCACCTCCTCGATGGGCCGTCCGACTGCGGCGGCGCGCAGCGTGATGGCCGCCGCATCCCCCTCGTGCGGGCTTTCGCCGAGCAGGGCGACCATCTCCCGCACTTCGTGCACGGGGCGGGCCACCGCGGCCGTACGCAGCGCCTCGTGTCCCGGATCGGACTGTCCGCTGTCCTTGAGGAGGCTCACCAGTGCGGTGACCTCGGCCAGGGGACGGCAGGTGGCCGCCGTGTTCAGCAGGGTGCGCACCGGCTCGGGGTCGGGGGCGTCCGTCCGGGTGGTCTCGGGGATCTCCCGGGGGTCTTCCGGGTCGGTCGCCGGGAGGGTGATGGGGTCATTCATGGAAAGCTCCGTTCGCCGACACGCGGGTCTACACATCGCGCGCCGGTCATCGTGCGTCGTGGGAAGCGCACGCTTTGTTACATTGACGACCGGATCCGCCCACTGCGCCATTCGGGGCGGGCAAACGGGGGTGGGGCCGGAGGTACAGCCGCCGTCCGGGGCGAGGCTGACGCGTGCTCGATGTGCGGAGGTTCCGGCGCCGGTGCGCCCCGCCGCTGGGGGTCGACGCTGTCGGCCGTGCTCGTCGCGGCGGGCGCGGCGCCGGGGCCGCAGCGGCCGGGTCCCGAGCGCCCCGTCCTGGCGCGACCGACCGACCCGCGTCTGGTGGGTCCGACAGACACGCGCCTGGTAGGGCTGACGGACCCGCGCCCTGCGGGGCCGACCGCCTCCCGCCCCGGTGGGGCCGACCGACCCGCGCCCGTGGGGGCCGACGGGCCCGCGGCCCGTCGCGGACACCGGCCGGGGACGGGTGCGGGACGTCGACCACGGCACCCACCGCTCCTTCGGGGGCTTCCCGTACGCCGCTCCCCCGACGGGCGCACTGCGCTGGCGGCTTCCGCAGCCGGTGCCCCGGTGGGCGGGCGTGCGCGACGCGGGTGCGCCCGGGGCGCGCTGTGTGCAGCTGCCCGCGCGGGCCCGGCGGGCCGAGCGGTTCCGAGGACTGCCCGTACCTGAACGTCACCGCCCCGTCGGGCGCTCCCGCCCACGCCCCGGCCGGGCGGCCCGTCATGGTCTGGTTCCACGGCGGGGGCTCCTTGACCCGGCCCCGCCCGGACCCCACCCGATCGACGCCCGAACCGCCCACCGCTGCTCCCTGTGGGACACCCACTGGCCCCACCCGGCCCGTCGCGGCTGACGCCGCGGAAACCGGACGCGGCCGGAGCGGCGTTACGGTGCTGTCATGACCCCTCCGGCCGAACTCCCCCTGCTCTTCCTCGATGTCGACGGACCCCTCATCCCGTTCGGGGCGGGCCCCTATCCGGAAGGGGACGCGGCCAACCCCCTGCTCGCCAGGATCGACCGCACGCTCGGACCCCGTCTCGCCGCCCTGCCCTGCCGACTGGTGTGGGCCACGACCTGGATGGCCGAGGCCAACGCGTGCGTGGCGCCGCGGCTCGGGCTGTCGGAGCTGCCGGTGGTGGAGTGGCCCGAGCCCTGCGAGGAGGACGGGCGGGGCGGGCTCCACTGGAAGACACCGACGCTCGTCGGCCTCGCCGCAGGGCGGCCGTTCATCTGGGTCGACGACGAGATCACCGACGCCGACCGGGCCTGGGTGGCCGCCTGCCATCCGGGCCGGGCCCTGCTGCACCGGGTGGATCCCGGCCGGGGGATCGGGGCGGCGGACCTCCGTGTGATCGGCGGGTGGCTGGGGGCGGGTCAGGGGGGTGGGGCGGAGGTCCAGGACGTGGTGATCAAGGAGCGTTCGGCTGCTGCGAGGTGGGCGGCCGCGGACAGCCAGGCGTGGGCGTAGGCCTCCGCTGAGGGGTCGGCCAGGCGGCCGAAGGCGTCGCGGGGGCGGCGGTCCGCCTCGGCGGCGAGGGCCGCGGCCAGATCCGCCGCGCCGGTGAGTCCGGCCCGGCGCAAGGCTCCGTACCCGGCGAGGGGTTCACCGCCCCGGGCCGCCTCGGCCACCGCTCGGCGACCGCCCGCGACCCCGCTCTCCAGGAGCCGGCGTACCCGCCACAGCGGCGAGTCGGCCAGCGGGTCCGGGCCGGCGGCGGCCGGCTCGGGAGCGGGGCCGGTGTCGGCCCGGGGCGGGAAGTGGACGCCCTGGAGCCGGTCGTAGCCGAGGTCGGCGCGGCCCAGCCACTCCTCCGGCAGCCGCAGGGTGTACTCCTCGCCCGGCACCGGACCGACCGCCAGGGGGCTCAAGGTCGCGGCCCGGTCCAGGTCGGGGCGCCCGAGCACGCGCAGCCGCAGACCGGGGTACGAACCGAGGCGCCGCAGGTTCTCCGTGTGCGCCAGCTCGGGGTGGGGGTGGGCGGGGCGCAGCCGCAGCAGGGGCGCACCCGGCCGCAGTTCCCGTACCAGGAGGTGGTCCCCGGCCGGCCCGACGACGGCGACCTCGCAGCCGAGCAGGGCCGGTTCGGCGCCCTCCGGATCCGCGGGCCGGTCGGCGACCGCCTCGGCGGCCGGCCGGGCGAAGAGCGCCGCGGCCGGCTCCTCGGTCCACGCGATGCCGCGCAGCGGGGTCGCCCTGACCCCGCGTCCGGCACCGAGCCGTCCCTCCGGGGAGACGGTCGCGCCGACGATCCGCAGGCCGCCGCGCGCCAGCCCGGCGTGGTCGAGGACGGCTCCGCCGAGCGCGACGGATGCCGACCCCGCGCCGCGGGCCCGGGCGAGGCCGCCGGGGCGCACGTCGGCGAGCGAGTAGGCGGCGCCGTCGGGCGCCAGCAGGTGGGTGACCACGCCCCCGTACCCGGTCGCCGAGAGGACCGGCTCCCGGCACAGGCCGTACACCTGGAGGCTTCCCCCGGACGCGTAGGTGCGACGGGACGTACCGGTCAGGGCGGCGTCCGCCCGACCGGCGGCCAGGAGCGCTGCGGTGCGCAGGAGTTCGCGGAAGGCGTCGGTCAGCGCCCCGAGCCGCTGCCCGGCCTGCTGGCCCCGGGCGGCGCGCAGGCCCCGCACGACGCGCAGCGCGGCCGCCTCGGCGCGGGGCAGGCCGGCGAGTCGCGCGGTGTGCGCGGCGCGCAGCAACTCCGCCTGCACGACGGTGCCTGCGGCGGTCACCCCGGCGGCGAGGGCATCGGCGGCGGCCCGCCAGAGCCCGGCCGCGGCGCGCAGCTGTGCCGCGGTGAGGGCGGGGGCCGGGGCCGGGGAGAGGTCTGCGGCCGGGACCGGGGCCGGATCCAGCTCCGGGGTCGGGTTCGGGGTCCGGGCCGGAGCCGGATCCGCGGCCGGGGCCCGGCCCTCGGCCGCGGACGGCGGTTCGTACGGGGCCGGATCCGTCAAGGGGGCCGCGGCCAGGGCGGCGGCGCGGTGGAGGCAGCGGGGCGACAGCAGGCAGGTGCAGACCGCCTGTCCGGGTTCGGTCACGGCCCCGCGCGGACCGGGCCGCAGGGTGACGACCGCGTCCTCCCCGAAGGCGAGTACGACGCCGCCGTCCGCCCCGCCGTCGGCCGGCGCCGGGCATCCCGCGGTGGCGGCGTCCAGCTTCTTGCGCAGCCGGGCGCTGAGCTGCTCGACGGCTTCGGCCAGCACCTCGGGTGCGACGGGTGGCAGTGCGGTGGTCAACGGGGTTCTCCACGGAGTCGGTCGCCCACCCAGCGGGCGAGGGCGAGCGGGCTGAGGGCGGCCACCGGCATCCCGGCCGCGACGAGTTGCCGGGCCACCGGGACGGAGTACCGGGGCGTGCCCGTGTCGTCGAGCGCGGCGCAGCCGAGCAGGTGGGCGCCGGAGGCGGCCAGCGCGCGGACCTCGCCGAGCAGGCCGCCGATCGGGGCGCCCTCCTCGAAGTCGCTGACCACGACGACGAGGGTGCGGCTGGGCACGGTCATCAGCGTGCGGGCGTGGGCGAGTGCGGCGGCGATGTGGGTACCGCCGCCGACGCGGACCTCCAGCAGCAGCGAGAGCGGATCCTCGACCCGGTCGGTGAGGTCCACGACCTGGGTGGAGAAGGCGAGGAAATGGGTCGACAGGGTCGGGACGCCGCCCAGCACCGCCGCGGTCAGCGCCGACCAGATGACGGAGGCCTCCATCGAGCCGGACACGTCGACGACGAGGATCAGCCGCCAGTCGCTCTCACGGCTGGTCCGGGTACGGAACACGGGCCGTTCCGGGACCACGACCATGCTGCCGTCGGGCTTGCGCCGGGTGTGCGCGAGGTTGGCTCGCAGGGTGCGGGCCAGGTCCAGTCTGCCGCCGGGGCGGCGGGTCGGGCGGGGGGTGGCGAGGCCGGAGAGGGCCGGGCGCAGCCGGGTGGCGAGTTCCTTGGCCAGTTCGTCGACCAGCCGCCTGACCAGCGGCCGCAGCCGGGCGAGCTGGGCTTCGGGCATGCCGCCGGCGAGCGACAGGACGGCGCCCAGCAGTTCCACGGAGGGCCGCACGGACCCCGGATCGAGCTGGGCGAGTACGTCGGTGCGGCCCGCTTCGGCCGCCCCGCCCAGCACTTCTTCCCGCACCTCGGCGCCGAACAGCGCCTCCAGTTCCCGCGACCACTCCCGGGCGGTGGGGAAGGACGCCTCCTGGCCGCCGCCCCGACCGCCCGGTCCTCCCCCGCCGTCGAGGCGGTCGGCGGAGCCCTCGCCGCGGCCGGCGCCGTAGAGCTCGTCGAGGGCGTGGGCGTAGCGGCGGGCCCCGGCGGGGAGCCGGTCGCGCTCGCGGCCGAGCAGCAACCGCCAGCGGTCGGCGGGGGCGAGCCGCGGGGCGGTCCCGGCGGGCGGGCGGAGGCCCCGGACCCCGGCTGCCGCCGGCTGCGCGCCCGGGCCCTCGGCCTCGGCCGATGCCCGAGCCCGGGCGAGGGCTTTCGTCCCGGCCGGTGGGGACGCCTGCGGTCGCGGGAGCTCCTCCAGCGCGGCGAGTCCGGCGGCGTCGGCGGCAGCCCACAGGGCGAGCAGCGCGGGTGGTGCGTCCAGCGCGAGGTCGACCCGGTCGCCGAGCCGCTCGGCGACGGTGTCCAGCAGGCGGTCGCGGGCGGCGGGCGACAGGGTGTCGAAGCCCCCGCGCAGGGCGGGGAGACGGTCGAGGAACTCCTGGTCGCCGAGGTGCTCGACCCGGTCGAGGAGCGGGGTGAGCGCGGCCGGCGAGGACTGCAGGAGCGGTCCTGCGGCGGTGAGCACCCCGCTGAGCCGCCGGGTCAGGGCCCGGCGCCCGTCGGGTGCGGTCGCCGCGTCGATCCAGCCGGCGGCGCGCTCGCCGAGCCGGGCGGCCGGATCGAGGTCGAGCAGCACCCGTACGGCCAGGGCCGCTCCCTGGATCAGCGGGGATGCGGCAGCCGCCAGGTCCGCCAGGGCCTCGTCGGTGCGCAGGCCCAGGTGCCGGGCGGCGGCCCGGTCGGCGAGGGCCACCAGGGCCGCGGCGTCGGCGGTGTCCTCGCTGCCGGCGAGGCCGGGCAGGGACCGTACGGCCGCTTCGAGGAGATCGCCGGTGAGCGCGGCGGCCGCGGCGCGCGACACATCGCCCGTGCCGGGCAGATGGCCGCGCCGCAGGGCCTCCAGGAGGTCGAGGGCGTCGAGGAGTTCGGGCAGGGTGGCCGTCTGCGGCAGGACCGTGGCCGCTTCCTCCAGGCGTACGTCGACCAGCTCGGGCAGATCGCAGCGCGCGGCCGCGGCCAGCCCCGCGAGGATCTGCGCCGGGGTCGGTCCGCCGTCGGCGGCGGCGCGGCGTGCCGTGTCGCGGAGCGTCCCTGCGGCGGCCTGGGCGGCGGTGACGCCGCGGACACCGGCGAGGTCGAGGCGGGCCGGGACCGCGGGCGTCCAGGCCGGCCGCCACTTGGTGCCGAGGGCGGTGCCGTCGCCGGTGGTCGCGACGCTGAGGGGCTCGCCGTAGGAGGCTCCGCACACCAGGAGCCGCTGGAGGAGGATCTCGCGGCGGCTGTCGAGGGCGGAGCGCAGCGGGTCGAGCCGGACCTCGCGGGGGGCGGGGTCGTCGGGGCGGGGCAGCCCCAGCTCCGACAGCTCGGCCTCGACGGAGGGGCCGAGGCCGGAGCGGGGGGCGTGCGGGGTGATCCGGCCGCGCCCGGTGCCGACGAGGACCGCTTCGAGGGCGCGGGCCAGCGCCCGGCCGCGGCCGAGCGGTTCGCCCTGCCCGAGCACGGTGGTGACGGCTTCGAGCAGTTCGCCCCGGCCCGGCGCGGGCAGCCCGCGCAGGACGGCCAGGTCGCAGGCGAGCCGCAGGGTTTCGGCCGCCTCACCGGTCCCTGCGGTGTGGCCGGCCCGGCGCAGCTCCCGGCAGATCCCGGTGACGGCGACGGAGGCCGCCTCCCGGAGCAGGCGGGGGTCGCCGCCCGCGGCCAGGACGGCCTGCTGCCAGAGGGGGTCCCGGATCCCGGCGGGGTAGCCGGAGCGGGAGTCGAGCAGGTCGAACGAGTAGGGCACGAGCGAGGTGACGGCCTGCGCCGCGTCCTGCCGGTCGGCCCCCGCCCGGCCCCGGCGCCCCTCCCCTCCCCCGGCGGCCCGCCCGGTGTGCGGCGGGGTCGTCGGGGACGTGCCGGTACCCGCCGGCGGGGCCGGTGCCGCGGTGGCGGCCGGAGCGCCCGCGCTGGGGATGCCGAGGAGGGCCGGTGCGTGGAAGGCGCCGATCACGGCGGCCACGCGGTGGCCCGCGGCGAGGGCGCCCGCGATCACCTCGCGCATGTGGGCCTCGCGGGCGAGGTCGGTCGCCGGGACGGTGGCGGCGGCGTCCGTACGCAGTGCCCAACCGACCCCGAGGGCGGCCCGGCGTACGGCCTCCGGGGAGCAGCCGGGTGCGAGGACCTCGACGGCCCGGTCCCAGGTGTCCTCCCCGTCCCGGCCGGTCCCGGCGGCGGCGAGCGCGTCGGCGAAGGTGCGTCCGCGCGGGGCTGCCGCAGCCGCGGCCCCGTCCGCGCCCTGGTCCGCGTCCTGTGCCGGGTTCTGTGCCGGGTCCTGGTCCTGGTCCGGCGCGGAATCCGGTGCCGCGGTGGGCGGCAGGGCGGACGCGTCCGGCACCGTCCAGCCGCCGGCGGACAGGGGCAGGTCGCAGCACAGGACGGCCGCCCCGCGCGCGGCGGCCCAGCGGATCGCGGCCAGTTCCGGGGAGAAATCGGCGAAGGGGTAGAAGGCCAGGCGGCCGTCCCGGCCCGTCCCCGCCAACGCGACGGGGGCGACGGTCTCCGGATCGGCGAGGTGCTCCAGCCAGGGCTGGAAGTCCGCCGGGAGCTCCACGCACACCACGTCCGCGCCGGAGGCGTCCAGCAGGTCGGGGACGAGCGCCGCCAGCGCGGGGCTGTGGTGGCGCACGCCGAGCAGGTACGGCTCGCGGGACGCGGCGAGCGCCTCGACGGCCGTACGCGGCTCGGCCGGGGTCCGCGCCGGTGTGAGCGCCGGGGTCACCGCAGGCTCCCGCGCAGGTCCCACAGGCGCCGCCACATCGCCGAGCCGTCCTCGGCCCGGCGCCGGACCGGACCGTCCCAGTACCCCAGCAGCCGTCCGTGGTCGGCCGGATCGTCCTTGCGTACGACGCCCAGCAAGTGCCCCGGCAGCAGGTCCAGTACGTCCCCACCCGGCAGGTACGCGGCCGCGACCCCCAGCGAGGCCGCCACCTGCACGGCTTCGGCCGTGGACATGACCGTGCCGGGGCGCTCCACGTCCCAGCCCTCGGCGGAGCGTCCCGAGCGCAGGTCGCGGAAGACGGTGACGAGCGCGTCGAGCACGGCGTCGTCGACGCCGAAGGCGGCGCCGGCCCGCTGGACGGCGGCGACCGCCTGGCGGCGGATCAAGGTGGCTTCCGCGTCCGCGTCCGCGATGGGCGCGACCGTCTCGAAGTTGAAGCGCCGCTTGAGGGCCGCGGACATCTCGGAGACACCGCGGTCGCGCAGGTTGGCGGTGGCGATGACGGTGAAGCCGGGGGCCGCGGAGACCACCGCGTCCTCGGTGGCGGTGAGTTCGGGCACGGTCACCCGCCGGTCGGACAGGATGGACACGAGCGCGTCCTGGACCTCCGGCAGGCAGCGGGTGATCTCCTCTACGCGGACCACCCTGCCGGTCCGCATGGCGGAGAGGACCGGCGAGTCGACCAGGGCGCCGGCGCTCGGCCCCTGAGCGAGCAGCAGCGCGTAGTTCCAGCCGTACCGGAAGGCGTCCTCGGTGGTGCCGGCCGTGCCCTGGACGGTGAGGGAGCTGGTGCCGCAGACGGCCGCGGCCAGCAGTTCGCTGAGCATGGACTTGGCCGTGCCGGGCTCGCCGGTGAGCAGCAGGCCGCGTTCCCCGGCGAGGGTGACGACGCAGCGTTCCACCAGGGCACGTTCGCCGACGAACTTGGGCGCGATGACGCGCTTGGCCCCGCCCTGCGGGGAGACCAGTTCGGCGCCGTCGCTGCCGCAGACGAAGGTGACGACGGCGCGCGGGGTCAGTGCCCAGCCGGGCGGGCGGGGGCCGGGGTCGTGGGCGGCGAGGAAGGCGAGTTCGGCGGCGTACCGCTCCTCGGCGGGCTGGACCTGCCGGTCGGGCGTGGCCGCCGCGGCGGCCTGATCGGTGAGCGTCATCGGGGTACTCCTGGGTGGTGCGGAAAGGGGTGGGACGAAGGTGGGGACGGGGAACGAGGTGCGGGACGGGACGGCGCGGGACGGCGCGGGACGGTGCGGGACGGCACGGGACGGTGAGGGAGCGGGCAGCACGCACGGGGTGCGAGCCGGGGCGGAGCGGAACCGGTGGGAGCGGGCAGGGCGGACGGGACCCGGCCCCCCCCCTCGCCCCGACCCCCTCGCCCTGCCCCGCGTGCGGCGCACGAAGGGCGGGGCGAAGGGCCGGCGGCGGACCGCGCCGCCGGGACGGCGAGGCGGGCAGGCGTTCCCTGCCGGGATCCCTGCATCCCGACCGGCCCAGGTCCCGACCGAGCAGCCGGAGCCGGGGGCCGCTCGGCTCGTCCCGAACGAGCCGGCCCGCTCTGGACGCCCGGACCGGGCAAGCCCGAGCCCAGCCCACCCGTCCCCGCCCCGTCCCCCTCGGGCCGGCCCGAACCGAACCGAGCCGCACCGCGCCGGCCCCGGCTCCGTCAACCGCGTGCCCGCCGCCGTCACGTCCTGCGGGCGCGCCCCCGCGTCCGCTTCACCTTGAGCTCCTCGAAACGCGGGGCGTCGCCCTCGCGTACCCGCTGCCAGGCCCTGCGGTAGAGGTCGGCGGCGGGTTCGGCGGGCACGAGCGGGCCCAGCAGGCGGTGCCCGTACATCGGCAGCTTCCACTGCTCCACCGGCAGCACCGGGGAGGCCAGGTCGGCCCACCCGCCCGGCAGGAACAGCGAGCGCCCGGCCCGGCTCCGCCCTGCCGTCACCACCAGGTCGGTGGCGCCCAGTTCGGCGCGGGCGGCCTTGAGGCGGGCCGGCTTCCAGCCGGTCCAGCGGGCGGTGTGGCGGTCGGTGGGGTCCGGCATGGCGAGCAGCATCAGGTACAAGGCGGCCGCGTCGGCGCCGAGTCCGTGTTCCGCGGCGGCCTCCGCCACCAGGTCGGGGACCGAGCGGGCGGGGTCCTGCGGCCACCAGGTGCCGTCCTTGTCGACGTCACCCGCCGCCGGGGCGCCCGGGTCGGCGAGCAGGGCGGCGAAGCGGGGGTCGTGGGCCGCCCGCAGGGCCGTCTCGGTCGCGGAGGCCCCCCGGCCGTCGCCGCGCAGGACCGCCAGGTACGGGTCGGAGCCGGTGGAGTCCAGCAGGGCCGGGCGCAGGGCGGGGCGGGGCCGGTTGTCGTGGGTGGCCATCACCACCGCGCCGTACCGCTCGAAGCCCTCACCGGTCTCGGTCGGTGTGCCCGCCGCCTTCCGGAAGTCGGCGAGGTCGGTGTAGTGCCCGCTCTCGATCAGCAGTTCGGGGGCGGCGAGCCGCTGCCGTACGGCCGTGAGTGCGGGCGGCAGCGCCGTTCGTACGGGGTCGCCCGCGGGCAGCCGGTGGGCGAGCCAGGCCATCGCGCCCAGGGCGGAGGTCAGGACGGCCGCGGTGAACGGGCGGGTGGCCGGCTCGCGGGGTTCCGCGTGGTCGCCCCGGACCGTCCACGGCACGTCGACGGAGAGTTCCGGGGCGGCGGACGGATCGAGGAGGGCCGACAGGGCGTGCGGCACGGCCCATCCGGTGCGCAGGACCCGCGCGCCCTCGGCGAGGAGCCAGTCGGGCACCGGTGTGCGCCGGCCGACGTGCCGGTTCCACACCGCGGCGGCGGCAGCGGCGTCGGGGCCCTCGGTCCACAGCAGGGCCGGGTCGCGGGGCAGCAGCGCGGCGACGACCGCCCGCCGCACCACGAGGTCGAGGCCCTTGAGCTCGTCGCGGGCGTGGGCGGCTTCGGCGGCCTTGACGCCGAGGAGGGTGCGCTGCTCGGGGGTGAGGAAGTGCTGCCCCCAGCTGTCGACGGAGGGCAGCCCGGCGATGACCAGCCGGGCCAGTGCGGCGGGGACGCCGGTGAGCCGGGCGAACTCCTCCGCGGCGTGCGGGTGGAAGGGCGCGGGGCCGCGGTCGGCGGCTTCGGCGAGGAAGCGGGCCAGCCAGTCGCCGCCGCGCTCCGGGTCGCCCGGCAGCGCGGCGCCGCGCAGGGTGTAGGGCCCGGGGACGGTGAAGCGGCCGGCCGGGTCGTGCAGCAGGGCGCCGAACTCGTGGCCGTCGGGGACGGCTGCGCTGTACTCGGTCGTGGCGAGGACGGCTCCGCCACCGAGCGGCAGCACGGCACGTCCGTGCAGGTTGCGCTCGGCTCCGGCGGGGGTGTTCAGGTGGCGCTGGTCGAGGTGGACGACGACCCGGCGCCAGCGGGCGGCGGATCCCTCCGCGGAGGCCAGGCCCAGCGCGTCGATCTCGCGGAGCAGGCTGACGAGTGCGGCGCGCTCCTCGTCGGTGGCGCCCGCGGCGACCGCGCGGTAGGCGACGGCGGCGGGCTGGTCGAGCAGCGGTGTCCACGCCAGCGCGGAGTAGGGCAGGGCCGGCACGTCGAAGTGCAGCCTGCCGGGCACCGCGGCCGCCGCGGTGTCGGCGCGGGCGGCCGCGAGCCCGCGCAGGAAGCGGTGGGCGACGTCGGCGTCGGCGCCGCCGCGGTAGTAGGTGCTGCCCGTGAGCCCGCTCAGCGCCTGGTCGATCAGCTGGTCGGTGGGCCCCTGGGGAGCGGTTTCCGCGGCCCCGGCGTCCTGGCTGAGGCGGGCGGCGACCGCGTCCAGGGCCTTCTGCTGGACGAGGGTGAAGCGCAGGACCTCGACGACCCCGCCGACCAGCTCGGGCGCGGTGATCCGGGGCAGGGCCGCGGTCACCAGGGCGGGCAGCTCGTCGGCCGTCCGGGCCGCGGCGGCCGACTTCAGCAGGGCGGCGACGGTCTCCCGGTCGGCGGCGCGCAGCGCGGCGGAGCCTTCGGTGTCGCGCGGGCGCAGGGCGTACCAGTGGGAGAGCGGCGGGAGGTCCACGCTGGCGGTGGCGTAGGGGACCCGCCGCTCGCCGTCGCGCGACGTGGCGGTGACCACCCCGTCGGGGTCGGTGATGCTCACCTGGCGGTAGCCGCTCGACAGGGCGCGCGGCCGGTCGTCGCCGGGGAAGGCGAGCGCCGCGAGCGGGGCGTAGGCCCCTTCGGGGACGGTGACGGTGCGTCCGCCGGTGTCGGTTCCCCGCCAGCCCTGGCCGGGAACGCGGGCGGTGCGCCAGCCGAGCAGGCCGCCGACGGGTTCGCCGAGCGCCGAGTCCGGCACGGTGGGCGCGGGCCGCAGCCAGCCGGCGGAGCCGGCCCGCGCCGGGTCCCCGCCGGAGGAGGTGTCGGCGAGGAAGGTGGGCAGGGAGAACCGGCCGAGGTCCCCGGTGGCGGGGTCGTACTCGCGCCAGCCGCGCTCGGTGGCCTGGTCCCGGTACTGCCACACCCAGTAGGAGGTGCCGTCGGACAGCAGTGGCCGCTCCTCGGGCAGTCTGGTGTCGCCCCGGTGCAGGATGCCGCCGCCGGTGGCGCGGCCGCCGTTCGGGAGCGGCAGGCTGAGGTGCTCGGAGCGCAGCTGCCCGTACCGGCGGTCGGTGTCCAGGGTCAGGACGGTGCCGGGCGAGGTGTGCCAGTAGCCCTGCGTCTCGTCCGAGGCCCAGGAGTTCCAGAAGACCAGCAGTTCGCCGTCGACGTAGTGGAATCCGTGGCGGTAGTGGGAGCCGCTGGGGATCCGCAGGTCGTGGGTGAGGACGGTGGAGTCGGCGTCGATGACGCGGACCTGCGTGGAGTTGGCGACGATCAGGTGGGGCCACGCCTCGACGACGGTCAGGCCGCGGCGGTCCTGGGCGGGGGCCAGTTCGCGGACGGCGTTCTCCCAGGAGGGCCAGGCCAGTTCTTCGAAGAGTCCGCCGCGCAGGGTGCGGGCGAGGGTTTCGGCGAGGTCGGCGGCGGCCGCCTCGGCGACTTCCCCGGGGGCGAGTTCGAGTGCCTCGACGGGCAGCCAGGTCAGCCGCTGGATGGCGTCGGGGACTCCGGGCAGCCCGGCGGCGGTGGACGCGCGGGCGACCGAGCGCACCCACTCGGTGAGCAGCGGGCGGCCGCCGGGCGCGGCGGCGACCCGGCGGATGATGTCCTCACCGCCTTCGCCGATGCCGTCCAGTGCCCGGTGGAACGCCGGGTGGAACCGTTCGTCGGCGGCGAGGGCGAGCAGGTCGCGGCGCTGGTCGGCGCGGGCCCAGTCCGCCAGGTTCAGCCGGCTGTGGCGGTGCCGGCCGTGCTCCGTCCCGGGGTCGGCGACGGGCACGCGGAGGGTGAGCAGCAGGTCGAGGAGGTCGGCGTCCTGCACTCCGACGCGCAGGCCGGCCTCGCGGCCGGGCCGGGCGAGTTCGGTGCGCAGCTGCGGCGCGCAGCGCTCGACCAGGTCGAGGAGTACGGGCGGGGTGGTGCGCCGGCCCCAGCCGGTGTGGCGGGCCTGGTGGAAGCGCTCCAGCCAGCCGGCGGTGCCGTCGGCGCAGCGCTGGTCGGCGGGGACGTCCTCGGATTCCAGCCCGGCGGTGGCACCGGACTCCTCCAGGACGTCCAACCACAGGCCGGTGAGCTCGACGCTGTCGCCGCCGCCGGGCGGGGTCAGCCCGAGGAGCGTGCCGCGTACGGAGGGCACGCGCCGGGCGAGTGCGACCAGGGCGGCCCGGTGCGCCTTCCACCAGCCGAGCGGGGCGCGCAGGGTGGCGGGGAGCGGGAGCAGTTCGGCGAGGTAGTCCTGCTCCGGCTCGGTGCCGGTGAGGCCCGCCGCGCGGGCGAGGCGGCGCAGCTCGGTGGCGGCCTGCGCGGAGGGCGGCAGCCCTCCGGCGGTGCGCCGCACGCACAGCCGGCGGAAACGCCGGTGGGCCTCGGCGGGGCTGACGCGCAGGGCGAGTTCCTTGCCGTAGCCGGTGAGCACCTTCACGGGGAGCGCGCCGGCCAGGGCGAATTCGAGGAAGACGGCGTCGAGGCGGTCCTCGTCGACGGCGAGGCCGTGCTGGGTCTCGGCGGTGCGGGCACGGCCGAACAGCTGGGCGGCGTAGGTGGGGTTCTCGACGGCGAGGAACGTGCGGGCGGCCTGTTCGAGGAAGACGGGAAGGAAGTGCGGCACGGCGGCGGCGAGCCGGCCGGCCAGTTCGTTGCAGGCGTCGAGCGCCGCCTTGGGCTTCGTCTTGGCCTGGCGGCCGATGCGATCCAGTTCGGGCACGACGGCGAGGGCGTGGTGGCCGTCCTCGGGGTGGTGGACCAGGACCCATTCGGGGAAGCCGAGGGCCTGGCGGTGGCCGAGGCCGACGACGGGCGGGTCGGTCCGTTCGGGTACCAGGCCCAGGAACCCGGCGGCGAGGTCCTCGGCGGCGCCGAGGTCGGCGGCGGCGAGCCGGACGACGACGCGGTCCTCACCGAGGGCGGGGTGGCGGTAGGAGCGCGCGGTCAGGTCGACGGCGGTGGGTCCCGCGTCGGGCGTGCCGAGCGGCAGCACGGCGCCGGCCCGCAGGAGCAGCTCGGCCTCGCTCACGAACGCGCCGCCCTTCCCGCTGCCGGTGCCGGTGCCGGTGGTGCCCGCGTCGGGGGTGCCCCCCGTGCCGGTGTTCGTGCCGGCGTTCGTGCCGGTGTTGTCGGTGGTGCTCATGCGTCCCCGCCCTCCTCGATCTTGCGCCCGGCGTACAGCGCCGCGGCCATCCGCATCCCCTCGGACCAGGCGACCGGTCCGACCTCGGCCGGGCGCACGGTCCGGCCCTCCCCGTCGTGCCAGGTCAGCGCGCCGGTGCTGGTTTCCGCGTCGTAGTACGGCTCCCCGATCCACACCGCCGCCTCCGTGGCCCGGCCGGTGTCGCGGACCTTGCAGGTGGCGTAGCCGCCGGAGACCCGGTAGCCCAGGCCCGTCGCCCGCGCGGCGAGGCTGAACCGGGTGGGGAAGACCCCGCCCGCGTAGTCCTTCACCTCGGTGGCGGTGGCGGTGAGCCCGGCGGGCTTCTGCCAGGTGGCCCGGTGGATCTGCTCCACCCGCTGCACGATGCCCAGGTCGGCCGCGAAGTCCCGTACGTCGTCCAGGTCCGGCAGCAGTACGGGGTGCGGCAGGGTCACCGTGCGCGGCGACAGCCGGACGGTCTCGCCGTCGAGGTCGACCACCTTGAGCTCACCGGACTCCGTGGCACCCCGCAGGAATCCCACCTCGTCCGGATCGTCTCCCACGACGGCCAGATCCCGCAGGGCACCGCGCCAGGCCTCGTCGCGCCAGACACGGGCCAGCAGTGCGGCCGGTACGGGCAGTGAGGACACCATCCAGCTGTCGACCTGTGCGACGCAGGCCGCCTCGTGCCGGTCCAGCCATGCGGCGAGCCGCCGCAACCGGTCCACCTCCGGATGGTCCTTCAGTGCCCTGGGGAGGCTCTTCAACTGCCGCCCCGCGGACCGGCCGGAGGCGGACCGCGCCGCCACCCGGCCTTCCACGAGGGCGATCTCGTACCCCTCGCCCGCTGCCACCCATGCCATCAGCCCGTGTCCTCCACCCGTCCGGCCCCTGTCCGCGCAGCCCGGACAGGGGGGTCGGAACCCCCCTGAGCTGCGGTATGCGGGGAGACTAGCGAGCGCCACTGACAACGCACGCCGGAGGGTGCCCGCCCGGTTCTTCGTCCGGTTCTGGGTAGGGTTCGAAAGGAATTGACACGCAGTCGGGCGGAGGGCGGGTTCCATGGTGCGTCAGATACGGGTTCCCGGTGCGGCGCTGGCGGCCGCGCTGCTGCTGGCCCTGGCCGGCTGCTCCGGGGCGGGCGGGCCGGGCGCCGGCAAGGGCACCGGCCCGGATCCGGGTGCCTCGGCGCCGCACACCGCGCCGCCGGGGGCGGGCGGCGGACCCGCCGGCGGGGACGTACTGCCCGGCCTGGTCCCGACGGCCGTGGCCCGCACGCAGTTGGCCGCTCTGAAGGTGGCACCGGTCGGCACGATGGCCGGGTACAGCCGGGCGAAGTTCGCGCACTGGGCGCAGCAGGGCGACAAGTGCGACACCCGCGAGGTGGTGCTCGAGCGCGACGGCTCCGACGTGAAGCGGGACGCCGAATGCCGGGCCGTCTCCGGTTCGTGGAAGAGCCTCTACGACGGGAAGTCCGTCACGGACGCGGCCGCGATGGACATCGACCACATGGTGCCCCTCGCCGAGGGCTGGCGCTCCGGCGCGGCCGGCTGGGACGCCGCCCGCCGCAAGGCGTTCGCCAACGACCTGACGCACCCCCAGCTGATCGCCGTGACCGCCTCCTCGAACCGCGCGAAGGGCGACCAGAGCCCCGACCTGTGGCAGCCGCCGGACAAGTCCAGCTGGTGCCAGTACGGGCGGGCCTGGACCACCGTCAAGTCGGCCTACGGGCTGACCGTCACCGAACCGGAGAAGAAGATGCTGACCACCATGCTGGACACGTGCGCATCATGAGCGGGCGGGAGCAGTGGCAGGACGAGGTCCTCGCCGGGCCGGGCGGCGCGATGACCGACGAGGTCGGCGTCATCACCGGCCCGCTCACCCTGCGGACCACGGCGCTGGCCGGGGGGCTCGCCGGGTTCGAGGTGCAGTACAAGGACGCCGACGAGTGGTACACGCTCACCGGCAGTCCGCTGCCCCACCACGGCGACCCGGCCGCGCTGCACGCGGCGGCCCTCGACGCGGTCCGCGCGGGCGGCGCGGCGCAGGCCCCGGGCAGCGGCGCGGACCGGGAGGCGTAGAGCCGTGGACGGGGAGACGTAGAACGGGTCGGCCCCTCCGGGCTCAGGCCTCGTACTCGGTGAGGTCGATGGCGTGGACCCTCAGGAGGTGGCCGTGCTCGGGGTGCGAGGTGTCGCGTTCCGCGACCATCCCGAGCTTGCGGATCACGTTCTCGGACTCCTCGTTGCCGGCCCGGTTCACGGCGACGACGCGGTCCAGCCCCCGGTCCTGCAGGGCGTACTCCAAGGTCGCGTGGGCGGCTTCGGAGGCGTAGCCCTGGCCCCAGTACTGCCGGCCGAGCCGCCAGGTGATCTCCACGGCCGGCAGGATCTCGGGCAGGTACTCGGGCACCGAGAGGCCGACGACGCCGATGAGCTCACCGGATCCGAGCAGCTCGACGGCGAAGAGGCCGAAGCCCTCCTCGTCCCACTCCTCCTCCCAGCGCTCGATGTCCTCGGCGGTCTCCTCGAGGTCGCGGACCGAGCCGTCGCCGATCCAGCGCATCACCTCCGGGTCCCCGTTGATCTCGGAGAGGGGGACGAGGTCGTCGTCGGTCCAGCGGCGCAGGATGAGGCGGGGGGTCAGGATCTCGGTCATGCGGCCCATCCTGCCCAACGCCGCCGGTCAGCGGTAATCGGGTCCCGGCCGGTGCGGGCGTCCTGCCGGTTCTTGGCCGTGGCCGGGCGGCTCCCGGCGGCCGATGCCGGTCCCGCCCGCGTGGATCCTCCCGAAAGGGACCAGAATGGGACGGATGGAGCGGGTGGGGACGGGCGCGGTGCGGCCCGGGAGCCTCGAGGGACGGAGCGAGCGGTGGAGATATCGACCAGGGAGGTCTTCGGGGCGCCCTGCTGGGTGAGCCTGATGGCCCGCGACCTCGGCACGGCGCAGCGCTTCTACGGCGCGGTCGTGGGCTGGACCTTCCGCCGGGCCCGGCTCGGCGACGCCTTCTCGGTCGCCGAGCTGGACCGCGTGCCGGTGGCGGGCATCGGGGCCCTCGCCTCCGACCTGGCGGTCGCGGTGGCGTGGACCCCGTACTTCGCCGTGGACGACGCCGATGCGGCGGCGGCCCGCATCCGCGAGCGCAGCGGCACCATCGCGGTGGGGCCGGTCTCCTTCGCCACCGGTGGCCGGGCGGCCCTGGCGGCCGATCCCGACGGCGCCGTCTTCGGTATCTGGGAGGGTGCGGTGTCGGCCCACTGGCGGGTGGGCAAGGGCCGGGCGCCGGCCTGGCTGGAGCTGCGCACCCGCAACGCCTTCGACTCGGCGATCTTCTACGGGGCGGTGCTGGAGTGGGCCACCGGGCGCGCCGGCTGCTGCGAGGTGTCCTACGAGGAGGACCAGGTGGTGCTGCGGCAGGGCGAGGAGCCGGTGGCGCGCCTGAACAGCGGGCCGGTCGAGCCGGCCGCCTACTCCTCGCACACCCGCCCGCGCTGGCACGTCCACTTCCGGGTGCCCCGGCTGGGGCCGGCCGTCGGGGCCGCCGTGGAGCTGGGCGGGGTCACGGTCTCGGAGGTCATGTCGAACGCGACCGACCGGTGGGTGGCGCTGCGCGACCCGGACGGCGCCCTGTTCACCCTCACGGCCGCGCTGGCCGCGGATCCGGCCTGATCCGGGGGCGAAGCCGAGCCGGGGGCGAAGCCTAGAATTCGGGCACGAAGGGCAGGTAGTCGACGCCGGGGGCGGCGGGGATCACCGCGTAGCTCGCCTCCGGCAGCTCGTTCCACACGCCGGGGAGGTCGCCCAGCGGCTCGGACACCACCAGCCGCGTCTCGTCGGACACGTCCGCGAGGAACGGCAGCTCGGGGTGGAGGTGGCGGACGGTCTCGGCGGCGCTGCTGTAGAACAGCGACCTGGACTTGCCCTCGCTCGCGTAGCGGAACGCCCAGAGTCGCTCGCCGTCGCTGACGGCCACGGTCATCTGGAGCGGGTCGGCCACTCCGTGCTCCTTGCCGAGCCGTTCCACCAGGCCGACCATGCGGGCGACGGCGCCGGGCACGTCCTGGTCGAGACCGTAGGTGACCGCCAGGTAGAACATCACCTCGGAGTCGGTGGAGCCCTCGATGCAGGGGAAGAGGGCCGGGTCCACGGCCATGCAGAGGTCGCGCCGGAGCCGGTGGAAGTCGGCGATCGCCCCGTTGTGCATCCACAGCCAGCGGCCGTGCCGGAAGGGGTGGCAGTTGGTCTGCTGGATGGCGGATCCGGTGGAGGCCCGGACGTGCGCGAAGAACAGGGGGGAGCGGACGTGTCCGGCCAGCTCGCGCAGGTTGCGGTTGTTCCAGGCCGGCGCGGTGTCCTTGAAGACGGCGGGCGTGCCGTCACCGGTGCCGTCCGCGCTGTACCAGCCGACGCCGAACCCGTCACCGTTGGTCGACTCGACACCCATGCGCGCGTAGAGGCTCTGGTTGATGAGCGAGTGCTCCGGACGGTAGAGCACGGCGTCGAGCACGAGGGGTGAACCCGAGTAGGCGAGCCAGCGGCACATGAACACCATCCCCTTGTCAGCTGGTCCGAGCCTAAGCCTGCCGGGAGGGTACGGCGCGTCCGGCCGTCCGGAAGGGTCACGCTCGGTGACGGTCCGAGATGCGGGCGTGCGGTACTGCTGCTTCGCTGGATCCGCCCCGCTCTCCCCCACCGTACCAAGGAGCGATCATGAGCCTTTCAGGCGAGTCCAGCGGCCGGACCCAGCAGATGCGTGCCAAGGCGCAGGAACTGAACGACGCGGCCGACCGCTCGCAGGATCCCGAGGAGCGCCAGCGGCTGCGCGACAAGGCCCGCCGTCTGCAGGAGCAGAGCGAGCGGGAGGGCCGGATGGACGACCGGGGCATGGACCCGATGTAGTCCGCCCGGTCCACTTCCGCATTCCGGCCGGTGCCGCCGCGTTCCCCCTCGCGGCGGCACCGGCCGGTTCGCTGCCCGAGGGGCGGCACGGTGCGCGCGCCGCGGCCCGCAGCATGGTTCGGCCCGCCTCGGGTAGCCGGGGGGCATGACGGTTGTCGAGGGTACACACGAGGGTGGCGGGCGCCGGAATGCTGGGCGCGAGGGCGTTCGTACCGCGTCGGAGGGCGGCACGGGACGCGAGGTGGTGGCCAAGTGCGGGCTTGTGGCGCGCGGCGTGCTGTACGTGCTCATCGGTGTGCTCGCCCTGCGGATGGCGTTCGGTCTGGGCGGGCAGGAGGCGGACCGCACGGGCGCGCTCCAGGAGCTGACCCGGCATCCCATGGGCGGCTTCCTGGTGTGGGCCGTCGGGATCGGGCTGGTGTGCATGATGCTGTGGCGGCTGTCGGAGGCGGTGTTCGGCGCCGCCGGTCCGGACGGCGGCAAGGCGGGGAAGCGGCTGGCGTCGGCGGCGCGGGCGGTGTTCTACGGAGTGGTCGCCTTCTCTGTGCTGTCGTTCGCCTCCGGGTCCGGCGGCGGGCAGTCCGGCGATGAGCAGTCGCGGGACATGACGGCGAAGGTCATGGAGCTGCCGGGCGGTCCGTGGTGGGTCGGCGCGGCCGGTGCGGCGATAGCCGTCGGGGGCGCGGTCATCGCCGTGAAGGCGGCCATGCGCAGCTTCCTCAAGCACCTGAAGACGGGCCGGATGTCCCCGGGGGTCCGCAAGGCGGTCGAGTTCCTCGGTGTCGGCGGCGGCGTGGCGCGCGGTGCGGTGTTCGCCGCGGCGGGCGCCTTCGTGGTGTACGCGGCCGTGCAGTTCGACCCGGCGGAGGCGAAGGGTGTCGACGACACCCTCCGCGCGTTCACCCAGACCCCGGCGGGACCGTGGCTGCTCGTGGCGGTCGCCGCCGGGCTCATGCTGTTCGGGCTGTTCTCCTGGGCGATGGCGGTCTACCGCCGGGTCTGAGGGACCGGGCCGCGCAGGAGTCAGAGCCGGACCGTCCACTGCGCCGTGGACCGCAGCGTGCGGGCGGTCTGCGGATCGCGTACCGACGGGGTGCGGTCCTCGGCGGTGACCTGGAGCCGGTGGGAGCGCAGGTCGAACAGCCACAGCTCGGCGACCGCGACCTCGGTGCGGCCTTCGAACCCCTGCAGCTCCCTGCCGTCGAGGTACCAGCGGACGACGAGCTGACGGTCGTCCGGTCCGGCGAGCCGGGGCACCGACACCCGCGCCGTGTCCCGGGCCCGCAGGGTCCGGTCGGTGGGGGTGAGGGGCGTGACGGTCCGCGCGTGCCGGTGGAACCCGCCGATCATCGCCTCGACGCCGGGCAGGTTGAACGGCTTGCCCAGCACCCGCATGATCGAGTTGTCCGTGGGCCGGTACAGCCCGGTGGCGAAGTAGCCGCCGCCCTCGAACGCGCCGACCGGACCGCCGTCCGGGGAGGTCTCGCCGAGCCAGCGGTACCACTTGGCCCGCCGGGCGGCCATCCGGTCCGCGGGCAGGGCGGAGCTGTTGGACTCGGTGGGTTCCGGGCCGGTGTACTTCTCGTACTCCGGGACGCCGGGGTAGAAGTACTCGTCGGCCAGCTTGCCCAGCGAGTGGCCGGTCTCGTGGATGGCCACCTGACCCGACTTCGGATGGCCCGCCGAGGCGGTCGATATCCCCTCGTAGCCGAGGGTGGCGCTCGGTTCGTTGTAGCCCGCTCCGCCGTACTTGGCGCTGTTGGCGAGCACGATGACCAGGTCGGCCTCCGGCGCCTTCGCCACGTACGCGTCGACCGCGGGCTGGTCCACGCACAGCAGCCGTTCGATCTCCTCGCACCAGAAGTACGAACCGAGGGCGGTGTCGCGGACGGTGGCGGGGGTGGGGTCGCCGGTGACTCCGGACTCCCGGGAGACCGCGTCCACCGTCCACACGTTGAACAGGTTGCGGTAGGTGGTGTACGGCTCGACGGCCGTCACCTCGTCCCACTTCTGCCGGGCGTCGGACCGGAACCGCTCCAGCTCGGCGGAGGTGTAGCCGTCACCGATGACGACCACGTCGAGGCGGTCGCCGGTGGGGCCGTTGTCGATCATCTTGACGACCTGTCCGTCGGCCTCCCGCTCGGCCGCGGAGAGCCCGCCCGCTCCCTTCTCCCGGGCTCCGGCGGCCGGTACGAGGACGTGGCCGGATCCGGCGTCGCCGCCGTGCTCCGGCCCCGGTATCTCGACCTCGACCCCGGCCCCGGACCCGGCCGGCGGCCGGCCGGCCGCCCCCGCCGGCGCGGCCGGCACCAGAACGGCGGCCGCGCAGACCGCGGCGAGAGCGGCGCGCAGCGCCGGGACCCTGATCCGGCCTCTGACTGGACGCATGAAGTCCTCCCCCTGGAAAGGAAGTTAAGCAAGGAGTTAAGTCTGCTGAACCGGTTGCTTAAACTAGGTGGCGCGCGGGGCGTGCGCAATGACCTGATCCCCCTGAATACTGGGGAGTTCGAGCTACAGGGGGATTCCATGGACGAACCGGCCCGCATCGGCAGCAGGGTGCAGCGGATGCGCACCGAACGGGGCCTGACGCAGCGGCAGCTGGCGGAGCCGAGCTACACCCCCGCCTACATCTCGACGCTGGAGTCGGGGCGGGTGCGCCCGTCGGAGGCCGCGCTGCGCTTCCTCGCCGGACGGTTGGGCACCTCGTACGAGGAACTGGCCACCGGCCGCCCCGCGCACCTGGCCACCGAGCTGCGGCTGGCCCTCGCCGACGCGCAGCAGACGCTCGCCACCGGTGCGGCCGACGAGGCTGCCGCACGCTACCGGCGCCTGCTCGACGAGGCGCGCGAGTTCGCGCTTCTCCCCGAGCAGGCGGAGGCGCTGCTCGGCCTGGGCGACTGCGCCCTGGAGTCGGGGGAACTGTCCGCGGCGATCGGTCACTTCGAGGCGGCCGAACGCCTGCTGGCCGACGAGCCGCTCCCCCGCCGGGCCCGCCCCGTCCGCGGCCGCGCCGTCGCTCACCTGCTCGCGGGAGAGCTGCGCTACGCCTGCTACCTGCTGGAGTCCGCCATCGACGAGCTGGTCGGGAGCGGGCTGGCCGACCCGGAGGCGCTGGTCCTGCTGTACGCCGCGGTGATCGGGCCGTACATCGACATGGGCGCCCACGCCCGCGCCGCGCACGCCGCCGAGCTCGCCCTCGCACTGGCCCCGCAGGTCAGTGATCCGGCCCTGGTGGCGGGGATGCACCGGCAGGTGGCCCGGACGTTCCTGGCCGAGGGCCGGGTGGCCGACGCCGATGCCTCGCTCGCCAAGGCCCAGGCGATCTACGGGCAGCTGCGGCTGCGGACCGACCTGGCGCACTGCCACTGGATGCGCGGGTACGTCCAGGCACAGAACGGCGAACTCGACGCGGCGGAACGGGAGTTGCGGACGGCGCGGGAAATGCTGGCCGCCCGGCGCGCCGCCCTGTACACGGCACAGGTGGAGGTGGAGCTGGCGGACGTGCTGCGCCGGCTGGGCCGCTCCGGGGAAGCCGCGGAGCTGCTCTCGAGCCTGCTGGAACTGGGAGACAGCCACGGCGCCGTGCACGCCGGTGGCGCGCACCGGCTGCTCGGCCTGATGGCCGAGGAGCGCGGCGACCCCGAGACGGCCGAGGAGCACTACGTGCAGGCGCTGGCGCTACTGGAGCGCAGCGGGGCCAGCGGTGACCTGGCGGACCTGTGCCGAATGCTGGGCGATCTGCTGCGCCGGACGGGCCGGACCGAGGCCGCTCTCGACGTCTACCGCACGGGACTCGGGCACCGGGCCGCGCCGGGCACCACCACGCTGGGCCCGGCGCCCGCCCCGCCCGTCTTCGGATCGGTCCGGATCAGTGGTTCTCGGTGGGCCGCAGATCGCGCGGAATGAGCGCCCAGGTCGTGGCCGCCGCGGCGACGGCCAGGCACCCGGCCATCAGGAAGGCGGGGGTGATGGCGAGGGTGTAGGCGTGCGAGGCGGTGTCGGTCAGGGCCTGGCCGACGGCGCCGCCGAGCGACTCGGCGACGTGCGCGGCCTCACCCACGGAGTCCCTGACCGCGGCGGCGCTCGGCCCGTCGAGGTCCAGCGCGGGCAGGTTGCCCCGGTAGAGCGCGGCCGCGGTCGAGCCGAGGACGGCCACGCCCATGGCCGAGCCCAGCTCGTAGCAGGTCTCCTCGATGGCGGCGGCGCTGGAGACCTGGTCGGCGGGCGCTGAGGAGATCAGCGTGACCGAGGCGACGGTGGTGGCGGTGCCGGCGCCCAGGCCCATGACGGTCAGGGCGGCCGCGAAGGCCGGATATCCGAGATCGGTGAACTGCTGGAGGATCCACGGCAGCGCCATGCCGCCGGCCAGGACGACCAGGGCCGCACCCAGCACGTGCCGGATGGCGAAGCGCCGCATGAGGGCCGGGGCGACCAGGGAGGCGCAGATCAGGGCGACCGGGGCGGGCAGCAGTCGAAGGCCGGCCTCCAGCGGGGAGTAGCCCTGGCCGTACTGGAACCACTGGGTGACCAGGAAAAGGACCGCGCCGATGCCCACCATGGGCAGGAAGATGGCGGTGGCCGCGACGCTGAACGCGGGCTTGGCGAACAGCCTCACCTGGAGCAGCGGGTGGTCCCGCCGCAGCTGGCGGCGGACGAAGACGGTCAGCGCGACGGCGGCCACGGCGAGCAGGGCCCAGGGCAGCGGGTCGGTGGCGCCGCTCTTGCCGAGCTGCTTGACGCCGCCCGCGAGGGCCAGCATGCCGACGATGGACTGGCCGACACCCCACCAGTCCCAGGCTCCGCTGCCGCGCGGCGAGCGGGACTCGGGGAGGTGGCGCAGGCCGGCGGCGACGATGAGGGCGGCGACGGGCAGGTTGAGCAGGAACGCGGAATGCCAGCCGTGGTCCTGCACGAGCAGTCCGCCGACCACCGGGCCGACGGCCATGCCGCCGCCGAACACGGCCGCCCAGACGGCGAGGGCGAAGGCCCGCTCCCGGGCGTCGGTGAAGACGCTGCGCAGGATCGACAGGGTCGCGGGCATGATGGCAGCGCCGCCGACGCCGAGGAGGGCGCGGGCCGCGATGACGTGCCATGCCTCGGTGGCGAAGACGGCCGTGAGCGAGGCCAGCGCGAAGATGCCGAAGCCCGCCATGAGCAGCCGCTTGCGCCCCCAGCGGTCGCCGAGCGCCCCCGCGGTGACCAGCAGGCCGGACAGCGCGAGCGCGTAGACGTCGATGATCCACAGCTGCTGGACGGCGCTGGGCCGGAGGTCGCCCACGAGGGAGGGGAAGGCCACGTTGAGGATCGTGGTGTCCATGGAGATCAGCAGGAGGCTGCCGGAGAGGATCGCCAGGACGATCCACCGGCGGCGGTCGGGCACGGCGGGTTGCATGAGGTTCCGTTCGGGATGGTGCGCGGTGCGGGGGCGGATCGGACGATCAACAAAATGAGCCCCTTACGCCTCGAACGATACAAAGATGTCTCACTCGAGGCAACTTTGATCCATTCCGCGCCGACGGAACTGCCGTTCGCCGGCCACGGAGAGACGATGGGAAGGAGGGGCACCACCGGGAGGCGGCATGCGCGAGCGAAGAGACGACGCCGTACGGGGTGACGGACGCGACGAGAGCGAGGAGGAACGCGCCGACCGCCGGTGGCAGGAACTGGTGCAGGAGATCCGGGTCGCCCAGACGGGCGTGCAGATCCTCTTCGGCTTCCTGCTGACCGTCGTCTTCACCCCCCATTTCCAGGGGCTCTCCCAGACCGACAAGACGATCTACATCGTGACCGTCGTCCTGGGTTCCCTGTCCACGGGCGCCCTCATCGGGCCCGTCGCCTTCCACCGCATCGTCGCGGGCCGGCGGATCAAGCCCCAGGCCGTCGTCTGGGCCTCACGGCTCACGTTCACCGGCATCGTGCTGCTGCTGGCCACCCTCACCGCCGCGCTCCTGCTGGTGCTGCGCGTGGCGACGCGCGACGCGTACGTCCCCTGGCTGGTCGGGGGCGTGCTGGCCTGGTACCTGCTGTGCTGGTTCGCCCTGCCGCTGTGGGCCCGCATGCGCTACACGCGCATGGACTGACCCCGCGCCGCCCGGCTCCCACGGCCCCGTCCCGTCGGCCCTCACGACGCGCCGCGCGCCGTGGGGACCGGGCGGCTACTGCTGATCCTGTTCGGTACCGCGGGCCCGGGCCCCCGTGCGGGTGCGGCCGGCGGTCTGCGCCCGCTGCGGGTGGCGGCGTACGTACTCGTGCTCCAGCTCGTTCATCCGCTGCGTGTGGGTGACCAGGGCGTCGTCCGACCCGTGCAGCAGCGTCTCGTGACGCGTGCGGTGAATGGCCTCCAGCTCCTTGAGCAAGCGGCCCTCCTCCAGATTCCGCGCCGCCGGACCGCCGTCGTGCTCCGTCATGGCACGCACACCTCCTCCGCGCTCGCTCCGGACCTCGCAGAAACGGACCTGCGCTTCCCATCATCTCCTGCCCGGCCCGGGTCAGCAGATGCGCGGCGGCTGCTCTGCGATCGGCAGGCACCGCCCTGCTGCCTCTCACCCGGCGACCCGAGCTCGCCGCGGCGATCGGTGCCGGGCCGAGGGCGTCGTCCACGCGGGGCTCCGGGCCGGTGGCACGTCAGGGGGTGCGGGTCCGGCGTCGGTCCGGGCCTCCGTGGCAGGTGTAGAGGGTGGGTGCGGTGCCGGGTGCGGTCGAGCTGTGCGGCGGGTCCGTGCAGCCGGCGGAGGCCGCGTGGACGAGGGTGGCGCCGGCGGGCGGCGGAGCCGGGCGTCCGGTGAGGGTGATCTCGGCGGCGCTGGTCCACGGGCCGCGTCCCCCCGCCTCGGTGAGCGCCTTCAGCCTGACGTAGCGGCCGCTCTTCGCGGCCAGGGCGGCTCTCTTGGCGGTCGCGGTGTCGGCGAAGGAGCCGCTCGCCACGGGTGGGCCCCAGTCGGCGGTGGTGTCGGAGACGTAGACCTCGTAGTCGCCGACGCGGCCGTTGGCCCCGCCGTCCTGGCGGGGCAGGTAGCCGAGGCCGTCCACCGCGTAGCGGGCGCCGAGGTCGAGCTGGATCTCGTGCGGGAGCGCGGCCGGCTTCCCGGAGGACCAGGCGGTGTGCCACATCGTGGCGGGGTCGCCGTCGAACGCGCGCACGGCGGCGCCGTTCTCGGCGGCGGTCTCCTGGCTGTCGGCCGAGACCAGGGACCAGCCCGACGGGGAAAGGGGGCCGGAGGCGGGCAGGGCTCCGGCCGCCGGGACGGTGGTGCCCGCGGCCGAGACGCTGAACGGGCCCGACTTCGTGCCCGCCTTGACCCACAGGACTCCGGAGCGGTCCGCCGGGTCGAAGAACCAGCCCGAGGCGGCCGCGTCGTAGGCCGCCTTCGAGGCCAGCCGGGGCAGGGCGGCGCCGTCCGACGTGAGGGCGGTGGGGGCCGAGGCCACATGGAGGCTGAACTCGTACCCCCGCGAGGCCGGTTTGCCGGTGTAGTCGCCGGTGGGGGCCCCGACGGAGACGGTCACCGTCCCGGAACCCGAGGCAGGTGCGGTGACGTCGACCCGCTGGCGGGCGTAGGCGCCGGAGAGGTGGGCCCGGGTGCGGCCGTCGTCCTCGTAGAGGCTGAAGGAGGAGGCGCCGCGTGGGTGGATGTCGTAGGTGAGGGTGGAGACGGGCTTCTCGCCCGTGTAGTTCATCTGCGGCCACATCGGCACGACGGCGCCGCCCTTGACGAAGAGCGGCAGGGTGTCGAGCGGGGCCCGGTAGCCGTTCAGCCACCCCGGACCCGCGTAGGTGCGGCCGGTCCAGTAGTCGGTCCAGGTGCCCGCGGGCAGGTAGATGCCGTCGCGGACGGAGGTGTCGGAGACGACCGGTGCGACGAGGAGGGAGTCACCGGCCATGAACTGGCCGCTGGTGAGGTTCCCGCGGGCCACCGGGTCGTCGGGGTACTCGAGGACCATCGCCCGGGTGCTGGGCACCCCGGTCTCGTGCGCGGTCCTGCTCATCGTGTAGAGGTACGGCATCAGCCGCATCTTGAGCTGGAGGTACCGGCGGTTGATGGAGCGGTACGGCTCCGCGAAACGCCAGGGCTGCTTGTCCTGGTAGCCGGCCGAGGGATTGGTCGCGCCCCACCCGGACATGGTCATGAAGGCGGGGGTGAAGGCCTTCCACTGGAGGTCGCGGGTGTACGTCTCGGGGCTGCCGCCGAAGATGCCGTCGACGTCGCCGGCGGCGTAGTTCAGGGCCGACAGGCCGGCGCCGGTGAGGGCGGGGACGTGCCAGCGCATGTCGTCCCAGGTGCCGTGGGTGTCGCCGGTCCACACGACGGCGTTGCGCTGGGTGCCGGCCCAGCCGTCGACGGTCCAGACGTAGCGTCGGGCGTCGGAGTTCTTCTCGATCCCCTCGACCGCCTGCCGCACTCCGTCGAAGGCGTACTTGTAGCCGCTGCCGATCCACGCCACGTCCGTCTTCACACCGCGGCTGCCGGCGTTGCCGACCTCATCGGCGATGGAACCCAGGCCGGTGGAGGTCCACAGCCCGGTCTGGAACCCCTTGCTCCGCAGCGCGTCCACGGTGGACTTCAGCGGCGCGGCGTAGCCGCAGCCGTAGCCGTCGTTGGGCAGGAACCACCCCGAGGGCATGTCGGCGGCGCGGGCGTCGGCCGCGTACCCCACCACGTCCGGGGTGGTCTGGTGGCGCAGCCGGTCGTGAGCGCCCTGGTAGTCGGGGTTCGAGGCGTTGAAGCAGTCGGCGTTGCCCAGTTCGAAGCCCCACATCGGTGCCAGGAACGGTTTGCCGCTGACGTCGGTGTACGCGTCGAGCACGGACTTGAGCGAGTCGCCGGTGAAGTACCAGGCGTCGAAGCGCTTCTCGTCGTGGCTGAGGGCGGTGGGGGCGGTGAAGGCGTAGGAGCCGGGTGCCCAGGTGTTGCGCATGACGCCGTAGCCGTTGGTCGACATGTAGAAGGGCGCCGGGCTGGCGTTGTCGTTCTCGCGCCACCTGTTGTCGACCGCGACGGGCACCGTCTTGCCGCGCAGCGCCCATTCGCCCAGGCGCAGACCGGTGCCGTAGAACTGCTCGTCGGCGCCGCGGGCGAGGTACTGGGTGGTCCGGGTGCCGGTCCAGCTGGTGGGCCGGGCCTCCTGCCAGACCGGGGTCGTGTTGTCGGCCCGGTAGACGGAGAACCGCAGCGGTGACTTGCCGACCCTGATGGACAGGGCTCCGGTGGTGATCCGGTAGTACGCGCCCGCGTCGCTCCAGCCCGTCGCGACCGGGCCGAAGTCGGTGGTGGGCGCGAGGTCGGCGCCGGCCGGGTCGTCGGTGAAGGCCCCGTCGGGTGCGAGCCAGAGGCGGAAGATGTCGGCGCGGGCGACGACCACCCGGGCCTTGGCGCCGCTGGACGCGGTGATGGTGAAGGTGTTGCCGCTCCGACTGAAGCCGGTGACGTCGCCGGCCGTGGCCGCGGCCCCGCCGGGGACCGCTGCGGCGGGCGGGGCCATCGGCCCGGCGGCGGCCAGTCCTGCCACGGCGAGCAGGCCCGCGACCAGGGCCGCCCGGGTGCGGCGGAGCCGGGGCGCGGCGCCGGCTCGCGCCCTCGCGCCCGCTCTCGGCCCCGTCCCGCGCCGGGTCCCGGCCCTGGTGCTGATCCTGGTCCTGGTCCTGCTCCTGTGGATGCCTGGCAGTCTCATGGGGCAGCTCCTCGTGCGGTCCGGATGCGCGGACACACCTCTTTGGCATGCACCTGGCAAGATAGCGCTCGACGGAGCCCCTATGAAGGATGATGCTCGAAATCATCTCCGTGCACGCATCTTTGAACACGAAGGCGGAAGGCCATCAGCCCATGGGGCTCGGCGTCAGAGGGCGACCACCAGCACGGGCGGGACCGGTGTGGACCACTGGTGACCGCACGGCTCGAAGACCAGCACCACCGGACGGCCCGGCCGCTGGCGCCAGGAGATGCGTTCCGGCGCGCCCTCGCACACCGGGCAGCAGGGCAGCGGACCGGGTGCCGGAGGGAGCGCAGGGGCGGTCGCGAGCGGCGTGGGGTGCGGATCGCGCATGGGGGCTCCCTGGTCGTGCGGCTGTACCGAACGCACTGTGCCATGGAGGGGCCCCGCTTCGCACGGGCGGATCATCCAGTGTTCTGGCTGGTCAGAGGTGTGGTCACCAGGAGGATTCCGGTCTTCTTGCGGGCACTTGGTGACCAACCGCCCGCCCCGGGGCCGCAGGGAGCGGGCCCCGGGGCACACACGCTCAGGCCGGCAGGGCGACCTCGGGGTGCTCGGCCAGCCAGGCCCGGACCGCCTGCTGCTCCTTGCCCTTGCCGGTGTCCTGGATCTCCGCCTCCAGGCCGGTCAGCTGCTGCTCGGTGAGCTTGAAGGAGCTCAGCCAGCGGGCCACCTCCGGCTCGTCGGCGGCGAAGCCCTTGCGGGCCAGGGTGTGGATGCCGTCGCCCTTGCCCCAGGCCCCCTTCGGGTCCTCCAGCTTGGTCAGCTCGTACGTGGAGTACGCCCAGTGCGGGGACCACAGCACGGTCACCACGGGCTCCTTCTTCTCGTAGGCGCGCTTGAGCTCGGCGAGCATGCCGGGCGTGGAGCCGTCGACGACCTGGTACTCGCCCTCCAGGCCGTACTCCGCGAGCACCTTGTCCTTGAGGATCGACATGGCTCCGGCGCTCGGCTCGATGCCGATGACGCGCCCCTTGAACTGCGCGGGGCTCGACGCGGAAGGAGGCGTCGATCACCGCGGCCGTCGTGCCGTCGGCGCGCAGCTCCTCGCGGTCGGCGCCGTCGCGGAGCGCACGGACCCCCGCCGCCTCCTGGTCGAGGTGTCTGCCGAACACCTTGTAGACGTGCTCGGCCTGGAGCGTGGACACATGCACCTCGCGGGTCGTACCGGTGGCGGCGCGCGCCGGCCTCCCGGCCGGCGGGCCGCGGAGCGGGGCGGGATCTGCCCGCGTGCGCCATGCCCCCCGGCGCGCCGTGCGCCGGAGGGCATGGTTCCGCTCCAGGCCACCGAATTCCCGGCAGTCACCTACGCAAACGCAAAGGTGATCCAGTTCATGACTGCGGTGCGGTCGGCGCCTTCGGTCCGTCTTCGAGCATCGAGTCGCGCAGGTGACCGAGGACCCGGTTCAGCACCCGCGAGACCTGCATCTGGGAGATCCCGAGTTCGGCCCCGATCTGGGCCTGGGTCAGCTCCTGGCCGAACCGCATCCGCAGCATCCGGCGCTCGCGCTCGCCGAGCCGCTCCAGCAGCGGTGCCAGGGTCTGGATGTCCTCGACCAGCTCCATGGCCGGCTCCTCCTCGCCGATGACCTCGGCGAGGCTGTGCCCCTCGGGCTGACCGCCGCCGTACTCGTACGCGGTGGCCTGCGGGGCGTCCAGCGAGCCGCTGGTGTGGGCGTTGGCGGCGAACAGCCCCTCGACGACCTCTTCCTCCGAGAGGCCGAGACGGTCGGCGAGGTCCGCCACGGTCGGCGAGCGGTCGAGCTCGCTCGTCAGCGACTCCTTCGCCTTCGCGATGTCGATGCGCAGCTCCTGGAGGCGGCGCGGGACGCGGACCGCCCAGGAGGTGTCGCGGAAGTGCCGCTTGATCTCGCCCGTGATGTACGGCATGGCAAGGGTCGAGAACTCGTTCTCGCGGGCCGGGTCGAACCGGTCGATGGCCTTGATCAGGCCGATGGTGCCCACCTGGACGATGTCCTCGACGTCGCAGCCCTCACCGCGGTGCCGGAAACGGCGAACGGCGTACTGGACGAGCGAGGCGTTCATCTCGATGAGGGTGTTGCGGACGTACTGGTACTCCGGGGTGCCCTCGGAGAGCGTGCGCAGCCGCTGGAAGAAGACCTTGGAGAGCTCCCTCGCGTCCGCGGGGGCCATCTCCCGGGGGTCGTCGATCCGCGGCACCCCGGCGCTGCGGGCGGCCGAATCGGCTGCCCGGCGGGGGCTCGGGACGGCGGCCGGGGAGGTCGCGGCGTGCGGGGCTGCGGCGGGGGCGCCGCCGGGGACGGCGCCGGTGTGGGCGTACGGGGCAGGGACCGGCATGGGGGTTCGCTCCTTGGGCTGGTCGGCTTGCGGCGCGGGACCTTGACTGCCGTAGATGGTGTACCGCTTCTCGTCTCACGTCAAGAATTACCGGAAAAGCATTTCACGTCTTGCGTCACATGAATCACTCATCGCATCATGGCGGCATGGGCAGTACGTCTCAGCGCAATAACTGGACATTCCTGACGAACCACGCCCGTGTTCTGGTGACCATCGCCCGGGACCCGGCCGTCCGGCTCAGGGATGTCGCCCTGGTGTGCGGGCTGACCGAACGGACGGTGCAGACGATCGTCACCGACCTGGAGGCGGACGGGTACCTGCGGCGCGTCCGCGACGGCCGGCGCAACCGGTACGAGATCTCCCCCGGCGCGGTCTTCCACCACCCGGCCGAGGCCGGCGTCCAGGTGGCCGGACTGCTCGCCCTGCTGACGGGCGCCGCCCTCGACCCGGCAGCCCCGGGCGCCGACCGGGCGGGCTCCGCCGCCGACGAACCCCCGGCGCCGCCCCGGTCCGCCGCCCCGCTACGTGACGCGGAAGCCGGGGACCGGACGGGCGAGGTGATCACGGCGGTCCTGCCGGCCCGTGCCGTCGGGTAGGTCGCGGTGGAAGGTCAGCCGGTCCCAGGTGGGGAAGTCCAGGTCGGTGACGGCGAGCAGCCGGCCCGAGGTGTCGTGCAGGGTGCGGCGCATCGCCAGGCCGCAGCTGCGGGCGGCGCCCGGCGGCTGGGTGACGCGGGTCATCGTCAGCGTCTCGGTGACCCGGCCGTCCTCCTCGGCCCGGGCGAGCCAGCCGTGCAGGGGGGTCAGGTCCTCGTCGCGCACCGCCGCCCGCCGGTCGCGGTAGGCGGCCAGCTCGGGGCTCCGCTCGACGGCCTCCCGGCTGAGGTAGGTGACGGCGTGCCGCAGGGTCTCGCCCGCCGGACCGCGCTCGCGGCAGTGCAGGACCAGGGTCGGCTCGCCGCCGTTCATGCCGAGCAGCGCGGCGAGCGAGGGCGGCACGGTGACCAGCGTGAGCCAGTGGTGGGTGCGCACGGGCGCGGGAGCACGCCCCGCCGCCGGTCCGGCCGCGCGCACCACTGAGGACGACCCCGGCGACGCGGGCCCCGCCGCGGCGGGCCGCGCAGAGGCGGACCCCGGCGCGGTGGAGCCGCGCACGGCGGATCCCGGCGCCGTCGCGGCCGGTTCCGCGGCCGCGACCGCGCGCGTGCCCCGGCGGCCGGTGACGACGAGCCCCTCCTCGCGCAGGTGCTGGAGCGCGGCCCGGATGGTCTGCCGGTTCACCTGGTAGCGCTCCGCCAGGCTGCGCTCCGAGGGCAGTCTGCCGCCGGGGGCGTGGGCGGCGCGTTCGAGTTCGTCCCGCAGCGCTGCGGCGATGCGCTGGTACTTGGGCATGGCGGCCGGGCCGCCGCCCCGCGAAGGGGAGGGCATGGCTTCTCCTCTGACGGGTGGTCAAGGACTGCGCGTTCTGCCCGACCAACCTAGCATTGGTCTATACCTTTGGGTGCCGCGAGATCGGGTACCACCTGCACCTTGGCCGGTTCCCTACCCCCGCAGCGGGTTGGCGAGCGGCAGGTACCGTGCGTCCGCACCGTCCGCACGGGTCCAGCGCAGCAGCAGGTTGGTCTTGGCCGGCAGTGCGGCGCCGGTGAGCAGGGCCGCGATCTCGGGGAGCCCGCGTTCGGCGTCGTAGCGCAGGAACTCCTCGCGGACCGCCGGCCACACGAGCGCGGAGATGTCCGGATGCCGTTCACCCAGCGCCCCGGCGATCTCCGCCAGGTGATTGACCACCAGGCAGTAGACCAGGCGCTGCCAGGCGGCCCCCCGCTCGAGGTCGGGCAGCAGCTTGACGCCCTCCGCGTCGCGGAACAGGGCCTGGACCGGCATGCCCGCCGCGTCCACGGCGACCAGCGTGTTCTGCAGGTGCGCCTCCAGCACGATGCCGTGGCGGGCGAACAACTCCAGTACCGGGGGCACCACCTGGCGCAGGTACGCCCGCCACCAGCCGGCCGGGTCGGCGGTGAGCGCGAGCGGACTGCCCGGGTAGCCCTCGGCGAGGGCGGCCGCCAGCAGCGGAGTGGCGCCGGGCACCAGGTGCCCGAACGCCCCGTGTCCCCCGCTGCCGCCGCGTCCCCCCTGTCCGCCGCGTCCCTCGCTTCCCGCGCGGCTCTCGCGCCGGCCGAAGCCGTCGCGGACCAGGACGGCGAGTTCCTCGAAGGCGAAGCCCGCGGTGCGATAGCCGCGGTCGGCGAGCCAGGCGGCGCCCGAGCCAGTCCGGCGCAGCGCGGCGAAGCCCGCTTCGACCGCCGCGTCGGTGCGCCGCAGCTTCAGCAGGTCGTGGCGCCACAGCCGGCGCACGTCGTTGGTGATCCGCACGTCGAGGCTGAACTTCACGAAGAGGTCGGCTCCGGCCCCGGGGGCGTACAGGGTCCGGATCGAGGCGGTGGGCCAGGCGGGCAGGCGGCTCTCGCCGAGCCGGAGCAGCCGCCCGTCGGCGAAGGCCGCGCGCACCGGGGACCGGGAGCCCACCAGGTCCAGCTGCCAGGGGTGGGCCGGCAGCAGCCGGTAGCCGGCCGGCGGGCGGGGCCCGCCGAGGATGTCGGCGAGGGAGTCGATCGCCGCGGCCGCCGCCTCCCCGCCCTCCTCGACGGCCTGGTCCTCACGCAGGCCCAGGAAGGCGAGCGGGAAGCGGGCGTGGGCCTCCGGCGCGTACGGCAGCCAGCTCGCGGCCGGGGCGCCGCCCCGGGCCTTGGGCGCCGGGTGGTGCGGGTGGCCCATGACCAGGGACTGCTCGGAGAGGAGGTAGGGGTCGGCCGGCGGCTCGGCGGCGGAGCGGGCGGCCAGCAGCGCGGCGACGGCATCGCGGCTGTCGTTGATCTCGATCGGCAGCTCGTCGTTCGAGGCGCCGGTGTAGCGGCCCAGTTCGTCGGAGGTGAGCTTGACCAGTTCGGCGTGGCTGAGCGGATGCCAGCCGTCCGGGGTGCGCAGTTCCGGGCGCCCGGGTCGGCGCAGGCCCCGTACCCGCAGGAGGCGGCCGCTGCCCTGGAGCCGGTGGACCCCCGCGCCGTGGCCGTCGGCCGGCTCGGCGGCCTCCCGGAGCAGGCAGTTCAGGAGGGGGGTGGCCGCGTAGGCGTCGGCGGCGGTGTTGGGGTCCACTGGTTCCATTCGGTCCTGTCCGGTGCGCCGGGGGTCCGTGCGAGCGCCCACCGGTCGTGATCATCAGTATCCGCGATGATGACGTGATCATCCTGACAAGCGACACCCAGACGTGCGGAGCTCCCGGCATGTACTTTCCCGCATCCCCCGCCGAAGAGGCGGTCGCAGCAGAGCTGACCTCGGTGCGCCCGGCGCTCGAGCCGGCGTACACCGCCGCGCTGGGCGGGGCGCGGGCCGCCGTGCTGACCCGGTTGTGGCGGGCCCTGGCCTTCGAACCCCTGCCGTGGGTGGTGGGGCGGGAGCGGACCGCCGACGGTCTGGCGCTGCTGCTGGCCGGGGGCGCCCGCCTGGAGGGCCCGGCGCCGGACGCCTACGCCACCACCGCGTACGTGCGGGAGGTGCTGCTCGACGGCAAACCCCACCGGCGGCCCGCCGGGCTGATGGCCGCACTGGGCGTGCCGCACGGTGAGGCGTTCGCCGCCGAACTGGACGGGAGCACGGCCTCCCTCGCGCTCTCCCGGGCCGGGCAGCCCGCCGCGGACGCGGACGACCCCGCCCCGCGCACCACCGACGAGTGGGAACAGCGCGTGGTCGACGGACACCCCTACCACCCGAACTGCCGGTCCCGTCCCGGCTTCTCGGTGGCCGAGCAGCTGGCGTACGCGCCCGAGCACCGGCCGGTGGTGCGGCTCGGGCTGACCGCCGTACCGGCCGGGGAGTGCCTGGTCACCGGCGACTGGCCGGCGCGGCTGCGGGACGGCGAGCGGATCCTGGTCCCGGTGCATCCGTGGCAGGCCGAGCACGTGCTGGCGCACCGGCGCACGCGGGCCGGGTTCGCGGCGCGTCCGTTGATGGCGCTGCGGACGCTCGCCCCGGTGGCGGGCGGAGCGCACGTCAAGACGGCGCTCAGCACCCGGCTGACCTCCTCCGTACGGGACATCTCCGGCTACTCGGTCGAGACGGCTGCGGCCGTGTCCGACTTCGCCCAGGCGCTGGCGGGGCGGCTCGACGGGCGGCTGCACGTGACCCGCACGCTGGGCGCGCTCTGCGCGCACGGCTCCGACCTCGCGGCCGTCCTGCGCGAGCCGCCGGAGGTGTACGCGGACGCCGCCGCCGGTGAACGGGTGCTGCCGGTGGCCGGGCTGGCCTGGTTCCCCCCGGCGCGCTCGGCGTCCTGGTTGGCGGAGTTCGCCCGTCTCGTGCTGTCGGTGTGCCTGCGCGTGCTGGAGCTGGGCGTGGCGCTGGAGGCCCACGGCCAGAACCTGCTGGTCGTGGTCTCGGCCTCCGGCGCCCCCGTGCGCCTGGTCTACCGCGACCTCGCCGACATCCGGATCAGCCCCGCCCGGCTGGTCCGGCACGGGCTGCCGGTTCCGCCCCTGTCCGGGCGGCTGATCACCGACGACGTGACCCTCCTGCGGCGCAAGCTGTTCGGCTCCGTGCTGACCGGGGCGCTGGGCGCGGCGGCGGGCTCGGCCGGGGCGTTCGCCGGGGCCTTCGCCACCGCCGCGGCCGGGCTGCCCCGCACCCCCGACACCGAGGCGCTGCTGACCGGAACACTGCCCACCAAGGCGCTCACCCTGATGCGGCTGAGCCCGGACGTGCCGGGCGACCAGTGGGCGGAGCTGCCCAATCCGCTGACGGAGGGGTGAGGGCCGGAGGCGGCCGCGCCGGGGGGACACGCATCCCGGAAGGGGGGCCGACGTTGCATGATCATGCAGGATGACGCATACTCTTCCTATGTCAAAGGTTCTCACCTCCCTGCCCACCGGCGAACGCGTCGGCATCGCCTTCTCCGGCGGCCTCGACACCTCCGTCGCGGTCGCGTGGATGCGCGACAAGGGTGCCGTCCCGTGCACCTACACCGCCGACATCGGCCAGTACGACGAGCCCGACATCGCGTCGGTGCCCGGCCGTGCGACGGCGTACGGCGCCGAGATCGCGCGCCTGGTCGACTGCCGTGCCGCGCTGGTCGAGGAGGGCCTGGCCGCACTCACCTGCGGCGCGTTCCACATCCGCTCGGGCGGGCGCGCGTACTTCAACACGACGCCGCTGGGCCGCGCCGTCACCGGCACGCTGCTGGTCCGGGCGATGCTCGAGGACGACGTGCAGATCTGGGGTGACGGGTCCACCTTCAAGGGCAACGACATCGAGCGGTTCTACCGCTACGGCCTGCTCGCCAACCCGCACCTGCGCATCTACAAGCCGTGGCTCGACGCCGACTTCGTCACCGAGCTCGGCGGCCGCAAGGAGATGTCGGAGTGGCTGCTCGCCCACGACCTCCCCTACCGCGACAGCACCGAGAAGGCCTACTCCACCGACGCCAACATCTGGGGCGCCACCCACGAGGCGAAGACCCTGGAGCACCTCGACACGGGCGTCGAGACCGTCGAGCCGATCATGGGCGTACGGTTCTGGGACCCGTCGGTCGAGATCGCGGCCGAGGACGTGACCATCGGCTTCGACCAGGGCCGCCCGGTGACGATCAACGGCAAGGAGTTCGCCTCCCCCGTCGAGCTGGTCATGGAGGCGAACGCCATCGGCGGCCGCCACGGCCTGGGCATGTCGGACCAGATCGAGAACCGCATCATCGAGGCGAAGAGCCGCGGCATCTACGAGGCCCCGGGCATGGCCCTGCTGCACGCCGCCTACGAGCGCCTGGTCAACGCCATCCACAACGAGGACACCCTCGCGCAGTACCACAACGAGGGCCGGCGCCTCGGCCGCCTGATGTACGAGGGCCGCTGGCTCGACCCGCAGGCGCTGATGATCCGCGAGTCGCTGCAGCGCTGGGTCGGCGCGGCCGTCACCGGCGAGGTGACCCTGCGGCTGCGCCGCGGCGAGGACTACTCGCTCCTCGACACCACCGGACCGGCGTTCAGCTACCACCCGGACAAGCTGTCCATGGAGCGCACCGAGGACTCGGCGTTCGGCCCGGTGGACCGGATCGGCCAGCTCACCATGCGCAACCTCGACATCGCCGACTCCCGCGCCAAGCTGGAGCAGTACGCGGCTCTCGGCATCGTCGGCAACACGCACGAGACCCTCATCGGGGCAGCCCAGGCCGCCTCGACGGGGCTGATCGGTGCGATGCCGGAAGGCGGCGCCGACGTCATCGCCTCGCGCGGCCGCGCCGAGGGCGACGACGAGCAGATGCTCGACCGCGCCGCGATGGAGTTCGGCACCGACTGACCGGCAGCGGGCAAGGCCCGCCCCGTACGGCCCGCGGCCGGCCGGTACCCGCCCCGGCGGTACCGGCCGGCCGTGGGCCGTTCGGGGGTCAGCCCGGTGTGTGGGGGCCCGCCTGCACGCCGATCGGGCCGGGCGGTGGCAGGAAGGGGGGATGACCCTCCGTCGGCGCCAGGTCCTGGGCAGCGCGGCCGCGGCCGTCCTCGCCTCCGTGGGGGCGCGCGGCCGGGGCCCCGACTTCGCCGCGCTCGCCCGCGGGATCGAGGGACGCCTGGTGCTCCCGGGCGACCGGGAGTACCAGGAGGCGCGGCAGCAGTTCCAGCCCCGCTACGACACGGTGGCCCCGCGCGCGGTGGCGTATCCCGCGCACGCGGACGACGTGGCCGCCTGCCTGGACTTCGCCCGGCGCACGGCCATGCCGGTCGTCGCCCGGGGCGGCGGGCACGGCTATGCGGGCTGGTCCACCCGCACGGGCGCGCTGGTCGTCGACGTCGGCGCCATGGCCGGGACGGAAATCGACGGGGACGGCGTCCGGGTCGGCGCGGGGGCCAGGCTCGGGGACGTGAACGCGGCGCTCGCCGCGCGCGGGCTCGCCGTCCCGACGGGGCTGTGCCCCTCCGTCGGCATCGCCGGCCTCACCCTCGGCGGCGGCCTGGGCCTGGCCTCCCGGGCGTACGGCGCCACCTGCGACCGGCTCACCTCCGCCGAGGTGGTCACGCCCGACGGGGCCGTCCGCGAGGTCTCCACCGACCGGGACCCGGAGCTGTTCTGGGCGCTGCGCGGCGGTGGGGGCGGCAACTTCGGGGTGGTCACCGCCTTCCGGCTGCGCACCCACCCGGCGGGTGACTGCGCCTTCGCCGAACTGCACTGGTCGGCCGCCGACTCGGCGGCCGTCCTGCACGGTTGGCAGCGCTGGCTGGCCGGACTCCCCGATCCGCTGTGGTCCCAGGTGGAGTTCACGGTCGGGGCGGGGTCCGCCGTGCCGCCCCCGGCGGTCCGGGTGGTCTCCCTGGACGGCCGCACCGAGCTGGACCGGCAGCTGACCCGCCTGGTGGACCTGGTCGGCCGGCCGGAGCGGGACGCCTGGAGCGTCGTACGGAGCTACGGGGACACCGTGCGGACCCTGTCGGGGTGCCTGGAGCGGAGCGCGGCGCAGTGCCGGCTGCCGGGGACGCTGCCCGGCCGGGACCCGGGGGGCCTGCTGGGCCGGGACTCCTACGCGGCGCGCTCCGACTTCTGGTCGGGCGCCGGTCTGCCGGACGCCGCGGTGGGCGCGGTACTGGCCGCGCTGCGGTGCCACGGGACCGCGGTCCCGCCCGGCGGCGTCGGCGTGGTGCAGTTCGACGGGGTGTGCGGCGGCGCGTTGAACCGGACCGGGGCCTTCGACACCGCCTTCGTCCACCGCGACAGCGCCTTCCTCGGCCAGTACCTCGCCTCCTGGCCGCGGTCCGCCCCGGCCGCCGACGTGGCCCGGCACCAGGCGTGGCTCGACGGCCTCTGGCAGGACCTGCGCCCCTGGGCGAGCGGCCGGGCCTACCAGAACTACGCCGATCCGCGGCTCGACGGCTGGCGCGAGGCCTACTACGGGCCGAACCTCCCCCGGCTGCAGGGCGTCCGCCGCGCCTACGACCCCGACCGGTTGTTCCGCTTCCCCCAGGCGCTCTAGGAGACCGCATGCGACGTACCTTGACGATGGCGGCGGCGGTCGCCGCCCTGCTGCTGCCGGCCGGGCCGCTGCCCGGCACGGGCGGCGCCGCGCAGGCGGCGCCGGGCCGGTGGTCCGCCCGGGAGGCGCAGGCCTTCTGGACCGCGGAGCGGATGGCCTCCGCCGTCCCGCTGCCCTCGGCGGAGCCCGCGCCGCTGTCCGCCGAGGGGGACGGCCCGCCGCCGGACCCGCGGATCCCGCCCGTGCGCAGGCCGGCTGCCGCGACGCCGGGCGTCGGGCAGAACTTCGACGGCATCCCGGTCGTCGGCCGGATGTTCGTGGTCAAGGGCGCCGGGTCCTACTTCTGCACCGCGAGCGTGGTCGCCTCCCCCGGGCGCGATCTTGTGCTCAGCGCGGCGCACTGCCTGCTCGGCGCGGACACCCGGCGGGTGGCGTTCGTACCGCGGTACACGCGGGCGAACCCCCAGCCGTACGGGATGTTCCCCGTGCTGCGGGACGGCGACGGGCGCTCCCTGATCTGGATCGACCCGCGCTACCGGTCCCGGGGCGCCGACCGCGCGGCCTCGCTGGACGTGGCCTTCGCCCGGGTGGGACCGAACTCCGCCGGGGTCCCCGTGCAGGAGGTCGTGGGCGGCAACCGCCTCGTCACGGGCGCTCGTTACGCGCATCCTCGGGTCACGCTGATCGGCCATCCGGCCTCGGCGGCCCGCCCGCGGCGGTGCGTCAACCGGACGACGAAGTTCACCAGCCGGGACCCGGGGATCCCCGGCTCGTTCCTGCGGATCGACTGCACCGGCTACCCCGGCGGCACCAGCGGCGGCCCGTTCCTGCTCCGCTACGACTCCCGCACCGGGACCGGCGACGTGATCGGGGTGATCGGCGGCTGGAAGACCGGCGGGGACACCGCCGACACCTCGTACAGCTCCTACTTCGGGGCGGACGTCAGGAAGTTGTACGAGAAGGCGGTTGCCGGGGCGCCGGCGGGGTGAGCGCCCGCACCCGGCGCGTCCGGCGCGGGTTGCCGACCGAGCGCGGGGTCGCCGGGAGGCCGGCCGCGGTCAGCGGATCGGCGGGCGCGAGGCCGAGCCGGCGGCGCAGGTCGGCCAGGGCGGCGTGGACGGGGGCGAGCACCACCTCGGCCCCGGGGTCGATGTGGGCGAGGGCGCGGGCGGTGGTCTCGATGGCCTCGGCTGCGTCCTCGGCGGCGGTACGGCTCCACCCGCCGGGCACGCCGGTCCGCCAGGGCGCGACGGTGTCGTAGAGGTGGCAGGCGGCATCGGCCACGGCGTCGGCCCGTTCCCCGACGCCCGGCGCCGCGATGGTCGGCAGTTCCATGCCGGGACAACGAGCAGGGTCCTCGCGGGGGTACGAGTGGATGCTCCCGAGCGCCACGGCGGGGGGCGGGGCGGAGCCGGCCGCTCGGGTCGCGAGCCGCGCGCACCGCGGGCGGCGGGGCCCGTCCGGCGGGCCGGCAGGCCGGCGGGCGGCCCGTCCCCGGGTCCGGTGGGGCATAGGCTGGTCGGATCATGAGCGACAGAGCCCGCTTCCGGCTGCCCGGCCGTGGCCCCGAACGCGCCCGCACCGTGCCCTCCTCCCCCGCCCACCGGGTGTCCGGGGGGCGGGGGGCCGTCGTGCTGCGCTCGCCCGCCCGGCCGGGCGAGCCCCTGTTCGCGCAGGCGCCCCGGGGCTGGCAGCGGATGCTGCCGTTCGTCGTGGCCGGGGTCTTCGTGGTGACCCTGCTGCCGGTGACCATCACCGTGCTGGCCAACGCGTACGGACTGGGCGGCGGCTGGTCGGGCGCGCTCGGCGTGGCGCAGACCGTGCCGCTGCTGCTCGCCGTGACCCGTCCCCTGGCCGCCTGGGCCCTGATCCTGTTCTCCGACACGGTCGGCGCGGTGCTGCTGATCCACGCGGACCTGACGGGGACGCAGGCCTGGCCGTGGCCGCCGATGACCATCGTCGGCTACCTGCTGCTGATGGCCTGCCTCGGGCTGCGCGAATCCATCCGGACCCTGGTCGGGGTGTGGCTGGCCACCGGCGCGGTCGGGGCGGTGCTGGGCTTCTTCGCGCCGACGGGCTCGACGAACACCGCAGCGCTGATGTTCGTACTCGGCGGGGTGGTGCTGGCCCTGACCGGCGCGCTGCGCGGGCTCGGCGACGCGCGGCAGCGGATCGCCGAGCAGGAGAGCATCAGTGACGCGGAGCGGGCCCGGCGCACGCTGCTCGAGGAACGGGCGAGGATCGCACGGGAACTGCACGACGTGGTGGCCCACCACATGTCGGTGATCACCGTGCAGGCCGATTCCGCGCCCTACCGGCTGCCGGGCATGGCGGAGCCGGTGCGGGAGGAGTTCGCGGCGATCGCCGCCAGTGCCCGGGAGTCGCTGGGCGAGATGCGGCGGCTGCTGACCGTGCTGCGCGGGGACGGCACGGAGCGGGCCGAGGCGGAGAAGGCGCCGCAGCCGGGGATCGACCGGATCCAGCAGCTGGTGGAGGCGACCGTACGGGCCGGGCAGCCCGTGGAGTTGTCGCTGGCCGCGGACGCGGCCGGGGCGGCCCCGCCCGCCGTGGACCTGTCGGTGTACCGGATCGTGCAGGAGGCGCTCGCCAACGTGGTCCGGCACGCGCCGGGGGCGGCCGCCCGGGTCTCGGTGGGCGTCGACCAGGAGGAGGTGCTGGTGCTCGTGGTCAACGGCCCGGCCCCTGGCGCCGTGGTGGCGCTGGAGAGTTCCGGCACCGGCCACGGGCTGGTGGGGATGCGGGAGCGCGTACGGTTGACCGGCGGGACGCTGGACACCGGCCCGCTGCCCGACGGCGGCTTCCGGGTCGCCGCCCGACTGCCCCTGAACACCCCGGACGAGGAACCCAGTTGACCATCCGAGTGATCATCGTCGACGACCAGGCCATGGTGCGGGCGGGATTCGCCGCGCTGCTGTCGGCTCAGGCCGACATCGACGTGGTGGGCGAGGCGCCCGACGGCCGGCAGGGGGTGGCGGTCTCCCGCTCCACGCACCCCGACGTGGTGCTGATGGACGTCCGGATGCCGGAGATGGACGGGCTGACGGCGGCCCGGGAACTCCTCGATCCCCCGCCCGGGGTGGTGCACCTGCCGAAGGTGCTGATGCTGACGACCTTCGACATCGACGACTACGTGTACGAGGCGCTGCGCGCGGGAGCCTCGGGGTTCCTGCTGAAGGACGCGCCGCCGGCCGACCTGATCGCGGCCGTCCGGATCGTGGCCGGAGGCGAGGCGCTGCTGGCCCCCTCGGTGACGCGGCGGCTGATCGCCGACTTCGTGGAGCGGCGCCCGGCGCCGCGCAAGGATCCGTCACTGCGGCTGAACGGCCTCACGCCCCGGGAGACCGAGGTGCTGGAACTGATCGCGCGCGGGCTGTCGAACCAGGAGATCGCGGGCCACCTCGTGCTGGCGGAGCAGACGGTCAAGACGCACATCGGACGGGTGCTGGCCAAGCTCGGCCTGCGCGACCGGGCGCAGGCCGTGATCTTCGCGTACGAGTCGGGCGTGGTGCGACCGGGCGACACCGCCTCCGCCTGACGGCCGCGCGCGGGGCCGCCGAGCGCGCGGGGCCGTGCGGCGGCCCTGCTCTCCTCCACCCCCTACCGGGGTATGACACCCGACTTGGCTCTCCGGTCCGACGTGCGGTGCGGTACCTCCTTCCTACCTTCTGCCTCGACACGAGGAGAGGAGAAGGGGCATGCGCCGCTTCGCAAGGACGATGGTCGCGGCCGCGCTGGCGGTCGCCGTCGTCGGGGGGACCGCGGGCTGGGCGTCCGGTGGCACGCAGCGGGTGGTCAGCGGGCCGCCGCCCGGGACCGCCGCCTGGCGGGCCGATGCGGTGTCCGGCCGGGCGCTGCCCGATCCGGCGACCGCGGCACCCGGTGAGGTGGCCCGGTTCTTCGCGGGGCTGGACGAGGCCGAGCGCCGGCGGCTCGTCCGGTCCCACCCCCTGGTGGTGGGGAACCTGGACGGCGTTCCCCCGCCCTTGCGGTACGAGGCCAACCGGCTCGCGATCGCCGCCTCGGGTGAGGCCCGCTACGCCCCGCTCGGCGCGCCGGACCGGCAGATCCTGGCCTTCGACCCGCGCGACCGGGGCCAGCTCGCGGAGGTGTTCGGGGACCTGGAGCACGCCGCGCACGTCTCGGTGGTCGTGCCCGGCTCGGACAACGACGCCACCCGCCACGACGCCCCGCGGGGGCGGGCGAGCGGCCCGGCCGGGATGGCCCGGGCGCTGCGCGAGGCGGCGGGCGCCTCCACGGCCGTCATCGCCTGGGTCGGCTACACCACGCCGGTCGGGGTCGGCCTGGACGCGGCCGAGGGCCGGCTGGCCGAGGCGGGGGCGGTCCGCCTCGCCCGTCTCACGGCCGGCCTCGACGCGGTCGGTGCGCCCGATCCAGCGCTCTTCTGCCACAGTTACGGCTCCGTGGTCTGCGGGCTGGCGGCCCGGCACACGGACGCCGCCGACATCGTCGCCTTCGGCTCCCCCGGCATGCGCGCCGCCACCGCCGCCGGGCTGCGCACCGGAGCCCGGGTGTGGGTGGCCCGCGGACCCTCCGACTGGATCGCCGACGTGCCGAACGTCGCGTTCGCGGGGCTCGGCCACGGCGCCGATCCCACCTCCGCGGCCTTCGGCGCCCGCGCGGTGCCGGCCACCGATGTGCGGGGCCACACCGGCTACTTCGCCCCGGGGACCCGCTCCCTGGCGGCGTTCGCCGCGATCGCCGCGGGAGAGGGACAATGACGGCGCGGCGGTCGCTCGCCGCAGTGCGGCGGACCGCCGACGGGATCGAGCGGCGCACCCCGGCCGATCGGGACCGTGCGGTCGACGGGCTGCGCGCCCTGGCGCTGCTGGCCGTGCCGACGGGCCACTGGCTGCTCGGCGGGTTCACCCTCGACGCCGGCGGCGGCCTGCACAACGCCAGTCCGCTGACGTCCTTCGGCGCGCTGGCCCCGGCGAGTTGGGTGCTCCAGATGCTGGGCATCTTCTTCCTGGTCGGCGGCTACGCCTCGGCGCTGTCCTTCCGGCGCCGGCCGGGCTCGACGGCCGCGTGGCTGAAGGGGCGGATCGTACGGCTGGGACGGCCGGTACTCGGGGTCACGGCGGTGTGGGCGCTGGCCGCTCCCGTGCTGTACGCGGCCGGGGTGCCGGAGGTGACGCTGCGGACGGCGGCGACGCTGGTGGTCCAGCCGCTGTGGTTCGTCGGGGTGTACGTGGTGATCACGGCGCTGACCCCGTACTGCGTGCGGGCGGCGCACCGGTTCGGCGGCTGGGCGGCGGCTCCGCTGCTCGTCTCGGTCGCCGTGGTGGACTTCCTGCGCTACGGACCGCCCGCGGACTCGGTGCCCGGATGGGTGGCGCTGGTCAGCATCCTGCCGGGCTGGCTGTTCGCCTACCAGCTCGGTGTCGGCTGGGGGGAGGGGCGGATCGGCCGGCGCGGGGGCGTCCTGCTGCTGGCGGGCGGGACGCTGCTGTTCGCGGCGCTGCTGGCGTTCTTCCACTACCCGGCGTCGATGGTGGGCGTGCCGGGTGCGGCGCGGAGCAACTCGCACCCGCCGTCGCTTCTCGTACTGGCCCTGGCGGCGGCCCAGTCGGGAGCGGCGGTCCTGCTGCGGGACCGGCTGGCGCGGCTGCTGGCCCGGCCGGCCCTGTGGGCGCCGGTGGTCGTGGTCAACCTGTGCGCCATGACGATCCTGTGCTGGCACCAGACGGCCATGCTGGCCGCGGCCGTCCCCGGTTCGTTCCTGGGTGGGCTGGCGGGGCTGACGACGGCGCCGGACAGTCCGGGCTGGATCGCGGCGCGGCTCGCGTGGATGCCGGTGTTCGCGGTGCTGCTGGTCGTCATCGCCCGGTACGCGAAGCGGTTCGAGGGTCCGGCGCCGCAGGGGCGCGGCGCCCCGGCGGTGCGCCGGGCCGTGGCGGGGCTGCTGGCGGCGGGGTTCGCGGTGTTCGCGCTGGGGCTGGCGTGAGCGCGGCCGGTGCGCGGTGATACGACGAGAGCGCCGCCCCCGGTGGGGAGCGGCGCTCTGGGTCGTGCCGGGGTCAGGCGATCGAGGCCGCCACGATCGCGGCGACGGCGAGGTTGCAGGAGGCGGTGACCCAGACCGCGGGGTGCGGCTCCGGGTCGACGACGATCTCCCCGAGCTTGCCCGGGGTGACCAGGTCGAGCACCAGGAACGCCACCGCCATCAGGACCAGGCCGAGCACGCCGAAGGCCGCGGTGGACAGCAGGCCCTTGCCGAAGTCGTCGTAGGTGGTCCAGATCGAGGTGAACACGATGCCGCCGATGCCGAGGAGCGCCGAGCTCAGCAGGAGGGCGGCATTGCGGTTGCGCTCCTCCCAGATCTGCTTCGGCAGCTTCCCGGGCGTCAGCACGTCCACCAGGACGATGCCGAGGATCAGCAGCACCAGGCCGAGGGCGCCGAAGGCGCTGGTACGGCCAAGTCCGTTGATGATGTCGCTCATTGAGAAGCCTGTCTCCGCGTGGGTGGGAAAAAATGAGTGCCGTGGGGAGGCCGAATCTATCGCACGGCCCCCACGCCGACCATGGGGAGGTCGGTAATCGGCAGAGGTCAGGGGGGCGCGGACGGAACCGCACCCCTCGAGGCCCGGTCGACCCGCGTCGGAGCGCAAGCCCGCTGCCTTGACCTCGACTTAGGTTGAGGTCATAGCGTTCCGGCCATGGACATGGAAGTCACCGCCTGGACCTCGCTGCACAGCGCGATCAACGCCCAGCAGGACCGTCGCCCCGTCTCCAGGGCGAGCCTGCGCCGGGTCGCCTCGTTCGCCCGCCCGCACCGGCGCGGGCTCACTCTCTTCCTCCTGCTCAGCATCGTCACGGCGCTCCTGGCGGTGGCGACCCCGGTGCTCGCCAGTCAGATCGTCGACGCCATCGTCGGCGGCCGCGACAGAGGGACCGTCACCCGGCTCGCCCTGCTCATCGCCCTGATCGCGGTGGCCGAGGCGGGCCTGGGCCTGCTGACCCGCCGGCTCTCCGCCACCCTGGGCGAGGGGCTGATCCTCGATCTGCGCACCGCGGTTTTCGACCACGTGCAGCGGATGCCGGTGGCCTTCTTCACCCGTACCAGGACCGGGGCCCTGGTCAGCCGCCTCAACAACGACGTGATCGGCGCCCAGCGGGCGTTCAGCAACACCCTGTCCGGGGTGGTGGCCAACACGGTGACGCTGCTGCTGACCCTCGCCGTGATGCTGAGCATCTCCTGGCAGATCACCCTGCTGGCGCTCGTACTGCTGCCGGTGTTCGTCCTGCCCGCGCGCCGGATGGGTGCGCGGATGGCGGCCATGCAACGGGAGGCCGCGGCGCTGAACGCGGCGATGGGGACCCAGATGACCGAGCGGTTCTCGGCTCCGGGCGCGACGCTGGTCAAGCTGTTCGGGCGGCCGGCCGACGAGTCCGCGGAGTTCGCGGCCCGCGCCGCACGCGTACGGGACATCGGGATCCGCACCGCGATGGCCCAGTCCGCCTTCATCACCGCCCTCACCCTCGTCTCGGCGCTGGCCCTCGCCCTGGTCTACGGGCTGGGCGGTTACTACGCCCTGCGCGGGACGCTGGACGCCGGCTCCGTCGTGGCCCTCGCCCTGCTCCTGACCCGGCTCTACGCGCCGCTGACCGCGCTCGCCGGGGCCCGCGTCGAGGTGATGAGCGCGCTGGTGAGCTTCGAGCGCGTCTTCGAGATCCTCGACCTCGAGCCGCTCATCGCGCAGAAGCCGGACGCCCGGACGGTGCCGGACGGGCCGGTGTCCGTGGAGTTCGACCGCGTCTCCTTCGCCTACCCCTCGGCCGACAAGGTCTCGCTGGCCTCCCTGGAAGAGGTCGCCGGCCTCGACACGCGGGGCGGCACGCAGGTCCTGCACGAGGTCTCCTTCCGCGCCGAACCCGGCCGGATGATCGCCCTGGTCGGCTCGTCCGGCGCCGGCAAGTCGACAATCGCCCAGCTGCTCCCCCGGCTGTACGACGCCGACGCGGGCGCGGTCCGCCTCGGCGGGGTCGATGTACGGGACCTCACGGCCGACTCGATCCGCGAGACGCTCGGCATGGTCACCCAGGACGGGCACCTCTTCCACGAGTCGGTACGGGCCAACCTGCTGCTGGCGCGGCCGGAAGCCTCCGAGGAGGAGATCTGGGAGGCCCTTCGCCGCTCCCGCCTGGACGGCCTGGTCGCCTCCCTGCCCGACGGGTTGGACACGGTGGTCGGGGAGCGCGGCTACCGCCTGTCGGGCGGGGAACGGCAACGGCTGACCATCGCGCGGCTGCTGCTGGCCCGGCAGCGGGTGGTCATCCTCGACGAGGCCACCGCGCACCTGGACTCCACCTCGGAGGCGGCGGTGCAGGAGGCGTTGGGCGAGGCCCTGGCGGGCCGGACGGCGGTGGTGATCGCGCACCGGCTGTCGACCGTGCAGGCGGCCGACCTGATCCTGGTGGTCGAGGACGGCCGGATCGTGGAGCGCGGCACGCACACCGAACTCCTGGCGGCGGGCGGCCGGTACGAGGAGCTGTACCGCACCCAGTTCGCGGCGTCGGACACGCCCGCCGAGGTGGCACCGGGCGGCGCGGCGACGGCCTCTGGAGCATGATGCCGCCATGGACATCAAACTTGAGCTGGTCGCCGTGCCCGTGACCGATGTCGACCGGGCCAAAGCCTTCTACGAGAAGATCGGCTTCCACGCCGACCACGACCACACCGTCAGCGAGGACGTCCGCTTCGTGCAGCTGACCCCGCCGGGTTCGGCCTGTTCGATCGCGATCGGCACGGGGCTGACCCGGATGACGCCGGGTTCCCTGGACAACCTGCAGGTCGTCGTCACCGACATCGAGGAGGCGTACGAGGACCTGCGCGGCCGGGGTGTCGAGGTGACGGAGATCCAGGACCTGCCGTGGGGCTCGTTCGTCTACTTCTCCGACCCCGACGGGAACGGCTGGGCGGTCCAGCAGACGACACCGCGCGGGGCGGCGCGGTAACCGGACGGGAGCGGGGCGACGGCGACGGCGGACGGACCGCCCGCCGTCGCCCCGTTGCCGCCGGGTCAGCCCTCCACGGCCACGGCGTGGTGGTCGAGTTCCCAGGCGTGGTGCTTGAACTCGTGGCGGAACGCGGCGTGGTCCTCCCACTGGCGGGCGATCCCGCGCAGTACGTCCCAGTGGTGCTCCACCGACTGGTCGATGACGCGCCGCGTGGCCGGGTCGGCCGACTCCCGCTGCGCGATGAGGCCCTTGACGGCGGCGGCCTCGAGCACGGCGTTGCGCAGCGCGCGCAGCGCACGGGAGGTGTCGTCCATCCCGAAGCCGTACTCGCTGCCCGTCTCCGCATCGAAGAGCGGGGTCAGCCGCGCCTCGATGAAGGCGGTGATCCGCTCGAAGTGCTGCGCGTCCATCGGGACTCCCTCTCCTGCCGGATCCCCCGCGGGCATCCGGCGTCTTCCGGTGCTTGTGCTGCTCGGAGCCATTATCCGGCAGGGGTCCGCCCTCGCGGGACGACCGATGGCGCGACGTTTCCCCCGGTCCCCGTGGACACGCGGCATCCCATGGGCTTCAGTGGTCCCCGCACGGACCGATGCCGACGAGGACAGCGAGGTACGACGTGAGCCCCCAGCGCGTGGTGGTGGTGATGGGCGTGTCCGGTACGGGCAAGACGACCGTGGGCCGGTTGCTCGCGGAGGCCCTCGGCCTTCCCTATGCCGAGGGCGACGCGTTCCACTCCGCGGCCAACGTCGCCAAGATGGCGGCCGGGACCCCGCTGGACGACGCCGACCGGTGGCCGTGGCTGGACGCCGTCGGCGATTGGATGGGAGACCGGGCCGGCCACGGCGGGGGCGTGGTCGCGGCCTCGGCCCTCAAGCGCTCCTACCGCGACCGGCTGCGCGCCGCGGCCCCCGGGGCGGTCTTCGTCCACCTCACCGCTGAACGTGCGCTGATCGAGCGGCGGATGGCGGCCCGCACCGGCCACTTCATGCCCGCGGTGCTGCTGGATTCGCAGTTCGCCACCCTGGAGCCCCTCCAGGACGACGAGCTCGGCCTCGCCGTCGAGGTGTCCGGTTCCCCCGAAGAGATCACCGGACGGGCGCTGGCCGCGCTGCGCCGGCTCTAGGTCCTGTCGTCACAGGCTCGCCTGACCGGCGCCACTGTGACGACAGGGCCTAGTTCGGCAGGCGTTCCTCGCCGAGCTGGGCCGCCGCCAGCGTGAAGCCGTCCGCGGCGGTGGCGCAGCGGCCCGCGAGGGCGGCGACCTCCGCGCGCAGGGCGTCGCGCCGCGGGGCCCGCCAGACGGGCGCCGCCGTCGTCGCGCGCAGCCGCACCGCGTGCGAGCGCAGCGCCGTGGCGTGGCCGCGCAGGCTGGCGGGCCGGTGCGGTTGCCGGTAGGGGTCCGGTCCAGGCGGCGGGACCGCCCGCAGCCGCCGGGGTGCGGGGCCGGGCGGCTGCGCCGGGTCCCCGTCCGCCCCCGCCCCCGGACCGTCCCCGGCGGGCAGGCCGGGCCCGCGGTCGCAGAACGCCCGCACGGCGGCGCCCAGTCCGAGGAGCGGCGCGGCGGGGACGGCCCGGCCGGTGGCGACCTGCCAGCCCGCGTGGTCGTTGAAGGGGTTGGCGTCGGTCAGGGCGTGCCAGGCCAGGATGTCGGCGAAGGCCGGGGTCAGCAGTGCGAAGGCGTGCTCGGCGCCCCGGTCCCGCATGATCCGCCGGAAGAGGCCGGCGGCCTCGGCCTGGCGGCCGTCGGCGACCGCGCCCAGTACCGCCGCGGCGCCCGGGTCCCGCAGGAGTTCGGGGCGACGGGCCTCGGCCGCCCCGATCCGGGCCTTGAGCCCGCAGACGGCGACGCTGACGGCGAGGCTCTCCCGGCCCGTCAGTGCCCCGGCCAGCCGCCCGGCCCGGGCCGCCACCCCCCGGCCGCGGGGCGCCCAGCCGAGGCCCGCCGGGTCGCTGAGCGTCCGCAGGAGCGTGCGCCAGCCGCGCCGGCGCGGGCCGCCCCGGGTGAGGGCGGTGGCGGGCAGGCGGGCGCCGAGGGCGAGCCCGGAGGCGTAGCCCGCGGCCTCGGCGACCGCGTCGGCGGCCTCGGCGAGTTCACGGCAGAGGTCGTCGAGCCGGTCGATGTCCGTGGCGTCGAGCGCGGAGATCACGGCGTCGGGCATGGGGTCCTCGGGTGGTGAGCGGCGGTGACATCGGCTTCACCGTACGTCGCTCCCGCCCACCCCGCGCTCCGAGCGCCGCGCGACGGCCGATGCCGAGGGCACGCCCTCACGGGCAGGCGAAGGCCGCGTCCCGGAACGCCGTGCGCAGGCCGGGGTGCCCGCCGGGCGGGTGGGCCGGCAGGATCAGTGCCCAGCGGTGCCGGGCCGGGCGGAGCCATACGGCCGGGCCGGTGACGGCCGGGCCGGGATGTCCCCAGACGCCCTGCGGCGCCGGGTGCCACAGGAGGCCGCGGGCGGGCGTCAGTTCACCGGTACGGATGCGCAGGGACTCGGCCGTCCAGGCGTGGGCCACACCCGTCGGGCCGTCCGTGTCCGCGGGGGCCGCCAGGCGGCTCAGGAAGCGGACGAGATCGGCGAGCGGCGCGCGGAGGGTGCCGTCCGCGAAGCGGGTGCCGGTCATGCCCAGGGGGTGCCAGACGCGGGTCGCGGCGAGTTCGGCGAGCGGGCCGCCCGCGAGGTGCTCGGCGAGACGGGTGAGCGCGGCGGCCCCGTCGGCGTGGGTGAGCAGGTGGTGGGCGGTGGTGCCGGCCGGGGACCAGGCGGCGGCTTCGTCGCCGTAGGCGGCGAGCGGCGTGTGCAGCCGGAGCGCGCCCTCCTCCACCAGGCTGCCGAGGACGGGCCAGAGGGCGAGGACGGCGGCGAGGTCGCCGACGTCGAGGGCGGCGCCGTCACAAGCGTGGGAGGCCGCGTGGACGCCGTCGGGACCGCCGACGGCCCAGACCGCCCCGGGGTCGGCGGAGCCCACGAGGGCCCGGAGGGCCTCGGCTGGGGCCTGGTCGCTGCCACTGCCTCTGTCACTGTCGCTCAGGAGCGTCATGGTCGGTCACGCTAGCCGGGCCGGTACTGCCCCGCCCCGCGCGCCGGTCGCGGAGTCGGGCTCCCCCACCCGAATGCCCGCTCGCCGACCGGTCTCCCGCGTGAGGGGCGGGGCGCCCGGGAGCGCCCCGCCCCGCACGGTGGTGCGGTCAGCTCTGGTCGGGCCGGTCGGTCACCCGGAGCGTGTTGAGCAGGGGCTTGCCGAATCCGCTGTGCGTGACGAAGCGGATGTTGAGCACCCCGTCCGTCACCTGGACGGTGTAGGTCCGGGTCAGGGCGGTGTACGTGCCCGCCTCCAGGGCGATGTCCAGCGAGGGCAGGATCTGCCGCCCCTCGGCCAGGACGTCGAACACGCGCTTGTCGGGCCGGGTGGAGGAGAGCTCGGCGAAGCCCAGCTCCACCGTGTACGTCCCGTTCGGGACGTGGTCGAAGCGGTACTCGTACATGCCCTCCCGCGCGTTGCGGAACAGCCGCTGGTCCTGCGTCGCGGCGATGGTGCGGCTGGTGCTCCGGGTGGAGCTGCTGCCCTGGTAGCCGTAGGAGCCCGCGGTGTACTTGCGGTCCGGGGACCAGCCGTCGCCCAGCGCGTCGGTGCTCGCGGAGTCCGCGCCCGCGTCCAGGGCGACCTGGTAGCGCGGCACGACGACCTTGACCGGGAGGGTCAGGACCGGGGCCCGGCCACTGGCCGAGGTGATCTTCAACTGGGCGGTCAGGACCGTGCCCGGCGCCAGCCCCGCGGTGTCCACCGCGAGGGTGAGCGGAATGCGGGCGCCCGTCGGGAGGTCTCCGCCGCCCGGTGCGGCCGTCAGCCAGGCCGCGTCCTCGGTGACCGTGAAGGCCGTGCCGAGGCCCGGGTTGCTCAGCTCCAGGGTCCGGGTCCGCCGCTGGTCCGCCGGGACGACCACCTCCACGGCGGGCTGCGAAACCGTCACCCGGCCGGTCCGCAGCGACTGCGTCACGGTCGTGACGTCGGCCGCCTTCACGTCGGCGGTCGTCTGCGCGGACTCGTACTGCGGCGCGGAGAGGGTGACGGTCCGCGGGCCGGACGGGCTCTGGACCACATACCCGCCGTCCGCCGCCGTGGTGGCCGAGACGGCCGACTCGCCGGTTCCGACGGTCACCGTGGCTCCCGCCACGCCGGCTCCGTCGTTGGCGTCGAGCACGCGGCCCGCCACCACACCGCTCCGGGTGGTGCGGAAGGCGATGCCGAGGCCGTCGGTGATGACCGGCGTGTTGAAGGAGTACCGGAAGGCGTCGGTGCCGGCGGCGTTCTCGACGCCGACCGTGGCCGTGGAACCGCCCTTGATGCCTGCTCCGCCCGTGCCCTTGTAGGCGTAGGAGACGCTGCCGTCCTCGCCGATGGAGGCCGAGAAGGAGAACGTGTCGGCCTGGGCCGACCAGTGGGACACCTCGCGCCACTCGATCACGAAGCTGCGGTGCGGGGCGGTGCCGGTGACGGCCGTGAAGACACCGGAGCCGGAGCCCGCGGCGCCGACGACCAGGTCGTCCCAGAAGGGGTAGAGGGCCGCGTTCGGGGTGGCCGTGCTCGGCAGGTCGCCGTTGATGTCGGCGGTGTTGTTGCCGCCGAAGCTGACCGTGCCGTTGGTGCCGATCCATGCCTGCCCGTACGTCGTGCCGTAGAGCGGCAGCGGGAAGGGCAGGTCGACGCGCTCGGTGGTGTTGTCGCCGGTCAAGGCGAGCCGGTTGCCGCCCGCGGGGTACGGGCGGTCGTTCGCGGCGGTGCAGGCGTAGCCGTAGCCGTCGGTCCGCTCGGGCAGGTTCACCGTGACCGCGGCGTCGCCGGCGACGGTGACCCGGGCGGAGCCGCCGGTGACGCAGCGGGACGGGTGGGTGGCGCGTACCTCGTAGGTGCCGTGGGGCAGGGTGACCTCGAAACGGCCCTGCGCGTCGGTGGTCGCGGTCACCGGGGTGTCCGCGATGCTGACGGAGGCCCCCGCGGCCGGTCCCGCAGCGGCGGTCACGGTGCCGGTGAGCGTGCCGGAGGCGGCCTGGACGAGGGTGAAGTCTCCCGTGGCCGTGGCGTTCTCGGTGACCGTGGCGGTGGCGCTCTGCGGGCCGTATCCGAACTTCGCGGCGCTCAGGGCGTATTCGCCCACCGAGAGGGTGGCGAAGCGGTAGGTGCCGTCGGCCGCGGTGGTCGTCGTGCGGTCGATCGGTCCGTCGGCGGTGACCGTGGCGCCCGCGACCGGCGCGCCCCCGGAGCGGACGGTGCCGGCGAGCGCGCCGATCGCGCCGCGCGGGGCGGCGTTCAGGGCGGCGAGCGCGTCGAGCCTGCCCTCGCCGAAGACGTTGTTGTCGGCGGCGCTGCCGCCGCACTGGGCGCTGTCGGTGTCCTGGGCGGTGCCGTCGAGCAGCGCCTCGGTCTGTGCGACGTCGCCTTCGAGGGCGGGCGCCGCGGACCAGAGCAGGGCGACGGTGGCCGCGGTGTGCGGTGAGGCCATGGAGGTGCCGGAGAAGGCCTCGTAGCCGCCGCCGGGGACGGAGGAGCGCACGTTCACGCCCGGAGCGGCGATGTTCGGCTTGATCAGGCCGGCCGGGCCGGCTCCGCGCGAGGAGAACGAGGCGATCGCGCCGTTGACGTCGAAGGCGCCGGAGCTGTAGGAGCTGCCGTAGTCGCCGGGTGAGCCGCTGGTGTTGCAGCCCGGTCCGGAGTTGCCGCCCGAGAAGGCCGGGAAGATGCCGGCGGCCCGCCAGGTGTCGACGATCTCCTGGTACCAGGTGTCGCCGCCCGGACCGCCCCAGGAGTTGTTGACGACGTGCGGGGCGAGGTCGGGCCGCGGGTTCTGGCCGTTCGCGTCGGTCGGGGCGACGATCCACTGGCCGGAGGCGAGCAGGGATGCCTCGGAGCAGGAGCCGGACTCGCAGCCCTTGGCGGCGATCCACCGGGCGCCCGGGGCGACACCGATCTTGTTGGTTCCGCCGTCGTCGCCGACCATCGTGCCCATCGTGTGGGTGCCGTGGTCGTTGTTGTCGCAGGGTGCGGCCCCGGCGCAGATCCCCGCGGGGTCGAACCAGTTGTAGGCGTGGGTGTAGGTGCCGTCCGCGTTCTTGCCCCGGTAGCTGCCGTTCACGGCGGGGTGGGTGTGGTCCACCCCGCTGTCGATGTTGGCGACGACGATGCCTTCGCCGCGCACTCCGGCCTGCTCCCACACCTGCGGGGCCTTGACCCGGTCGATGTTCCACTCGACCGCGTCGGCGACGGTCCGCTCGCGGGTACCCGCGGCGGCCTTCGGCAGCTCGACCTCGTCGTCGGCGTCGATCCTGGAGACCTCGGGCCGCTGGGCGAGCGCTCCGGCGAGCTTGGCGCCGCCGACGACGCGGACGGCGTTCACGATCCAGTACGAGGTGTACTCGGCCTTGGCGCCCTCGACGGCCTTGACCACCCCGGCCTGGCTGCGTGCGGCGTGGTCCTTCTTGGTCCGCAGCACGGTCTCGGCCTTGGCCGCGCGGGTCGGTTGCCGGCTCGCGGCGGTGAGGTCGGCGGCACTGTCGAGGTAGACCCAGAAGACGGCCTTGTCGGAGCCGTCGAGCTGGGCGCGGAGCTCGGGTTCGATCTTCCGTTCGGCCGCGCCGGGGGCGGGGCCCGGGTCCGGCGCCGCCGCGGCGACGCCCGCGCCGAGGGGGAGGAGCAGGATCGAGGTGAGGGCGGCGAGCGCCGCTCGTAAGGAACGCCTGTTGCGTGGGACCACGTGTCGTCTCCTCGTACGCCGTGTGCAGGTTGTGCGGGCAGAGGGTGCGTGATGTGCCTGATGTGCGCGGGTCATGGTGAAACGGCGACATGTTCATTACAAGAGGGCCTATTGAGCCGCTTTGCCGCCGGATGCCCGGCGGGGAAGCGGCGCCCCGCACCGCGCGTCCGCTGGCCCCCGGCCTCCGGCGGGGCCAGCCTTGACCCATGACCACACCCGCCACGCCGGCCGTGCCCGGTGTCCCGCTCGCGTCCGCGCGGGGCCGCTGGATCCTGTTCACCACGGTGCTCGGGTCGAGCATGGCCCTGCTCGACTCGACGGTGGTCAACGTCGCGCTGCCCCGCATCGGACAGGATCTCGACGCCGACCTCGCCGTCCTGCAGTGGACGGTCAACGCCTATCTGCTGACCCTGGCCGGGCTGATCCTGGTCGGCGGGGCGCTCGGTGACCGCTTCGGACGCCGGCGGGTCTTCGTGCTCGGAGTGGTGTGGTTCGCGGTGGGCTCGCTGCTGTGCGGCCTTGCGCCGAACGCCGGGGTGCTGGTGGCCGCCCGGGCCCTGCAGGGCGTCGGAGGAGCCCTGCTGACACCCGGCTCGCTCGCCCTGATCCAGGGCTCGATCCGGGCGGCGGACCGCGGCCGGGCCGTCGGGCTCTGGTCGGGGCTGGGCGGGGTGGGGGCGGCCGTCGGGCCGTTCGTCGGCGGCTGGCTGGTGGACGGGCCCGGGTGGCGCTGGGTGTTCCTGCTGAACGTGCCGCTGGCCGCGCTGTGTGTCCCGGTGGCGCTGCGGCACGTACCGGAGTCGCGCGATCCGCAGGCGCACGGGCGGTTCGACGTGGTCGGCGCGCTGCTCGGTGCGGCTTCCCTCGCGCTGCTCACCTACGCGCTGATCGAGGCGCGGACCGCCGGCGCGCCGGTGATCGCCGCGGCGGTGGGCGGCGTCCTGCTGGCCGGGGCGTTCGTGTCCGTGGAGCGGCGGCGGGCCGATCCGATGGTGCCGCCGGAGATCTTCGCCTCGCGCCAGTTCACGGCCGTCAACCTGGTCACGCTGTGCGTGTACGCGGCGTTCAGCGGGTTCTTCTTCTTCGTCGTGCTCCAGCTCCAGGTGGTGTCGGGGTACTCCGCGCTGGCGGCGGGCGCCGCCCTGCTGCCCACGACCGCGCTGATGCTGCTGCTGTCCGCCCGGTCCGGGGAGGTCGGGGAGCGGATCGGGCCCCGCATCCCCCTCACCGTGGGCCCCCTGCTGTGCGCGGCCGGGACGCTGCTGATGCTGCGGGTGGGTCCGGGCGCCTCGTACGCGGCCGACGTGCTGCCCGCGATGCTGGTGATGGGCGCGGGCATGGTGACCCTGGTGGCCCCGCTGACGGCGACGGTGCTGGCCGCGGTGGACCCGGGCCGGGCGGGGCTGGCGAGCGGCATCAACAACGCCGCGGCGCGGGTGGCCGGCCTGCTGGCGGTGGCCGCGCTCCCGCTGCTGGCCGGAATGGGTCCCGAGGCCTACCGCTCGGCGGACCAGTTCGACGCGGCTTTCGGCCGCGCCATGGCGTGGTGCGCCGGGTTGCTGGCGGCCGGGGCAGCGGTGGCCTGGACGACCGTACGGGCCCCCGCGGCCGGTGCGGCGCACCCGCAGTGCCGCATCCAGTGCGCGGTGGACGCCCCACCGCTCGAGTCCCCGCGCAGGGCGGAGTCGGGCCCCCGGGACGCGTGACGGCACGTGCCGGAGCCCGACGGCCGATGCGGGGCGGCGGCAGCTGCGTGATCTGCGCCGGGCTGCGGTGGCCGGAATGTTACCCCGAGGTATCTAGTGACTTCACACGCACCTGGCAGTAGAACTCGTTCCCATTCAGCCGAGAGTGAGGAACGTCACATGCCCGACAATGGCGTGCCCGGTAACGGTTCCAACGGATTCTCCCGTCGCGGGTTCCTTGCGAGAACGGGTTCTATTCTGGGGGCCGTGGCCCTCTCCGCACAGGTCACTTCCGCGCAGGCCGCGCAGACGGTCCCCACCGCCGCCGGCCTCGACGACGGAGCCCGCGTCCCGGTCCTGGTCATCGGCACCGGCTACGGCGGATCCGTCGCCGCCCTGCGCCTGGCCCAGGCGGGCGTGAACGTCCACATGGTGGAGATGGGCATGGCCTGGGACACCCCGGGCACCGACGGCAAGATCTTCGCCCACACCACCAACCCCGACTACCGCTCCTACTGGCTGCGCACCCGGACCAAGGCGCCGCTCAGCAACTTCCTCGGGTTCCCCATCGACAAGAACGTCCCCAGGTACACGGGCATCCTCGACGCCGAGGAGATGGGCGGCATCATCGTCTACCAGGGCCGCGGAGTCGGCGGCGGATCGCTGGTCAACGGCGGCATGGCCGTCACGCCCAAGCGGGAGAACTTCAGTTCCGTGCTGCCCTCGGTCAACGCCGACGAGATGTACGCCACCTACTACCCGCGCGCCAACGCGAACCTGGGCGTCGGCCTCATCGACCCGGCGTGGTTCGACACCGTCGCCTGCTACCAGTACGCCCGCGTCGGCCGCAAGCACGCCCAGCGCTCCGGATTCCCCTTCGTCTTCGTCCCCGACGTGTACGACTGGGACTACATGAAGAAGGAGGCGGCCGGCACCGTCCCCAAGTCCGCGGTGGACGGCGAGATCCTCTACGGCAACAACCACGGCAAGAAGTCGCTCCAGCAGACCTACATCGCGGCCGCCCGGGCCACCGGCCGGGTCTCCATCTCCCCGCTGCACCAGGTCACCTCGGTCGCCCCCGGCTCCGGCGGCGGCTACACCGTCACCATCGACCAGCTGAACACCGACGGCACCGTCACCGCCACCAAGACCGTCACCTCCGACCGGGTGTTCTTCGCGGCCGGCAGCGTCGGCACCAGCAAGCTCCTCGTCAAGCTGAAGGCCACCGGCGTCCTGCCGAACCTGAACGGCGAGATCGGCAAGGGCTGGGGCGACAACGGCAACGTCATGTGCGGCCGGGCCAACCACATGTGGGACGCGACCGGCAAGGTGCAGGCATCCATCCCCTGCGGCGGGATCGACAACTGGAACGCGGGCGGCGCGTTCGCCGAGGTCGCCCCGCTCCCGACGGGGATCGAGACGTACGCCTCGTTCTACCTCTCCATCACCAAGAACCCCCACCGCGCCCAGTTCTCCTGGAACGCGGCGGCGGGCAAGGTCGAACTCAACTGGCAGACGGCCTGGAAGCAGCCGTCCATCGACATGGCCAAGACCATCTTCGACAAGATCAACTCGAAGGAGGGGACGATCTATCGGACCGACCTGTTCGGCACGCACAAGGTCTGGGGCGACCACCTCACCTACCACCCGCTCGGCGGCGCCGTGCTGGACAAGGCCACCGACAACTACGGCCGGCTGCACGGCTACACCGGCCTGTACGTGATCGACGGCGCGCTGATCCCCGGCAACACCAGCGTCAACCCGTTCGTCACCATCACGGCCCTGGCCGAACGGAACATCGAGAAGATCATCGCCACCGACCTCTAGGGCCCAGCCCGGCCGCCGCACACGACAACCGGGGCCGACCGGACGAACCGAGCGGCCCCGGACCCGTGTCAGTGGCCCGGCAGCATGCAGACGCTGTCGAGGCCGAGCACGTGGTTGAGCCGGCCGAAGACCAGCCAGGACCCGATGCTCATCGTCAGCTCCACGATCTCCAGCTGGGTGTAGTGCGCGTTCATCCGCTCCCAGAATCCGTCGTCGAGTCCGTGGTGGTCCAGGGTGAACCGCTCGGCGTACTCCGCCGCCATCCGGGTGCGCTCGTCGAAGCGGTCCGTGGTCCGCCACTCGGTGACGGCGTCGGAGAACTCCTCCTCGACCTTCTCCCCCTTCAGTTCGGTGCGCCAGTCCAGGCAGAAGACGCAGCCGTTGATCTGCGCGACCCGCAGCCGGGCGGCCTCGAACTCGCGCAGCCCCAGCGTGGTGTGGGCGTACACGGACAGCGAGAAGTTGGCGGCGGCCATGCCGATGCCGGGGACCAGGTCGCCCCACACGTACTCGATCGGGTGCTGGCCTTCGGGGATGTCGATCCTCATGACTGCTTCCTTCCGAGTTTGCCGATGGCGGGGCGCAGCGGGACGTCCAGGGCGTCGTAGAGCCCGGGCCCGGCCCCGGTGAGCCAGTCGATGGCGCCCACCAGGCGCCCGACGGCGGTGGCGTTGCCGCCCGCCGAGCGGTTCTCGCCCTCGTCGGTGGCCTCGACGGTCACCTCGATGCGCGGGCGGCCCTCGATGACGACGCGGTGCGCGCCGTCGCCGCCGTCGGGCGGGGTGGGCCAGTCCGGGGCGCACGAGGCGTGGATGCGGGTGACGTGCTCGATGACGATGCGGGCCTCGCCTTCGACGATGCCCTGGACCTCGAAGCGGACGGCGCCCTGGGTGCCGGCCTCGAACGCGCCCATGGTGCGGGTGGTGACGGTGGTGTCGAGGGCCCGCCGGTCCACCGTCTCGCGGATCTCGTCCAGTTCCACGCCGAGGGCCCGGGCCATCATGCGTATCTGACCGCCCCACACCATGGAGGGGACGGAGGGCAGGAGCATCATCGGTTGGTAGTCCATGGGCTGTCCCATGCCGACGAGGTGGCGGACGGAGTCCGGCTGGTCGTAGGTGGAGTAGTCGAAGATCTCCTGGCAGCGGATGGCGTCGATCGTCGTGCCGAGGCCGCTGAGCAGGAGCGGGAGGACGTCGTTGCCCCAGCCGGGGTCGACGCCGGAGGCGAAGAACGCGCCGCCGCCCTCCGCTATCGCGGCCAGCACCGGATCGCGGAACTCGGGCGGTGCGCTGCGGTGGTCGTAGAGCGGGTACAGCGCGGGGCTGACGACGACCGCGCCGCAGCGGATCGCCCGGGTGATGTCGGCGAGGGCGTCGTCGGGGCGGACGTCGCCGGACGCGGCGTAGACCACGGCCGCGGGGCGGGCCGCCAGTACGGCTTCGATGTCGTCGGTGGCCTCGACCCCCAACCGGTGGTCGAGCCCGCCGAGTTCACCCGCGTCGCGGCCGACCTTGGCCGGATCGTGGACGATGACTGCGGAGAGGTTCAGCGCGGGATGGGCCTCGACGGCGCGGATGGCCAGACGGCCGACGTTGCCGGTACCCCAGACAACCGTGGGAATCATGCGCGGAGGGTAGCCACAGGACCTGCACGTTTCCATAGCCGTGCGGCGCCGGTCGTGCGGCCGGGGGCGCCGCGGCCGGCGCTGTCACTGGTTCTGGGCGCCCAGGACGAAGAGGAGGTAGACGAAGAAGGCGAAGAGGTGGCCCACGAACAAGTAGGCGACCAGCCGGATGACGAGACCGCGCGGGAACTTCCGCTCGATGCGCGCCCGCACGGTGGGGACGGGCTCGGGTACCTGATCCATGGGTGGCTCCTCGGCTATCGGTGGTGCGCGGTGGCGGCTGCGCCCAGGCACAGCCCGGCGAGGCTGCTCTGCAGCAGGGTGTGGACGAACAGCAGGTCGGCGCCGCCGGGGTCGGCGCCCGCGATGCGGTGCGGGGTGGAGGAGTCGAAGTGCGCGCTGTCGCCCGGGTCCAGGAGGTACTCGGCCTCCCCCAGGTGCAGCCGCAGCCGGCCGCCCAGGACGTACAGCCATTCCTCGCCCGGGTGGACGCGGACCAGCTCGCCCGGGCCCGGGCCGCGCGGGACGTGCACGCGCAGGGCCTGCATCCCCCGCCCGGAGCCGCCCGCCTGCCAGTAGGTCCATCCGTCGGCCTCGCGGGCGCCCGGACCGCCGGCCCGTACGATGGGGTCGGCGACGGCCGGTGTCTCGCCGAGCAGCTCCGAGACCGTCGTACCGTAGGTCCGGGCGAGTGCGAGCAGCAGCGGCAGTGAGGGCTGGCGGCGGCCGGTTTCCAGGCGGGACAGGTGGGCGGGCGAGAGCCCGGCCCGCGCGGCGGCGGCTTCCAGCGTGAGGCCGGCGCGCCGGCGCAGGTCACGCAGTTGCGGGGCGACCGCGGGCAGCTCGTCGCGCGTGTCCTCGGAGGTCGGACCGGGGTTCATGCCTCGATTGAGCCAGAGTCTTGCCTGGGTGGCAATCCACTTTGCCTCTGAGGCAAAACCCTGGCGGGGAGCGCCGTGCCCCGCGGTCGCCGGTCACCCCGCGCTTCCCGTCGCCAGGACGGTCTCGACCGTGTCGGCCTGCTCCGCGGTCTTGTCCGGGCGGTGGCGCAGCACCCGCGCGAAGCGGAGCGCGACGCCGGCCGGATAGCGGGAGGAGCGCTGCAGGCCGTCGTAGGCGATCTCCACGACGAGTTCCGGCCGCACCCGGACGGTGAAGCCGTCGTCCGAGATGGCGAGGGCGCCGAGGGCGGCGGTCTGCCAGCGCAGCATCTCGTCGGTGAGGCCCTTGAAGGTCTTGCCGAGCATGGCGAAGGTGCCGTCGGCGGCCCGCGCGCCCAGATGCAGGTTCGACAGCAGCCCGGTGCGCCGCCCGTGGCCCCATTCGGCGGCGAGGACGACCAGATCGAGGGTGTGCACCGGTTTCACCTTGAGCCAGTTCTTGCCGCGCCGGCCTGCCGCGTAGGCGGAGTCGAGGGACTTGACCACCACTCCCTCGTGGCCGCGTCGCAGGGTCTCGGCCCAGAACTCCTGCGCCTGCCCGCCCTGCGCCGTCGGGTCCTCGACCGCCAGGCGCCGTACCCGTGCGTTCTCGGGCACCAGGGCGGCGAGGGCCTCGTACCGCTCGCGGACCGGGCGGTCGAGCAGGACCTCCGCCCCGGCCACCAGCACGTCGAAGAAGTAGGGGTCGACGGCGAGGGTGCGCCGGGCCGCCTCCACGTCGATGCGGGAACCGACCCGGCTCGCGATCTCCTGGAAGGGGACCGGGCGGCCGTCCGCGGCTCGGCCGATGACCTCTCCGTCGAGGATGAACCGCTCCCCCGGCAGGGACCGGGCCAGCTCGGCCACCTCGGGCAGCCGGCCGGTGATCTCGTCCAGGGAGCGCGTGTAGATCCGCACCTCGTCCCCCTCCCGGTGGACCTGGACCCGGATCCCGTCGAGCTTCTCCTCCACCGCGCAGGGCCCGAGGGCGGCCACCGCCTCGCCGACGGACTTCGCGGTGCCCGCCAGCATGGGCTGTACGGGCTGTCCGACCCGCAGGGTGAAACCGGCGAGCGCCGCCGCGCCGCCGGCCAGCACGGCCGCCGCGACCCGCGGCAGCGAGCCGTCCAGCATCACCGCCCGGCGCAGGTCGGCGGCCGGGACCGCGGCGGCGGCGGCCACGCCCTCCAGTGCCACCGCGTCGAGCGCTCCCTGGCGCACCTCCCCCGACAGCAGGCTGCGCAGGAACCGCTGCTCGGGCTCGGTGGCCGCGCCCAGCAGCCCGTCGAGGATCCGGCGGCGCCCCGCTTGGGAACCGGCGCCCGCGACGGCGGCCAGCTCGGTGACGGCCGCGTCCACGGCCCGCACGGTCAGCGAGGGCTCCCGCGCGGGCGGCACGTCCTGCCCGAGGGCGCGCCAGCCGATGCCCGGCCGTCCCTGCGGGAGGCGCCCGGCGAGGTACGAGATCACCAGCGCGGCCTCCTCCGGGGGCGCGGCGGCGAACAATTCCGCGAGCAGGGCGGACTTCCGGGACCGGGCGGAGGTCTCGGCGACCTCCCGGGACACGCGTGCGACGTCGGCCAGCAGCATGCGGTCATCCTCCCGCCCGGAGGCACACCCCGCAGGTCGGGATCCGGCCGGGATCGGTCCGCCCGTGTACCGCGGGCGCGGTACACGGGGCGCCCGGCGTACTCCTGCGGGAGGTGGGGACATCCCCCCGGGGACGCTCGGGCACCGGGCGGCGGGCGTCTAGGGTTCCCCTATGAAGCTCCGACTGCCCAGGCGCCGCCGGGCCCGCCTGCTCGCCGGCGCCGCCGCGCTCGCCGTCGTCGCGGGCGCCGGGTCCTCGCTCGTGTCGGCCGCGGCCGGGGACGCCCCGGGCGTGCACCGCGAGGACCGCGTGGTGGACATGCCCGGCGCCGCGATCGACACCTCGTACTTCACCGCGGGCGGCGGCTCCGACGCCGGTGTGGCGAGGAAGCGTCCCGCCGTGCTCCTGGGCCACGGTTTCGGCGGCAGCAAGGACGACGTGCGCGCCCAGGCGGAACGGCTGGCCCGGAACGGGTACGCCGTCCTCACCTGGTCGGCGCGCGGCTTCGGCCGCTCCGGCGGCAGCATCGGGCTGAACGACCCCGAGTACGAGGTCAAGGACGTGTCCCGGCTCATCGACTGGCTCGCCACCCGGCCCGAGGTGCGGCTCGACGCGGAGGGCGACCCGCGCGTCGGGATGGCCGGGGCCTCCTACGGCGGGGCGGTCGCGCTGCTCGCCGCCGGCTACGACCGGCGGGTGGACGCCATCGCCCCGCAGATCACCTACTGGAACCTGGCCGATTCGCTCTTCCCGAACGGGGTCTTCAAAAAGCTCTGGGCCGGGATGTTCTTCACCACCGGCTCCGCGGGCGGCCTGCAGCCCGCTCCGCGCGGCGCGCAGACGGCCGGTCCGCCCGCCGCGCCCGGCTGTGGGCGGTTCCAGCCCGAGCTATGCGCGATGTACGAGCGGGTCGCGGTGGCCGGGAAGCCCGATGCGGAGGCACGGGCCCTGCTGGAGCAGCGCAGCCCCTCGGCCGTCGGCGCCCGGATCAAGGTGCCGACCCTGGTCGTCCAGGGCCAGGACGACTCCCTCTTCCCGCTGGACCAGGCCGATGCCATGGCCAAGGCCATCGCGGCGAACGGCGCGCCCGTCGCCGTGGACTGGGCGTCGGGCGGGCACGACGGCGGTGCTCGCGAAGCCGACCGGACCGAGGCCCGGACGGCGGCCTGGTTCGACCGCCACCTCAAGGACGACGAGGGCGCCGGCACCGGGCCGGTCTTCCGCGTCTCGCGCTCCGGCGGCATCGACTCGACCGACGGGCAGGTGCAGCTGCGCGGCGCGAGCGGTGAGCGGTACCCGGGTCTGGCGTCGGATGCGCGGGAGTTCGACCTGACCGCGGGCGAGCAGAGCTTCGCCAACCCGGCCGGCGGCGCACCTCCCGCGCTGTCCTCCCTCCCGGGCATCGGCGGGCAGCTCGCCTCCTTCGGCGCCGGGCTCGCCCTGGACTTCCCCGGGCAGCACGCCCGGTTCGAGTCGCAGCCCCTGGCCGAGGAGGTACGGATCACCGGGGCCCCGGCCGTCACCCTCACGGTGAGGTCGACGGCCGCGGACGGCTCGGCCGTGCTCTTCGGCAAGGTGTACGACGTGGGCCCGGACGGCCGCCAGCAGGTGCTGCCGAGCCAACTGGTCGCTCCCTTCCGCGTGGAGGACGCGCAGCGGGGCGCCACCGTCGAGGTGCGGCTCCCGGCGATCGACCACGCCGTCGAGGCCGGGCACCGGCTGCGGCTGGTGGTCGCCGCGACGGACCTCGGCTACGCCTCACCGGCCGCCCCGGCCACCTACACGGTCTCGGCGCAGGGCCCGCTGGCCGTGCCCGTCGCCCCCGACGTGCGGACCGCCACGGCCGCACTCCCCGCCTGGACCTGGGGGCTGCCCCTCGGCGCGGCGGCACTGGCCGCGGCGCTGCTGGGGATCCGCCGGAAAGGCCGGGCGGGCGCGGGGGGCCGGGGTGCGCAGCCCGACCCCGCGTCGGCCGACGTACCGCTGGAGATCACCGGGCTGACCAAGCGGTATGCGAAGGCCGAGGACCGCTACGCGGTGCGCGACCTGTCGTTCCGCGTGGAGAAGGGGCAGGTGCTGGGGCTGCTCGGGCCCAACGGCGCCGGCAAGACCACCACCTTGCGCATGCTGATGGGGCTGATCTCGCCGGACGCCGGGGAGATCCGGGTGTTCGGCCACGCGGTGCGGGCCGGTGCGCCGGTGCTCTCCCGGGTCGGGGCGTTCGTGGAGGGAGCGGGCTTCCTGCCCCACCTGACCGGCCGCGCGAACCTGGAGCTGTACTGGCGGGCGACCGGCCGCCCCGCCGAGGACGCGCACCTGGCCGAAGCCCTGGAGATCGCCGGGCTCGGCGACGCGCTGGAGCGCGCGGTGCGCACGTACTCACAGGGCATGCGGCAGCGGCTGGCGATCGCCCAGGCCATGCTCGGGCTGCCCGACCTGCTGATCCTCGACGAGCCGACGAACGGGCTGGACCCGCCGCAGATCCGCGAGATGCGGGACGTGATGATCCGCTATGCGGCGGCCGGGCGGACCGTCATCGTCTCCAGCCACCTGCTGTCCGAGGTGGAGCAGTCCTGCACGCACCTGGTGGTCATGGACCGCGGCCGGCTGGTGCAGGCGGGAGAGGTCTCGGAGATCACCGGCGGCGGGCACACCCTGCTGGTGTCGCTGGCGGGACCGGTGGACGGCACGGCCGTCGAGAAGGTGGCGGCGCTGGAGGGAGTGGGCTCCGTGGTGGCCGCCGACGACGGGCTGCTGGTACGGCTCGACGGCGCGACGGCCGCCGGGCTCATCGCCGAACTCGTACGGCTGGAGGTGCCGGTCAGTGGAGTGGGCCCGCACCGGCGACTGGAGGACGCGTTCCTCACCCTGATCGGAGGTTCGGCGTGAGCGCCGTACAGGAGGTGGCCCCGGGCTACCGGGCCGGGCGGACGCTGCCGCTGCGCGTCGAGGCGCTGCGCCAGTGGCGCAGGCGGCGGACGTTGGTGATGTTCGGGGTGCTGGCCGCGCTGCCGTTCGTCATGCTCGTCGCCTTCGCGGTGGGCGGCGGACCGGACGGCCCGGACGGGGGCGGCGGCCGGGTCACGCTGATCGACACGGCGACGGCGTCCGGGGCGAACTTCGCGGCGACCTGCCTGTTCGTCTCGGCGGGCTTCCTGCTGGTGGTGCCGGTGGCGCTGTTCTGCGGGGACACGGTGGCCTCGGAGGCGAGCTGGTCCTCACTGCGCTACCTGCTGGCCTCACCGGTCCCCCGGTCGCGCCTGCTGTGGAGCAAGCTCGTGGTAGCGCTCGGATTCAGCCTGGCGGCGATGGTGCTGCTGCCGGTGGTGGCGCTGGCGGCGGGGACGGCCGCCTACGGGTGGGGGCCGCTGAAGATCCCGACGGGCGGGGCGCTGGCCGCCGGGGACACCGTGCCGCGGCTCGCGCTGGCGGTCGCCTTCGTCTTCGTGTCGCAACTGGTCACCGCGGGGCTGGCGTTCTGGCTGTCCACGCGGACGGACGCGCCGCTCGGCGCGGTGGGCGGCGCGGTCGGGCTGACGATCGTCGGGAACGTGCTCGACGCGGTCACGGCGCTCGGCTCCTGGCGCGAGTTCCTGCCGGCGCACTGGCAGTTCGCCTGGGCGGACGCCTTGCAGCCGCAGCTGGAATGGGGCGGGATGATCAAGGGCACGGCGGTGTCGGTGTCGTACGCGCTGGTGCTGTTCGCCCTCGCCTTCCGGGGGTTCGCCCGCAAGGACATCACCTCCTGAGCGGCGAACCCCCGCGGGTCGAGCGCGACGGCAGACGGCGACACACAGCGGCACGCGGCTGCCGGAATGGATCGGGCGGCAGGCCGGGGCGGGACCGGCCCCGGACACGGCCCGGGGCGGGCGCGGCAGCCGGACGGCGGCCCTGAGGACGGGAAGGCGGCCGTCAGGCCGGGACGGCGGCCCTCAGGACGGGACGCCCGGTGCCACGGCGTCGATCTCGGCGAGCAGCCCGGCGTCCAGCGGACGGTCGGCGACGGCCGCGTTGGCGCGCACCTGTTCGGGGGAGGTGGCGCCGGCGATGACGGAGGCGCAGCCGGGCTGGGCCGCGAGCCAGCCGATCGCCAGCTCCAGGACCGTGCGGTCGTGCTTCTCGGCCAGCGCCGCCAGCCCTTCCACCACGTCGAGCCGTTCGTCGGTGAGGTAGGCGTCGCGGCCGTCGAGGCGGGAACCGGCCGGGACGGGCGCGCCGCGGCGGATCTTGCCGGTGAGCAGGCCGTTGGCGAGGGGGAAGTAGGGCAGCACCCCGACGCCGTAGTGCCGGGCCGCCGGGACGAGCTCGCGCTCGGCCGAACGCTCCAGCAGCGACCATTCGTTCTGCGCGGAGACGAAGGGCACCGAACCGGTCTCCCGGGCGGCGTGGGCGGCCTCGGCGAGCTGCCAACCGGTGAGGTTGGAGTGGCCGATGTAGCGCACCTTGCCCTCGGCGACGAGCTCGCTGAGCGCGGCGAGGGTCTCCGCGATCGGAGTGGCCGGGTCGGGGCTGTGCAGCTGGTAGAGGTCGATGTGGTCGGTGCGCAGGCGGCGCAGGGACTCCTCCAGGGCCCGGCGGATGTATGCCCGGCCGCCGCGCGCCCCGGCGGCGAGCCCGTACTTCATGTCCATGCCCGCGTACCCGAACTTGGTGGCGAGGACCACCTGGTCCCGGCGGCCCTTGAGGGCCTGACCGAGGTGGGTCTCGGAGCCGCCGAGGCCGCCGTAGATGTCGGCCGTGTCGAGCAGGGTGATGCCCGCGTCGAGTGCGGCGTCGACGACGGCCCGGGTGGCCTGGGCGTCGAGGCGGCCGCCGAAGTTGTTGCAGCCGAGCCCGACGGCGGAGACCTGAAGACCCGAACTGCCCAGGGGGAGATAGCGCATGCGTTGCGTGCCTTCCGCACTCGTGCGATGCCTGATCGGCCGTCGAACCAGTCTAGAAGAGGCCGGCCGGCCCCCTCGGTCGGCCGGCGGCCGCCGTCAGCGCAGGCGGGCTGCTCCCGCCGAGGGGGCCGCTGCCGTGACGCGGGGCGGGCGGTGGCCCGCCCGGCGGAAGGCGTCCGTCACGGCCCGGGTCACCGCGGGTTCGGCGGCCGCGTCGATCAGGGCCAGGGCGCAGCCGCCGAAGCCGCCGCCGGTCATCCGGGCCCCGTAGGCCCCCGCCGCGTCGGCCGCGGCCACCGCCAGGTCGAGTTCCGGGCAGGAGACCTCGTAGTCGTCGCGCAGCGAGACGTGCCCCTCGGTCAGCAGCGGGCCCGTCTCGCGCAGCCGCCCGGCGCGCAGCAACCCCTCGATCCGCAGCACCCGCTCGTTCTCGGTGACGACGTGCCGGACGCGGCGGCGCGCCACCGGATCGCCGAGGCGGGCCAGCGCCCGGTCGAGGTCGTCGTACGGAAGGTCCCGGAGGGCCGGTACGCCAAGGGCCTCGGCCGCCCGGCGGCAGGAGGCCAGCCGCTGGGCGTACGCCCCGTCCGCCAGGGCGTGGGTGACGCGGGTGTCGACGACCAGGAGGCGCAGGCCCTCGGCCGCGCAGTCGAACGGGATGGGGCGCTGGTCGAGACTGCGGGTGTCCAGGAGCAGGGCGTGGCCCTCGGTCGCGCACGCCGAGGCCATCTGGTCCATCACCCCGCAGGGAACGCCGACGTACGCGTTCTCGGCGCGCCGGGCGAGCGCGGCCAGTTCGGGCCGGGTGAGCCGGAGTCCGTACAGGTCGGCCAGGGCCAGCGCGGTGGCGACTTCCAGGGCCGCGGACGAGGACAGGCCGGCCCCGGTCGGCACGTCGGACCGGATGTGCAGATCGGCGCCCCCGACCGGAAGGCCGGCGTCCCGCAGGGCCCAGAAGACCCCGGCCGGGTAGGCGGCCCAGCTCGCGGCGCCCTGCGGCCGGTGCGCCGGATCGAGGGCGGCGAGGTCGAGGGTCACGGCGCCGCCCGGGGCGTCGGCGGAGTGCAGCCTGAGGACCCCGTCCGCGCGCGCGGCCGCGGCCACCTCGGTGCGCTGCGGGAGGGCGAAGGGCAGTGCGAAGCCGTCGTTGTAGTCGGTGTGCTCGCCGATCAGGTTGACCCGGCCCGGCGCCGCCCACACTCCGTCGGGCGGGTGACCGTACAACTCCTGGAACTCGTGTGCCGTGGCGTTCACGGGGTCGCCACCTCCCGCAGGCGTGCGGCGGCGTCCTCCGGCCGGACGTCGTTCATGTAGGCCTCCATCCCCGATTCGGTGCCGGCGAGGTATTTCAGCTTGTCCGCGGTGCGACGCACCGTGAACAGCTCCAGGTGCAGCGCGAAGTCCTCACGCCCCGCGTCCCGCTCGTGCCCCTGGTTCCCCTGCTGTCCCTCGCCCCGCTCGTGTCCCCCGCCGACCGGCGCCTGGTGCCAGGCGGAGATGTAGGGGGTGGGGTCGGTCCGGCCGAAGAGCCGGTCGAAGCGGCGCAGGAGTTCGAGGTAGATCCGGGGGAACTCGGCGCGCGCCGCGTCACCCAGCGCGGGCAGGTCGGGGACCCGGCGGTGCGGGTAGAGGTGCACCTCATACGGCCAGCGCGCCGCGTAGGGCACGAAGGCGGTCCAGTGCTCCCCCGCGAGGACGACCCGGGCGCCGTCGGCGCGCTCGGCGGCCAGCACCTCCTCGAAGAGGTTCCCGCCGGTGCGCGCCCGGTGGGCGGCGACATGGCCGAGCATCCGGGTGGTGCGCGGGGTGACGAAGGGGAAGGCGTAGATCTGGCCGTGCGGATGGGCCAGGGTCACGCCGATCTCGGTGCCCCGGTTCTCGAAGCAGTAGACCTGGCGGACGCCCTCGCGTGCGGAGAGCTCCGCGGTGCGGTCGGTCCAGGCGGCCAGCACCAGCGCGGCCCGCTCCTCGTCGAGCTGGGCGAAGGACGTCCGGTGGTCGGGGGTGAAGCAGATGACCTCGCACCGGCCGGTGTCTCCGGCGAGCGAGGGGAAGCGGTTCTCGAAGACGGCCACCTCGTAGTCGGGGGCCGGGATCTCGCTCGCGCGTCCTTCGGTGGAGGGGCACAGCGGGCAGGCGTCGGCGGGCGGGTGGTAGGTGCGGTCCTGGCGGTGCGAGGCGATGACGACGCTGTCGCCGAGCAGCGGGTCGCGCCGCACCTCCGAGCTGCCCGGGGTGGCCGCCCCTCCGAGGGGGCGGGTGTCGGGGAAGACGCGGGCCGCGCCGTCCCCGGTGTCGTAGTAGAGGATTTCGCGGCCGTCGGCCAGGCGGGTGCTGGTGCGCTTCACGTGGGGATCCTCTCCTACTGGAGGGTGACGACGGTATGGCGGCCGAGCTCGGGGCGGTCGCGCAGCGGTAGTTCGGTGCCGGGGTGCTCCAGTTCCAGGACGACGATCTTGTTGCCGTCCGCGCTCCACAGCGGGCCGGGGGCGTAGAGCGTGCGCTGGGGGCCGCGCGGGGTGTCGTAGTGGCCGAGGAGGAAGCCGTTGAGCCAGACCAGGCCGGTCCCCCAGCCGGACAGGTCCACGAAGGCGTCGGCCGGTGGTCCGGTGAGGTCGTGCAGGAAGCGGTGGAAGACGGGTCGACCGTCCTCGGGCGCGTCGGGCGCCGTGGCGGCGAACCGCAGTCCGGTCAGGTCCGTGAGCGGGAGCGGGCGTATCTCCCACTCGAACAGCTGCTGGTGGCCGTGGCGCACGCCGCGCCAGATGCCCTTGCGGTCGTCGAGGAGCGGGCCGTAGTTGACCCGGCCCTGCGCCCTGACCAGGACGTCGAGGACCACCCCGGCCTCCCCGACGGGCAGGTCCAGCCCTTCGTCGGGCGCGTTGCGGTCGAGTATCCCGAGCGGCCTTCCGTCGGCGAAGACGTACGCGCGGTCGCCGAGGCCGTCGATCTTCACCGGCATGGCGGGGCGGGGGCCGGTCACCGTGGTCCGGTAGTGGATCATGCCGTGGCTCTGGCCGAGGCGTTCCATGGGCTCGGGGGCCGGGCGCAGGAGGGGCGGGCCGGCAAGCCGGTCGAGTGCGGTCAGCAGCGGCGCGCTTCCCGCGGGGGTGGCGAGGGCGGGGGTGATGCGGGGCGGCGGCTCGGGCAGGGGCGGGTCGGGCAGCGGCACGTACCTGCTGATGACCTCGCGGAACGCGTGGAACTTGGGAGTGAGTTCACCGGCCTCGCCGATGGGTGCGTCGTAGTCGTAGCTGGTCACGGTGGGCTCGTACCCGGCCTCCCCGGGACGGGAACCGGTGTGGTTGGCCCCCGCCCAGAAGCCGAAGTTGGTGCCGCCGTGGGCCATGTAGAGGTTGACGGACGCGCCGGTGGCGAGGAGTTCGTCGAGGGACGCGGCGGCGTCCTCGACGGCGCGGACGTGGTGGTCCTCGCCCCAGTGGTCGAACCAGCCGATCCAGAACTCCATCGCGGCGAGCGGCCCGGTCTTCTGGTAGCGGCGCAGGGTTTGGAGCCGTTCGGCGGGCCGGGCGCCGAAGGTGGCGGTGGCCAGCCGGCCGGGGAGCATGCCGCCCTGGAGCATGGCGTCCTCGGGGCCGTCGGCCGTGAACAGCAGGCAGTCCACGCCCCGTTCGACCAGGGCCCGCTCGACGTGGGCGCGGTAGCGGCTGTCGTCGCCGTACGAGCCGTACTCGTTCTCGATCTGCACGGCGACGACCGGACCGCCGCGGCTCGCCAGGAGGGGCAGCAGCTCGGGCACGACCAGGTCGAACCAGCCGTCCACCTCGGCCTCGAACCGCGGGTCGGAGCAGCGCAGGTGGAGGCCGTCGACGGCGAGGAGGCGGGCGGGCAGGCCGCCGAAGTCCCACTCGGCGCAGATGTAGGGGCCGGGGCGGACGATGGCGTCGAGGCCGAGCTCCTGGGCGGTGCGCAGGAAGCGGCCGAGGTCGCGCCAACCGGAGAAGTCGGCCTTGCCGGGGGCGGTCTCGTGGAAGTTCCAGGGGACGTAGGTGTCCACGGTGTTCACGCCCATCGCGCGCAGCCGCTTCAGCCGGTCCTCCCACAGGCCCGGGTGGACCCGGAAGTAGTGCAGGGCCCCCGAGACGATGCGATGGGGGCGGCCTGCGCGCCGGAATCCGTCCTGGTCGTGCGTGAGCATGCGCTGACTCCCGGGAGAGGGTCGTGATGCCGTCAGGGGCGGGACCCCGCCGAATATATGAACGCTCCGACCGCATCGTCAATGCGAGTTGATCGAGGTCGATCGAATCGATCACTTCAAGTGCCTATGATGGCGCGGACGGAACGGCAGACCGCGGGGGGACCCCTTGAGACCACACGTAGACCAGCGTCAGGCCCAGGTGCTCGCGCTCGTACGGGCGCGGGGCAGTGTGCGCGTCGCGGAACTGGCCCGGGAGCTCGGCGTCTCCCCCGTCACCCTGCGGCGGGACATCGAGGCGATGGCGGCGCGCGGCGAGATCCTGCGGATGCACGGGGTGATCAGCCGACTGGAGCCAGGATCGGTGCCGGCGGGGGGTGGACCGGGGGGTGGAGCCGGTGCCTGGGCGGGCGACGCGGCGGGGTTGGGCGCGGCGGGGAGTGGACTGGGCGGCGAGTGGGGCGGTGGGCCGGGGAGCGCGAGAGCCGGGGGTCCGGCTTCCGCGTGGGCCGCCTCCGGCCAGGCGGCTTTCGCCGGGGGCGGCGAGGGGCTCGTGATCGGGATGGTGGTGCCCACCACCGAGTACTACTACGCCGACGTCGTACGCGGCGCCCGCGCCGCCGTGGAAGCGCGCGGAGCACGGCTGACGGTGGGGCTGACCCGCTACCTGCCGGGCGAGGACCGGACCCAGGCGGACCGCCTGCTGTCCACCGGCGCTCACGGGCTGCTGCTCACCCCCAACTGGGAGGCCGGGTCGCCCGGTCCCGGGGAGGGTGATTGGACGGTGGAACTCCCCGTCCCCACCGTCCTGGTGGAGCGGTGGGCCCCGCCGGGGCACCCGGCGGCGGCGCTGGACCGGGTGGCCTCCGACCACGCGCACGGCGCGGCCCAGGCGGTGCAGCACCTCGTCGGGCAGGGGCACCGGCGGATCGCCCTGGCCAGCCGGACCACCCCGACGACGGCGCGACTGCGCGCCGGCTACGAGGCCGCCGTGACCGCGCTCGGACTGGAGCCTGCCCCACCGTGGCCTCAGACGGGACCGAGCCCACTCTCGGAAGCGGACGCCTTCGCCCGGACCTTGGACTACCTGTGCGACGCGGTGACGGCGCACGGCGTGACGGCGGCCCTGATCCACAGCGACACGGACGCCATCATGCTGATCCCGCGACTCCAGGCACGGGGGGTGCGGGTCCCCGAGGACCTGGCGGTGATCACCTACGACGACGAGGTCGCCGGCATGGCCGACGTACCGCTGTCGGCGGTGGCCCCGGCCAAACGCGAGGTGGGCGGCCGCGCGGCCGACCTACTCCTGAACCGCCTCCTGCCCCTTGGCTCGGACGAACACCCGGAGGCCGGCCCCCGCCAACACCTGGAACTCCTGCCCCGCCTCACGATCCGCCCCTAACCACCGCCCTCACAGCCCTCCTCCCCCACCGGGACGCCAACCCCTCCCCGATCCACCCCCTTCGGTTGAAACACCGCCAGTCCAACGCGCCCCGCTCACGACCACGGCCACGGCGCGATACCCCTTGGCGGCGACCGAACCACCCCGCCGGCGCCCCGCTCCCAACGAGGCTGACTTACGGGCTGGACTGGACGAACTCGCCCGGATGGGCGAAGTGCGCGCCCTCCACCCCCACCCGCCGCCCCCACAGCGGGACCCGCTCCCATGCAAACCGCCCGGCGCAGCCCTATCCCGTCGATCTGCCCGCAGCGGCTGTCGTCGACAGCTGCTCCAAGTACTCGCGCCCCCTGGCGAGCAGCCCGGGCAGTTCGGGAGCCTCTGGGTACCAGCGCTTCTCGTACTCCCAGCAGAGCCAGCCGCCACCGGCTGAGGCGGCTGCCGCCTGGGACACCGCCTCGGCCAGCGGCAGCACTCCGGCGCCGAGGGCGAGCGGGGTGAGCGCCTGCGCCGAAGCCACGTCTTTCACCTGTGTGTAGCCCAGGTGCGCGGCGAGGGCCTGTCGCGACCGCTCCGGGGCCTCACCCCCGAGCCAGGTGTGCAGGACGTCCCACAGTGCGCCCGCCCCCGAGTGGGCGACCCGGTCCAGGATCCGGGCGGTGGCGGCCCCGGTGCGGTGGGAGTCGTGGGTCTCCAGCAGGATCCGCACGCCATACCGCTGGGCGAACGGCGCCGCGGCACCCAGCCTGCGCACGGCGTTGGCATCGGCGACCGCCCCGGGCAGACCGCGGCCGCCCGGGAAGACCCGTATGCAGGGGGCTTCGAGGTCGGCGGCGAGCCGGACCAGCGCCCGCAGTTCGGCCAGGACCGGCTCGTCGGCACCGGCCGCGGCCACTCGGGTGTAACCCGCGACTCCGAGGACGGCGACCCCGGCGCCAGTGAGGGTGCGCAGACCGGCGGCGCGTTCGGTCGACGGGCTGTCGAGGTGCAGGGTTTCCTCGGGGTGGGCGCGCAACTCCAGGCCGTCGAAGCCGTGGTCGGCCGCGAGGGCGGCACTGCGGTCAAGAGGAGTCCCGGGCAGACCGAGGGTCGAGAAGGCGTACTTCACGGCCCACCCCCTTGTGCGCTGGCCGATCCAGGGGAAGCCCGCCCGGTATGAGCTATGCGAGTGGGAGCCGGGCCGGTGGAGGCGCGGACCATCAGCTCGGTGGGCAGTCTGCTGATTCCGCCGGGGGGCAGCGGTCGGCGGCCGGTGACCAGGTGGGCGGCGAGCACGCCCGCCTCGCGCAGGGGTACGCGGACGGTGGTGAGGGCGGGGGCGGTGTCCGCACAAAAGGGGAGGTCGTCGAAACCGGCAACCGACACGTCCTCGGGTATGCGCAGCCCGGATTCCCGCAGGGCGGCGGCGACCCCGGTGGCGACGGTGTCGTTGGCCGCCGCGACCGCCGTGAAGGGCTTTCCCCGGCGCAGTAGTTCGCGGGCCGCGTCATAGCCTGCGGAGCGCGTGAAGGCGGCGTGCACGGTCAGGTCGGCGCACACCTCGGGTAGGCCGGGTTCGTGCCGCCGCAGAGCCGCTCGGTGCCCGTCGAGCCGCTCACGGGTGGTGCTCAGACCGGGCGGGCCGGCGACGGAGGCGATGCGTCGGTGCCCGAGGCCCAACAAGTGCTCGGCCAGGCGGAAGGCGCCGCCGTGGTCGTCGAACGTCACGGTGGCGACGGGCAGTCCGTCCGGTGCGTTGGCGGGCAGGGGCAGCGGGGGCCGCCCACACAGGACCACGGGCGCGCCGGTCGCGGCGATCCGGGCCACGCGGGCGGCGAGTGCGCGGGTGTGGTCGGGGTCTTGGGAGGCGCCGCCGGTGAGGACGACCCCGCCGGCCCGTTGGCCTTCCAGCAGGGCGAGGTAGGCCAGTTCTGCCGCCGGATCCCCTTCCGTGTTGCAGACGACCGCGAGGCGCCGGACGTCGCCTCCGCCGGTGGGTGCGAGTGCGCCTTGCAGGGAACCGGCGAGGATCCCGAAGAAGCTGTCCGCCACATCGTGGACCAGCACTCCGACGAGGTCGGAGGTGGCGGCCGCGAGCGCGCGGGCCGGCCCGTTCGCGACATAGCCGAGTTCCTCCACGGCCCGCTCCACCCGGGTGCGGGTGCCTCCTGCCACTGGGTATCCGCCGTTGAGCACACGCGAGACCGTGGCGGGCGACACCCCCGCCCGCGCCGCGACTTCGGCCAGAGTCACCGCCATAACCGCACCGCCCCCTTCCTACCTCGTCCCGGACCATCGTCGCATCCGGTGTGTGGATCTCTATGGTGCCTCGAAAAGGAAAGCGCTTTCTATCACCCGTACGAGTGTTGCACCGGAGGTCGAGACGCCCGTAGCGTGGCTGCAGTGAAAGCGCTTTCTATCGTTTTCCGCTTTCCATCAACGGGGGAGGACACTGTGGACCGCAGGGCCATCAAGATCGCCATGAACGGCGTGACCGGGCGCATGGGGTACCGACAGCACCTGGTCAGGTCGCTGTTGGCCCTGCGCGAGCAGGGAGGACTCCCGCTCGGAAACGGCACGACGCTGTGGCCGGAGCCGGTGCTCGTGGGGCGCAGGGAGCCCGCCCTGCGAGAGATCGCCGAACGGCACGGCTTGAAGCACGTCAGTACCGACCTGGAGGAGGTACTGGCCGACCCCGAGGTCGAGATCTACTTCGACGCCCAGGTCACCAGCGCCCGCGAGGGAGCGGTCCGGCAGGCCATAGCGGCCGGAAAGCACGTCTACTGCGAGAAGCCGACGGCCCTGACCTTCCAGTCCTCACTCGAGCTGGCGCGGCTCGCCGCGGCCGCCGGCATCAAGCACGGGGTGGTCCAGGACAAACTGTTCCTCCCCGGGCTGATGAAATTGAGACGGCTCATCGAGGGCGGCTTCTTCGGCAAGATCCTCTCCGTCCGCGGGGAATTCGGCTACTGGGTCTTCGAGGGCGACTGGCAACCCGCGCAGCGACCCTCGTGGAACTACCGCGCGCAGGACGGTGGGGGCATCATCGCCGACATGTTCCCGCACTGGGAGTACCTGCTCCACGAGCTGTTCGGCCGGGTCAGTACGGTGCAGGCGCTCACCCGGACGCACATAGGCCGTAGATGGGACGAGGCGGGTAAGCCGTATGAGGCGACGGCCGACGACGCGGCATACGCGATGTTCGAGCTGGAGGGCGGCGCGGTCGCCCAGATCAACTCCTCCTGGGCGGTCCGGGTGCACCGGGACGAACTGGTGGAGTTCCAAGTGGACGGTACGCACGGATCGGCCGTCGCCGGGCTGCGGGACTGCCGCATCCAACACCGCGGGGCGACACCCAAGCCGGTGTGGAACCCGGACCTGCCTCAGACCGAGCCCTTCCGCTCCCAATGGCAGGAGGTACCGGACATCGCGCCCACCGAGAACGGCTTCAAAGCCCAGTGGGAGCTCTTCCTGCGTCATGTGGTCCTCGACGAGCCCTGGCGGTGGGACCTGCTGGCCGGGGCGCGCGGAGTGCAGCTCGCCGATCTCGGCCTGCGCTCCTCGGCGGAGGGCCGCCGGCTGCCGGTGCCGGAGGTGACCCTGTGAGCATCCGGCTGCCTTCGGTTGACGGTGGACACCGCTTGTACCGGCCGAACACCGAACCCTTCGCACCGCTCAGCTGCAACCCCGCCCAGAGCCGCACGTTCTACGCCGCCGCGCACGTCGTCGCCACCCCGGGGATCCGGCCGGGCGCGGCGGGATCCGGCGTGGACTGGGACGCGACGCTGGCCTTTCGGTACCGGCTGTGGTCCCAGGGCCTCGGGGTGGCCGAAGCCATGGACACGGCGCAGCGCGGCATGGGCCTCGACTGGCCGGCCGCGGCGGAGCTGATACGACGTTCGGCGGCCGCGGCCAAGGTCGTCGGCGGCCGCATCGTCTGCGGGGCGGGCACCGACCAGCTCCCGGCGGACGGGGCGCATGCACCCGCGTCCGTCACCGCCGCCTACGAGGAACAGCTCGCACATGTCGAGGCGTGCGGGGCGGACGCCGTACTGATGGCTTCGCGGGCGCTGGCGGCGACGGCCCGCGGTCCCGAGGACTACCTGGAGGTGTACGGGGACCTGCTCCGGCAGAGTGCGCGGCCGGTCGTACTGCACTGGCTGGGACCGATGTTCGATCCGGCGCTGGGGGGCTATTGGGGCCATCAAGACCTCGATGCGGCCACAGAGGTCTTCCTGGATGTCATCGCCAGCTGTCCGGAGAAGGTGGACGGCATCAAGGTCTCCTTGCTGGACGCGGAGAGGGAGGTGGGCATCCGTCGGCGGCTGCCGGCCGGAGTGCGCTGTTACACGGGGGACGACTACCACTACCCGGAACTCATAGCGGGCGACGGGGAGCGGGCCAGCGACGCGCTGCTCGGCATCTTCGACCCGATCGCCCCCATAGCGGCGCGGGCGGGTCTGGCCCTGGACCGGGGAGACGCGGCGGGGTTCCGGGAGTTGCTGGATCCGACGGTCCCGCTGGCCAGGCACTTGTTCGCGCCACCGACCCGCTACTACAAGACCGGGGTGGTCCTCCTGGCGTGGCTGGCCGGCTACCAGGAGGAGTTCAGGATGGTCGGCGGGCTGGAGACTGCGCGGTCCCTGCCTCATCTGGCGATGGCGTACGAGTTGGCTGACGGGCTGGGGCTGTTCCCGGATCCCGAGCGTGCCGAAGACCGGATGCGGGGACTGCTCGCGGCACACGGGGTGGCGTCGTGAAGCCGGCGGGGGCGCCGGGGCCGGTCGCGGCGCCGGTGCGGTTCAGCCTCAACCAGGAGACGATCCGCCAGTGGTCCGTGCCGGAGTTGGTCGCCGGGTGCATGGCGGCCGGAGTGGGCGCGGTCGGACTGTGGCGGGAACCGGTGCGGGCGTTCGGAGTGCGGGAGACGGCGAAGCTGGTCGCCGGTGCGGGGCTCGGTGTCAGCTCGCTCTGCCGGGGCGGGTTCTTCACCGCAGCCGACTCCGCCGGACGGGCTGCCGCACTCGACGACAACCGCCGGGCCGTGGAGGAGGCGGCCGAACTGGGCGCGGACACACTGGTGCTGGTGTCGGGCGGCTTGCCCGCGGGCGACCGGGACCTGGTGGGCGCGCGCGGGCGGATCGCCACGATCCTCGAAGAGCTCGTTCCCTGGGCCGCCGCGCACGGGATACGCCTGGGAATCGAGCCGCTGCATCCGATGTTCGCCTCGGACCGGTGCGTGGTTTCCACTCTGGGCCAAGCCCTGGAACTGGCCGAGCCGTTCCCGGCGGACCGGGTGGGGGTGGTCGCCGACTCGTACCACCTGTGGTGGGACGAGCGGCTCCCCGCGGATCTGCGCCGGGCGGGCGAGGGCGGGCGGATCGCGTCCGTGCAGGTGGCCGACTGGGTGACTCCGCTTCCCGAAGGGGTTCTGCTGGGGCGCGGGCAGCTGGGGGACGGTTCCATCGACCTACGATGCTTTCGCCGGCTGGCGGAGGCGGCCGGGTACCGGGGGCCGGTGGAAGTGGAGATATTCAGCCCGGAGCTGTGGGCCCGGGACGGCACGGAGGTTCTGAGGGAGGTGATCGACCGCTATCGCGAGCACGTGGAATGAGGATCGGTCGGGGACGGGCAAGGCCCGGGCGGACGAGCAACCGGCAGCGGGCCGGACGACAGCGGACAAGGCCGGGGGCGGACAACCGTCGGTGGGCCGGTCGGGGGCCGGCAAGGCCCAGTTGGTAAGTAGTCGGCAGCGGACCGGTCGATGGCCAGCGGGGCTAGGGGCGGACAGCCGTCGGTGGTCGGTCGGCGACGGGCAAGGCCCGGACGGGTGAGTAGCCAGCAGCGGCGCGCGGGGCACTGGCGGGCAGGCAGCGAGCCCGTCGGCGGCAGGTCTCAGGGGCGGGCAGTGGGCCGGTGCCCGACGGGCAGTCGGCGGCGGGCAAGCTCGTGGTGGTGTGCGGGCGGAAGTGAGGGCGCGCCGGTCAGTTGTCTGGAGCCCGTGGGCGTTCCCACCTGTCCCGCTGGCCTGGCCGGAAGGCGGTGGACTTCGGTCGGTAGGAGTGGCTAGCATCCTGGGCGCGGCATCGCGTGTCGGTCACCGGCTGGGTGAGGCATGGAGGTCGCCGCGAAGTGCCTTTCGGAGGCATGCACAGATGTCAGTCGCACTGAACCACACGATCATCCACTCCCGTGACAACCGGGAGTCCGCCGCTTTCCTGGCGCACGTCCTCGGCTTGAGCGTCGGGGCCGAGTGGGGCCCCTTCGTCCCCGTCGAGACCGCCAACGGCGTCACCCTGGACTTCGCGACCATCCCGGCCGAGTCCATCACCCCGCAGCATTACGCGTTCCTGATCTCCGAAGAGGAGTTCGACGTGGCCTTCGAGCGGATCCAGGTCGCGGGCGTCGCGTACTACGCAGATCCGCACGGCAAGCTCCCGAGCGAGATCAACCACAACGACGGGGGCCGCGGCGTGTACTTCACCGACCCCGCCGGACACGGGATGGAGATCATCACCCGCCCGTACGGGTACCAGGAGGGCGGGGCCGCGTAGCCCCGGGCAGGTCGCACGTCGTCCGGTGCGGTGCGGTGCGGTTCGGTCGTTCCGGGGCGGCGGCGCGGGATCGGGTCCTGCGCCGCTGTCCCAGCCGTCTCCTCGTTGCGGAGCAGCCCTCTCGCGAGCGGTGTGGGGGTGGCGGGGCTCCGGCACGGGGAGGATCGTGGACAGGGTGATCGGTGGATCGGCAGATGCCCGCCTGCCCCGGCGTCGCCTTCGGCCTCGGGCTGGGCTCCGTCTGCGCGGCGCGGCCGCCGCGCTGACGCTGGCGGTCTGCGGGACGGCGCTGCTGGGCGCGGCGTCCGGCGGCTCCGGCGAGACCGTCTCCCTCGCCGGGAACGAACCGGGCCAGCGCCTCGACGTCACTCTGGTCCACGTGGTGGATCCCGCGAGCCCCGCCGACGCGGAGCAGGGTCCGGCGCCCGACGCGTCCACCCGGCTGCTGGCCGTCCGGTTCCGGCTGGTGAACACCGGGAGCGCCGACTACAAGGACTCCCCCGCCCCCGCCGCGCACCTGCTCGACACGGCCGGGAAGCGGTTCTCCGGCCTCAACAGCCCCACGACGGCCGGGGAGTCCTTCCCGGACGCCGTCACCCTGCGGCCGGGCGGCTCGGCCGAGGGTCTCGTCACCTTCCGGCTGCCTCAGGACGCCACGCCCGCGGCGGTCCAGTTCGCCTTGAACGGTGGCCTCGCCGACGACGTCGGCCAGTGGAGCCTCCCCTAGCGACCCGTGGGGCCCGCCCCGGCCCGGTCGGGTCCGCACCGACCCACCCATCCCGCTCCGACCCGCTCCGACCCGCTCCGACCCACCCGTCCCGCTCCGACCCGCCCGACCCGCCCGACCCGCCCGACTGGCCCGAGGAGCCTTGAGTAGCGCGAGGAGCCGCCCGCGCCGCCCGCGGCGGGAGTCGTCTTCCCGCGAGTTTCCACGACCCCCTTGACCCGCCTGGTCCAGACCAATAGTTTCCGGCATGCACCGCGCACGCGCTCACTCCCCACTCCCGCTCCCGCTCCCGCTCCCGCAAAGGAAGCCCATGCGCCGCAGCATGCTCGGCAGGCTGGCCGTCGCCGCCTGCTCCCTCTCCCTGCTGACCGCCTTCGCGCCTGCTGCCGGCGCCGCGCAGGAGGGAGCAGCGGGCGGCCACCACCGCTCGTACAAGAAGGTCGGCTACTTCACCCAATGGGGCGTCTACGGGCGGGACTTCCAGGTTCAGGACCTGGAGGCGAACGGTTCCGCCGGCAAGCTGACCCACATCAACTACGCCTTCGGCAACGTCAGCGCCGACGGCAAGTGCTTCACCGGCAACGTACCCGGCGAGGCCGACGCCTGGGCCGACTACGTCCGCCCGCTCGACGCCGAGAACTCCGTGGACGGGGTCGCCGACACCTGGGAGCAGCCGCTCGCCGGCAACTTCAACCAGCTCCGCGAACTCAAGGCCAAGCACCCCGGCCTGAAGGTGCTGATCTCGCTAGGTGGTTGGAGCTGGTCCACGCACTTCTCGGACGCCGCGCTGACCCCGGCCTCCCGCAAGGCGTTCGTCGAGTCGTGCATCGACCTCTACATCAAGGGCAACCTGCCGCAGGACGGCACCCGCGGCGGCGCGGGCGCGGCGGCCGGGGTGTTCGACGGGATCGACCTCGACTGGGAGTGGCCGGGTTCGGCCGGGGACTCGGACACGAAGTTCCGGCCCGAGGACAAGCGGAACTTCACGGAGCTGGTCAGAGAGTTCCGCACGCAGCTGGATGCGTACGGACGCAGTCAGAAGCGGAAATCACCGTACGAGCTGACGGCCTTCGTCCCGACCGCACCCGCGAAGATCGACGCCGGGTTCGACGTCCGCCGGATCATGCGCGACCTGGACTTCGTGAACCTCCAGGGCTACGACTTCCACGTCTCCGGGGAACCGACCACGGCCCAGCAGTCCGCGCTCTACGCCCGTGGGGACTTCAGCGTGGACGGCACGGTCGACGCCTGGCGCGAACGCGGTGCGCCCGCGCACAAGCTGGTGATGGGCATGCCGTTCTACGGACAGGGCTGGACGGGGGTCAGCGGCGGCGGCGACGGCATGGGGCAGCCCGCCACCGGGCCGGCGCCGGCCACTTGGGCGGCGGGGTACGAGGACTACAAGGCCCTGAAGAAGCTGGCCGATTCCGGTGCCTACCAGGTCCACCGGGATCGGCGCGGCGGGCACGCCTGGCTCTTCGACGGGACCACCCTGTGGACGTACGACGATCCGCAGGTGCTGCGCGCCAAGACCGGCTACGTCCGTGCACACGGGCTCGGCGGTGCGATGTTCTGGTCCCTGGATGCCGACACCGCCGACGGCGAGCTGATGACGGCCGTGGACCGGGGCCTGAACGGCCGCTGACCCACCCGACCCCGCGCAGGACCTCTCTCATCCCGCGCGGACCACTGACCCGCTCGCGCAGGACCACCGACCGGCGCCGCCGGGCCGCGACTTCGGATCCGGCCCGGCGGCGTCCTCCATGCCCGCGCAGGACACCCGCGCCGCAACGGACAACCGGCAACGGGCAACGAGCAACGAGCAACGAGCAACGGGCAACGAGCAACCGGCAACCGGCAACCGGCAACCGGCAACGGACGCAGGCGGCTCACCAGGGCGGTTACCCTGCGCGGATGACCTCAGAAACGATCACCGCGGACTCGGCGGGGACATGGCGGCTCGGGGACCTCACCGTCAACCGGCTCGGCTTCGGCGCCATGCGGCTCACCCACCTCGCCGACGGCTCCCCCAGCGACCGCGAGCGGGTGACCGGCGTGCTGCGGCGGGCCGTGGAGCTGGGGGTCGACCACATCGACACCGCCGCCTTCTACTTCTCCCCGCTGCGCTCCGCCAACGAGCTGATCAACCGCGCCCTGGCCCCCTACGCCGACGACCTGGTCATCACGACCAAGGTCGGGCCGGGCCGGGACGCGGCCGGGCAGTGGTGGTGGGCGCGGCCCGAGCAGTTGCGGAACCAGGTGGAGGAGAACCTGCGCCAGTTGGGCCGAGACCACCTCGACGTGGTCAACCTGCGCGTCCAGCGCCGCGAGACGACCGGGTCGATCGCCGAGCACTTCGGCGCGCTCGCCGAGCTCCGCACCGCCGGTCTCATCCGCCACCTGGGCATCTCCAACGCCCGCCCCGACCACCTCGCCGAGGCGCAGGCCATCGCGCCGGTGGTGTGCGTGCAGAACCCGTACGGGATCGGTTCCGCCGCCGAGGACCACGCCTTCCTCGACGCCTGCGGGCGGCAGGGCATCGCGTTCGTGCCGTTCTTCGCGATCGCCGGCTCCGGCAAGGAGGCGGGGGCCGAGGCGGCGGCCGAGGACCGTCCCGAGGTACGCGCCCTGGCCGAGGCCCACGGGGTGTCGGCGGCCCAGGTGCGCCTGGCCTGGACGCTGAGCCGCGGCCCGCACGTCCTGGCGATCCCCGGCACGGGCAACCCCGACCACCTCGTCGAGAACGTCGCCGCCGGTTCACTGCGCCTCACCCCCGAGGAGGTCGCGGTCCTGGGCGCCCTGTGAGCCGGCGGTGCCGCGCTGCCAGCGCCGCCGTCTCCGCGAAGGCGGGGACGCGCCCGGTGCCGCCGCGACCCGACACCGACAGCGAGGCGGCCGCGGCGGCGTGGGCCACGGCGTCCACGAGCCCGTCCCCGAGGGCGAGCCGGGCGGTGGCGGTGCCGGTGAAGCAGTCCCCGGCCCCGGTCGCGTCCACGGGAGCCGGGTTCACCGGCACCGGCTGGGAGCGGGCGGGCCCCGCGCCGTCGTCCAGCAGCAGCCGTCCCGCTCCCGACGTGACCACGACCGCAGCGGCGCCGAGCGCGCGGCAGCGGGCGGCGGCCGTGCCCGGATCGTCGGTGCCCACCAGGGCGAGGGCGTCGGCGGGGCAGGAGGTCTTCAGCAAGCCGGTCAGCGGGGCGATCCGGGCGAGCAGCTCCCGGGCGCCGGCCGGGCCGGTGAGCCGGGGGCGGTAGTTGGGGTCGTAGGAGAGGTGGCCGCCTGAGCTGTGCACGAGGCGCGCGGCGGCCAGCACGGCGTCGCGGCTGCTCGGTGAGAGGGCAGCCGTGATGCCGCTGGTGATCAGTGCGGTGGAGGCGGTGAGCAGCTCGCGCCAGGAGGCGATGTGGGAGGGTGCGAGGGTGGAACCGGCACTGTGGGCACGCCAGTAGACGAACTCCCGGTCACCGTCGGTGTCGGCGGACAGCAGGTAGGCGCCGTTGGGTCGCGGGGCGCGGCGGACGTGGGAGACGTCCACGCCGAGGCCGGCGGCACGGCGCAGCAGGGGGGTGCTCAGTTCGTCGTCGCCGACGACGGCGAGCAGGGCGGTCCGGGCGCCGGCAGCCGCGGCGGCGGCCGCCGCGTTCAGCGCGTCCCCCGAGTAGGAGATGCGGGCCGGGGTGCCGTCGGCGACCTCGCTCAGCGCGGCTCCGGCGTGGATCTCGACGAGCACCTCGCCGAGCACGAGGACGTCGTACGCCGTGACGGGCCGACCGGTCACGGCCGGGGCCGCCGGTCCGCGCAGTCGCCGCGGCCGCAGCAGGGAGCGGCCAGTGCGGCGAAGGCGGCGGCCAGTTCGGTCGGGTCCTCCGGCAGACCGTCGCCGATGCCGACGGCCGCGGCCCCGGCGGCCAGCCAGTCGGGGACCTCGGCGGGCCGGATGCCTCCGGTGGGGACGATCAGGCCCGCGGGCAGCACGGCCTTGAGGGAGCGGATGAACCCGGGACCGCCGACGTGGGCGGGGAACACCTTGGCGGCGCCCCGGGCCCGGACCGCGGCGGCGATCTCGCCGGGGGTGAACCCGCCCTCGATGAAGGCGGCTCCACGACGGGCGGCGACTTCGCGCACCTCCGGGGCGGGATGCGGGGAGACCAGGAAGCCGGCCCCCGCGTCGAGGGCGGCTTCGGCCTGTCCGGCGGTGGTCACGGTGCCCACGCCGACGAGGGCGGGGCGGCCGTGGGCGTCGGTCAGGCGGGCGGTGCGGGTGACGGCGGATGCCCAGCCGGGGGTGGAGGTGGTCAGTTCGACGGCGCGGCATCCGGCGGCGAGCAGGGTGGTGGTGCGCCGGACGGCTTCGTCGGAATCGGCGTCGCGCAGCACCGGCAGTACGCGCTGCGCGGCGATCACCGCGTAGGGATGGCAGGACAAGGGATCCTCCCGGTTGTTCCACGTAGCGGAACGACGTATCGTGTGACCGAACCACGTGGTCTAGACCCTACACAGCCGGGAAGTTGGCGTGTCAACGGACGGGACCCAGAAGGACTCAGCCGGCCCTCGCGGGGGGCGGACCTCCGCCGCGGGATCGGCGCTGGAGAAGTCCCTGCGCATCCTGGAGGCGGTGGCCGCGCCCGGCGGCCCGCACCGGCTCGCGGAGGTGACGGCGGCGGCCGCCGTACCCAAGTCCAGCACCTTCCGGATCCTCGCCTCGCTGGCCGAACAGGGCTTCGTACGGCAGGCGGACGACGGCCGGTACGGGGCCGGGCCGCGGCTGCGCGCCCTGTCCGCCCTGGTCGGCGCAGGAGAGCCGGAGAGCATCGGGCGGATCCTGCAGGAGCTGGGTCAGGCGGTCGGCGGGCAGACCGTCCATCTGGCCCTGCACAGCGGGCAGACGGTCACCTACGTCCGGAAACTGGAGGGCGAGCAGCCCTTCCGGACGGCCTCCCGGGTCGGCATGCGCATGCCGCTGCACACCACCGCGATCGGCAAGAGCGTGCTGGCCCACCTGCCCGAGGAGGAGGTGCGGGAGCTGCTCGCGGCCACCGGGCTGCCGCCGCGCACCGCGCGGACGGTCACCAGTGCCCGGGAGCTGTACGCGCAACTCGCGGAGGCCCGCGTCCGGGGCTTCGCCCTGGACGACGAGGAGAACGAGCCCACCATCCGCTGCATCGGCGCACCCGTCCTCGGGTCGGACGGGCGGCCGGTCGGCGGGGTCAGCATCACCACCGTCACCTTCCTGGTCTCCCGCGAGGAGATGGAGGGGTACGCGCCCGCCCTGCGCACGGCGGCCGAGGCACTGGCTCCGCTGCTGTGAGCAGCCGTACGGCGCCGCGCCCTTCCGCCCGCGGCGGATACCGGGAAATCTTCTTCCCGATAACCGTTATCGAGGACCCTCTCGACGGTCTCCCAGGCATCGGGCATCATCGACCGCCGGTACGGACAGGGAACATCACATGAGCACTCAGCACACGGCAGCGCTGGTGGCAGCGGCTCGCACGGGCGATCCCCGCGCGCAGGACGAACTCGTCGGCACCCACCTGCCGCTCGTGTACAACATCGTCGGCCGGGCCCTGAACGGGTCCTGTGACGTGGACGACGTGGTGCAGGACACGATGCTGCGGGCCCTCGATGGCCTGGGCGGCCTGCGCGCCGACGACAGCTTCCGCTCCTGGCTGGTGGCCATCGCGATGAACCGCGTACGGGCGTACTGGCAGGCCCGGCAGAGCGGTTACGGCGAGAGCACCCTGGAGGCGGCCGGCGAGCTCGCCGACCCGGGGGCCGACTTCGTGGACCTGACCGTCGCCCGCCTCCACCTGGCGGGCCAGCGCCGCGAGACGGCCCGCGCCACGCGCTGGCTGGAGCCCGACGACCGGGCCCTGCTCTCCCTGTGGTGGTTGGAGTGCGCCGGGGAGCTCACCCGGGCGGAGGTGGCCACCGCGTTGGAGCTCTCCGCGCAGCACACGGCGGTACGGGTGCAGCGGATGAAGGCCCAGCTGGAGGCGGCCCGCGTGGTGGAGCGCGCCCTGGACGCCCAGCCGCGGTGCGAGGAGCTGCGGACGCTGGTCGCGGGTTGGGACGGCCGGCCCTCGGCGCTGTGGCGCAAGCGAATAGCCCGCCACGCACGGGAGTGCGTGCGCTGCTCCGGCCTGTGGAACGGGCTGGTGCCGGCGGAGGGGCTACTGGCCGGATTGGCCCTGGTGCCCGTCTCGGCGGCCCTGCTGGCGGGTGTCCGGGCGGCCTCCGCGGCCGGTTTCGACCCGGTGGCCGCCGCCTTCGCCGCCGGCGACGGCACGGCGGCGGGCCTGGCGGACACGGCGGCCCTCAGCCACCTCGCGCCCGACGTGGCGACGGCGGGCGGCGGGCGGGGTCTGGCGCGCAAGCGCCGGCAGAACCGCCGCATGGTGATCGGCAGCGCGGTGCTCGCCGCCTGCGTCGCGGGCGGCGGCGCGGTCTACCTGGCCACGCTCCCCGGTTCCGGCGGCACGAAGACGGCTGACGCGGCCGCCCCGGTCCCGCCGGCCGCGCTCTCGGCCCCCGCGTCCGCGCTGCCCTCCGAGTCGCCGTCGCCGTCCGCCTCCGCGTCCCCTTCCGCCTCCGCGTCGCCCTCCCCCTCGCCGTCGGCCTCCGCCTCGCCGAGCGCGGCCGCCAGCCCGAGCCCCACCCCGACGCCCAGCCGCAGCAACTCTCCCAGCCCGAAGCCCCCGGCGCCGGCCCCGGCACCGCCGGGCGTGGCGGGGCAGGTCGTGGCCCTGGTCAACTCCGAGCGTGCGGCGGCGGGTTGCGGTCCGCTGAAGGAGGACGCGCAACTGCGCGCGGCCGCCCAGAACCACTCCGTCGACATGGCGCGGCGGGACTTCTTCTCCCACACGAGCCCCGACGGGACGGACCCGGGCCAGCGCACCACCGCCGCCGGATACCGCTGGTCGACCTACGGGGAGAACATCGCGAAGGGCCAGCAGACGGCCCAGTCGGTCATGGACGCGTGGATGAAGAGCCCGGGGCACCGCGCGAACATCCTCAACTGCTCGTTCAAGGACATCGGCGTCGGCGTCCACCAGGGCGCGGGCGGCCCCTGGTGGACGCAGAACTTCGGGGCGAGGTAGCCCGCGGGCCGGGGCCGTTCAGGGCTGGACGCCGCGCAGCTTGTGCGGGTTGACCACGACGCGCAGCGCGGTGATCCGGCCTTCGGCCGCCTCGAAGGTGGCCGCTCCGACGGTGACGCCGCCTCTGACCATGAGCAGTCCCGGCTCGCCGTTGATCGCGGCGATGCGCGTCTCGACGCCCCGCGCCTCGGGTTTGGCGAGGACGCCCAGGAGCCAGCGGGCGACGTGGTCGGGGCCGTGCAGGGGGCGGCGGGCGGCCGTGACGACGCCGCCGCCGTCCGACCAGGACACCACGTCGGGGGCGAGGAGCTCGAGCACCTCGCGCAGGTCGCCGCCCGCGCAGGCGGCGAGGAACTTCTCGGCGACCGCACGCTGTTCGGACGCGTCGGCCGTGAACCGGGGGCGGCGGGCCCGTACGTGCTCGCGTGCCCGGTGCGCGGACTGGCGGACGGCGGCCTCCGACTTCCCGACGGCCTCGGCGATCTCCGCGTACGCGTAGCCGAACACCTCGCGGAGCAGGAACACCGCGCGTTCGACCGGGGTGAGGGTCTGCAGCACGACCAGGACCGCCATCGAGACGGTGTCGGCCAGTTCGGCCTCCTCGGCGACGTCGGGCGAGGTCAGGAGGGGTTCGGGGAGCCAGGGACCGACGTACGCCTCGCGGACGGCCCGGGCCGAGGTCAGCCGGTTCAGGCTCAGGTTGGTGACGGTGCGCACCAGGTAGGCCCGCGGGTGCTCGACGGACGCGCGGTCCGTCCGGTGCCAGGCGAGCCAGGCATCCTGCACGATGTCCTCGGCGTCGGCGACGCTGCCGAGCATCCGGTAGGCGGCGGCGAACAGCAGTCGCCGGTTGTCCTCGAACATGTCGGTCATGGGCTCACCGTCGCATCCGGCCGCCAGATGATCAACGCGGCCCGGGCAGCCCGTTCCGCGAGGCGTGCCCGCCGTGCGTCAAAAAAGGGGCAGGATAGGAGCTGGCGGAGAAGCGGCTGATCACAAGGGTGGAGCAGGGCACATGGCGAGGAAGGAACTGCGTCCGCACCAGCGCGAGGCCGTCGACGCCGTGCTGCGGGCGCTGGCGGTTCCGCCCGGCGGCCGGGTGCCCGAGCGCGGGCTGCGCACCCAGGTGATCATGGCGACGGGCTCCGGCAAGTCCCTGGTCGCGGTCCGCTCGGCGGAGGAGCTGCGGGCCGGCCGGGTGCTGGTGCTCGTGCCCTCCCTCGACCTGCTGGTGCAGACCGCGGCCGCCTGGCGGGAGGGCGGCCGCACCGGGCGGTCGCTGGGCGTGTGCTCCCTGCGCGCCGACGACGCGGGGATGCCGACGACGACCGACGCGGCCGAACTGGCGCACTGGGCGGGCCCGTCGGCGGGCCGGGTGACGGTGTTCGCCACCTACGCCTCGCTGGGCCTCGGCACCATCGAGCGCGCGCACCACGCCGGCCTGCCCGGCTGGGACCTCGTCGTGGTCGACGAGGCGCACCGGACCTCCGGGCGGATCGGCAAGCCCTGGGCGGTGGTGCACGACAACACCCGGGTCCCCGCCGTGCGGCGGCTGTACCTGACGGCCACGCCCCGCGTCTGGCAGGACGGCGAGGAGGACGGGGCCGGCGCCCGCGGGGAGGCGCGGGCCGGGGCCGCCCCGGAGGGCCGCGCCGGCGGGCCGCGGCGCGGCGAGCTGGTGGCGTCCATGGAGGACGATCCGCAGGGGCCCTTCGGCGCGCGCTGCCACACCCTCACCCTGTCCGAGGCGATCGACCGCGGGATCTGCGCCCCCTACCGGGTGGTGTGCGTGGACGTCACCGATCCGCAGTTCCGGGCGGCGGTGCTGCTGGGCCCGGGCGGCCGCTCGGACGCGGTGCGCGGCGCCCGGATGGCCGCCCTGCAGACAGCGCTGGTGAAGGCGGCCGCCCAGGAGGGGTTCCGGCGCACGCTCGTCTTCCACCACCTGACCCGGGAGGCCGAGGCCTTCGCGGCGGGCCTCCCGGAGGTCGCCGGGCGGCTGCGGGCCGACGCCGGACGGGGCCGCGGCGGCGGCGGCCCGGAGTACCCCCGTACCGTCTGGGCCGACTGGCTGTCGGGGCAGCACTCCGCCGCGCACCGGCGGCGGGTCCTGGACACCTTCGCCGACGGCCGGATCGCGGACAAGGCGTTCCTCGGCAGTGTGCGGGTGCTCGGCGAGGGCGTGGACACCAAGGAGTGCGACTCCGTCTACTGGGCCGACGTACGGGGCTCCATGCCGGACCTGGTGCAGGCCGTCGGGCGGGCGCTGCGGATCCGCCCCGGGGAGGGGAAGGTCGCCTCCCTGGTGGTGCCCGTGCTGCTCGAGCCGGGGGAGACGCCGCAGGCGATGCTCACCTCGCGCGCGTACGGCGACCTCGCGCGCCTGCTGGAGGCGCTGCGCGCACACGACTCGCGGCTGGTGGAGTCACTGGCCCAGCCGCAGGCGCCGAGCCGGACCCCGGCCACGGCGGCGGGATCCGGCGCACAGGCGCTGCTGAGCTTCTCCACCCCCCGGGATCCCGCGCTGCTGGCCGCGTTCGTGACGCTGCGCGTGCTGCACCCGGAGCACGCGCACTGGCGGCGCGGGGTCGAAGCGGCCCGGATCTACGCCGCCACGGCCGGGGACCTCAAGGTGCCGTTCGGTTTCAAGGTGCCGGAGGGGGACGCGGCGTGGCCGCCGGGGCTGGCCCGGTTCCCGCTCGGCCAGTGGATCGCGGACGCGCGGCGCACCCACCGCCGGGGTGCGCTCGGCCGGGAGCGGGTGGCTGCGCTCGACGGGCTGGGCATGGTGTGGAGCCATGTCGACGTGGCCTTCGAGGAGGGCCTGGCGGCGGCCGCCGGCTGGGCGGCGGAACACGGCCACCTGCTTCCACCGGTGGACGCGACGTGGCGCGGGGCCCCGGTCGGGGTGTGGGTGAAGAACCAGCGTGCGGCGGCCCGCCGCACGGGGGCGGGGGGCCTGTCGCAGGAGCGGCGCGAAGCGCTCGACGCGGTGGACCCCTCCTGGTGTCCCGCCTGGGAGATCTCCTGGCAGCGCGCCTTCCACCTGACGCGGGTCCACCTGGACGCGGGCGGCCGGCTTCCCCTGGCCCCCGGCGAACTGGTGGTCCAGGGCGAGGACCTGGGTGGGTGGGTGCGCGGCCAGCGGCTGCACTGGGAGGGGCTGTCCTGGGCCCAGCGCTGGCTCCTGGAGCACGCCCTGGGGGTCACCCCGGCGACGGCGGCGGAGCGCCCGCCGCCGCGCCGCAGCCACGCCGCCGCCTGGGCGGCGCAGCTGGAGGCCGCGCGCCGGTTCCGGGACCGCGAGGGTCATCTCCGGGTGCCCCGCACGCACGTGGAGCGCGTCGGGGACCAGGAGTTGCGCCTGGGCTCGTGGATCGCCAACCAGCGCTCGCGTGCCGACACCCTCACCCCGGAGCGTGTCGAGGCCCTGGAGGCCCTGGGCATGCGCTGGTAGGCGCGGCCCGCCCGCGCCCGTCCTGCCGCAGCACCCTTCAGTGGTGGAAGCCGGAACGCGGCGCCGCGGCGGGCTCGTGCGGCGGTGCGGCCTGGAGGTGTTCCACGGCGCGGCGCAGGTCGGCGGCGAGCAGGGCGATCTGGTCGCGGGTCACCCCGTGCCGGACGAGCACCCGCTGGATGACGGTGTCGTCCCGGTCGGCGGGCAGCGGGTAGGAGGGCACCTGCCAGCCGCGCATCCGCAGCCGGTCGGAGAGGTCGTAGAGGCTGAACCCCGCTCCGGCCGGGTCGGCGAGGGTGTAGGAGACGGCGGGCAGGGCGCCGCGGCCGTCGTAGAGGAGGGTGAAGGGACCCATCGCGGCGATCTCCGCGGCCAGGTACTGCGCGGTGTCGGCGCATGCCTGCTGCACGCGCCGGTAGCCGCCCCGGCCCAGCCGCAGGAAGAGGTAGTACTGGGCGATGACCTCGCCGCCGGGGCGGGAGAAGTTGAGGGCGAAGGTCGGCATGTCGCCGCCGAGGTAGTCCACGTCGAAGACGAGCTCCGCCGGGAGCAGGTCGGCGGTGCGCCAGACGATCCAGCCGACTCCGAGGGGCGCGAGTCCGTACTTGTGGCCCGAGGTGTTGACGGAGGCGACGCGCGGCAGTCGGAAGTCCCAGACCACGTCGGGGTGGAGGAAGGGGGCGACGAAGGCGCCGCTCGCGCCGTCCACGTGGATGGGGACGTCCCAGCCGTGCTCGGCCTGGATGCGGTCGAGTTCGGCGGCGATCGCCTCGACGGGCTCGTAGTCGCAGGTGTAGGTGACGCCGAGGATGGCGACGACGCCGATGGTGTTCTCGTCGACGTACGCGGCGAGCTGGTGGGGCCGCAGACCGGTGGCTCCCGGTTCCAGGGGGACCTGGCGCAGCTCGACGTCGAAGTAGCGGGCGAACTTCTCCCAGCAGACCTGGACCGGGCCGCAGACCAGGTTGGGGCGGTCCACGGGGAGGCCCTGGGCGCTGCGGCGGGCGCGCCAGCGCCACTTGAGGGCGAGTCCGCCGAGCATCGCCGCCTCGCTGGAACCGGTGGTGGAGCAGCCGGCGGCGGTGTCGCCGGCCGGGGCGTTCCACAGGTCGGCCAGGATGTTGACGCAGCGGGCCTCGATCTCGGCGGTCTGCGGGTACTCGTCCTTGTCGATCATGTTCTTGTCGAGGCAGTCGTTCATCAGGCGGTGGACGCCGTCGTCGGACCAGGTGGTGCAGAAGGTGGCCAGGTTCTGGGCGGCGTTCCCGTCCAACAGCAGTTCGTTGCGGAGGAGTTCGTAGACGACCTCGGTGGGCGAGTGGTCTTCGGGCATGCGGTACTTCGGGAGGACCTGGCCGCTCAGCGCGGACGCGAACACGTCCGTGTCGGCGTCGGCGGCGTGCGCGTCCTTCGTCTGATGAAGAGCCATGTCGGCACTATAGGCGAATAAGGGACATATCCCCCTGAGGTTCACACTCCAGTTCCAGCCGACTCCAGACTGTGACCCCCTCCATAGCCGCCCGGTCGAGCCGGAGGAATTACTGCCGAGTAGCATCAGCACCGAAGATCTTCCCGCCCGGATCCCCGACGCGGCCCCGATTCGAAAGATCGTGCAATTCGTTCTATACGAAACTTGTCCGATGATGTCCGGATAGCGGTCAACTGCCCTGGCCTGCCTGGTAGTTCTTCGGCCATGAACAAGATCACCCGTCGGCAGGCCTTGGGCACCACTGCCGGCGCACTCACCGTCCTCGGGCTGGCCGGCGCCACCGCGCGCGCCGCCACCACCGATTCCCGCACCGCATCCCGTACCGCCGCCGGCGCCGCCGGCCCGGTCGACGAGGTGTACCAGGGCCGCCGCATCCGGATAACCCCCGCCACGGGGGGCGGCCACCACGGCGGCCACCACTCCCCCGGCCTGCCGACCGTCCGGATAGACGGACGCGAACTGCACGTGATGCGGAACGCCGACGGCACCTGGATCAGCGTGATCAACCACTACGAGACGTTCTCCGACCCCCTCTCGCTGGCCCGCGCCGCCGTGCGCGAGCTCCAGGGCGCCGCACTCGCCCCGTTCGCCCCCATGGGAGGCACGGCATGACCGTCCGCAAGAACCAGGCCGCGCTCACCCCCGAGGAGAAGCGCGCCTTCACCAACGCGCTGCTGGAGCTGAAGCGCACCGGCCGGTACGACCGCTTCGTCACCACCCACAACGGCTTCATCATGAGCGACACCGACGGAGGCGACCGGGTCGGGCACCGCTCCCCCTCCTTCCTGCCCTGGCACCGCCGGTTTCTGCTGGAGTTCGAGGCCGCTCTCCAGGAAGTGGATGCGAACGTCACGCTCCCGTACTGGGACTGGACCGTCGACCGCACCGCCCGCTCCTCCCTCTGGGCCGCCGACTTCCTCGGCGGCACCGGCCGGGCCCGCGACGGCCAGGTCCTCGACGGGCCCTTCGCCCATGCGACGGGCAGATGGAACATAGGCGTCCGCGTGGACGGGCGCGCCTACCTGCGCCGGGCCCTCGGGCAGGGCACCGCCGAGCTGCCGACCAAGGCCGAGGTGGACGCGGTACTCGCCATGCCGGTGTACGACGCGGCCCCGTGGAACAGTTCCTCCAGCGGCTTCCGCAACAACCTGGAGGGCTGGCGGGGCGCCAACCTGCACAACCGGGTGCACGTGTGGGTCGGCGGCCAGATGGCCACCGGGGTCTCGCCCAACGACCCGGTGTTCTGGATGCACCACGCTTTCGTGGACAAGCTGTGGGCCGACTGGCAGGCCCGCCACCCGCAGGCGGGCTACCTGCCGGCGGCCGGCACGCCGAACGTCGTGGACCTGCACGACACGATGCGGCCGTGGAACGACGTGACCCCGGCGGACATGCTCGACCACCGGAAGTTCTACACCTTCGACACGGAGCCGGCCGCCGCCGCCAGCCAGCGGTAGTGCAGTTCGGGGCGGCCGACCTGACCGTACCGGGGCGTGCGGTCCGCGCGGCCGGTGTCCACCAGGTGCTCCAGGTAGCGGCGGGCGGTGATCCGCGAGATGCCCGCCGCCTCGGCCGCCCCCGCAGCGGTCAGCCCCTCGGGGGCCGACCGCAGCAGCGCGGCGACCCGGTCCAGGGTCGGCGCGCTCAGCCCCTTGGGGAGTTCGGCCGGGCGCGGCGCGCGCAGGGCGGCCATCGCCCGGTCGACGTCGTCCTGGCCGGCCGCCTCGCCCGCCGTCGCGCGGAACTCGGCGTAGCGCAGGAGCCGTTCGCGCAGGGTCGGGAAGGCGAACGGCTTCAGCACGTACTGGACCACGCCGAGGGAGACGCTCTCGCGGACCACGGCCAGGTCCCGCGCCGAGGTCACCACGATCACGTCGACGGGATGCCCGGCGGCCCGCAGCCCGCGGGCGAAGCGCAGCCCGTGCCCGTCGGGCAGGGTGAGGTCCAGGAGCAGCAGGTCGATCCGGGTCCGTTCCAGGACCCGGGTGGCCTCGGCGAGCGAGTGCACGGCGGCGACCGCGGTGAAACCGGGGACCCGGCCGACGTAGAGGGCGTGCGCGTCGGCGGCGACCGGGTCGTCCTCGACGATCAGGACCCGCACCTCGGGCGCGCTCACGCCGGCCCGCCCGCGGCGGCGGCCGGAACGGGCGCGGGCAGCCGTACGGTGAACTCCGCGCCGCCCGAGGCGCCGGGGGCGGCCTCCGCCGTACCCCCGTGGCGCTGCGCCACCTGCCGGACGAGCGCCAGGCCCAGGCCACGGCCCTCGCCCTTGCCGGACCAGCCGCGCCGGAACACGTCCACCCCCTCCGGGAGGCCGGGCCCGCTGTCCGCGACCCGCAGCAGGATCCCCTCCCCGTCGCGGCGCACGGTGACCGCGATCCGGCCCCCCGGGACGCCGGTCAGCGCGTCCATGGCGTTGTCCACGAGATTGCCGACCACGGTGACCAGGTCCCGGGCCGGCGGGGTGGCGGGCCCCGTGTCGACGGCCGTGCTGTCGGGGGTGACCACCAACTCGACGCCCCGCTCGTGGGCCTGGGCCGCCTTGCCGAGGAGCAGCGCCACGAGCACCGGCTCCCCGACGGCCGTGACCACCTCGTCGGTCAGGGCCTGCGCCAGTTCCAGCTCCGCGGTCGCGAACTCCACCGCCTCCTCCGCCCGGCCGAGCTCGATGAGCGAGACCACGGTGTGCAGCCGGTTCGCCGCCTCGTGCGCCTGAGACCGCAGCGCCTGGGTGAAGCCGCGTTCGTGGTCCAACTCACCGGTCAGCGCCTGGAGTTCGGTGTGGTCGCGCAGGGTGACCACGGTGCCCCGGCGGCCGCCGCCCGCGACGGGCGAGCTGTTGACGACGAGCACCCGGTCGGCGGTGAGGTGCACCTCGTCCACCCTGGGCCGGTCGGCGAGCAGTGCTCCGGTGAGGGGTGCGGGCAGCCCGAGGTCCGCCACCCCGGTGCCGGTCGCCACCTCCCGCAGCCCCAGCAGTTCGCGTCCCGCGTCGTTGATCAGGGTGATGCGCCGCCGCCCGTCGAGCATCAGCAGGCCCTCGCGCACGCCGTGCAGGGCCGCCTGGTGGTAGTCGTACATCCGGCTGAGTTCGGCCGCGTTCATCCCGTGGGTGTGGCGGCGCAGCCGGGCGTTGACGACGTACGTGCCCGCGCCGCCGAGGGCGAGGGCCGCGGCCGCCACCCACACCAGGGCGGCGAGTTGCTCGGCGAGACGCGCGCTGATCGCCCGGACGGTGATGCCCGCGCTGACCATGCCGACCACGCGGCCGTCGTCCGTGAGCGGGGTGACCACCCGGATCGAGGGTCCGAGGGTGCCGGTGTAGGTCTCGCTGAAGGTCTCCCCGCCCAGGGCGGCGACGGTGTTGCCCAGGTAGGGCTCGCCGATCCGGCGCGGGTCGGGGTGGGTCCAGCGCCGCCCGGCCGGATCCATGATCGTGACGAAGTCCACGCCGGAGTCGACGCGCACCCGTTCCGCGTAGGGCTGGAGGCGGGCCGCGGGATCGCCGCCGCGCGCGGCCTCCCGTACGGCCTCCAGGACCGACGGGGAGTCGGCGACCGCGCGGGCCACCGCCCCGGCCTGGCGGCGGGCGGCGTCCTCGGCCTGGCCGCGCGCGGTGGCGTAGGCGAAGACGGCGCAGCCGGCCACGACCAGGGCGACGAGCAGCACCTGCATCGCGAAGAGCTGGCCGGCGAGGCTGCGCGGCGGCCGGGGCAAACGGAACATGGCGCTCAGTGTGCACCGGCCCGTGAACTCAATGAACGCAAGGGTGACCGGGGTCACAGCGGTCGGTCATGGTCCTCCCGGAACGTATTCACCACCAGGAGGCACCGTGGCCGCCACGCGCGACAGAACGCACTACCTGTACATCGCGGTGATCGCCGCGGTGCTGCTCGGCATCGCCGTCGGCTTCGCCGCACCCGGCGTGGCCGTGGAGCTCAAGCCGCTGGGCACCGGCTTCGTCAACCTCATCAAGATGATGATCTCGCCCGTGATCTTCTGCACGATCGTGCTGGGCATCGGCTCGGTCCGCAAGGCCGCCAAGGTGGGCGCGGTGGGCGGGCTCGCCCTCGGCTACTTCATGGTGATGTCCACCGTGGCCCTCGCCATCGGCCTCGTCGTGGGGAACCTGCTGGACCCGGGCAGCGGCCTGCACCTGACCGAGGCGGCCAAGCAGGCCGGCGAGGCACAGGCGAAGGCGGGCGGGGCCGAGAGCACCCCGGAGTTCCTGCTCGGAATCATCCCCACCACCCTGGTGTCCGCCTTCACCGGCGGCGAGGTGCTCCAGACCCTGCTGGTGGCGCTGCTGTCCGGCTTCGCGCTCCAGGCCATGGGCGCGGCGGGCGAACCGGTGCTGCGCGGGATCGGGCACGTGCAGAAGCTCGTGTTCCGGATCCTCGCGATGATCATGTGGGCAGCCCCGGTGGGCGCCTTCGGCGCGATCGCGGCGGTGGTCGGGGCGACCGGCATCGACGCGCTCAAGTCCCTGGCCGTCATCATGATCGGCTTCTACGCGACCTGCCTGATCTTCGTCTTCGCGGTGCTCGGCACACTGCTGCGGGTGTGCACCGGGGTCAGCGTGTTCTCCCTGCTGCGCTATCTCGGCCGCGAGTTCCTGCTGATCCTGTCCACGTCCTCCTCGGAGTCGGCGCTGCCGCGGCTCATCGCCAAGATGGAGCACCTCGGGGTCTCCCGGCCGGTCACCGGCATCACGGTGCCGACCGGGTACTCCTTCAACCTGGACGGGACCGCGATCTACCTGACCATGGCCTCCCTCTTCGTCGCGGAGGCGATGGGACAGCCGCTCGCGCTCGGCGAGCAGATCTCCCTGCTGCTGTTCATGGTCATCGCCTCGAAGGGCGCGGCCGGGGTGACCGGAGCGGGCCTGGCCACGCTCGCCGGCGGACTGCAGTCGCACCGGCCGGAACTGGTGGACGGGGTCGGCCTCATCGTCGGCATCGACCGGTTCATGAGCGAGGCGCGGGCGCTGACCAACTTCGCCGGAAACGCGGTCGCGACGGTGCTCATCGGCACCTGGACCAAGGAGTTCGACCGCGGGCGGGCCGCCGAGGTGCTCGCCGGCCGGCTGCCGTTCGACGAGACCACGCTCATCGACGACGGTCCGCACGAGCCGGCGGGCACCGTCCCGCCCCAGCCCGAAGTCGCCAAGGACGGCGTACCGGTCTAGCCGGTGGGCCCTCGCGGGCCGGCCGGGCAGGGCTCGCCCCCACGGTGCCCAGCCCGGTCGGTCCCGACACCTCCCGGTAGGGGCGGTTTTCAGCCATGGGCCGGAGAACGCGCCTGCGGTAAAAGGTACTTCCATACCGGGGCACCCGTCTGACATCTTGCGTCCACCACTCGTTTCGTACGGCCCGGTAGGCGTCATCCGCCCGCCGGGCCATCGGAGGACGCATTGATACCCCACATATCCAGCCGACCTCGACGTACCCTCGTGCTGGCCGCCACCCTCGGCGCCGCACTGGTCCTCGGGACCCCCGCCGCGCTCGCCGGCACGGACCCCGTCAACCCGTCCGGCTCCGCTTCCGCCCCGGCGGCAGCGGCGGCTCCCCAGGCCGCGGCCCCGACGTCCCAGAGTGCGACCTGGGTTGCCGGCACCCGCGCCTACTTCGTGATCACCACGCCCGGTGACACCTCCGCGGTGCGCGCCGCGGTCGCCTCCAAGGGCGGCTCGGTCTTCGCGTCCTACGACGCCATCGGCGTCATCGTCGCCCACTCGGCCTCCGGCTCCTTCGCCACCGCCATGCGCGCGGTGAGCGGTGTCCAGCAGGTCGGCGCCACCCGCACCTCCGACGTGCCGGCGGACGCCTACAACCCGACGCTGCCCGCCAACCCGGCGCAGTCCACCACCCCGGCGGGCGAGCCGGTCCGCGCCGACATGACACAGATCAAGGCCGACCAGGCCTGGGCCGTCACCACCGGCTCCGCCACCGTCAAGGTCGGCATCCTGGACACCGGTGTGGACGACCAGCACCAGGACCTGGCGCCGAACTTCAACGCCGCGGACTCCGCGTCCTGCGCCTACGGCAAGGCCGACACCCGCGCCGGCGCCTGGCGCGACGTCGGCACCCACGGCACGCACGTGGCCGGAACGGTCGCCGCGGCCAAGAACGGCAAGGGCGTCATCGGCGTGGCCCCGGGCGTGAAGATCTCCTCGGTGCGCATCGCCGAGCCGGGTTCCTCGCTGTTCTTCCCCGAGAACACCGTCTGCGGCTTCATGTGGGCGGGCGACCACGGCTTCAAGGTCACCAACAACAGCTACTACACGGACCCGTGGCAGTTCAACTGCCCGGACAACGCCGACCAGGCCGCGATCATCGAGGGCGTCAAGCGCGCCCAGGAGTACGCCGAGGGCAAGGGCTCGCTCCAGGTCGCGGCGGCCGGCAACTCCAACATCGACCTGGCCAACAAGACGACCGACACCGAGAGCCCGAACGACTCGACGCCGGTCACCCGCACCATCACCAACGCCTGCCTCGACATCCCGACCGAGCTCCCGGGCGTGGTCACGGTCTCGGCGATGGGCACCACCGCGAAGGCCTCGTACTCCAACTACGGCCTGAACGTCGTCGACGTGACGGCCCCCGGCGGCGACGCGACCGGCATCTACAGCACGCTGCCGGGCGGCAAGTACGGCAGCATGAGCGGCACCTCGATGGCCTCCCCGCACGTGGCCGGTGTGGCCGCGCTGCTGGCGAGCACCAACCCGGGCATCACCCCGGCGCAGCTGCGCGACAAGCTGGCCGTCCAGGCCAACGACGTCGCCTGCCCGTCGGACAGCCGCTGCAAGGGCACCACGACGAAGAACGGCTTCTTCGGCGAGGGCCAGGTCGACGCGCTCAAGGCCGTCGGCAGCACCCCGCCGCCCGGCAAGTTCTTCGAGAACACCGGGGACTTCGCCATCGGCGACAACACCACGGTGGAGAGCCCGGTCACCGTCAGCGGGGTGACGGGCAACGCCCCGGCCACCCTCAAGGTGGGCGTGAACATCGTGCACACCTACATCGGCGACCTCAAGGTCGACCTGATCGCGCCCGACGGCACCGCCTACACCCTGCACAACCGCAGCGGCTCCGGCACGGACAACATCAACCAGACCTACACCGTCAACGCCTCCTCGGAGGTCGCGAACGGGACCTGGAAGCTCCGGGTGAACGACAACGCGGGCGGCGACGTCGGCAGGATCGACGCCTGGAACCTCACCTTCTAGTTCCGGCCCGCGGCGCCGGCCGCCGCAGCCACGGGGCCCCCGGGAGCACGCGCTCCCGGGGGCCCTCGCCGTTCACCGGGTCCGCAGCACGCAGTCCCCGCACAAGCCGCCGCCGGGCACCCGGTAGTAGAGGCAGCAGCTGCGCCGTGCGAAGGCCACCCCGAGCCCCTCCTCGTGGACGAAGGCGCCGGTCCCGGCGAGGGCCCCGCCCTCGGCGAGCAGCGCCCCCGCCAGTTCCACGGCCGCACCGCCGGGCACCCGGTCGAGCAGCACCCGCAGGGCGCCCACCAGCCCGGACGCGGCGTTGCCCCGCAGCACCTTGGGCGACACCCCGAACCGTTCCCGGAGCGCGGCGTCGAGCAGCTCGAGGTGGCCGAGCACGTTCTCGCCGAGCGCCCGCGCCGGCAGCTCCCCCGGCTCGGGCAGCCACAGCTCCAGCGAGCCGCCCGCGGGCAGCCGCCACCACACCCGGTCGGCGGCGAGGTCCGGCACCCGCCCCGCCAGCGCCGCGCAGCCCAGGGCCACCGACCAGAGCCGTGCGGCGATGCCGAACTGCGCGGTCGAAGCCGCGACCCGCCCCGGCCCGCTGCGGCTGCGCCGCCCCACCTCCGCGACGTAGGGCGCGAGCTGCTCCCCGTACAGCACGGTCAGCGGCCGGAAGCCGGGCCCGGCCGGCGGCTCCTTCCCGTACGCCACGGTGAAGAAGGGCCCCACGGCTCCCAGTCGCCCCAGTACGTCGTCCACGCCGGTCACCGTACCGGCCGCCGGACGGAGGGCACCACGACGGGCGGCACGGACGGCGGTCCGGACGGGCACGCCGCCCGCGCGGACGGCCGTCCGGGCGGGGACGGCGCCCCGGCCGGTCCAGCCCCGCCCGACCGGTCCCTCCCCCCTCGGCGACCACCTGTTCGACGCCCCGGACGGGCCCGGCGACCCGGGTGGCCGCGCCGTCGAAAAAGACCTGCGCGCCATTGCCGAACGGGGGGTTCATGAGAGGACTTCGAGGGGCTACATTGAGCCACCCGCGTTCACCTGACAGCCCGTTGCCTTTCACCCGTGTTTTGCACGGGGGGCGACGTCAGAAACGCAGACTGTGCAACCACCCCACCGCCCAGAAGGACCGAAGGCTCCGTGCCCGTACCCGTACTCCTCGCCGGCCGCACCGTGCGGCTCGAGCCCCTCGCACCCCACCACGCCGAGGCCCTGGCCGTGGCCGGTGCCGAGGATCGTACGACTTACGCCTTCACCCCCGTACCCCACGGGGTCCAGGCGTCCCACGAGTACATCGACCGCGCCCTCGCCGATCAGGCGGCGGGCCGGTCGCTCCCGTTCGCGGTGGTCAGAGCCAGGGACGGGCGGGTCGTCGGCTCGACCCGGTTCCTGGACCTCGACTACTGGCAGGGCCCCCTGGTGTGGCCCGCCGTACCCGGCGTCCCCTTCGGTGATCCGGCGACGGCGATCCCCGATGCCGCCGAGATCGGCAACACCTGGCTGTCCCCGGGCGCCCAGGGCACCGGCATCAACACCGAGGCGAAGCTGCTCATGCTCCGCCACGCCTTCGAGACCTGGGGCGTGCGGCGGATCTCCCTGCGCGCGGACGCCCGCAACGGCCGCTCGCGGGCCGCGATGGAACGGCTCGGCCTCACCTGCGAGGGCGTCCGCCGGGCCCATTCGCGGGGGCTCGACGGGGCGGTCCGCAGTACGGCCTTCTACTCGGTCCTCGACGAGGAGTGGCCGGCCGTGCGCTCGGTCATCGAGCTGAGGCTGTCGGCCGGTGCGCAGCGCAAGCGGCGCCGCCGCACGCTGGTCCCCGCCTGAACCTCCCGCCCCGGCAGCCCCGTCCGGCGTCACGCTCCCGCACCGGCCCTTCCCCGCGCCTTCCCCGGTTCATCCGAGGAAGGCCGGGGCGAGGGCCGATGCCATGAGCCGGGCGGGCGCGCCGCTCCCGTCGGCCGGTACGGAGTGGAGGTCGGCCCCGAAGTCCCCCGGCAGCGAGTAGACGACCGTGCGGTCGTCCGTCCACACCACCTGGTCGTCCACGCTGCGCTCCTCCGCCAGGGCGGTCTCGGTGCCGGAGGCCAGGTCCAGGACGTGCAGCCGCCACGGCGCCTCGGCCGGCAGGCCCGCCACCCGCTTCTTGAAGGCCACCCGCGTCCCGTCGGGCGACAGGGAGGGGCACTCGACGTTCTCGCGCAGCGCGGTCACGGTGCGCGCCGCCAGGTCCCCGCGCACGAGGTGGGTGCGGCCCGCCGTGCCCAGGGTGGCGTAGAAGGTCCGCTCGTCCGCGGTGAAGGTGACTCCCCAGAAGTTCACGTCGGCGCTGCGGTACGGCTTGCCGTCCTTGAGGACCGTGAAGTCCTCGAGGGAGGACTCGAGCCGCCCGGTGCGCAGGTCGAGCACCGAGGTCCGGGTGGAGAAGTCGGTTCCGGCGTACGAGTCCCCGCCGACGAAGACCGTCCAGGCGGCGAGCCGGCCGCCCGGCGAGACGCGGGCGCGGGTGGGGATGCCGCTCACCGCGTGCGCGGACACCTCCCGGAGGCGGGCGTCGAGGACGACGGCCCGGTAGCGCTCCGGGACTGCGCCGCGGTCGGCCTGGAGGCAGATCCCGGTACCGCCCGCCGTGTGGAAGCGCAGGCAGGTCACCCCCGCGACGGTGCGGTCGCCCTCCGGAGCGCCCGCCGCGACGGTGGCGAGCTCGTCGCGGTGCGGCCCCCAGGCCATGTTGCGGAAGACGATCCGCGGGCCGCCGGCCGGGGCCAGGGAGACCGTGCCGCGGGCGACCCGTGGGCCGTCCGCCCGGGTCCGGTCCTTCTCCCCCGCCTCGGCGGAGGCCCGCACCAGAGCCGTCACGGCCACGGCGGCGAGCAGGACGACGGCGGCGGCCAGGATCAGGATCCGGCGCTGGAGGCTCACGGCGGCTTCTCCTCTCGCGGGGCGGGGGCACCTTACCCAGGGGCGTGCGCAGGGGCCAGACCCGTCGGGTGAACGGACCGGGAACGTCAGCGGGCTGCCGGGCCGTCGGGCAACGGCCGGCTCCGGAGAATCCCAAGAGAAGGAAAAATCCGGAACCCTGGCATGATTTCGTTCATCCTTCGAACGGAAGGACCACGCACGCCAGACCACCGCCCCTCGGGGCAGCACCAGCCGGAGAGCCACCGCACATGTCGTACGCACCCGACGGGCCGCAGTACCAGCCGCCGTACCGGCCGGAGGGCCAGAACCCGCAGCAGCCCCACGGCGACCCGCACGGGCGGCAGCCGTACGGGCAGGAACCGTACGGACAGCAGCAGTACGGGCAGGAACCGTACGGGCAGCGGCCCCCCAGTGGCCAGGAGCCGTACGAGCCCTACGGGCAGGAGCCCGAACCGGCCCCGCGGCGCCGCTCCCGCACCCGGCGCTGGGTGGTCGCGGGCGTGTCCGTCCTCGCGCTGGCGGGCATCGCGGCCGGCGTGATGAACCACTACGAGATACCCCCGTTCACCGACAAGGGCGCGGCCGTCTCCTTCGGGACCCCCTCCGGCGCCGCCGGCGGCAAGAACGCGGCCCCGCCCGCGCCGGACTCCAAGATGCTGATGCCCACCGGGCCCAGGGCCGAGTTCAAGAACTCGATGACCCTGCCCGACGGGACACACGTGGCGGTCACCACCCTGGACGGCAAGAAGTCGGGCTTCAAGGGCAAGGTGTGGGTCTGGGCGCCCAAGGAGTACGACGACCCCGAGTTCGCCAAGAGCGGCTTCCCCGTCATGATCGCCCTGCCGGGCGGCGCCGGGTACCCGAGCAACTACTGGATGGGCACCGACCTCGGTCTCCAGACCAGCATCGCCAAGTGGTACGCGGAGGGGAAGAGCAAACCCTTCATCCTGGCCATGCCGGTGCTCAACCCGGGCCCGGACGACAAGGGCGTCTACTGGGACGGCTCCGACATCCCCGGCCAGCCCAAGATGGGCACGTGGCTGACCGAGGACGTCCCGGATCTGGTGAGGGCGAACTTCCGGACCGTGAAGTCCCGTGACGGCTGGGCCTTCATGGGCTCCTCCACCGGCGGTTTCGCGGGCCTGAAGGCCGTGCTCAAGCACCCGGACAAGTTCAAGGCCGTCATCGCCTCCGGCCCGGACATCGTCCCGGACTCCTCCCTGTGGAAGGGCCACGACAAGGAGAAGGCCGAGAACAACCCGGAGGTGCTGGCGAAGCAGCTCATCGACAGCAAGGGTCCGGACGTCTACCTCGCCTTCCAGGTCGGCGACAGCGAGAACAACAAGAAGACGCTGCCGGACGTCCAGAAGTTCATCGCCACCTTCGGCAACAAGGGTCCGGTGCACACCGAGCTGAGGATCATCAAGGGCGGCCAGCACAACGCCAAGACCTACGTCCCCAACATGGGCGAGGGGCCGATCCAGTACATCAGCAAGGTCATGGAAGGACCCGTCGAGTAAGGTCCGACGGCGGCCGGGCCTCCAGCCCGCCCCGCTGCGCCGTTCCCGCCTCCGGCCCGCCGAACACCTTCGGCGGGCCGGAGCCGTCCCAGGGTGCCCAGCCGGGATCGCCGGTCGTCGCGAAGCGCACCCAGGCCGCGTGCATCTCGTCGGCCAGCGCCTGCGGGGCGTCCGGGCCGGCGAGCCGGGCCGCCTCCGGCGTGTGCAGGGTGTCGAACACGAAGCCCAGTTCCAGCGCGTGGCAGGAGCCCAGTCCCGGCACGCCCGAGCGCCAGGCGAACTCGTAGAGGAAGCTCGGAGCCGCCCGCCGCGCGCCGGCGAGCCGGCGCAGGGGGTCGCGCAGCAGCAGGTCGGTGAGCAGCTGTCCCGCGAGGTCGCCGGGGCCGGCTCCGGGCAGCGCGGCGCGCAGCACCCGTACGGCGTCCCGGTCCTTGCCGCTGCGCCGGCGGGCCAGGGCCACGGCGAGCGGGCCCAGCCGGTCCAGCAGTCCCAGGGTGCCCGTCGGGGCCAGCCAGAGCCGGTACTCCTCGGCGGTCCAGCCCAGCAGCAGCGGTACGTCCGTGGCCCGGGCCGCGTCGAGCGGATCCGCGGGCAGGGTGTCCGGGTCGGTCACCAGGCCGAAGGCCGGCCCCCCGGCCAAGGGGCCCGACCGGCGCAGCACGGCGGCCTGGGCCGCGAGCAGGGCGGGCAGGGCGGTGGCGCCGAAGGCGGCGGCGGTGGGGGCCGTCTTCAGCAGCGAGGCCATCCGCCGGACCACGGTGCGCACCCGGTCGCGGTGCAGCGTCTCGGGAGCGCCGCTCTGCAGCACCGCGCGGGCGAAGAGCCCGGCGGCCCCGGGGGCGGCGAGCAGGGCGCCGGTGCTGATGGCTCCGGCGGACTCGCCGAAGACGGTGACGCGGGCCGGGTCGCCGCCGAAGGCCGTGATGTTGTCCCGGACCCACTCCAGGGCGGCGATCTGGTCCAGCAGGCCCCGGTTGGCGGGGGCGTCGGGGAAGAGCCCGTAGCCGAGGACACCGAGGCGGTAGTTCAGGGAGACGAGGACGACCCCGTCGCGGGCGAAGGCCGAGCCGTCGTAGACGGGGACGGCCGAGGAGCCCCGGGTCAGCGCCCCGCCGTGGATCCACACCATGACGGGGAGCCGCGCCCCGGGCGCCGGGTCGGGGGTCCACACGTTGACGCTCAGGCAGCCCTCGCCGGGGACGTCCGGGTCGGCGAGCAGCGCGGCGAACCTCGGCGGGTAGGGGACCTTCGGCGCGGTGGGGCCGTAGGCTCCGGCGTCGCGCACGCCGTCCCAGGGCTCCGGGGGTGCGGGCGCCGCGAAGCGCAGGGCGCCGACGGGCGGGGCGGCGTAGGGGACGCCGCGGAAGACGGCGGTCCCGTACGGCCCCGTACGGCCCTCTACCACGCCGTGCGCGGTCCGGGCCCGGGGACGGCCGCCGGTGTCGCCGTCCGCTGTGCTCATCTCGTCCTCCCTGGCTGACGCCCCGCGCACGCGCGCGGTGCGCGCACGGTCGCACGGCGGCCCCGCGGGTGACAAGCCGTGGCGGTGACCTCACCAAGTAGGCCCAGCGACCGTGACCCCCCGCCCCTCCCGGCGTTGTATGCCATGTCAAACGCCGCACACACCCTGCGGTGCCCTGTTTCTCATGAGGAGATCTTGATGTCGCGTATCGCGAAGGCATTCGCCGTCACCGCTGTCACCGGTAGCGTCGTGGCCGCCGGAGCGGGTCTGGCCGTCGCCGATGCCGGAGCGCACGGTGCGGCGGTCGGCTCCCCCGGCGTCCTGTCGGGCAACCTGGTCCAGGTTCCGGTTCACGTCCCGGTCAACGTCTGCGGCAACACCGTCAACGTGATCGCCCTGCTGAACCCGGCGTTCGGCAACACCTGCGTGAACGCCTCGGGCGGCGGCGCCGAGCACCACACCGAGGACGGCTACGGCCACTGATCACGTGACCGTCCGATCGTCTGATCGACGGTCCCTGAGGAAGGGCCCCCGCCGTGCGGCGGGGGCCCTTCCCGTGTGCCGTCTCCCGCCGCCCGCGCGCGGCGGATCATCGCGGGCGGGTCATTCGTAGCGGTAGAGACGCTGGTGGCTGAGCATCTGACGGGGGGTGACGTCCCACGGCGGCATCGGCTCGTCGAGGGCGATCACCCGTCCGCGCTGGAGGTCGCCGAGCGGGAGCGGCGCGGCGGGCAGGTAGCCGGAGCCCGGGTGCTTCTGCTGCCAGCGGTCCCAGACCAGGTCCACGAAGGCGTGGTGCAGCCAGAACGCCGGGTCGTTGGGCGCGGTGCCGCCCGTCATGTGACCGCCGATCCACTGGTGCACCTTGTTGTGGTTGCGCCAGCGCTCGCTCCTGGGGGCGGCCCACCCCTCGAGCTTGTTGCGGAACCCGCCCGCGGTGGCGGTGGAGTCCCAGGGCGACACGTCGTAGACCGGGTCGTCGAGGGCCCACTGCAGTTCGGCCGCGGTGGGCAGGGTGATCGGGTTCTGCGGGCGTCCGAGGTTGCGGGTGAGGAAGCGGGCCTCCGAGACCCCGACGGTGACCGTCCAGTTGCCCTTGTCGTAGGCGAACGGTCCCGTCATCACCCGGCGGTCCGCCGCACGGCCGGTGCCGCCCAGGAAGTCGTCGGCCCAGAGCGAGGAGACGGGGCTGCGGTCGGTGGTCCAGTCCCAGTACGGAAGGGACACGCCCGGGTCCACGGCCCGCAGCTGCCTCTCGAACTCCAGCAGGTAGTAGCGGTGCCAGGGGAAGAACGACGGGGACATGTGCCCGACGCGGAGTCTGCGTTCACGGTCGGGCACGAAGTAGGTGCCGTGGGTGCGGACGAAGGAGTCGTAGACGCCGCTGCGCTTGAGTTCCAGTACGGCCGCCGTGAAGCGCTTCTTCTGGGCGCTGGTCAGGTTCTTCTGGTTCTGCCGGATGTACACCGCGGGTTCCTCCCGTCAGCCGTGGTGCGGGGCGGACGCCGACGCGAGGTGGGCGGTGCCCAGTTCGTCGACGGCGGCACGGGCCAGTTCCAGCGGTGTCCCGAAGGACTGGAAGTGGTTGACCCCGCTCAGGTAACTGCCGTCGGCCCGGCGCATGACGTGCAGGGGGCGCCCGTCGATGCGGATTCCGGCCCTGTCGACGGCGATGTGCCGGCCCCGGTACGTCTCCTCCGCGAGCGGCGCCGGGGTGAGGGTCTGCCGGGGCCGGCGGGCCCGCAGGACCGGGGCGAGCGCCGCCGCGGTCCCGGCGAGCACGGCCGCGGTGAAGGCCGTACGGAACAGGGCGCGGCGGGTGGGAACTGCGGCGGGTACTGCGGACATGCGGTCTCCCTCGCTCGGTGGCCGGCGGCTACGGGTCTAACGCGGCGCGGCGGGCGAGGTCACCGGCTGGCGGCGGGCGGACCGGGACCGGTCCGCCGCGCGCTGGAGCCGGGGCGGGTGCGGGCTGCGCCAGGGGGCGGCCACACGCGGGGAAGGGACGGGACCGGCCGTCCGGGCGGGGGGCTCCGCCATCCGGACGGTACGCAGCGCCGCGAGCGGGTGCCCGGCCGGGTGGGACCGGGCACCCGCTCGGGCGGTCGGGGCGTACGCCGCCCGTCAGGGTGCCGGGAGTTCCGCGAACTCGGCGACCAGGCCGCGGTGGTGGCCGGCCGTGCCGAGGGCCAGGGAGTCGGCCTTGGCCCGCTTGAGGTAGAGGTGGGCCGGGTGCTCCCAGGTCATGCCGATGCCGCCGTGCAGCTGCACGCACTCCTCCGCGGCCCGGACGGCCACGCCCGAGCAGTAGGCCTGGGCCACGGCGACCGTGAGCGGCGCGTCGGGGGACTGGGTGGCCAGTGCGTCGGCCGCCGCGCGGGCCGCCGCCCGGGCCGAGGCCACGTCGAGCCAGAGACGTGCGAGCCGGTGCTTGAGGGCCTGGAAGGAGCCGACGGGCCGGTTGAACTGGTGGCGGACCTTGAGGTATCCGACGGTCTGCGCCAGGCACCACTCGGCGATCCCCAGCTGCTCGGAGGCGAGCAGTCCGGCCCCGGAGAGCAGGGCGCCGGCGACGGCCGCCCGGGCCGTGGCCGCGTCGGCGAGCCGGGCGCCGGCCGCCGCGTCGAGGGTGACGGCGGCCAGCGGCCGGGTCAGGTCGAGCGGTACCTGCGGGTCGAGCCGTGCCGAGGCGGCGGGGACGGCGTACAGCCCGGTGTCGGCGAGCACCAGCAGGACATCGGCGGCCACCGCGTCCGCGACGGAGGTGACCGTACCGGTCAGGGTCCCGCCGCCGGAGTCCCGGACGGCGGCAGGGAGCGGCGCGCCGGGGGCGAGGGTGAGCGGCACGGCCGGTACGCACACCTGCCGCCCCGAGGCCAGCTCCCGCAGCAGCGGGGCGGCGTCCTCGGTGTCGCAGCCGAGCAGGATCTCGGTGGCGAGCACCGCGCTCGTCAGGTAGGGGGCGGGGGTCACGGCCCGGCCGAGCTCCTCCAGGACCACGGCCGCCTCCCGGTGGCTCGCGCCCTGGCCGCCGAGCTTCTCCGGTACCAGGAGACCGGCAGCGCCGATCCCGGCGGCGAGGGTGCGCCACAGGGCGGGGTCGTGGGGCTGGTCGGTCTCGATCCGGGCCAGGACGCCCGCCGCTGTGCCGCGGGCCTCGAGGAGGGACCGTACGGCGGTGCGCAGTTCGTCTTCGGTCTTTGAGTAGAGCAGGTCCGTCGGGGCCGACGGCGTCGCGGGGGTCGGGGGTGTCGTCATCGGGCGAGGTCCTTCCAGGCGAGGTCCTTGTCGTCGCGCGGTTCGGGCGGCAGGCCCAGGACGCGTTCGGCGACGATGTTGAGGAGGACTTCGCTGGTGCCGCCCTCGATGCTGTTGCCCTTGGCGCGCAGGTAGCGGTAGCCGGCGTCGCGGCCGGTGAAGTCGACCAGTTCGGGACGGCGCATGGTCCAGTCCTCGTAGGACAGGCCCTCCTCGGCGAGGAGTTCGACCTCCAGTGCGCTGATCTCCTGGTTGAGGCGGGCGAAGGTGAGCTTCATCCCGGACCCCTCGGGGCCGGGCTGGCCGACGGTGAGCTGCTGGCGCAGCCGTTCGCCGGTGAGGCGGGCGACCTCGGCCTCCACCCACAGCTCCAGCAGCCGCTGGTGCAGGGCGTGGGTGCGCAGCTCCGGGCGTTCGCGCCAGGCGGCGGCGACCGGCGCGATCATGCCGCCCTCGCGCGGGATGCGCATGCCGCCGATGGAGACGCGCTCGTTCATCAGGGTGGTCCGGGCCACGGCCCAGCCGTCGCCGACAGCGCCGAGGCGGTGGGCGTCGGGGATGCGCACGCCGGTGAGGAAGACCTCGTTGAACTCGGCCTCGCCGGTGATCTGGCGCAGCGGCCTGACCTCGACGCCGGGGTCGTGCATGTCGCACAGGAAGTAGGTGATGCCGCGGTGCTTGGGCTGGGCCGGGTCGGTGCGGGCGATCAGGATGGCCCAGCGGGCGGTGTGGGCACTGGAGGTCCACACCTTCTGGCCGTCGACCACCCACTCTCCGGCTTCCTCGTCGAGGACGGCCCGGGTGGCGAGCGCGGCGAGGTCGGACCCGGCGCCGGGCTCGCTGAAGAGCTGGCACCAGACCTCCTCGCCGACCCACAGGGGGCGCAGGAAGCGCCGCTTCTGCTCCTCGGTGCCGTACGCGAGGATCGTGGGCGCGGCCATGCCGAGGCCGATGCCGATCCGGCGCGGGTCGTTGTCGGGGGCTCCGGCGGCCTCCAGTTCGGCGTCGACGACGGCCTGGAGGGAACGGGGCGCGCCGAGGCCGCCCAGACCTTCGGGGTAGTGGACCCAGGCCAGTCCGGCGTCGAAGCGGGCGCGCAGGAAGTCCGTACGGGAGGTGGCCCGCGGCGGGTGGGCGGCGAGGAGGTCCCTGACGCGGGCGAGCAGCTGCTCGGCGGTGGTCGAGGTCATCGCGAGGCACCCCGCTCGCGGGGAAGGGCCAGGACCACCCGGCCGGTCGTGGTCCCGTCGGCGAGGCGCTGCACGGCGTCGGCGACGGCCGGGAGCGCCACGGTCTCGCTCACCAGGGGCTTGACGGCGCCTGCGGCGGCGAGGCGGGTGAGTTCGGTGTGGCAGGCGGTGATCGCGGCCGGGTCCTTGGCGGCGTACAGCCCCCAGTGCAGGCCGAGGATCGCGTAGTTCTTGATGAGGGCGTGGTTCAGGGCGGGCGCGGGCACGGTGCCGCTGGCGAAGCCGACGACGACGATCCGGCCCTCGAAGGCCACGCACTTGGCGGAGGCGGTGTAGGAGCCGCCGCCGACGGGGTCGTAGACGACGTCGGCCCCGCGGCCGCCGGTGAACTCCTTCACCCCGGCGACGACGTCCTCGGCCGTGCGGTCGAGGACCAGGTCGCAGCCGAGTTCCTCGGCGGTGCGCACCTTGGCCTTCCCGCCGACGACCCCGATGACGGTGGCGCCGGCGGCCTTGCCGAGCTGCACGGCCGCGCTGCCGACCCCGCCGGAGGCGGCGTGGACGAGCAGGGTCTCGCCCGGCTGGAGGCGCGCCCGGCGGTGCAGTCCGAACCAGCCCGTCTGGTAGCCGATGTGCAGGGCCGCCGCCTGGGCGTCGTCGAGGCTCTCGGGGGCCGCGAGCAGGGCCTCTTCGGGCGCGACGACGTATTCGGCGAAGCCGCCGTGGGGCAGGCTCGGGGTGGCGATGACGCGGCGGCCGTCGTCCGTCAGGCCGCAGACCTCGACGCCGGGGGTGAAGGGCAGGGGCGGGCGGATCTGGTACTGGCCGCGGACGAGGAGCGCGTCGGGGAAGTTGAGGTTCGCCGCGAGCACCCTCAATCTCACCTCGCCCTCGCCGGGGACCGGTTCGGGGACCTCCTCGAGGCGCATGGCCTCTCGGGGCTCTCCCAGGGTGTGTACTCGCCATGCCTGCATCCGGGGCCTCCAGCCGCCGTCGAGGAACCACGCTCGCGGGCATACTAAGCGGTCGCTTGCCTTTCTGGGAACCTCGAGCGGCCGCGGAACCCCCGAGGAATCCAGGAGACCCGGCCCCGGCCGCCCGCCTACGATCAACCGGCACGCGCCGTACGGCACATGACACGCTCATCAGGGGGACCGTTTCCATGAACAGAAGCCGCACCAGGGGTATCACGTCCGCAGCCGCGGCCGCAGCCGTCCTCGCGGGGCTCGTCACCGCCGCGGGACCGGCCGCGGCGGCCGGGACGGCGTGCACGCCCTCCCTCACCGTCCTGCCGTCGCTGACGGGCGGCCCGGCGGGCTCCGTGCGGGACTTCGGCCCGGACGGGCTGGCCGTGGGCTCCAGCGCCGGGCTGCCGGCGTACTGGACCGCGGACGGCCGGGTGCACGCGGTGCCGATGCCCGAGGGCTTCCAGGAGGGCACGGTCACGGCCGTGAACGGCAGGGGCCTGATGGTGGGCACCGTCCGCAGCACCGCGCAGGACCGCCCCGGAGCCGTCTTCACCTACCGGCTCGGCGCCGAGTCGGTCCGGCTGCTCACCGCCACGTCCGCGCGCTCCGGCGGGGGCGACGTCAACGACGCGGGCCGCGTCGTCGCCGTGGACGACGGCGTCGCCAAGGAGTGGGTGGACGGGGCGGTGGTGCGCGAACTGCCCCTCCCCGCCGACGCGCACCCGGGCACCGTCATCGGCTCGGTGAACGGCATCAACAAGCGCGGTGACATCCTCGGCACCGCCCACGCGGACTACTACGACCAGGACAACGACCAGATGGTCAGCAGGACCTTCCCCGTGGTCTGGCCCGCCGGCGGCTACCCCACCGCCGCCCTGCCGGTGTGGAACGACGGCGACCCGACCATCGGCACGCACGCGACCGGCATCGACGACAAGGGGCGCGTCGTCGGCTACGAGAAGCAGAGCCACCGGGACTGGCAGGAGCGCAAGGCCGCCGTCTGGAAGCGGCCGTACGACGCCCTGCCGGCCGGCCCCGGCCCGGTCGCCGGCTACCAGCACCTCACGCTGGACGCCATCAGCCCGACGACGAACGCGGCGGTCGGCACGGCCGTGACCTTCGTGGAGGGCTACGCGAGCCGCACGCAGGCCGCGTACTGGCCCGGGACCGGTCCGGCCAAGGCGCTCCCCTTCCCGGCGGGCGCCACGCAGGACGCGCGCAGCGAGGCCCTCGCGGTCGCGGACGACGACCGGGTCGGCGGAAGCTACTGGGCCTGGGACGGCGTCGGATCGGGCGCCGTGGTGTGGAGCTGCGCGAGCGGGCAGGCGTACGTGCCGCAGAGCTGATCTTCGTCCGGGGTCTGGTGGTCTCGGCGTCCGCGCGCTATCGATGCCCCATGACGGACGACACCCGGACCCCCGAGGACACCCGGCGCGGCCTGCCCGCGCCGCCGCCGCTCGGCGCCGCCGCCCTGCCCGCCGGTACGTACGCCGGGCAGGTGGTCCTCGTGACCGGCGGCGGCACCGGGCTGGGCAGGGCCATCGCCGCCGAGTTCGCCCGGCTCGGGGCGGATCTGGTGATCGCGAGCCGCCGGGTCGAGCAGCTGAAGGCGGCGCGGGAGGAGCTGGCGGCCGTCCCCGGCGCGGGCCGGGTGACGGCCGCCGTGTGCGACATACGGGACCCCGAGCGCGTGGCGGACGTCTTCGACGCGGCCGAGGCCGCCGTCGGGCTGCCGGACGTGCTGGTCAACAACGCGGCGGCCAACTTCCCCTCCCCCGCGGAGGACCTGTCGCCGAACGCCTGGCGGGCGGTCGTGGACATCACGCTGACCGGTACCTGGTTCATGACGCGGGAGTTCGCCCGCCGCCACCTCGCCGCGCGCACCCCCGGGTCGGTTCTGAACATCGGCGCCTCCTACGCCTGGACGGGCGGACCGGGCTTCGCGCACAGCGCGGCGGCCAAGGCGGGGGTGAAGAACCTGGTGGAGACCCTCGCCGTCGAGTGGGGCCCCTACGGCATCCAGGTCAACGGCCTGGTGCCGGGGCTGTTCCCGCACGCCGACATGACCGGGGACGTCCGCGGCGGCCTGGACCGGGCGGCACCCGACGGCAAGGGCGGGCGGCAGCCGGCCCTGCGGGTGGGCGAGCCCCGGGAGCTGGGCTGGGCCGCGACCTTCCTGGCCTCGCCGTACGCGCGTTTCGTCACCGGCCACACCCTGGTGGTCGACGGCGCGAACTGGCAGCGCCGGGCCCTGGTCAACCCCGAGGTGGTACCGGTGCGCGAGCAACTGGGACGGGGGCCGTTCGAACCCGCCACCCGGCATCCGCAGGGCACCGGCTAGCCCCCGGTGAAGCGCGGGGGGCGGCCGGTGGCCTGGGCGGTGTAGCCCTCGCGGCAGTCCTCCGAGGTGAGGGTCAGGGCGGCCGTCATCGCCACGCGGTCGAGGGCGGCGGGCAGGGCGGCGTCCGCGTAGGCGTCGACCGCGCGCTTGATGCCCTGGACCGCGAGGGGGGCGTTCGCCGCGATCTCCGCCGCCAGGCCGCGCGCCGTGGCGTCCAGTTCAGGTGCGGGCACGAGGAGTTGGACCAGGTTCAGGCGGTGCGCGGTCGCGGCGTCGATACGGCGGCCCGTCAGGGCCAGGTATTTGGCCCAGCCCGCGCCCGCCTCGCGGGCGATGCGGAGGTCGCCGCCCGCGTCCACGGCCACCCCCAACCGGGCTTCGGGAAGGGCGAAGACGGCGTCCTCGGCCGCCACCCGGATGTCGGCCATCAGGGCCAGTTCGAAGCCGAAGCCGAGGCAGTACCCCTGGACGGCGGCGACCACCGGCTGCGGGAGGCGGGCGAGGACCGCGAACCGCTCGTGGACCCAGCGGATGCCCTCGTAGTAGGCGCGCGTGCGCTCGGCCGCCGAACCGCCCGTGATCGCGCCGCCCGGGGCCGTCACGTCGATGCCGGCGCAGAAGGCCCGGCCCTCGGCCCGCAGCAGGACCGCGCGGACGGCGGGGTCGAAGCGGATCCGGTCCGCCAGCAGCCCCAGCTGGCGGCTGGACTCCCAGCTCCAGCCGTTGAGCTTGTCCGGCCGGCACAGGGTGAGGACGGCGAGGCCGTCGACCGGCGCCTCCAGCCGGATCCGCTCCTCCCCCTCAGCGATCTCCGTGGAGACGGTGTCGATCACGCTTGCACCCCCGTAGAAAATATGACGGATCGTCAGATCAGCCTAGGGGCGCTCGGTCAGCGGGGGAAGACCTCGAACGGGACCGCCGGGCGGCCGCCGAACCGGGCCGCCGACTGCTGGACGTTGCCGGTGAGGAAGGTGCGGACGTACTCCTGCGGGTCCTGGTCGGTGAGCACCTCGATGTACGCCCGGTGCTCCAGCAGCGAGGCGATCGCCCGCTCCAGGCCGGGAGAGGCGTCGGCCGCGTGCGTCGGCGTGGTGGTGCCCGCCACGGCCACCCAGCGCACCCCGTTCCACGGCTCCAGTCCCTGCTCGGCGAGGAGTTCGGGGAAGATCCACCGGTTCCCGGCGTCACCGGCCGCGTCCAGGACGGCCCGGCCGACGGCTTTGTGGTCGGGGGTGTTCCAGTAGCCCCCGCCCTGCGCACCGCCCCACGTGTCGCGGTGGTTGAGCGTGACCACCAGCTCCGGGCGGTGGCGGCGGATGGCCGCCGCGATGTCCCGCCGCAGGTCGAGGCCGTACTCGATGACGCCGTCGCGGTAGTCGAGGAACTCCACCTGCGACACGCCGACGACGGCCGCGCTCGCCCGCTGCTCGGCTTCGCGCAGCGGGGCGCACTCGGCGGGGGCGAGGGTGTCGATGCCCGCCTCGCCGCGGGTGGCGAGCAGGTAGACGACCTCGCGGCCCCCGTCGGTCCAGTCCGCCACCGCCGCCGCGCAGCCGTACTCGAGGTCGTCCGGGTGGGCGACGACGGCCAGGGCGCGCTGCCAGTCGGTGGGCATGGGCTGCAAGGGCTCGGATTGATCACGCTGTTCGGTCATGCGTGGCACGATAGACGAGCGGACCGGCGCGGACCCGGCACCCGGCGCGGCCCGGTCACACCTCCCCGCGCACCAGGGACAGCAGCCGGTCCAGGACGCGCGGGCCGCCCGCGCGGACGCCGTCGTGCTCGAACTCGTCCGTCACATACGTCCGCAGGCCGCCCACGGTGCGGGCGGTCTCCAGGGAGTGCGCGGTGTCCACGTACATGTCGTCGTGGTAGACGGCGGCAGCCACCGGCACCTCGTTGGCGGCGAGCCGGTCCGGGTCGTAGAGGGGCTCCCAGCCGGTACGGGCGGCCAGGAGTTCGGCGGTCTCGCGCAGGGGGGCGAGCGCGGGATCCACCGTGAAGTGCCAGGGGTGGATCGTCTCGCCGGTGAACAGGACGGGCTCGTCGCCCGCGAGGGCCTTCGCGGCGTCGAAGCGGGGGTGCCGTGCGCGCACCCGCTCGGCGGCCCAGGCGGTGGGCACGGCCGGGTCCTGGGCGTAGATCGCCTCGTGCACCAGCGCGTAGAGGGGGTGCCCGGCGAAGGAGAGCAGCGCCTGGGCGGCCTCCAGGAAGGCGTCGGAGAGCGCGGGACCGGCGGGGGTGCGCACGAAGGCGTCCTCCAGCAGGTAGTGCAGCTGGTGACTGCCGTCGCCGGAGCCGAGGGCCATGCCGAGGGACTGGAATGCCTCGACGGTCAGGCGGTAGCCGCCGGGGAGGTCGGCCGGGCGCTCGGCGAGGTGGGCCGCGATCCGGCGGGCGCGCTCCACGTCCATCGGGTAACGGCGGTAGTGGGCCAGGTTCTTGCGCTCGATGCGGGGGAAGGCGGCCTCGTACACCTCGTCGGCGGTGGCCCTCAGGGCGGGCAGGCCGCCGGTGATCAGCGCGGCCGTGAGCCCTTCGGGTGCGGTGGAGAGGTAGTGGGTGGCGCAGAACCCGCCGAAGCTCTGACCGAGCACGGTCCAGGGGGCGCCGCCCGTCAGGGCGCGGCGGATGTGTTCGGCGTCGCGCACGATCGAGTCGGCGCGGAAGTGCGCGAGGTGGGCGGCCTGCTGCTCGGGGCCGCCGCGCGACGGAAGCGTCTGCCGGTTCACCGGGGTGGAGCGCCCTGTGCCGCGCTGGTCGAGCAGGAGGACGCGGTAGTCGGCCAGGGCCCGCTCCAGCCATGCCTGCCGGCCGATGAAGCGCCGGGCCCCGAAGCCCGGTCCGCCCTCCAGGTAGAGCAGCCACGGCAGGGCCTGCGGGTCCTTGCCGGCGGCGACGACCTCGCGGGCGTACAGCTCGATCTGCTCGCCGTCCGGGCGCGCGTGGTCCAGCGGAACGGTGAACCGGTGGTCGGTGAGGACCGTTCCGGGCTGGCGGTAGCGGTACTCGATGGTCACGGAAGGTCCCCCTGGGGTGCGGATGCGGGAGCGGGCGGGCCGGCCCGCGGCCCCCGGCCGCGTCGCGGCGGGGGCACGGGACCGGCACGGAGGGCGTACCGGCGCGTCGGGGCGGGGCCCGGCGCGGACCCGGGGCTTACGGGAACTCGACCACCGAGCGGAGGACCTCGCCGCGCTCCATGCGGGCGAAGGCGTCCTCGACGGCCTCCAGCGCGATGGTCTCGGAGACGAAGGCGTCCAGGTCGAGCCGGCCCTGCAGGTAGAGGTCGATGAGGAGCGGGAAGTCCCGCTCGGGCAGGCAGTCCCCGTACCAGGAGGACTTCAGGGATCCGCCGCGGCCGAAGACGTCCAGCAGCGGGAGTTCGAGGCGCATCTCCGGGGTCGGGACGCCGACCAGGACCACGGTGCCGGCCAGGTCGCGGGCGTAGAACGCCTGCCGGTAGGTCTCGGGGCGGCCCACGGCGTCGATGACCACGTCCGCGCCGTTGCCGCCGGTCAGGCCCTGCACCGCCTTGACCACGTCCTCCTCCCGGCCGTTGACGGTGTGGGTGGCGCCCAGGCCGCGCGCCCACTCCAGCTTCCGGTCGTCCAGGTCCACCGCAATGATCTTCGAGGCGCCCGCCAGCCGGGCACCGGCGACGGCCGCGTTGCCCACTCCCCCGCAGCCGATGACGGCGACGGAGTCGCCGCGGCCGACGTTGCCGGTGTTCAGGGCGGCGCCGAGGCCGGCCATCACGCCGCAGCCGAGGAGCCCGGCCGCCGCCGGGGCTGCGGCCGGGTCCACCTTGGTGCACTGTCCGGCCGCGACCAGGGTCTTCTCGGCGAAGGCGCCGATCCCGAGCGCCGGCGAGAGCGGGGTGCCGTCCTCCAGGGTCATGCGCTGGGTCGCGTTGTGCGTGGCGAAGCAGTACCAGGGCCGGCCGCGTTTGCAGGCCCGGCAGGTCCCGCACACCGCACGCCAGTTGAGGACGACGAAGTCGCCGGGGGCCACCGAGGTGACGTCGGGGCCGACCGACTCCACGATCCCGGCGGCCTCGTGGCCGAGCAGGAAGGGGAACTCGTCGTTGATGCCGCCCTCGCGGTAGTGCAGGTCGGTGTGGCAGACCCCGCAGGCCTGGACCCGGACGAGCGCCTCGCCCGGCCCGGGGTCGGGCACGAGGATCGTCGTCGTCTCCACCGGTGCGCCCTTGCTCCGGGCGATGACCCCTCGTACGCGATGCGTCACGTCGTAACCCCGTTCTGCTCTCGTCGGTTCCCGGTCAGAACGTACACGGGCACCGCTCGGCCGGGGAGCCGCCTCACTCCGGGGCGCGAGAACCAGCCGGCTCGGGAGGTACGCACGCGCGCGGGGCGCCAGGACCGCGCCTTGGCCGTCCTCGCGGGTGGCGGCGGGGAAGGCACCGATGCGCAGGGCTCCGGCCCGCCCGCCGCGCGCCTCGGCGCGATCGGACTCGGCCTGTTCCAGCCGCTCCGGGACGGCTTCGGCGTGGCCCACCAGGTGCCGGCCGGGGTGCGCTTCGTCGATCACCTCTTCACCCGGTCGAAAACATCCGCGATGGGCGATTCGCCTGCAACGCGCATGTCGCCCGAATCCGGCCTGCCGAGAGTGGACTTGCCCGTTTTACTCCAGGGATGCGCGCGGCGTCGCGGCCCGTGATGTGAGTCACGCGGAACGCAGCAACATCAATAACCGCGAAAAGCCATTCCCTTTTCCCGGAAAGAAAGTTGGGAAATGCACGAAGCGCCCGGCAAGGTCATTTAGCGAGCAGAGGGCAGGAAGTCGATCTACGGGTGGAATGCGGGCCTTGTTCCAGCCCGGCGAACTCGCCTACGGTCACCCTCATTCCCGGCGGTCCCGCTCCCCAAACCGGCCACCTCCGGGGCCTCTCCGTCCCCCCCACGTGAGGAAATGCGCCATGCCCGCAAAGGGAAAGCACCGCCGGCCGAAGCAGCACCCGATCACCCGCAAGCTGGCTCTCGCCGGCACGGGCGGCGCGGCGCTCGCCCTTCCCCTGGTCAGCACGACCACCGCCGGAGCGGTCGAGGTCACCGGTCTTCCCACGGCGCCTGCCGCGGTCACGGCCGCCGCGACCGCGACTTCCGCGTCCTATTCCGTGGTCGCCGGCGACACGCTTTCCAAGATCGCCTCGCAGCATTCCGTGAGCGGTGGCTGGCAGCAGTTGTACGCGGCGAACAAGAGCGTCGTCGGCGCCGACCCCTCGATCATTCGGCCCGGTCTCAAACTGACCCTCGGAGCCAAGGCCAAGACCGCCGCCGCGGCCCCCGCGTCCACCGGTTACGCGAACAATCTCGACGGGTGGATCCGCGAGTCCCTCTCCGTCATGGCGAAGCACGGCATTCCCGGGACCTACAACGGAATCCACCGCAATGTGATGCGTGAATCCTCGGGCAATCCCAAGGCGATCAACCTCTGGGACATCAACGCCCGCAACGGGATCCCGTCCAAGGGTCTGCTCCAGGTCATCGACCCGACGTTCAAGGCCTACCACGTGCCCGGCACCTCGCTGGACTCCTACGACCCCGTCGCGAACATCACGGCCGCCTGCAACTACGCGGCTGCCCGCTACGGTTCCATCGACAACGTGAACGGACCCTACTGACAGGCCGGTTGACAGTCCCGCCGGCGGATCCGCCGGCGGCCGGCCCGGGCTCGGAGCAGGGTGCGCAAGGGCGCCACGAGCCCGTAGCCGACGTCTGTGCGCAGGGCCGCGGCACCCGCGCGCTCGACGGCCGCGAGCTGGTGCGCCATCAGCTCCGCCATCACCCCGGTCACCGGGCGCAAGCCCGGTTCGACGAGGTCGAGGATGCCTCCGGTGGCGTCGAGGGCGGCGCGGGCGCGGCGAGTCTCCGCCGCGAGGAGCGCCCGCACGGCGGGGGTGTCGCGGGCCCGTTCGAGATCGGCCCGGCTCACGGCGTGCTCGTCGAGGCGGGCTCGGGGGATGCACAGCCGGCCCTGCGCCAGGTCCCCGGCTAGGTCCGCGAGGAAGTCCACCCGCTGGGCGGCGTCGGTGAACCGACGCCAGCCCGCCGCCTGTTCGGCGTCGGGACCGCCCTGGTACTGCAGGCCGGTGAAGACCATCACGCCCGGCCACGCGTAGGCGTCGAGATAGTCCTGGAAGTCCTCCTCGGCGCCGAAGCCGTCGAAACCCGCCTCCGCGGTGGCGGCGCCCTCGAGGAACCGGGTGACCCAGTGGGCGGGCAGGGCGCGGAAGTCCACGGCGTGCGCGTAGGCGCGCAGCACCGGCTCCGGGCTGTCCCCGGTCTTCAGGGCGGCTTCGACGCGCCCGGCCAGGGCTGCCAGGTTCGCGGCGCGCTCGGCCGGCGTGCCGGTCTCGGCGACGTCGTCCACCAGGTTCATGAAGGCGAGTCCGGCGGCGAGCCAGGGCACCAGGGGTGGCGCGGCGAGCAGCCGCAGCGCCAGGTAGGGGGCGGGCTCGCGGCGCAGCACGCGGCGGGCGGCGTGGGTGTAGTCGTCCCGCAGGCGGGTGCCGCAGATCCCGGCGGCCGTCAGGGTGGTGCGCCAGGTCGGCATGGTGCTCGGGCTCCTCGCAGGTCTCTCCGCGGTCGTAACGGGGACCAGGATCGCAGGGCGCCGGCCGGGAAAGCCGCCCCCGGCCCGCGTCAGGAGCGGTAGACCTTCCTGACCTTCCCGTCCGTGCCGGCCAGGACGTAGCCGCCCTGGCCGTACTCGTCGCTCAGGTAGGGGCGCATGGACGGGCTCTGGTCCATCATCCAGGGCTCGACGATCACGTAGCGGGAGGTCGGGTTCGCCACGCCCAGATCCTTCTCGGCCTGCTCCAGGAGGGCGGGCAGCGTGTCCCACTCGACCTTCGCCATGTCGATGAGCGGCACACGGTCCTTGACCGTCCCGGCGGGGCCGGTGCGGGTGACCCCGCCGTCGCGGTACTGCCAGGAGTCGACCGTCTTGGCTCCGGGGGCGGTGGGGACGGCGGCGATGACGTAGGAGTCGTAGATCCGCAGGTTCACGAAGGTGGTGGTGCCGGTCTGCTCCTTCAGGGCCTCCAGGGCGGTCCGGATGCTGCCCGGGGTGAGCAGGCTGCTCTCCGCCGGGGCGCCCTTCTTCGCGCTCGCCGCGGGGCCCGGGGTCGAGGGCGCGGCGGAGCCGTGGCCGGCGGGCGGGGTCGCCCCGGCGCTGCCGGCGGACGGGGCGGCCTTCGCGGCGCCGCCCGGACCGGCGCCGTCCGGAAGCCACTTGACGAGGCCGACCGTCCCGGCCACCAGGAGTACCGCGAGCGCGGCACCGAGCAGGACCGGTCGCCGGCGCGGCGCCGCCGGCGGGAGGGGCGCGGTGGCCGCGTACGGATGGGGCACCGGCCCGAACGGCGGAGGGGTGGGCGGCCCGTACCGCCCCACGGCCGGGGGCGCCGCCGGTGCCGTCGGCGCCGCCGACGGCGTGGCGAGGGCGGTGCCCGCGTCCCGGAGCAGCCGGTCCAGCTCCGCCGCGTCGGGCCGCGCGGCCGGATCCCGTACGAGCAGCCGCTGCAGTACGGGCGCCAGCGGGCCGGAGCGCACGGGCGCCGGGATCGGCTCGTCGAGCACGGCCACGACGGTGGCCAGGCTGGAGGCGCGGCGCAGGGGGTGGGCGCCTTCCGCGGCCACGTAGAGCACCATGCCGAGGGACCACAGGTCGGAGGCGGCCAGCCCCTCCTCCCCGCGGACCCGCTCGGGTGCGATGTACTCGGGCGAACCGATCAGGACGCCCGTGGAGGTGAGGCCGGTCGACCCGTGCAGGGCGGCGATGCCGAAGTCGGTGAGCACCGCCGAGCCGTCGGGCCGCAGCAGTACGTTGGCCGGTTTCACATCGCGGTGCAGGACCCCTTCGGCGTGCGCGGCGCGCAGCGCGGACAGCAGGTCGCGGCCGAGCCGGAGCACGTCCGCCACGGGCAGCGGCCCGGATGCCAGCCGGTCGTGCAGGGATCCGCCCCGGACCAGTTCCATCACGATCCACGGGTGACCGCCCGGACCGTCCGGGCGGTCGGCGGGCTCGACGATGTGGTGGATCGTCACCACGTGCGGGTGCGCGAGCCGGGCCAGGGCGCGGGCCTCGCGCACGGCCCGCTCGCGCAGTTGGTCGGCGAGTCCGGGCTGGGCGGCGGCCGTGGCCGGGTCCGGCGGGCGCACCTCCTTGAGGGCGACCTCGCGGTGCAGTGCGATGTCGCGGGCGCGCCAGACCGTGCCCATGCCGCCGCTTCCCAGGGGCGCGACGAGCTCGAAGCGCCCGTCGATCAGCCGTCTGCCGGGCTCACTGGTGTCCATGGCCGGTCATGTTAGGGGGCGGCGGTGTCAGCAGCGTCGGCGGTCCACCGTGAGGGTGCCCTGCACGGCCGTGACCGTCCGGTCGTGGCACCCGCCGGAGCCGGACAGGCGGGAGCGAGCGGTGGTGGTGGCGACGGCGTGCCGCTGGTCGCGCGGAACGTTCGCAGTGTAGGTGGCGGCGCCCGTGTAGCGGTCGTCACGCCGGGAGACCTCGGTCGGCCGGCCCCCGCGCAGCGTGGCGGTGTCGGCGCGGTCGCCGAGCGAAAGGACCGTGCGCAGCCGGTCGTCGGCGCCGAGGACGGTCTCGCCGTCCATGGTGTGGGTGCGGTGGGTGCGGGTGGCCGCGGTCCCCCGGGTGACGGTCTCCTCGTCGGTCCAGGAGGCGGTGAGCGCGTCGCGGCTCTCGCCGTCGGTCCAGCGGTGGACGGAGGTGTGGTGCACGGCGCGGGTGACGGTGGTGGGGACCCGCCCGTGGGAGGTGTCGAGGTGTCCGGCGACGGTCAGCCGGTGGCTCCCCTCGTTGTCGAGCCGGTGTGCACCGCCCGGTGCGGCGGGGGTCCAGCGGGAGGAGCGGGCGGGGACGCCCTCCTCGTGCCGGGTCAGGGCGCCGGTGACGACCTTCCGCGCCTCGTCCTGCCACAGCAGCAGGTTCGTGGGGGTGCTCCAGCCGCTCTGTCCGGCCGGCACCCCGGCGACGGTCACCTCGATGCGGTGGGGGCGGCCGTCGTTGAGGAGGGCCGCGAAGGGGGTCAGGTCGTAGGTGAGCGGCTGGACGTCGAAGGCACGGGGGCCGGGGGTGACGTACCAGAGGAAGGGGTTGGACCAGCCGCCGGTCCAGACGGTCGGGAAGGGGGCCGCGATGCCGGCGAGCCGTCCGTCCACGGAGACGCGGACCTCGCGGTGGGGGCCGTCGGCGGCCTTGCAGGAGTACGGCGCCGCGTCCGGGACGGTCAGGTACCAGTACTCCTCGCAGCCACCGCCCGAGCCGGTGGCGTACACCTCGGCGAGGAGGCGCTCCGTGTTGCGCGGGGTGGTGACCTCCGGGGTGGCCAGGGGCAGCACGCGGTCGGGGGTGGCGGCGGGACCGGTGCCGCCCTCGGCCGCGTAGAAGGTGAGGGTGACGTGGACGTCGATGACGCCGGTGTAGGTGGCGTCGACGACGTTGCCGATGAGCATCTCGACGGGCTGGGGGCGGGCGAGGGTGTCCCGGTAGCGGGTGACGTCCTTCTCGACCGACCAGGCGATCCCGTCGGGTGACGGCTGGGGGGTGGAGGTGCGCAGGATCTCGACGCCGCCGAGGGAGAGGTGGCCGAGCCGGTCGTACTGGCGGCCCTTGACCTTGCCGTCGAGGCGGAGGACCACCGCGGCCCACTGGTCGGCACCGCAGCCCGCGGGCGGCGTGTAACTGCCCCGGTAGGGGGTGAAGTCCCGGAACCGCGCCGCGGCGAGGCTCATTTCACAGGACCGGGTGCCGGGCCGGGCGACCGGTGGGGCGGGGGTGAGGGGGTCGTGCCAGTCGCTGCCGAACTCGGCCGGCGGCGAGTCGCCTCCCGGCGGGGGGACGGGGGCGGGGGCCGGGGCCGGGCCCAGGGCCGGGGCAGGTGCCGGGACGGGGGCGGGTGCCGGGACGGGGGCGGAGGCCGGCACGGAGGCGGAGGCCGGCACGGAGGCCGGGGGTTGCACGGCGGCGGAGGCCGAGTCAGGGGCCGGTGCCGGGACGGCGGCGTTCGCGGGCCCCGTGGCGCCGGCCAGGGTCGCCGCGGCGAGGGCCAGCGCACCGAGCAGTCCCGTGATCCTGTGTCGTGTCATGGGCCCGCAGTGAAACCGCCCCCTCCGGCGGACGCCAGGGCGGGCCCGCCACCCCTGGCCGAAAATCGCCGCCCGCCGGGCCGGAGCGAACGGGATGACCGAGCACAGTCGCCCCGCCGGGGGGGGCGATCAGGTGCGCGCGGGGACGGGTCGGCCGGGATGCAGTCGGCCGGGCGGACTCCGTCGCCCGGGGCTCAGTCGCGGGAGTTGCCGAACAGGAGGCGGTAGCCGATCAGCAGCACCAGCGAGCCCGCGATGGCGGAGCCCCAGGTGGCCGGGTCGAAGAACCGGGTGTCGATCGGGCGGTCCAGGAACCTCGCGGAGAGCCAGCCGCCGATGAAGGCGCCGGCCACCCCGATCAGGGTGGTGCCGATCACGCCGCCCGGGTCCCGCCCGGGCAGCAGGACCTTGGCGATGGCCCCGGCCAGCAGTCCCAGGATGATCCAGCCGATGATCCCCATGTCCGCGCACTCCGTTTCGGTGTTCCCCCGGTCCCGTTCCGGTCGGGGTTCCGGTGGTTCTCCGTGGAGGACGCGGCCCGGGGCGCATCGGTTCTGCGGTTCAGCGGTGGTGTGCCGCCGTGAGCGCCCCCAGCGGCGCCGCCGGAGCGGTGGCAGCCCGGCCGGACGGCGCACCGGTGGTCGGTGCGGAAACCGGGGCCTCGGGCGGCCCGGAAGCCGGGGCGGGAAGCGGGCCGGGCCGCGTACGCGTCAGGAGCAGGACCCCGCGCGCGGCGGCCGCGGCACCCGCCACGGCCAGCAGCACCCCCACCGCGCCGCCCTGGAGGCGTTCGCCGAGCAGGACCATCCCGATGGCGGCCGCGGCCAGCGGGTTGGCCAGGTTGACCACGGCGAGCGGGGCGCCGAGCCCGCCCCGGTAGGCCCGCTGCGACAGGAGCATCCCGCCGACGGCGAACACCACCACGAGCAGGGCAACGGCGACGACCCGGACGCTGAACAGGGGTCCGCCGCGGCCGCCCGCCACGGCCACCGTCTGGGTCAGCGCCGAGGCGGCCGCGGAGGCCAGCCCGGAGGCCGTGGCGTGCCGCAGCCCGGAGCGCGGGTCCTTGGCGGCGGTCAGCAGCAGGATCACCCCGGCCGTCGCGCCGGAGACGGCGAACGCCTCGGCGAGGGTGAGCGTGTCGTCGGGGGCCGGCCCCGAGGCGGGGAGCAGCAGCAGGCCGAGCCCCGCCACGGTGGCCAGGGTGCCCCGCCATTCGCCGGCCGCCACCCGGCGGCCCGATCGGCGCGCGCCCAGCGGGACGGCGGCGACCAGGGTCAGGGCGCCGAGCGGCTGGACGAGCGTGAGCGGCCCGTAGCGCAGGGCCGCGGCGTGCAGCAGGGCGGCGGCGGCATTCAGTCCGGCCGACCACCACCAGGCGCCGTTGCCGAGCAGGGCCCGGGCGCTGCGGGCGGCCCCGGCGCGGGCGAGCCGCTCCTGGGCCACGGCGGCGGCCGCGTAGGCCACGGCGGAGGCGAGGCAGAGGCAGACGGCGAGGGCGGTGGCGTTCACCGTTCGGCTCCGACCGGCGCGGCCTGGGTGCTCCGCGGGTGCGGCAGCCGTGGCAGGGCCGCGCCGGCGGCAGCCCGGGGGCGCGGGACCAGCAGCAGGGCCGCCCCGAGGAGCACGCCCGCCACGACGCGTCGAGCCAGTAGTGGTTGGCGGTGCCGACGACCACGTAGAGGGTCAGCGCCGGGTGCAGCAGCCACAGGGCCCGCCACCGGCCGGAGGTGGCGGCGATCATTCCGACGGCGAGCATCAGGGCCCAGCCGACGTGCAGGGAGGGCATCGCCGCGAACTGGTTGGCCAGGGTGTCGGTGGCCGGGGCGGCCCCGTAGACGCTGGGTCCGTAGACCCGTCCGGTGTCGACCAGGTGCGCGGCGGCGAGCATCCGCGGGGGCGCGAGCGGGAAGCTCAGGTGCAGGGCGAGAGCGGCTGCGGTGAGGACCGCGAGCACGCGGCGGGCCCACAGGTAGTGGTCGGGCCTGCGTACGTAGAGCCAGATCAGGAAGAGCGCGGTGGCCGGGAAGTGGACGGCCGCGTAGTAGGTGTTGGCCGTGTGGACGAGCGGGTCGCCGCCGTGCAGCAGCAGCCGCTGCACCGCGCCCTCGCCCGGCAGCCGCAGGGCGCGCTCGGCGTCCCAGATCCACGCCGCGTTGCGGAAGGCGTCCCCGGTGCGTCCGGTCGAGAGCGTCCGGCCCGCCTTGTAGACGGTGAACAGCACCGCGACGAGCAGCAGCTCGCGCAGGAGACGGCGGCGCGCGGCCTTCCGGCCGGCCGCCGTCGCGGCGGGTGTGGAGTGGGAGGTCATCCCCCGGCCCTTCTTCCTCTTGCGCGCACGATCGACACGCCAGTGTATCGATACATTCGCGTATCGATACGATGGTGTACCGATACGCTCGCGTTCCCGTACACTCACACTGGAACCACCGCCGAGGCGCCCCCGAGGAGCCGCCCCCCATGACGTCGACGCCGCCCGCCGCGCGCCGCTCCAAGATCACTCCGGAGCGGGAGCAGGAGTTCTTCGACGCCGTCCTGGACCAGTTGCGCGAGCACGGCTACGAGGCCCTGACCATGGAGGGCGTCGCCGCACGGGCCAGCTGCGGCAAGTCCACGCTCTACCGGCAGTGGAAGACGAAGCCGAAGCTCGTCGCCGCCGCACTGCGCGCGAACCGGCAGGGCACCCTCGCCGCGGTGGACACCGGGACACTGGCGGGCGACCTGCGTGCGGCGGCCCGGATCGCGGCCTGCACCTCCGGGCGCGACACCCGGCTCATGCAGGCCCTCGGGCACGCGGTGCTCAGCGACGGCGAGCTGCAGGCGGCCCTGCGCGAGGCTCTGGTCGAGCCGGAACTGGCCGCGTTCGCGGTGATGGTGGAGCGGGCGGTGACGCGCGGCGAGGTGACCGCGGACCATCCGGCCGTGGAATTCCTTCCCGCGCAGCTGATGGGCGTGCTGCGGATCCGGCCGGTGCTCGAAGGGCGCGACGCCGACGCCGACTACCTGCTCAGGTTCGTCGACGCGGTCATGCTCCCCTCCCTCGGCCTCACGGCCCCCGGGCCCCCTGAACCGGCGGGTCGCCGTCCTCGATGACCGGACGGCGATGCGCCCGCGCTGCCACGTGGGGACGGCGGCAGCGCGTCATCCGGGCCGGGCGGCGGTCACTCACCCGATGAGCGACCGCCGTCCGGCCCGTGTGGTCCACCGGTGCGTGACGCAACCGTCAGCGGAGGGCGCCCATCGTACGGGCGAACTCCTCGGGATCGGCTTCGAAGCCCCGCAGGCGGGAGTCGAGGGACCAGGCCCCCGAGTCGTCGCGGGTGAACTCTGCGACCGTCGCCGCGGTGGCGGAGGAAACCTCGCCGAAGTCGCCCTCGGCCAGGTCGGTGTAGCCCTCGCGGATGCGCAGACCCGTCCCGGAGACGTCGGCGAACGTCGTGGGACGCTGCCCGGGAGCGGTGTCCTGGATGACCACCCCGACCACCACGCGGCGCAGGTCCGGTGCCATCCGGTCGAGTTCCAGGGTCATCACCTCGTCGAAGCCGAAGCCCTGGCCCGTGTGGCTGTCCCGGTTCAGCGTGATGGTGCCGTCGGGTGACCGGCTGCCGAAGTGGACGAGGTGGACGGGCACCCCGTGCAGGTCCGCGGCGCCGTAGACCGCCGCGACGAGGTCGAGGTCGTGGGCGGGCGTTCCGGCCGGGCTGGGGTCCCACCGCAGCGCGACCTCGACCTTGGACAGGCCCTTGCGTATACCGGTCACCGAACTCCCCCTTCGCTCACAGGTGTTGCCCGGCCATGCTGCCACGTGCCGCCCGCCGCGGCCCGGACGACCGTACGTTCCCGGCCAGCGCCCGGCGCCGGGGCCGACACGCGCTCGTCTGCGGCGCCCCCGCCCCCCGGGACGCCTACCAGGTGCCGTCCTGCACGGGCTTGCCCGGCCTGGGGGCGTTCCCCAGGGGCGCGACCTGCCCGGGGCCCGGCTCCACCCACGGTTCGTGGTCGTCCCCGAGCCACTCGCCCACCGGCTTGACCCCGGCCAGCGGGCCGGAGGGGGCGAGGTCGGCGCCGGACTCGTCGTAGTAGTCGAACCAGGGCAGCCCGGCCTGGGTGTAGGCGGCCCGGTCCACCGGTGAGGGCGGCGCCTCCTCCCCGGTGATGCGGCGCCAGGCGGGCGGGGTCACCAGGTGGACGAAGACCCGCGCCGCCGGCTCCGGCGCCCAGGCGGACAGCGGCCGGTCGTCGCGGTAGACCTCCTGCCGCATGGAACCCCCGACGCCGAGCCCCATGGCCGGAGCCGCGGGAGCCGTGCCCCGGGCCGGGGCCGCCCCCGGTGCGGCCATCGCGGCCGGCGGTGCCATCGCGGCCGGCGGTGCCATCGGCGCGGACCCGCCGTAGCCGGCGAAGCCGCCGGGGGCGGCCGGTCCCGCCGCGAACCGGGCCGCGGGCCTGCGGGCCTCCCGTTGGGCCCGGCGCCATGCGGCCAAGGCCGCCTCCCCCAGCGGGAATGCCTGGAGCTGCACCCCGCCGGTGGTCTCCTCGCCGGTGACCTGGCCCTCGACGGTGGCGCCGAGCCCGAGCGGTACGGCGACGAACTGGCGCACCGTCCCGTCGCCCGAGTTGATCCCGTCCAGCCAGGGCTGACGGGGCAGGACCACGTAGTTCTGCGGGTCGCGGGCCAGCCGGCCGGTCCAGCGCTCCCCCGATACCGCGCACACCTTGCCGACCCCGACCTGGAGCGCGGCCGGCTCGGCGCTCCGGCCGAAGCTCAGCCACATCGCCTCGCGCAGGTACACCGGCAGCATCACGCCGCCCTTCGCCAGCCACTCCGCCGGCGCCGTCCGCGGATAGTCCTCGACGCGCCGCAGCGGGAACTCCCCCAGCCCCGGCGGCAGGGCGTGCGTGCCCGATTCCGGGAGCCGCAAGGTCCGGATGAAGCGGATCTGCACCCCTTCGCCCAGATGCAGCGCATTGCCGTCGACCCTTACCGAACCTGTCACCCTGCCCACCCTTTCTCCCGCCCCGGCGCGGAACCGCCACAGGATCTGCGGCCACACCGGATCGTTATGCTCAAGTTTTGCTCAGATGTAGTGACGCTGCGCCTGTCGCCTTCCTAGCTTCCTCGTACACGTGTCGTGACGTCCCCCCACGTCCCCGCGGTTCCACGCGCCCCAGCGACCCTGGCGGCCGTCCCGCGTTTCGAGGAAAGAGTGCAGCAATGAAGGTTCCCCAGGCCGGCGCGGTCGCCGCGGTGATCGCCCTTGCCCTGACCACCTCCGGCTGCGGCGACGGCGGCGACGAGGCCGAGGGGACCCTGGCCGTGGGCATCAAGTTCGACCAGCCCGGCATCGGGCTGCGCGAACCCGGCGGGACCTTCTCCGGCTTCGACGTGGACGTCGCCACCTACGTGGCCGGGCAGCTCGGCTACACACCGGACCGGATCGAGTTCAAGCAGGTCTACAGCAACGACCGCGAACTGCTGCTCCAGTACAACGAGGTGGAGTTCGTCGCCGCGAGCTATTCGATCAACGACAAGCGCAAGGAGAAGGTCGACTTCGCCGGCCCGTACTTCGTGGCCCACCAGGACCTTCTGGTCCGCGCCTCCGACACCTCCATCACCAAGGCGGAGGACCTCAACAACAAGCGGCTCTGCTCGGTGACCGGCTCCACCTCGGCCGAGAACATCAGGAAGGGCCTTGCCCCCAAGGCGAGCGTGCTGGAGCTGCCCGGATACTCGGAGTGCCTGGTCGCCCTCCAGGACAACATCGTCGACGCCATGACCACGGACAACTCCATCCTGGCCGGATACGCGGCCAAGAAGGGCAACGAGGGCAAGTTCAAGCTGACGGGCCAAAGCCTCAGCAACGAGAACTACGGCATCGGCGTCAAGAAGGGCGACAAGGAGCTGCAGAGCAAGATCAACGCCGCTCTGAAGAAGATGGTCGAGGACGGCTCCTGGGAAGCCGCCGTCAAGAAGAACTTCGGCCCCGAGTACAAGTACGAGCCGGCCCCCCCGATCACGCCCGGCAGCTGACGACCGCTCCGGCCGGGGCCCTTCCCGGCCGGAGGCGGCCGCGCCGCACCCCGGGCGCCGCGACCGTCAGACCCCCGGCGCCTTGGCGCGCAGCACCGTCAGGAACTCCCGCATCCAGCCCGGGTGGTCGGGCCACGCCCGCGCCGAGACCAGGGTGCCGTCGACCACGGTCTCGGCGTCCTCGAACGCCGCCCCGGCCGCCGTCATGTCCGGCTCCAGCGCCGGGTACGCCGTCACCCGGCGGCCCGCCAGGCCACCGGCCGCTGCCGTGATCAGCGGGCCGTGGCAGATCTGGGCGATCGGCTTGTCGGACTCGGCGAAGGCGGCCAGGATGCGCCGCACCTCGGGGTCGTTGCGCAGGTACTCCGGCGCCCGGCCGCCGGGGACGACCACGGCGGCGTAGTCCTCGGTGACCACGTCGGCGAAGGCCAGGTCGGCCGGCCAGGTGTAGCCGGGCTTCTCGGTGTAGGTGTCGAAGCCGTCCTCGAAGTCGTGGACCACGAAGCGCAGTTTCTTCACCGCGGGCGCGGCGATGTGGACCTCGTACCCCTCCTCGCGCAGCCTCTGGTAGGGGTACATGACCTCCAGCGATTCCGCCGCGTCACCGGTCACGATCAGGATCTTCACTGCCATCGGCTGCTCCAGGGAAGGGCACTTCGCGGTCGTATGGGACCCCTGGGTGGGGCCAGGGCTACCCTGCCCGCCGCGCGCGAACGGCACACCCGCCGAGGTCCTCCCTTCCGACACGTGGTTTTTACCTGTAGGGCACATGACAATGTGAGCCTCGCACTGCCACCCGATGCCCCGCCCATTCCCCAGGCGGGGACGGTGCTTGTGGAGAGGTGTCCCCCACGTCATGAAGATCTCTCGCCTGACCCCCTGGGCCGCCGGCCTCGCGGCGGCCGCCCTGTTCGCCGTGCCGGCCGCCGCCTCAGCCGGTCAGCAGCGGACGGCGGACGCGCGGCCCGCGGCAGCCGCCGGCCAGGACTACGCCGACTACTACGCCGCCGCCCAGGGCAAGACCGGCGCGGCCCTGAAGACCGCCCTGCACGACATCGTCAAGAACCAGTCCACCGTGTCCTATGACGGCGTGTGGAACGCCCTGAAGGCCACCGACCAGGATCCGGCGAACCCGAACAACGTCATCCTCGTCTACTCGGGGCGCTCGCAGTCGAAGTCCACCAACGGCGGTGGGGCGAACGACTGGAACCGCGAGCACGTCTGGGCCAAGAGCCACGGCGACTTCGGCACCGCGACCGGCCCCGGCACCGACCTGCACCACCTGCGCCCCGAGGACGTCACCGTCAACAGCACCCGGGGCAACAAGGACTTCGACCGGGGCGGCAGCCCCGTCGGCGAGGCCCCCGGCAGCCTCACCGACGCCGACTCCTTCGAGCCGCGCGACGCGGTCAAGGGCGACGTGGCGCGGATGCTGCTCTACATGGCCGTCCGCTACGACGGCGGCGACGGTTTCGCCGATCTGGAACTGAACGACCGGGTGGGCAACGGCTCCGCCCCCGCCCACGGCCGGATCAGCGTGCTCAAGCAGTGGCACCAGATGGACCCGCCGGACGCCTTCGAACAGCGCCGCAACCAGGTCATATTCGAGGTCTACCAGCACAACCGGAACCCGTTCATCGACCACCCGGAGTGGGTCGCCGCCATCTGGTGACCGCGCCGCCGCGCGCCCGCGGCCCACGGCGGCGGGCCCGGGGCGGCGGGCCCGGGGCGGCGGGCCCGGGGCGGCGGGCCCTCACAGGGCCGGGTAGTCCGTGTACCCGCGGGCGTCGCCACCGAAGAAGGTTGCGGGGTCGGGGGTGTTGTAGGGGCCCTCGGTACGCAGCCGCGCCGGCAGGTCGGGGTTGGCCAGGAAGAGGGCGCCGAAGGCGAGCAGGTCGGCGGTGCCGTCCTCGACGAGCGCGAGCGCCCGGTGGTCGGTGGGGCCCTCCGTCGCGGGGTTCAGCACGAGCGGGCCGGAGAACTGCTTGCGCAGCGCCAGCGTGGTCTCCCGGGCCTCCGGACCGTGCTCGAGGACGTGCAGGTAGGCCAGCCCGAGGCCGTCGATCTCCTTGACCAGGGCCTCGTAGGCGGGCTGCGGGTCGGGCTCGGAGATGCCGTTGTACGGGTTCCCGGGCGAGATGCGCAGCGCGGTGCGGTCGGCGCCGATCGCGGCGGCGACCGCCTTGACCGCCTCCACGGCGAAGCGGATGCGGTTCTCGGTGCTGCCGCCCCACTCGTCGGTGCGCAGGTTCGAGCCGGGGGCCAGGAACTGATGGATGAGGTAGCCGTTGGCGCCGTGGAGCTCGACACCGTCGAAACCGGCCTCCACGGCGCCCCGCGCGGCCTCGGCGAAGTCGGCGAGGGTCGCGCGCACCTCGGCGCCGGTCAGCTCGTGCGGGGTCACGAAGTCCTTGAGGCCCTCCGCGGTGAAGACCTGGCCCTCGGCCGCCACGGCGGAGGGTGCGACGGGCACCAGCCCGTCGGGCAGCAGGCTCGGGTGGCCGATGCGGCCGGAGTGCATGAGCTGGGCGAAGATCCGCCCGCCCGCGGCGTGTACCGCGTCGGTGACGCCGCGCCAGGCCGCGACCTGCTCGGCGGTGTGCAGGCCGGGGGTGAAGGGGTAGCCCTGCCCGACGGCGGAGGGCTGGATCCCCTCGCTGATGATCAGCCCGGCGGAGGCGCGCTGGGCGTAGTACTCGGCGACCAGACCGGTCGCGATCCCGCCCTCGGCCGCGCGGCTGCGGGTCATGGGCGCCAGGGCGATGCGGTTGGGGAGGAGTCCGCCGCCGATGGTCACGGGGTCGAATGCGCTGGTCATGGCTGCCTCGCAGGATATTGATTGGTCGGCCAATTAATGGCCCGTGGAGGCAGCGTACCGCATTACTTGGCCGACCAAGGTAAAATCGGCGGGGCGGGTAGGATCTCCTGTCCGACACGAGAAGAGGACCGCCGCCATGACCGCGCACACAGCCGGGGAACCACGCACCGCACCCGTCTGCCCGGTGCCCGGGGCCGTCCTGGACGGCCCGGTCAGCCACGCCATCAGCCGCGTTGCCCGCCTCCACCGGATCGCCGCGGGCCGCGCACTACGGGACCTGGGGCTGCACCCCGGTCAGGAGTTCCTGATGATGCACCTGTGGGACAGCGGGGCCGTGCGCCAGTCCGAGCTGATCAAGGCGGTGGGTCTCGACCCGTCGACCGTGACCAAGATGCTCCAGCGCCTCGAGCAGGCCGGACACGTGCGGCGGCGGCCCGATCCGGCCGACCGCCGCGCCTCCCTGGTGGAGGCCACGGAGACCAGTTGCGGGCTGCTCGCCCGGGTGCGCAGGGCCTGGGGCGAACTGGAACGCCAGACGCTGGCCGGCCTGGACGCGTCCGAGAGCGCGGAGCTGACCCGGCTCCTGGGCAAGGTCGAGAGCACGCTCTGCGCGGAACTCGCCGGAAGCGGCGAAGAAGCCTGCGACTCCGGCTGCTGAGCGGGGCGGATCCGCCGGGCCGGCGTACCGCCGCGACACGGGCCCCGGGTCAGGGCGCGTCCAGGCGGTCGGCCAGGCTCTTGAAACCGGTCCACGGCAGGGTGGGCGTGCGGGCGTCCCACACCTTCTGGGAGAGCGCGGCCAGCGGCAGCCGTATGCCGGCCGCCACCTGGTCCTGGGTCTGGGCTTTCGACAGGTCGGCCCAGACGGCGAGCCGCCCGCCGAGGATCTGGTCCCCGTACCGCGCCGGGACGGGGGTGCTCCCGCGCAGGACCAGCGGGGTCCACTGCTCGTATATGCGCTGGCCGGTGGGATAGGTGAACTGGTTCGGCTCCCCCAGCACGTAGTAGAGGTACTCGTCGTTGAGGTTCACGACCTTGCGTCCCTCGCGGAGGTACTCCAGCGGCGGGCGGGCGCCGATCTCCTTGCCGGTCCAGTACTCGACCTGGATGTCGTCGGCCGCCTTCGCCGTCCCGCCCGCGAAGAAGCCGTCGTTCCACGCTTTGAGCGCCTTGCCCGACGGACGCACCGTCTGCGCCCGGTCGTTGAGCCAGCCCGTGGCCAGGTCCTGCACCCGGGCCGTCGGCCCGTACCGCTCCCGCGCCGCCGCGGCGAGCCGGGGGAAGGACGCCTCCGGGTCGCGCACCACCAGCGCCTGGTACTCGTCGGCGCCCAGGTGCCAGGCCCCGCCGGGGAACAGCGGCCGGTACTCGCGCAGCAGGTCGTCGACGAGCTTCGCGGACGCGGGGTTCGCTATGTCCACCGCCCCCTTGACCGCCCTGCCGCGTACGTCGCGCAGCTGGAGTTCGGGGTGCGCGCGCAGCACGGCACCGAGGTGTCCGGGCGAGTCGATCTCCGGGACGACCGTGATGTGCAGGCGGGCGGCGAGCTCGGTGAGGGAGCGCACCTGGGCCTTGGTGAGGTGCGGGGTGGAGACGATCTCGGGATGGCTGTCGGACTCGATGCGGAAGGCCTGGTCGTCGGAGAGGTGCAGGCCGAGCTGGTTGAGCTTCATGTCGGCCATCTCGCGCAGCCGGTCCTCGATCCAGTCGGGCGTGAAGTGCTTGCGCGCGATGTCGAGGTTGAGGCCGCGCTGCGGCTCGGCAGGGCCGTCGCGCACGGTGCCCTCGGGAGCGGAACCGGCGCCGCGCACGGCCTGCTTGAGGGTGCGGGTGCCGTAGAAGACACCTGCCTGGTCGGGGCCGGTGATGCGCACCCGGCCGTCCTTGACGTCCATGGTGTACGACTCGGCCGGGCCGGAACCCCCTGCTCCCAGGGACAGGTGCACGTCGCCCGGGCCCGGCTCCGGGGATTCGGCGTACCCCAGGCCCAGTTCACCGGCGAGCAGCCTGCCCTCGTCGGCCAGCGCGGCCTTGTCCTGCGGTGCGACGACCACCTGCGCCCGGGGGTCGGGTTTCCATCCGGGCCCCCTGGCCGGCACGTGCTCGCGTACGGCGGGGATGGTGCGCGGGGCGGTGGACAGGGCGTAGGAGGGTGACGGGGCGGCCGCGCTCGGCTCCGGAGAGGGGGCCGAGGAGCCGGGGGTGCTCGGGGCGGCCGAGGGCGCCGAACCGCGGGTCCCGTCGGACGCGGCCGTGCAGCCCGGGACGGACAGCACGACCAGTGCGGCGACCGTGGCCGTCGCCATGCCGTGGCCTTTCACATCGAACCTCGGATTCCGGATCGCCTGCGCCGCGCACCGGGTCGCGCGGCCCGTGTCCCCCGTACCAACCTGGCACGGGGGACACGGGGGCGCGACCCGGCGGTCTCAGACCAGGGCGTCGAGGGCGGCGGCGGCGAAGCCGTGGTCCTGCTCGGGCGCACCGCCGCCGACGCCGATGGCGCCGATGAGGCGGCCGTCGCGGTGGACGGGCAGCCCGCCCGCGATGAACAGCAGCGGCCGGTCGAGGGCGGTGGGCAGGGTGTGGAAGGGGGCCCCGGGCTGTACTGCCGCGACCAGGTCGGCGGTGGGCGCGTCGAGCTGGAGCGCCGTGAAGGCCTTGCGGGTGCTGGTCTCACCGGAGATCAGCACGGCGCGGTCGTCACGGCGGAAGGCGAGCAGGTGGCCGCCGGCGTCGAGGACGGTGACGCTGACCGCGGCCCCCGCCGCTTCGGCGGCGGCCGTGGCGGCCGCGACGAGCAGCTCGGCGTCCTGGGTGGTCAGCGGGGCGACGGCGGCGCGGGGGGCGGTGGTGGCGCTGGACATGGGGGACTCTCCTGCGGGGTGCGGGATACGGGAACGGGGGTCGATCAGCGGTGGGCGGGGACGGCGGCGGGTGCGTCGGGGGCCGCGGTAGCGGCCGCGACCAGTCGGCCGCCGGAGGTCGCGCCGCCCGCGGTGCGGCGCTCCAGGGCGCCGGAGACCAGGGCGAGCACCAGGGCGGAGGCGGCGAGGGCCGCGCCGACCCAGTTCGGGGCGGTCCAGCCGAGACCGGCTGCGATCACCAGGCCGCCGAGCCAGGCGGCCAGGGCGTTGCCCAGGTTGAAGGCGCCGATGTTGACGGCGGACGCCAGGGTCGGTGCGCCCGCGGCCTGGTCGAGGACCCGCTTCTGCAGCGGGGGCACGGTCGCGAAGCCGAGGGCGCCGATCAGCACGACGGTGACGGCGGCGCCCGCCTTGCTGTGGGCGGTGAGCGTGAAGAGGGCCAGGGTGACGGCGAGCGCTCCCAGGGAGACGTACAGCATCGGCATCAGCGCACGGTCCGCGTACCGGCCGCCGATGAGGTTGCCCGCGACCATGCCGAGGCCGAAGAGGACGAGGAGCCAGGTCACCGAGGAGTCGGCGAAGCCCGCCACGTCGGTCATCATCGGGGTGATGTAGGTGATCGCCGCGAACACGCCGCCGAAGCCGAGCACGGTCATCGCCATCGCGAGCAGCACCTGTACGTTGCGGAAGGCGGCCAGCTCGCCGCGGATCCGTACGCCGCCTTCGGGGCGGGGCAGTTCGGGGACCAGGCGGGCGATGCCGAGCAGGCCGAGGACGCCGAGCCCCGCGACGATCAGGAAGGTGACGCGCCAGCCGAGGGTCTGGCCGACGAGGGTGCCGAGCGGGACGCCCACCACGTTGGCCACGGTCAGGCCGGTGAACATCATGGCGATCGCTCCGGCCTTCTTCTCCGGGGCGACGAGTTCGGCCGCGACGACCGCGCCGATGCCGAAGAAGGCTCCGTGGGCGAGCGAGGCGACGACGCGGCCGGTGAGCATGATCCCGAAGGCGGGGGCGAGCGCGGAGAGCACGTTGCCCGCGATGAACAGGCCCATGAGCAGCATCAGCATCCGCTTGCGGGGGATCCGGGTGCCGAGCACGGTCATCAGCGGTGCGCCGAGGACCACGCCGAGGGCGTAGCCGGTGACCAGGAAGCCCGCGGTGGGGATCGATACGCCGTAGTCGGTGGCGACCTCGGGCAGCAGACCCATGATCACGAACTCGGTGGTGCCGATCCCGAAGGCCCCGATGGCGAGTGCGAGGAGGGCGAGAGGCATGAGGGAGGTGTCCTTCAGCGGGGAGGTTGTGGTGCGGAGGCGGCGGGGGCGGCCCGCCCGGGGCGACACGTTGCTGTCGCCGCTTACGTGCGTCCACATTAATTGCAGACGCGGGATAATTGCAAGCGCGGGCTATTGCGCCGGTGTCCTATCCTGGGATCACCCGCGGTACCGCTTCGAAGGAGGAGCCCATGACGGCCACGGACAGCGCGCTCACCGCCCTCTCGCAGGGCTGGTGCGCCCTCTCCCTCCTGCACGGGCGGATCGAGTCGCACATCGAGCGCGCCCTGCAGGCGGGGCACGGCCTGAGCGTGCGGGAGTTCTCGCTGCTCGACGTCCTGAGCCGGCAGCACGACGGCCCCGGCGGCCACCTGCGCATGCACCAGGTCGCCGACTCGGTACTGCTCAGCCAGAGTGCGACGACCCGCCTGGTCAGCCGGCTGGAGGACCGCGGTCTGCTCAGCCGCTACCTCTGCGACACCGACCGGCGGGGCATCTACACCGATGTGAGCGAGGCGGGCCTGGCCCTGCTGGCCGCCGCCCGGCCGACGAACGACACCGCCCTGCGCGAGGCGCTGGACGAGGCCGCCCGTAACCCGCAACTGGCCCCGCTGGTCGCGGTGGTGGAGAACACCGGCCCCTAGGTCCTGTCGCCGAAGCGGCGCCGGTCAGGCCCGCGGCGTCCGGTGCCGTGCATCGCACGGCGGAGGGGCGCCCGTTCACTGGACGCACTCGGGCGCCCCGACCACGCGGCGAGGTGCGGTGCCGGGCGTCGCGGGCCGGGCGCGACTTCGACGACAGGACCTGGGTGCGTCTCGTGGATCGGGCCGGGTCGGCGACCCGGCATGATCCGGCAGGCACGGCCCAGGGCCCGGCTTGATCCGAAGGACACGCCCTAAGGCCGGGACGCGCTCGCCGAGGGGGAGGTGGGGACCGAGGGGGAGCTCGTGGGCCGGGCCGCCGAGGGGGCCGGGGACTGCGAGGGCGGAGTGGGGCTGCCCGTCGGCTCCGCCGCTGCCGAAGAGCGCGGGGCCCCCGGGCTCGGGCTCGGCGCGGAGCTCGGCCACAGGCCCGGGGGCGGACTCACGGAAGGGCTCATGGACGGGGTCGGCGCCAGCGTGGGCGTCGGTGTCGGCGTCGGTGTGCGGGGCCCGATCTCGGGCGGGGCCGCGGGTGGAACCGGCCGGACCGGGGCGGGGTCGGGAGCGAGCACGAGGTAGCCCGCCACGGCCGCCACCGCGGCGGCCAGCCCCGCCAGCCCGGCCAGGGGCGGCCGCAGCCCGCGCAGCCGCAGCACCGGAAGGCGACGCGCCCGCGGCCCCGGCGGGTCGGCCGGGCGCAGCGCGCGGACCGTGACCCCGGCCGCCCGGGCGTCCAGGGCTTCCCGCAGTCTGCGCTCGACGGGGCGTTCGCCCGGGGGTTCGCCGTACGTCATACCCGTCCCTCCAGGATCCGTTCCAGGGCGTCCAGGGCCCGGCTCGCGTTCGACTTCACCGCTCCCCGGCTGATCCCGAGGGTGCTCGCGATCTCCGCCTCGCTGAGGTCCGCCCAGTACCGCAGCACCAGCACTTGGCGCCGGCGCGGGGTCAACCGGCCGAGGGCGGCGAGGACCTCGCGGTGCGCCTCGTCCAGGACCACATGTGCCTCAGCGGACGGTACGTCGGGCGGGGCGGGCGGTGTCCAGGCCCGGACGGTCCGCCGCCGGCGCAGGACCGAGCGCGAGGTGTTGACCACGGCGGTGCGCAGGTAGCCGAGTGCGTTGTCCACCTCGGTCACCTCCTCGCCGTGGCGGCGGTACAGGGCCGTGAAGGCGTCCTGGACCACGTCCTCCGCGGTGGCCAGGTCGTCGACGAGGAGCACCGCGAGCCGGACCATCCGCAGCCGGTGCGCGTGGTAGAGCGCCGTGACGGTGGGCGGCGGGTCCTCCGGGCCGGCGGCGGCCTCCTCGCGGTACGGCGTGGCGTACGGCACGCCGCCGTACGGCCTGCCGCCGGAGGGGAGGCGGTACGCGGAAGGCTCCGCCGCCGGGGCGGCGCGGTCGCGGCGCAGGAACGACCACGGGCCCCGCCACGCCCGGCTGGAACCGGGCGTGAGGGGGCCGACGGATGGTGCGAGGTGGAGCACGGGGATCCTCAGCAGTTGGCGCGGCGCCGCACGGCGTACAGGGTCCCGGCGCCGGCGGCGATCAGGACGGCGGCTCCGGCCCCCAGTGCGGTGGTGGTCGCGGAGGAGCCGGTTTGGGCCAGCTCGGAGCCGGCAGGCGAGACCACGGGACGCGGGGCGTCGCTCGCGGCGTCCGGGGCCGAACCGCCGGCGCCCGCGGGGGCGGCGCTCGGCGACGCGCTCGGCTGGTCGCCACCCGGCTCGCTGACCGACGGACGCGGCGGCACCCCGGTGGCGGCCGCCTTCGGCGCGGCGCTCGGCGCGGTGCTCGACGCAGCACTCGGCGAGGCGCTCGAAGCGGCGGCGGGCGCCGGCGCGGACGAGGCGGAGCCCCCCGCTGCCGCCGCCGGACCGGCGAGGGCGACGACCGCCCCCGCCGCCGCCGCGGTGGCGGCTGCCCGGCGCAGGATACGGGGGACACGCTTCAGGTTCATCACGGTGGTTCTCCACGGTCGGGTCGAGGGGCAGGGCGCGGTTTCCGCACCCTTCACCCCCGCACGACGCGCGACCTCCCGGGAGGTTGCCGCCGCTCGCCGGAAATTTTCCGCAGGGCCCTGCCGAGCACCGCGACCCCCTCCTCGATCTCGCCCGCCGACCCGGCCGCGTAGCCCAGGACCAGGCCCGGCGGTCCCTGGCCGACGCGGTGCCACGACAGCGGGTGGGCCTTGACCCCGAGGTCCAGGGCCGCCGCGGCCAGGTCGGTGTCCGCGAACGCGGCGCCGTCGAAGGTGACCATCAGGTGCAGCCCCGCTGCCGCGCCGTGCACCCGAGCCCCCGGCAGCCGCCCCGCGACGGCCCGGAGCATGGCGTCACGGCGGCGCCGGTGGCGGCGCCGGACGAAGCGCAGGTGCCGCTCCAGCTCACCGGAGTCCATCAGCCGGGCGAGGACCAGCTGGGCGAGGACCGGGTTGCCGAGGTCGGCGTACCGCTTGGCGGTGGTCACCGCCCCGGCCAGGCGCCGCGGGACCAGGAGCCAGCCGAGGCGCAGCGCCGGCGCGAGGAGTTTGGACACGCTCCCGGCATAGCAGACGCCCTCCGGCAGGAGTGCGCGCAGGGCGGGGACGGGGGCCCGGTCGTAGCGGTGCTCGGCGTCGTAGTCGTCCTCGATCACCAGTCCCCCGTCGGCCGCCCAGCGGAGCAGGTCCCGGCGCCGCTCGCCGTCCAGTACGACCCCGGTCGGGAACTGGTGGGCGGGGGTGAGCAGGACCGCCCCGGCTCCGCTCGCCCGTAGTGCGGCCACGTCGAGCCCGAGCTCGTCCACCGGTACCGGAACGGGCTCCAGCCGCCCGTACTCCAGTTGCCGGCGGGCGCCGAGGGAGCCGGGGTCCTCCACCGCGATGCGGCGCGTGCCGGTCTCGTGCAGGACCCGCGCCAGCAGTCCGAGGGCCTGGGCGACCCCCGCGACGACCACCACCTCCTCCGGGTCGGCACGGATCCCCCGGTTGCGGGCGAGCCAGCCGGCGACCGCCGTGCGCAGCGCGGGGGCGCCCCGCGCGTCGCCGTATCCGAAGTCCGCCGGGGTCAGGCCGGCGAGCACCCGGCGCTCGGCCTGGAGCCAGGCGGTACGGGGGAAGGCGGTCAGGTCGGGGACGCCGGGCGAGAGGTCGATCCGGCAGGGCACGGCCCGCAGGGCGTCGACCGGCTCGTCGCGTACGGGAGGTGCGGCGGGCGCGGGCGTGGAGGCGGCGGGCGCGGGCGGGAGGGCGGGCGCGGGAGGCGGCGGGGCGGCGACGACCACCGTGCCGCCCCGACCGCGGCCGGAGACCTGCCCGGTCTCCGCGAGCCGCTGGTACGCCTCGGTGACCAGTCCCCGGGAGACGCGGAGCTCGGCGGCCAGCACCCGGCTCGCCGGGAGCCTGCTGCCCACCGGCAGGGTGCCGTCGGCGATGGCAGCGCGCAGCCGGCCCACCAGCCAGTCGGTGCGGCCGCCCGGCGGAGCCTCGCCGACATCGAGCTGGAGGAAGTCCGATCCGCTTGTGGACCCCTGGTTCGCGCCTTCTATGGACCTGCTCACCGGACCATTGTGGCGCGAGGCTGAGGGCATGAAGAACATGAGAGCCACCCGGCCGTCCAGGACCCTGCGCCAGCTGGCACCCGGCATCGCCGGGATGGCGCTGGTGGGGAGCAGCGTCACCGTGTCCCGCACCCTCGTCGACGCCCCGCTGTTCACCGTCCAGGCCGTCCGGTACGCGGCCGCCGCCCTGCTGCTGTTCGCCTTGGCCCGCGCCGCCCGCGTGCCGCTGCCGCGGCCGCGCGGCCGGGAGTGGCTGTGGCTGGCCGGGGTCGCGTCGAGCGGGCTGGTGCTGTTCAACGTGGCCGTCGTCCGCGGGGTCGCCCATGCCGAGCCGGCCGTCATCGCCGTCGCGGTGGCCTCCGTACCGATCCTGCTGGCGCTGCTGGGCCCGCTCCTGGAGGGCGGGCGGCCCAGTCGCCATGTGCTGCTGGCGGCGCCGGTGGTGGTGGCCGGGGCGGTGCTGGTGGAGGGGACGGGCCGGACGGACGCCGCCGGGATCGCCTGGGCGGCCCTCGCGCTGGCCTGCGAGGCCGGCTTCACGCTGCTCGCCGTGCCGGTGCTGCGCAGGCACGGCCCGTGGGGGGTGTCCGTGCACGCGGTGTGGATGGGCGCGGTGATGCTGGCGGTCCTCGCGGTGTGCTTCGAGCGGCCCGCCGAGCTGCGGACGCTGGGCGCGGCCCAGTGGGCGGCCGCCGCCTACCTCGCGGTCCTGGTGACGGCGGTGGCGTTCCTGCTCTGGTACCGCACGGTGGCCGCCGTGGGATCCGGCCGCGCCGGGCTGCTGACGGGCGTCGCGCCGCTCGCCGCGGCGGGCACCGGGATCCTCACGGGCGGCGGGGCGCCGCAGGCGGCGGTGTGGCTGGGGCTGGCGGTGGTCGTCGCCGGGCTGGCGGCGGGCCTTCGACCGCCGGCCCGGCGCCCGGCCGCGCCCCGGCCCGGCCCGGCGGTGGGTCGGCGGCCGGAACTCCCGGCGCGGGCCCACTCGACCGGCACGCCCTAAGCGGAGGCGGGGACCAGGACGACGGCGGTGCCGTACGCGCATACCTCGGTGCCGACGTCGGCGGCTTCGGAGACGTCGAAGCGCATCATCAGGACGGCGTTCGCACCGCGTGCCTTCGCCTGGTCGATGAGCCGTTGCATGGCCTGGTTGCGGGTCTCCACCAGGGTCTTGGTCAGCCCCTTCAGCTCTCCGCCGATCATCGACTTCAGGCCCGCGCCGATCTGGCTGCCCAGGTGCCGGGAGCGCACGGTGAGCCCGAAGACCTCCCCGATGACCTTCTCGACCCGGTAGCCCGGGACATCGTTGGTGGTCACGACGAGCACACCGGTCTGCTCGGCGCCGGGCCCGCCGCCGTAGTCTTCGATACCCATGGCCCCCACTCTCGCCGGGCCCGCCACCGCCCGCATCCGGAGCACGTCATGTCCGCACGAGAGGGGAGCACATTGGGCATTTCGGGCTAAAGCGCGGTGAGCCAACGCCAGGAACCGCGCCGCCGTCGCCATAGTCGTCCCTGGCAACCGCCCGGTTGCCGCCCCGCGCCGCTGCCGCGGCCGGGCGGATGACTTCGTAGAGGAGCCGGCTCATGCTGAAGCCCACCAGGACCATCCTCGCTCTGGCCGCCGGAAGCCTGGTGCTCGGCCTGGTCGGGGCCGGGACCTCCGTCGCGGACGGGCAACCGGTGAACGAGACCGCGTCGCAGCAGACCGCGGCCGCGGGCATGCGGCACACGATCGGCAGGGTGGTCTCCCGGGGCCCGCTGAAGGTCCGCAGCCAGCCCAGCACCCGCGCCCGGATCGTCGGCCAGGTCTACCCCGACCGCACGGTCGAGATCCGGTGCAAGAAGTACGGCGAGTCGGTCGACGGCAACCGCGTCTGGTACCGCCTGTACAGCCAGAACGGCAACAACCAGAACGGCAATGGCAACAACGGGAACAACGGCGACAACGGGAACGTCACCTGGCCCACGGGCCCGAACGCGAGCGGCAGCGGTGTGAGCGAAAACAAGGCCGCCAGCACCCAGCGCTGGGTCGCGGCCCGCTACGTCCAGAACCTCGGCACGGTGCGCTTCTGCCGCTGATCCCGCGGGGGCGGGTCAGCGGTCCGGGCGTACGGCGCGCGGCCCCACGCAGCGCGCCCCGTACGCCCGGACCCGCTCGCGCAGCGCCCGGTCGGCCGTGACCACCACGCAGCCGCGGTCCGCATGGGCCGCGGCCAGCTGCACGATGCGGTCGTCACCGCTCCCGGGCGCCGGGTCCACCCGTACGCCGGGAACGGACGCGACGCCCCGGGCGGCCCCTTCGACGACGAGGATGACCTCCTCCTCGTCCTCCTCCTCCCGTGCGGCCAGCAGGTCGCGCAGCCGTTCGGCCGCGGCGCGCCGGTCCCGCCACCAGCCGTCCGGTACGGAGCCGACGACGTTCGCGCCGTCCACGATCAGCACGTGCCCCATCGGACCGCCCTAGAAGTCGCCGTAGTTGACCTGCCAGGTGGGCAGGCCCATCCGGCGCCAGACCGCGACCACCCGGTCGCGGTCGTCGAGCGAGACGCGGACCGCGTACCGGTCGCGCACGTGCGCGTCGAAGAGTTCCGCCTTCACCACGTCGTCGCGGCGCGTGTCCCCAGCCGCACGCATCCACAGCTCGTCGTAGGGGACCCGGTGCCGCCGCAGCCAGGACTCGGTCTGCGGGCGGTGTTCCTCGCTCCGCCCCGACAGCAGCACGATCACGTCGCCGTCGGCCCGCCGGAAGGCGTCCAGGGCGCGCCGGACCGGCTCGTTGAGCAGGTCGAGCTCGCAGCGCGAGAAGTCGTACGGGCCGCGGTCTCCGGTCAGCGCGAGCGTCCCGTCGATGTCGCACATCACCGCGGCGGGCAGGGCCGGGTCGGCCACGTACTCGCGCACCGGCGGTACGGCCACCTCGCCCGACGTGCCGTTCAGCCACTGCGCCGTGAGCCGCCAGCCGCCCTTGCGGGCCTGGCGGTGCTTGTCGGCGAGGATCCGGATGATCTCCTCGCCGACCTGCTTCTCCCGCGCGGCGTCCCGGCGCAGGCACTCCTCCAGGGGCACGTCGGTGAAATCGTGCACGACGAAGGTGGCCAGGCCGCCGACCGCCGCCTTGAGCCGCTTCGGGATGTGCTTGGTGAGGTGGGTGTTGTCGACGACCACGTCGAATCCGCCGTCGACGGCCGCACGTACCGCCGCGTCCTGGACGGCCAGCACGGTCTGCTCGTGGCTGTGCGAGCGGCCCCGCCCGGGGTCCGGCAGGTCGAGCATGCTCCGCAGGTCGTCCAGGTTGACGCGGCGCATCCGGCCGTCGGACTGCGCCTGGAGGGCGCGGGCGGCGGTGGTCTTGCCGGAGGCGGGCAGCCCCGTCATGACGTGGACGACGGGCAGCCGGGGCTCCGGCGCGGCGGGGTCCGCCGGACGGGCCGGGGCCGTGGCCCGGGCCGGGGCGGGCGCCGTGGCCCGGGCCGGGGCGGGAACGCGCGGCGGCGCGGCGGCCCGCGTCCCCTCGGGCGGGGCTTCGGACACCGTCTGGTCCTCCTCGTCGGTGGCGTAGGGGTCGCCGGCCTCCGGCCGCACGTGACGCCACGTGGTGAGCTCGGTCGGGCGGCCGTCGAGCCGCAGGAACATCGCGGCGCGCAGCCCCCGGTCGCCGAGCTCGCGGACGGCGCGCGCGAAGGCGCCCCGGTCCGCGCCCAGGTGGGCGAGTCCGGCGTAGGCCTCGTCGATGGCCCGCTCGTGGCGCGCGGCCTCGCCCTCGAGGCGTTCGATCACCTCGCGGACCCAGGCGTCGAACTCGTCGGGCACCTGCTCCAGCAGGGCGTCGAGCGGCTTGCCGCCCGCGGCCGCGATCTCGGCCGGCGAGCAGTTGAGGCCCTGGGCGAGCTGCCGGGCGGGCAGGGCGGAGAACCGCTGGATGCCGTGGCCGCGCCAGATGTCCCGCTCCGTGACGCCGGTGAGCACCTTGTGGAGCCGTACGTACTCGGACAGCTTGGCCTTGGCGCGGACGCCCGAGGCGAAGCGCAGCACGAAGCCCTCCGCGTCGGTACCGGTGACGGGCGCCCCGTCGGGCAGCGTTCCGGACCGGGTCAGCGCGATCAGCTCGTCCAGGGGCATCGCGGGCCACACGGTGACGACGGAGCCGATGCCCTCCCAGTGGGTGGCGGCTTCGGCCAGCGGGACCTCGGTGCCGACCGCGTCGAACGCGGCGAGCAGGACCAGGTCGCGGCGGCCCCGGTAGTCGACGACGATGCGGTTCTGCGGGTACAGGATCTCGGCGAGGTAGGTGGTACCGGGACGCAGACCCGCGGTGTTCCTGCCGTCGAGGAGGCGCTGGGCCCAGGTGGACTGGGCGCTGGCGAACGAGCCCTTGGAGGCGACCCGCCAGCGGCCCGCGTAGTGGAAGACCACGGCGAGGCTGCCGTCGACCTTCTCGTACACCTCGAACGGCTCGTCCGGCAGGGCGGGCGCGTAGGGCCGGCCCGCCTCGTGCTCGCCGACGTTGTAGAACTTCGGCAGCGGCAGGGCGACGACGGCGCCGGTGGTGTCCTCGACGACGAGTCCGCGGCAGCGCGTGGTGACCTGGTTCCACACCTGCTCGTACTGGGCCGTCCGGGTGTAGGTGTAGAGGGACAGCGGCAGTTCGGGGTGCGTCTTGCGGGTCACGTACCCGGCGTCGATCGCGTCCGCCAGCGCCTGGGCGGGCATCAGGTCGTGCAGAGTCAGGCGGTCCTGGCTCATGGGTTCCTCCCGGTTCGAGATGGTCGATTCTCGCGTGCGGGAGGGTCGGACCGGTAGTGATTATGCCTGGTCGCGGCGGTGGTGGGGAGCGCGTTCAGCGGCGCCCCGCCACATCAGTGGCTGATGCACAGCTCGTTGCCCTGGGGGTCGGTGAGGGTGGTCCACACCGAGGGCCCCTGCCGGCCGTCGTGGAGGAAGGTCGCCCCTTTGGCGAGCAGCCGGTCGACCACGCCCTTCGGGTCGTCGGATCCGGTGCGGACGTCGAGGTGGACGCGGTTCTTGACGGTCTTGGGCTCGGGGACGAGCTGGAAGAGGATCCGCGGGGCGCCCTCGAGACCGTCGGGGTGGCGGATCGCGGCGCCCGTCTTCCATACGAGGGTGCCGCGGTGGGTGGTGGTGTCGTCCTCGCTCGCGTGGCCCGCGGCGATCAGGCCGCGGATGAAGTCCTCGTCGCTCGGCTCCACTTCCCAGCCGAGGGCGTCGGCCCACCAGTCCGCGAGCGGGTGCGGGTCGTGGGAGTCGATGGTCAGCTGGAAGGTGTAGGCCATGCCCGGACCTTACTGAGCCCGGCCCGGAACCGCCACGGACGGCCGCGGCTCAACCGGGGCGGCCGGCGGGCCGGCGGGCGGTGAGGAACGCCGCGGCGCAGGTCAGCAGGCAGGCGCCGACCGCGATCCAGAGCAGGGCCTCGCCCAGCGGGCGCAGCCACGGCAGTCCGGCCGGTTCCGCCGCGGAGAGGCAGGCGGTGGCCGTCATGCCGAGGGGGAAGACGGTGGCCCAGCGCCGGATGTCGTACTGGTGGCGGGGGTGGCGCAGTTCTGCGCCGAGGAGGACGGCGTACCAGAGGAGGGAGACGGTCAGCGCCGTCAGGGCGACGGTGAGCAGGGCCGTGTGCGCCGCCCCCGTCCACAGGGGCGAGGCCGCCAGCTTGCAGCCAGCCAGCGCGCAGATGGACAGCGCGCCGCCCGCCACCCAGTGGTCGCCGGCGCCGCCGGTGACCTCGTGGAGGTCGAAGCGGACCAAGGCCGCGCCGTAGAGGAGCAACCCGAGGCAGAAGGCGGCGAGCGCCGCCCCGGCCAGCCAGTCGTGGTGGCCGGTGGCGGCCAGGGTGGCCGCGAGCACGGCGAGCCCCTCGGTGGCGACGCAGACGAGGAAGGCAACCCCGCCCATGCGGCGGCGCCAGTGCAGGACGACGGCCGCCAGCAGTCCGGGCCACAGGACCGCCGCCAGTGCGAGCAGCGCGGCGGCCGTGCGCTGCCATCCGAGGGTCGACAGCCGGGTGCCGAGCACGGTGGTGGCGGCGACCGCGGTGAGCGCGGCGGGGGTGTCGGCCTCGGCCCGGAACCGGCCGCGGTCGGTGAGCAGGCGGCCAGCGAAGTCGGCGGCGAGAATCAGCCACAGGGCCGCGGACAGGGCCAGCGCCACCAGCGAGAGCGTCTCGTGCCCGGTCAGGTGCAGTGCGACGGAGAGGATGCCGACGGCCATGACGGCGGCTCCCGCCGCCGGCGGAAGACCGGTCCACCAGCCGCGATCGGGCAGAGGGCTCATCCCTCCAGCGGACCCCACCGTCGGGCGGGCCGCCAGTGGACGCCGCTGCGGGCCCCGCTGCGCGCCGCCGCCGTGCTCACGCGCCCGCGGGGTAGCGTCGCACCCGCTCGACCGGTGGCCGGAACTCGATCTTGTCAGCGCAGTTAGGCATACCTAACCTGTGCCACACCCGCGTGGGCGGTTCCGCTACCCCGCTCACGGCCTCCCGCTTCGGAACCGTCCCCGCCGAAGGAGCCCCCCCGCATGACCCCCCTTCTCGACAGGAACCAGCCGTACGCCCTCGCCCTGTTCCGCGTCGTCACGGGACTGCTGTTCGCCTCGCACGGCGCCGCCTCCCTGTTCGGCGTCCTCGGCGGCGCACACGGCGGCGGCACGGTCCCGGTCGGCTCCTGGCCGGGCTGGTACGCCGCGGTCATCCAACTGGCCGGCGGAGTCCTGGTCCTGGTGGGCCTCGGCACCCGCGGCGCGGCCTTCGTCGCCTCCGGCTCGATGGCGTACGCCTACTTCACCGCCCACCAGCCCGAGGCCCTGTGGCCGCTGCAGAACGGCGGCGAGCTCTCGGCCCTGTTCTGCTGGGCCTTCCTGCTGCTGGTGTTCACCGGCCCGGGCGCCCTCGCCCTGGACGGCCTGCTCGCCTCCCGGCCCCCGGCCGGCCGGAACCGGGACGAACGCAGCCCGGAGGCCGTGGCCGCCTGAGGCACGGACTAGCGTGGACCCATGGACGAGCTCGACGGCGTGGAGATCATCGCCTTCCCGGACGCGGATGCGTTCGAAGGCTGGCTGGCCGCCCACCACACGCGGCACGAGGGCGTGTGGGTCAAGGTGGCGAAGAAGAAGTCGGGCATCGCGTCGGTGACCGACGACGAGCTCGTCGACACCGGTCTGTGCTACGGCTGGATCTCCGGGCAGCGCCGGGCCCTCGACGCGACCCACTACCTGCAGAAGTACGTGCCGCGCCGGCCGCGGAGCCTGTGGTCGCAGGTGAACGTGGACAAGGTCGCGGTGCTGACCGCCACCGGGCGGATGCGCGAGCCGGGGTTGGCCGAGGTGCGCAGGGCCCAGGCCGACGGACGGTGGGCCGGTGCCTACGCGTCGCAGAAGACGGCGGAGGTACCGGCCGAACTGACGGCCGCGCTCGACGCGGACCCCGCGGCCCGCGAGGCGTTCGAGGCCCTCGACCGGACCGGCCGCTACCTGGTGGCGCTGCCCCTGCTCCAGGCGCTGACCCCGCAGAGCCGGCAGGCCCGCCTGGAGCGGGCCGTGCGCATGCTGGCGACCGGCGAGGACCCGGGACCGGAAGAGCGGCGGGACTGACCACGGTGGGCAGGCCGCGGGCCCGGCGTTCCCGAGGGGGCCGGGCCCTGCGACCTGGGGCGTGCGCGGTCAGGAACCGGCGTTCTTCGCCGCCTGCTCGGCCTGCTTCTCCTTGATCCGGACCGCCTCCTTGCGGACCTCCGCCTGGGTGGCGCGCTCGCGCTGGAGCCACTCGGGGGATTCCTGCTTCAGGGCTTCGATCTGCTCGGTGGTGAGCGGCTCGGTGACCCCACCGCGGGCGAGACCGGCGATGGAGACGCCCAGCTTCGCCGCGACCACGGGACGGGGGTGCGGGCCGTTGCGCCGCAGCTCCACCAGCCACGCGGGCGGGTCGGTCTGGAGGGCGTTCAGTTCGGCGCGCGAGACGACACCCTCCTGGAACTCTGCGGGGGTGGCCTCGAGGTACACACCCAGCTTCTTCGCCGCGGTCGCGGGCTTCATCGTCTGGGTGCTCTGGTGGGACGTCATGTGCCAAGGGTATCGAGCATGTGCGCTACCTCCGACCACGACCGGTAACCTGGCGGGGTGACAGGCTCGGAAGTACCCCATGCGTTCCGGCTCGCCTACGTCCCCGGGGTGACGCCCACCAAGTGGATCCGGATCTGGAACGAGCGACTGCCCGACGTCCCCCTGACCCTCGTCCCGGTGTCCCCGGCGGAGGCGTTCGGCGTGCTGCGCGACCGTGCCGCCGACGCCGGCTTCGTGCGGCTCCCGGTGGACCGGGACGACCTCAGCGCGATCCCCCTCTACACGGAGACCACGGTCGTCGTGATCCCCAAGGATCACCTGGTGGCGGCGGTCGAGGAGGTCTCCACGGCGGATCTGGCCGAGGAGATCGTGCTGCACCCGCTCGACGACACCCTCGCCTGGGAGCGGCTGCCCGGGCAGCCCGCGATCGAGCGGCCCGAGACGACCGGGGACGCGATCGAGCTGGTGGCGGCCGGAGTGGGCGTGCTCGTCGTCCCCCAGTCGCTGGCGCGCCTGCACCACCGCAAGGACCTCACCTACCGGCCGGTCACCGACGCCCCGGAATCGCGCGTGGCGCTGTCGTGGCCGCAGGAGGAGACCACCGATCTGGTGGAGCAGTTCATCGGCATCGTCCGCGGGCGGACCGTGAACAGCACCCGGGGCCGCCCGGCGGACGCCGCGCAACCGAAGGCCACCGCGAAGGCGAAGGCCAAGGCGAAGGCGAAGCGTCCGGAGGCGGGCGGCGGCGGCTCGCCCCGCAAGACCGCGACGGGCAAGTCGGCCGGCCGCAGCCCGAAGGGCGGCAAGGGCGGCCAAGGGAGCGGCAGGAGCGGCCAGGGCGGCAAGCCGCGCCGCCGCTCGTAGGCCGGCTCCCGCGGCTCACGGGCCGGTCCGAGCGTCGCCGCCACGGCGCGGACGCGGTTCCCCGGCGGCGGCGGTCGAGCGGTTTCCGCGCCGGGGCGCGTTTGCGAGAATCCGATCATGCTGAGCATCGGAACGATCGTGATGGGCGCCGCGGACGTACGCAGGGCGGCGGAGTTCTGGGCCCGGGCGCTCGGGTACGTCCCGCGCGACGGTGAGGTGTCGGACGACTGGACCGTCCTGGTCCCGGCCGACGGCGCCGGGCCGGGCCTGGCTCTCGGTCGCAGCGTCTCCCCCGTCCAGGAGCGGCCCCGGGTGCACCTGGACCTGTACGCGGCGGACGCGGCGGAGCAGGAGGCGGAGGCGGCACGCCTGGTGTCCCTCGGGGCCCGGCGCGTCGACTGGGACTCCTACCCCGAGGATCCCGACTTCGTCGTCCTGGCCGATCCGGAGGGCAACCGGTTCTGCGTCATCGACACCAGCCACGGCTGAGGCTTAACACCTGCCGATCGCTCCCTTAAGCGGAACCTAAGACTCTCCCCCGCCGCCCCGGAACGAACGAATGTCCGTTTCGGGGCGGCTAGCGTGCTGCCGCACCCAACTCCCCGGTAACACAGAGGCAGGCACGCGATGAGCAGGACAGTCGGACACCGCCGCAGGACGAGCCGTACGGCCAGGATCACGGGAGCGGTCGTGGCGGCCGCGGTGATCGGCGGCGCGGCCTTCGCGTTCACCGGAACCGCCCAGGCCGGCTCCGTCGGGGCCGTGTACACCAAGTCCAGTTCCTGGACGGGCGGTTACACGGGCCAGTACGTCATCACGAACGATTCCGGGCAGCCGCGGTCGGACTGGACGCTCCAGTTCGACCTGCCGGCGGGCGTGCGGATCGACTCGCTCTGGAACGGCTCCCACACGGTCGACGGGCAGCGCGTCACGGTCAAGCCGGCCGACTGGAACCGGCAGTTGGCGGCCGGGGCCTCCGTCACCGTCGGCTTCGTGACGAGTGGGCCGGGCACCCCGGGCGACCCGACCGGCTGCCGCATCGACGGGCTCAAGTGCTCGGTGGACCAGGGCGCGACGACCGGCCCGGACGGACGCCCCACCGCCCGTCCCAGCTCCGCCCCGACGGCCGCACCCACCGCCACGGCGGCCCCCACCACGGTCCCGACCGCGACCGCCCAGCCGACCCGGCCCGTGCCGCCGGCCCCCACCGCGACCGGCCCGGCCACCGCCGGCGCCCGGTTCGCGCCATACGTCGACACCTCCCTCCACCCCGCCTACGACCTGCTGGACACCGCCGCCAGGACGGGGGTGAAGGAGTTCCACCTGGCCTTCATCACCTCCGGCGGCGGCTGCGCACCGCTGTGGGGTGGCGTCACGGACCTCGCCAGCGACAAGGTCGCCGCGCAGATAGGCGCCCTGCGGGCCGGGGGCGGGGACGTCCGGGTGTCGTTCGGCGGGGCCGCCGGGCACGAGTTGGCCCTGAACTGCGCCACGGTGGACGATCTCGCCGCCGCCTACGGGAAGGTCGTCGACCACTACCGGCTCACCAAGGTCGACTTCGACATCGAGGGCGCGGCCCTGCCGGACACCGCGGCCAACGCCCGCCGCGCCCAGGCCATCGCCCGGCTGCAGAAGTCCCACCCCGGCCTGGACGTCGCGTTCACCCTGCCCGTGATGCCCGAGGGGCTGACCCAGCCGGGCGTGGCGCTGCTGGCCGACGCGAAGAAGAACGGCGTGCGGATCGACGCCGTCAACATCATGGCGATGGACTACGGGCCCGCCTACAGCGGCGACATGGGGGGCTATGCCATCCAGGCCGCCACGGCCACGCAGGCGCAGATCAAGGGTGTGCTCGGGCTGTCCGACGCGGCCGCCTGGAAGGCGGTCGCCGTCACACCCATGATCGGCGTCAACGACGTGGCGAGCGAGGTCTTCACCGTCGCCGACGCCTCCCAGCTGGTGGAGTTCGCGGCGTCGAAGGGGATCGGCCGGCTCGCGATGTGGTCCTCGACGCGCGACCGGCAGTGCCCGGCCGGCGCCGTCGGCCATGCGGAGCCCACGTGCAGTTCGGTCCTGCAGGAGCCGCTCGCCTTCACCAAGGCGTTCGCGGCGTTCCGATAACCGGCCGGCCCTACACCAGGATGCCCGCGCGCGCGGCCAGGGCGAGTGCCACCTCGGGCCGCGGCGCGGGCCCCCGCACAGCGCGGGCCGGTGCCAGCAGCGCGGTGACGGCGGCCTCGTCGGCCTTGCCGTCCCGCGCCGTCCGTGCGAACCGCTCGACGGCCTCGGTCAGGCTCTCCCGCCGCTCGTACGGAACGTCGCGCTCGTCCACGGCCAGTCGGACGAACTCCTCGTGCGAGCCGGCCCAGGGTGCGGCGCCGTCCAGCCCGTCCTCGGGCAGTTCCTCCGGGTAGGGGATGCGGTGCCACGCGTCGTCCTGCCACCAGTAGACGAATCCGAGGAGATTGCCCTCGGCGTCCTCGCGCAGGAGGTCCCACGGCAGCCAGTCGGGGCCGCCCTCGAGGAAGTCGACCTGCCGGCCGCCGACATGAGTGTGGCTGCCGTCCGGGTCCTGACCGCAGAGGACCGCGTGCTCCGCGTCGAGCACGGTCAGCCGCCACCAGCCGCCGGCCCCCGTCGTGTGGCACCACACGCCGTCGCCGTCGACGGCGTACTCGGTCCTGTCGGAGCAGGCGGCGTCGAGCAGGGCCAGCGTCACCGCCCTGGCGAGGAGCAGTTCGGGGCGGTCCAGGTCCTCGGGCCGGCTGGGCTGGTGCATGGCGTGGGTTCCCTCCCCTGTACGGCCGGCGCTGCGCCGGTCCTGCGTGCGGACCAGCCTCGCACAGGCCGATTCGGCCGAATTGCCGATGTCCTGCAGACGCCGAAGCGGGAGCCTGAGACGTGGCAATTCACTTCATTTCCGATATTTCCTTTCGGATAGGAGCTGCTCCGTGCTCGTCGTCAGCGAACTCCTGGGCAACGCCGTCCGCCATACGCAGGTCGGCGGCTGGCGGCTGCGCATGGCCTGCCGGCGGCCGGAGGAGCTGGTGGTCGAGGTCCACGACCACAGCAGCGCCCGCCCCGTCCCCCGCCCGGGGGACCCGGACAACGGCGGCGGGTTCGACTGGGGCATCGCGCGGCAACTGACCTCGTCCCTCACGGTCGTTCCCCACCGGACCGGCAAGTCGGTGCGAGCCGTCTGGCAGCGCGCGGCACCCGGACACGGCAAGCCCGTGCCCGGCGGACCGGGCCGCGGCGCGCGGGCGATCGGCACACCGGGCAGCGGCCCGCGGGCGATCGGCACACCGGCGGTCGGCGCACCCGCCCGCGGATGCCGCGCCCTCGGCAGTCCGGCCCTCGCCCGCCCGACCCTCGGCGCCCCGGCCCTCGGCAGTCCGGCGCCCCGCTGACCTGGGGCAGGAGCGGTCCACCGGCACGAGGCGCCGCTGAACTCCGCCCCCGCCCCGTCCCCCGCACCCCCTCGCACCCGTTGAGCGGTCGGGCGCGCGCCGCAGACCGCGCGTCGCCGACCACTTCCGACCCATGCGAGGAACGAATGACCCTGCCCCTGACCCGACGGGTGGCGCTCGGTGCCGCCCTGCTGGCCGCGCTGGCCGGGGTGGCGCCGGCGACCGCCGCGCACGCCGCACAGGCACCCGCCGCGCGCGCGGCCGAATCACCCGCCGACCTCCAGGCCCTGGTCCGGGCCCTGCGCCGGACGACCGACGCCGGCGCGCCCGGGGCCATGGCCCGGATCGCGGGCCCCGGCGGGGTCCACTCCCGGGCGGTGGGCGTACGCGACCGGGCCACCGGCGCGGCCATGGACACCCGCTCCCGGTTCCGCGTCGGCAGCGTCACCAAGACGTTCTCCGCCGTCGTGCTGCTGCAGCTCGTCGCCGAGGAGAAGCTCGGTCTGGACGACCCGGTCAACCGCCACCTGCCCGGCCTGCTGCCCGACGACCGGATCACCGTGCGCCACCTGCTGAGCCACCGCAGCGGGCTGGCCGACTACACGGACGCCATGTTCGCGCGGACCGTGCCGGGTTTCGAGGCCGTGCGCACCAGGGTCTTCGGCTACCGGGAGCTGGTCGGCCTGTCGCTCGAGGACCCGCGGACCACCCCGCCCGGCGCTGCCTACGCGTACTCGAACACCAATTTCGTGGTCGTCGGCATGCTCATCGAGAAGGTCACCGGGCACGGGGTGGGCGAGGAGTACGAGCGCCGCGTGATCAGGCCGCTGGGTCTGCGCGACACCTCCTACGTCCACCCGCGGACGCGCATCGAAGGACGGCACGCACGCGGCTACCTCCACCCCGACGAGGAGGGAGGGCCGCTGGTCGACTCCACCGAGCAGACCGTCTCCTGGGCGCAGTCCGCCGGGGCGGTGATCTCCGACGCGGCCGATCTGAACACCTTCACCTCGGCGCTGCTCGGGGGCCGGCTGCTGAAGCCGCGGATGCTGGCCGCCATGCTGGAGATGACCCCCACCGACGCGGCGGGCACCCGTTTCTACGGGCTGGGCCTGCGCCGCTACGACCTGTCCTGCGGCACGTCGGTGTACGGCCACACCGGCACCGTGCAGGGCTTCTACACCTACGCGTTCGCCACCCGTGACGGCCGCCGCAGCCTCACCGCCATGGCGAACACCTCGAACCGGGGCGCCGCGAACACGGCGCTGGGCGGGACCCTGGAGGCCGCGTTCTGCGGCAAGCGGTCCGCCGCGGCCACGGCGCGCGACTTCGCGCTCGCCCCGGCGGAGGTGGACCTGCCGGAGCGGCACGCGCGCTGAGTGCGTCCGCCGGTACTCCGTCCGGGGGGAGTCCCCGGACGGAGCCCCGTGGATCAGGGCGGGAAGCGGACCCGCCCAGCGGGCCGGCGGGTCAGGCGGCGGCGGATCAGGCCAACGGCCCGACCGGTTCAGCTCGTGCCGAGGAGCCCCTTCATCGTGGCGATCTCGGCCGACTGGGAGCTGATGACGGCCTCGGCCATCGTCTTCGCCCCGGGGAAGGCGCCTTGCGCCTGTTCCTCCTTCGCCATCGCGACGGCGCCTTCGTGGTGCTTGATCATCAGCTCCAGGAACGCGGTGTCGAAGGCCTTTCCGGAGGACTTGCCGAGCCGGTCCATCTCCTCGGCGGTCATCATGCCGCCACCGCCGGCGCCGTGCGCGGAGTGATCGGCCGCGCCCTCGGCGGGCACCTGCTCGCCCCACGCGGTCAGCCACCCGGACAGGGTCCTGATCTCCGGGTCCTGCGCCTTCTTGATCGCCTCGGCCAGCTTCCCCACCTGGGCGGAACCGGCCCGCGTGGCCGCGAGGCCCGCCATCTCGACGGCCTGGCGGTGGTGGGGGATCATCCCCTGGGCGAAGAAGACGTCGGCCGCGTTGTGCTGTCCCTGCGCGGTGGAGGCCGAGACGGAGGGCGACGGGGCCTGCGCCGGGGACGTGGACGGGCCGGAATGGCCCGAGTGGCCGGCGGTGGCGCCCTCGTCGGCGGCGCCGCAGGCGGCGAGGGCGAGCGCGGCCGCGACGGCGGTGGCCGCGACGGCGAGGTTGCGGCGGAACGGGGAACGGTTCGTGCTCATGGTGGTGCGACTCCTTGACGCGTGAGGACAGGGCGGAGCGCGGCGCCCCCCGGGGGGCCGCCGTGCGGGCCGCTCTAGATGCGCAGGAGTTGCAGTTCCGCGAGGTCCGGCGGGGCGCGTCCGGTCGTCGTCGGCGGCGACCAGGGGGCGGCTGACGCCGCGGGCCCGGGCGCACCCGGGAGGGCGGCGACGAGCGCGGGCGGGACGTAGGGGGTGCCGATCCCGGTCGCGGCGCAGGTGGCGTCCGCGTGGTGGAGGCGGCCGTGACCGCCGGCGTCGTCGGAGCAGTCCCCACCCTGCTGCTGGTGGCCGGACCCGTGCCCCGCGACGGGGAGCGCGTACGCCGTCCCCACCGGCGGGACGCCCGGCACCGCGGTGCCGAGCCCGTGCATGGCCAGCACACCCGCCAACACGGCGAGCACCAGCAGCAGGCGGCCGGGCCCGACGGGGCGGCGGCGCCACGGCTGCGGGGCGGCGATCATGCGGTCATCCTACGATCCCGGCACGCCCGCGGCCCGCGGCATCACTTCCCGGCGCGTCCCGCTCCCTGCCGGGGGACCATCCTGCGCCGCAGGACCACCAGCGCATGGCCGACTGCGCAGGACGGACCCGCCGGGTCACCGGGCGAGCGCCACACCGTCTTGCGGGTGGAGGCCCGGGATGGTGGCGGCCGCCAGGTCGTCCACCACGGCCCGCAGGCTGCCGGTGCGCCGGTAGACCTCGCGCTGGCGCTCCGCGCCCGTACCGCGCCTGCACAGCTCGCCGAAGAGCCACTCGGCCTCCGCGAGGTCGCCCGTCGCCGCCAGGCCCGGCTCGGCGCGCCGCAGCAGCGCGGCGGTCAGGGCGCGGGCGGGCAGGGTGTCGCCGGTGAGCGGGTCGAGCCCGTCGCCCTGGTGGCCGTGGCGTGCCGCGAGCCGGTGGGCCGCCCGCAGCCGGGCCGCCGGTACGTCGGGCGGGGGGCTGCCGTCCGCCTCGGCCGTCAGCGTCGTGCACAGGCCCCGGACCAGCAGGGCGAGCAGCACGGTGGTGTCGAGGTCGGCACTGACGTCGGCGACCCTGACCTCGAGCGTGGGCACGTGCTCGGACGGGCGGGCGTACCAGTAGATCATTCCCCGGTCGAGGATGACGCCTCCCGTGACCAGGGCGTCCACCGTGCTCTCGTAGCCATCCGGGTCCAGCAGCGGCGCGGGCCCCACCGTCGGCCAGCGGCTGTACTCCACCGAGCGCCAGCCGGCGAAGCCGCTCTCCGCGCCCCCGGAGAACGGCGAGTTCGCCGCGAGCGCCTGGAGCGCGGGCAGATAGGGGCGTACGCGGTTGGCCAGGTCCAGCGCCTGGGTGTGGTCGAGGGTGCCGATGTGGACGTGGCAGCCGCAGACCGCACCGAGCCGGCCGTCGACGATCCCGGGGTAGGCACCGGCCATGCGCCGGTAGCGCGGGCGGTCGGTCACCGGTACGGGAGCGTCGGGCGGCACCACGGCCGTGCCGGTCCCCACCAGCAGGCACCCCGCCTCCCGTGCGGCGCGGCCTGCGGTGGCCCGCAGGGCGGCCAGTTGCTCGCGCAGGTCGGCCGCGGTGGCCGCCGGTTGGGTGCAGACCTCCAGCTGGGAGGTGTAGAACTCCGTCTGTGCCTGGCCCCCCAGCTCAGGAACGAGCGTCCTGAGTACGCGGGGCGCCCGGGGCACCGGCGCCCGGGTCCGGACGTCCACGAGGAAGAACTCCTCCTCGACTCCCATGGTGAGCACGGCGTACCCGCTTCCGTCGTCGGACAAGCGACCGCGGCACCCGCGCCCGTCCGGCTTCCGCGCTTCTCGCAGCCCGGCCGCCGTCGTGGGAGGCGTGTGCCCACTTCAGTCTGCTCCCTCCTCGGCCCGCGAGCGCTCCCAGGCGCCTGACCATCTGCTTTCACGGAAAGTGACTCCGGTTGTCACCATCAGGCACCACCCCTGCCCTGCGGGGCCGCCGGGCGGTTCGCGTAGCGTTCGGCGGATGACCACTCCACCGCCGCAGCCGCCTTCCGGCCCGTACGGACCTCCCCCGCACCAGCAGCCGTATCCCCTGCCGCACCAGCACGCACAGGCGTATCCGCCGCAGTACCCCCACCCGTACCCGGGCCCGCCGCCCTACCCGCCGCCGCCCCGCCGGAACCGGACCGGCCTGGTCGTCGGGATCGTCGCGGCCTCGCTGGCCGGGCTCGGCATCCTGGCGTTCGCGGTGAGCCGGATCGCCGGGGCCGGGGCCCTGGCGGACGGGTCGGGATTCCCCGAGGCCGAGTACCGGCTCACCGTGCCGCAGACCCTGCTCGGCGGCGAGTACGAACTGGTCCAGGACCTGTCCCGGTCCGAGGGCGCGGCAGCGCTCGAGGGCACCTACGATCCGAAGATCCGCAACCCGGAGCCGGCGGTCGGCCAGTACGGCGCCGAGTCCCGCGAGGGCACCGGCGCGCTCGTCTTCTCGGGGCTGTACGGGCAGTTCAAGGATCCGGCGTCGGCCCGCGACAAGATGCTGTCCGGCGCCGCGGACGCCAAGGGGGCGACCCTGGCGGTCCCCGCCCGGGAGATCACCCCGGCCGGTTCCGGGATCACCGTCTCCTGCCAGGTGCTGACGATGACCCAGGAGGGAGTCCGCAGCACCCTGCCGATGTGTGCCTGGGCGGACGGGAACACCGGCGCCTCGGTCGGCTTCGTCACTCCGGACACCGTGACGCAGGACCCGTCGGCCGTGGACCTGTCCAAGGTCGCCGTGAACACCCTGAAGGTGCGTACGGAGACCAGGCAGCCACTCCACTGATCCGGCCCGGTACGGCAGCGCGGACCGGAGCAGGGGCTCTTGTTCCGGCTCGGCGGGGTCGCTAGCCTCGCGCCCCAGACATCGCCTACGCACGGGAAGCGGGACCGATGCCCGTCGGAGTCACCCTCGCCGTCGTCGGTGCCGGGGACCGCGGAGCGGCGCACGCGGCTTGGGCGCTGGCCCATCCGGAGCGCGCCACGGTGGTGGCGGTCGCCGAGCCGCGTGCCGCGCGGCGGGAGCGGATCGCGGCCGGGCACGGGCTGGACTCCGGGGCGGCGGTGGCCGACTGGCGGACGCTGGCGGCCCGCGGCCGGGTGGCGGACGCGGTGCTGATCTGCACGCTGGACCGCGAACACCTCGAGCCGGTCCTGGCGTTCGCCGCGCTCGGCTACCACATCATGCTCGAGAAGCCGATGGCGGCGACGGAGGAGGAGTGCCGGCGCATCGTGGCCGCCGTCGAGGAGGCCGGAGTGGTCCTCTCCGTCGGCCACGTCCTGCGGTACACCCCCTACACGCGGGCACTGAAGCACGTACTGGACTCCGGGCGGATCGGTGACGTCGTCAGCGTGCAGCACCTGGAGCCGGTCGGGTTCTGGCACCAGGCCCACTCCTTCGTGCGCGGCAACTGGCGCCGGGAGGACGAGGCCACCTCCATGCTGATGGCGAAGTCCTGCCACGACCTGGACTGGCTGCAGTACGTGCTCGGCCGGCCGCCCGTCCGCGTCTCCAGCTTCGGTCGCCTCTCGCACTTCCGGCCCGAGCACCGGCCCGCGGGGGCCGCCGACCGGTGTCCTGACTGCGCGGTGGAGGACAGCTGCCCCTACTCCGCGGGCCGCGAGTACGGCGCCCGGCTCGCCCAGGGGCGGCACGGCTGGCCGCTGAGCGTGGTGATCGAGGAGTTCACCCCGGGGGCGCTGGAGGCCGCGCTGCGCGAGGGGCCGTACGGACGCTGCGTGTACGCCTGTGACAACGACGTCGTCGACCACCAGGTGGTCGCCATGGAGTTCGACTCCGGGGCCACGGCCACGTTCACGATGACCGCCTTCACCGAGCACGCGGACCGCCAGACCCGCATCTTCGGCACGCGCGGGGAACTGAGGGGAGACGGCCGGCAGGTGCGGCTCTACGACTTCCTGACCCGGCGCGAGGAGGTCGTCGCGATCGGTCCGGAGGGCGCGGGGGACGCCGCCGGCGGCCACGGGGGCGGCGACGCGGGGCTGATGGACGCGTTCGTGTCCGCCGTCGCCACCGGAGACCGCAGCCGGGTGCGGTCCGGTCCGCGGGAGTCCCTCACCAGCCATCTGACCGTGCTGGCCGCCGAACGGGCCCGGCGCGAGGGCATCGTGGTGGACATCCCGGTGTGAGCGTCCCGATCGATCGCTCCACACGATCGCCGGAACCGCTGAACGATCCATCGTCACGCACCTCTTGAACGCTCTTTCGCACGCGTGCTACAAAACCGGACAGCGGGCGCCCCCTCCCACCCCGCCCCCTCGTGACGCCGCCCGCCGCCGAGCGGACGCCTCCCGCCGCGCGCCGACGCGCGCACGGCACGGTCCACCGGACGGCGGGCCCGCCGCGCCCCGTTCTGGAGGCTCCATGTCCAGTCCATGGTCCCGCCGTTCCTTCCTGCTGGCCGGAATGTCCTCGGCCGGCGCCCTCGCGGCGACCGGCGCCGCATCCGCCTCTGCCGCTGGCGCCGCCCCCGCCCCCGCCGCGGCCGATGAGTTCGACACCCTCCGCCTCAGGTGGCGGGCCCTGCTGCTGGGCAGCGGATTCGATCCGGCGGCCGAGCCGTTCGCCGGCAAGCTCGCCCTGCTGGGCACGCGGGCCGCCGAACACCGCGCGGCGATGGCTGCCGTCAGCGGCTCGCTCTGGCCGGACCTGCCGCTGACCCTCTCCAGTTCGATCACCGGCAGCTACGCCCGGCTGGCCACCATGACCCAGGCGTACGCCCAACCGGCCACGGGCCTGACCGGCGACGCCGGGCTCGCCGCCGAGATCGACACCGGCTTGGACCACCTCCACCGGGAGGTCTACAACCCGGCGACGAGCCCCTTCGGCAACTGGTGGGACTTCCGGATCGGTTCCCCCCAGCTCCTGCTGGACATCAGCGCGATCCTCCACGACCGGCTCTCCGCCGGCCGCCTCGCGGACCACCTCGCGGCCGTCGACCGTTTCGTGCCCGACTCCTCGGTCGCCGCCTACACCGGCACCAGCACCGGCGCCAACCGGGTGGACCTGTGCCGCTCGCTCGCCCTGCGCGGCATCCTCGGCAGGGACACGGCCAAGGTCGCGCTGGCCCGCGACGCCCTCTCCCCGGTGTTCCCCCTCGTCACCCGCGGCGACGGCTTCTACGCGGACGGCTCCTTCGTCCAGCACACCCACCTCGCCTACACCGGCTCCTACGGCGCGGTCCTGCTGGGCGGCCTGGCCGCGCTCTTCTCCCTCCTGGGCGGCTCCAGTTGGGCGGTCACCGACCCGCGGCGGCAGCTGGTCCTCGACTCGGTGGAGAAGTCCTACGCGCCGTTCCTGTTCAACGGCCTGATGATGGACGCCGTGTCGGGGCGGGCCACCAGCCGGGGCAACCCGCGGACCACCGCGCACGGCGTCCAGGGCGGCGACCACGGCCGCGGCCACGACGTGCTCGCCTCCATCACCCTGCTGGGCTCCGCCGCGAGCGCCGCGGAGAACCGGCGCTGGCGCGCACGCGTGAAGGGCTGGATGCGGCGGGACTACTACAGCCCGGTCCTCGGCGACACCGATCTCGGCGTCGCGGCGCTGGCCAGACTCAAGGCCGTGCAGGACGACGGCTCCGTCACCCCCGCCGCCGAGCCCCCGGGCCACCGGCTGTTCCCGGCCATGGACCGGGCCGTGCACCGCCGGCCCGGCTGGGCCGCCTCGATCAGCATGGCCTCGAAGCGGATGGGCTTCTACGAGACGGGGAACGGGGAGAACCTGCGCGGCTGGCACGCCGGGGCCGGGATGCTCCAGTGGTGGGGCGACACCTATGCCAACGGGCAGTACACCGACGCGTTCTGGCCGACCGTGGATCCGTACCGGCTGCCCGGGACCACCGTCTCGCGGAAGGTGCTCGCCGACGCCGAGGGGGGCGCCTGGGGGCTGCCGAGGCCGGACGTCAGCTGGGTCGGGGGCGCCACGGACGGCGAGTTCGCCGCGATAGGCCAGTTCCTGCGCGGGCTCTCCAGCACCCTGTACGCGAAGAAGTCCTGGTTCTGCCTGGCCGATGCGGTCGTCTGCCTGGCGGGCGCCGTGCGGTGCGCCGACGGCGCGGCGGTCGAGACGGTGGTGGACAACCGCAACCTGGGGGCCGCCGGGACCCACGCCCTCACGGTGGACGGAGCGGTCCAGCCGGCCGCACTCGGCTGGTCGGGGACGCTCACCGGTGCCCGTTGGGCGCAGATCGCGGGGCACGGCGGATACGTGTTCCCCGGCGGGGCCACGGTGAGGGCGCGGCGCGAGGCCCGCACCGGCTCCTGGCGCGACATCAACACCGGCGGCACCGCGGACCCGGTCACCCGCCGGTACCTGACCCTCTGGTTCGACCACGGCGTCGACCCGGAGGGCGCCGCCTGCTCCTACCTCCTGATGCCGGGCGCCGGTACGGCCGCCACCGCCGCCCGGGCCGCCGACAGCGGCTGGCTGACGGTCCTGGCCAACGGCAACGACCAGCAGGGCGTCCGGGTCCCCTCGCTCGGTGTCACCGCCGTCAACTTCTGGAACGCCGGAACGGTCGGCGCCCTGCGCGCGGACAGGCCGGCCTGCGTCCTGGTGCGGGAGCACGGCGACGGCACGGCCACCGTCTGCGTCTGCGACCCGATGCGCATGCAGACGGGGCTCACCGTGACGTGGAACCGCCCGGTCGCGGCCGTGCTGTCCCAGCCGGCCACGGTCACCTCGGCCGCCACCGGCTCCGCGCTCACCCTCACCTTCGCGGACCTCACCGGGCAGGCCGGGGCCACGCAGGTGGTGCGGGTGGAGCTGACCTGAGCGAGCACCCGGTCGTTCGCGTCAGGCCGCCCCCGCGGCCCGGGTCCACGCGGCGTCGCGCAGCAGCCGCAGGCCGTTGAGCCCGACGATGACGGTCGAGCCCTCGTGGCCCAGTACGCCCAGGGGCAGCGGCAGATGCCCGGCCAGGTCCCAGACGACCAGGACGGAGATGAACAGGGCGGCGACGACCAGGTTCTGCGCCACCAGGCGGCGCGCGGCGCGGGACAGTGCGATGACGGCCGGTACGGCGGCCAGTTCGTCGCGGACGACGACCGCGTCCGCGGTTTCCAGGGCGAGGTCGGATCCGGCGCGGCCCATGGCGACGCCGGTGTGCGCGGCGGCCAGCGCCGGGGCGTCGTTGACGCCGTCGCCGACGACCAGCACCCGGCGTCCGGCCGCCTCCTGCTCCCGGACGGCGGCGACCTTGTCCTGCGGCAGCAGGCCGGCCCGGACGTCGGTGATGCCGGTCTCCGCGGCGAGGCGGTCCGCGGCACGGGGATTGTCACCGGTCAGCAGCATCGGCGCGGTGCCGGTGAGCGCGTGCAGGGCCGTGACGGCGGCGGCGGCGCCGGGGCGCAGCCGGTCGGCGAGGCCGAGCACGCCGACGGGGGTCCCGTCGCGCAGCACGACGACCGCGGTGCGGCCGCCGTCCTCCACCTCGCGCACGGCCTCGGCCGCGGAGGCGGATGCGGCGCCGGGCCGGGAGGCGTCCAGGAGCCGGGCCGGGGCGCCGGCCTCGATGCGGTTCCCCCGTACGGTGGCCGCCACTCCCCGTCCGGGGACGGAGGTGAATTCCGTGGCGGCGGCGGTCGGCAGGCGCCGGGCGCGGGCCTCGGCGGTGACGGCGCGGGCGAGGGGGTGTTCGCTGGGGCGCTCGGCGGCGGCCGCCAGGGCCAGCAGGGCGTCCTCGGTCAGTCCGGCGCCGGGCAGCGGGTGGACGTCGGTGACGCGGGGGGTGCCTTCGGTCAGGGTGCCGGTCTTGTCGAGTGCGACGGCGTCGACCTGTCCGAGGCGTTCCATCACCACGGCGGACTTCACCAGGACGCCGTGGCGCCCGGCGTTGGCGATGGCCGACAGCAGGGGCGGCATGGTGGCCAGCACCACGGCGCACGGCGAGGCGACGATCATGAAGGTCATGGCCCGCAGCAGGGCGCCGGTGAGGTCGGCGCCGAAGGCGAGCGGGACCAGGAACACCGCCAGGGTGGCGGCGACCATGCCGATCGAGTAGCGCTGCTCGACCTTCTCGATGAACAGCTGGGTGGGCGCCTTGGTCCGGGACGCCTCCTCGACCAGGGCGACGATCCGGGCGATCACCGAGTCGGAGGCGTCGCGCTCCACGGCCACGCGCAGCGCCCCGGTGCCGTTGAGGGTGCCGGCGAACACCTCGTCTCCGGTCTCCTTCAGCGCCGGCAGGGGCTCGCCGGTGATGGTGGCCTGGTCGACCTCGCTGGCGCCGTCCAGGACCCGGCCGTCGGCGCCGATCCGCTCCCCGGGCCGGATCAGGACGGTGTCCCCGACCCGGAGGTCACCGGTGGCGACGGTCTCCTCGCGGCCGTCGCCGGTCAGCCGGGTGGCGGTGGCGGGTGCGAGGTCGAGCAGGCCGCGCACCGCGTCCTGGGTACGGGCGGTGGCCAGCGCCTCCAGAGCGCCGGAGGTGGCGAAGATGACGATCAGGAGGGCGCCGTCCATCACCTGTCCGATCGAGGCCGCGCCGAGCGCGGCGACGATCATCAGCAGGTCGACGTCCAGGGTCTTGTCCCGCAGGGCCTGCAGGCCGTCCCGGGCCGGCTCCCAGCCGCCGGTGGCGTACGCGGCGGCGTAGAGCGGGCCCCATGTCCAGGCCGGGGCGCCGGCCAACTGGAGGGGCAGCGCGGCCAGGAAGAGCAGCAGGGCCGCCCCGGCCCAGCGTGCCTCCGGCAGTGCGGACGCCCTCGTACGGCGCCGGGGAGCCGCCGGGGCGGCGGTCGGCGGCTCTCGCCGGGGGCGCTGGAGCAGGACTGGAGGCATGGCGGGGCAACCCTTCGCGGGCCGGGGGACGTCGGCCATTCCACCATACATGAACATCTGAACATGTCTTCAGGTGTCATCGGTAGGATGGCCGCCATGGGCCACGGAACGGACGCCAAGAACACCGCCACGACGCGTGAACGCCTGGACGCCGTCGGCACGGCCGACGTGGCGGCGACCCTCCAGGCCCTGGCGACGCCCTCGCGGCTGCACATCCTCGCCCGCCTCCAGGAGGGCCCCTGCGCGGTGGGCGACCTGGCCGAGGCGGTGGGGATGGAGCCGTCGGCCTGCTCCCACCAGCTGCGCCTGCTGCGCAACCTCGGCCTGGTCGCCGGTGAGCGGCGGGGCCGCTCCATCGTCTACTCGCTCTACGACCACCACGTCGCCGAACTCCTCGACCAGGCCCTCTTCCACGTCGAACACCTGCGCCTGGGCCTGCACGACCGGGTTGCCGCGGAAGCACCCTGAGCCGCCGCACTCCTCCCCGGCCGCGCGTCGCCCGCGGTGCGGCCGGTGGTGAGGGCGACGGCGAGCGCGAGGAGGACCAGGACCCCCGCCACGGCGAAGGTGATCCGCATGCCGGTGACGACGGCTGCGGGGGCCGCGGTGGTCACGTCGCCGGACGCCGACGCGAGGGCGAACACGGCGCCCATGACGGAGGCGCCGGTGACGAGGCCGAGGTTGCGCGACAGGTTGAGCAGCGCGGAGACCACGCCCCGCCGGTCCGCGGGGACGTCCGCCATGACGCCGGTGTTGTTGGCCGTCTGGAACACGGCGTATCCGGCCGTGAGGACGACCATCGGCGCCAGGTATCCGGCGAGGCCGCAGCGCGCCGGGAGGATCGCCGGCGCGGCGGCTCCGGCCGCCATGGCCAGGAGCCCGGCGGCGGTCGTGCGGGGTGCGCCGAAGCGGTCCGTGAGGCGGCCCGCCGGTACACCGGTCAGGGCGGCGGCGAGGGGGCCGGCCGAGAGGGCGAGCCCGACGAGGGCCTCGCCGAGCCCGAGGCCGTGCGCGAGGTGGAAGGGCCCGACCACCAGGGTCGTCATCATCACCGTGGAGACGAGCGCGCTCGTGGCGAGGCTCCCGCGCAGCCGCGGCTCGCGGAGCGTCCGCAGCCGGATCAGCGGGGCCGCGGCCCGTGCCTCGACGCGTACGAAGAGGACGGCTCCGCAGGCGGCGGCCGCGAGCAGCACGGCGACCGGCACGGCGGACCCGCCGCGGCCCGAGGTCACGGCCAGCGCGTACGCCGCGAGCGTCAACGCGAGCAGCGTGGTGCCGAGATGGTCGAAGGGGGCCCGGCCCGCGGCCCGCGGGGGCCGGTCGGCGGGCAGGTGGCGGTGGACGAGCGACAGGGCCAGCAGGCCCAGCGGCACGTTCACGAGGAAGATCGCCGGCCAGCCGGGTCCGGCGACCAGGACGCCGCCCAGTGAGGGGCCGAGCGCGGTGCCGGCCGCGGACATCGTGCCCAGCAGGCCCATGGCCCGACCGGTCTTCGCGCGGGGGACGGTCTCGCCCACGAAGGCCAGGGTGAGGGCCGTCATCACGGCCGCTCCGGCGCCTTGCGCCGCGCGGGCGGCGACCAGCAGCCACAGCGTGGGGGCGAGGGCGCAGAGCGCGGAGGCCGCCGTGAACAGGAGGATGCCGGAGAGGAGCAGCCTCCGGCGGCCGAGGAGGTCACCGAGCCGTCCGGCGCCGACGATCAGGGTGGTGACGGCGAGCAGATAGGCGAGGACGACCCACTGCACCTCGGGGAAGGAGGCACCGAAGGCCCGTGCCAGGGCCGGCAGGCCCGCGCCCGCGATGCTCGTGCCGAGCGAGGGCAGCAGGACGGAGAGCGAGAGGGCGGCGAGCGCGGGGCGCACCCCGCGTCCGTGCTCGGGCAGGCGGGTTGACGATACGGCGACATGATGGGTGCTCATGTCCGGGAGCGTGCGCGGGCGCCTGCGACACCGGCAAACATTTTTGCCGTTTCGACAACGGGCCGCACTCTCCCGCGCGGTGGTTCAGCGGTTCAGCCGTCTGCCGGCGTGAGGGTGGCGGCGGCCGCGAAGAGCCGGGCGCAGCGTCGGGTCATCGCCGCCGGGGTCTGCTCCGGGTGCTTGACCCACCAGCGGACCAGAGTGGCGACGAGGTCCCGCCAGACGTACGTGAGGGCGTCGGCGTCGAGCGGGTCGGTGGAGCCGGCCGCGCGCAGCAGGTCGGCGGTGCCCCCGGCCGCGAGGGCGTCGATGACGGCCCAGTAGGCCGAGGCCCGGCGCGCGGCCTCGCCGCCGGGCGGCAGGGAGGTGTCGTAGAGCACGAACCACTCCTCGCGCCGCCCCTCGAGCGCCGTGAAGAGGCCGTCGAGCACGCGCAGGGGCGTGTGCGGGGTGGTCCCGCCGGGGCCGATCGCCGTACGGATGGCGTCCAGGAGCCGGTCGCCGACGGGGACCAGGCAGGCGATGTACAGGTCCTCCTTCGTCCCGAAGTACTGGTGGAGCAGCGTCTTGGTGACGCCGACGCGCGCCGCGATCGCGGGGAGGGAGGCGGCCGCGTAGCCGCGGGCGCCGAACTCCTCCGTGGCGGCCTCCAGCATCTGCCGGCGGCGGTGGTGGCGGGGGACTCCCTTGGTGCCGGCCTTGGAGGGGGCTGCCGGGGAGACGGAAGGGGTTGCCATACGGCGATATTATCAGTAGGTAATTTACCTATAGGTAAGTTACCCGGATCCCAGGAGCCTCCATGACCGGCACCACCCCGCAGCCGTCGTCCCGCACCCGCTCCTGGTGGGGCTGGGGCTGGAGGGACGCGCACCCCGGCGACGCGGAGTGCGCCGCGATGGGCGCCCTGCTGCCCGGCACCCTCAGCCGTCCGCTCCCCGTCCCGCGCGTCCGGGACCTGGGCATCGCCGACCCCGCGGTCGCACCCCCCGCGAGCCTCGCCCGGCTGGTCTCCGCCGACCCGGAGGACCGCGCCTCGCACGCCATGGGGAAGGCGTACCGGGACGTCGTACGGGCGCTGCGCGGGCGCCCGGGCCGAGTGCCGGACCTCGTCGCCCGGCCGACGGACGAGCAGGCGGTGGCCGACCTGCTGGACTGGGCCGGCGAACGGCAGGTGGCCGTCGTCCCGTACGGCGGCGGGTCCTCGGTGACCGGCGGCGTGGAGTACCGCGGCGACGCCCACCGGGCGGTGATGTCCCTCGACCTGACCTCCATGGGGCGGGTCCTGGAGGTCGACGCCGAGGGCCGGGCCGCACGCATCCAGGCCGGGGCCCTGGGGCCCGGCCTGGAGGACCAGCTGCGGCCGCACGGCCTCACGCTGCGGCACTTTCCGCAGAGCTTCGAGTTCTCCACCCTGGGCGGCTGGCTCGCCACCCGGGCCGGTGGCCACTACGCCACCGGCCGCACCCACATCGACGACTTCGTGCAGTCCCTGCGCGTGGTCACCCCGGCCGGTACCAGTGACTCCTGGCGGCTGCCCGCCTCCGGGGCCGGGCCCTCCCCCGACCGCCTGTTCCTGGGCTCCGAGGGCGCCCTCGGCGTCATCACCGAGGCGTGGGTCCGCCTGCAGGAACGGCCCCGCCACAAGGCGTCCGCCGCGGTCGCGTTCACCGGGTTCCACGGCGCCCTGCGAGCGGTGCGCGCTCTCGCGCAGTCCGACCTGTCCCCCGCCAACTGCCGCCTCCTGGACGCCGGTGAGGCCGCCCTCTCGGGCGCCGCCGAGGACGGCAGCGCCGTGCTGGTGCTGGGGTTCGAGTCCGCGGACGAGCCGGTGACCGCCCGCCTGGAGCGGGCCGTCGCGCTGGCCCGCTCCCACGGCGGCCGGTGCGACGCGGCCGACCGCGCGCGGCAGGCCGGGACCGGCGCGCAGGGCGCCGACTCGGCCGTCGGCGCCTGGCGTTCGGCCTTCCTGCGCATGCCGTATCTGCGGGACGGGCTGGTCCGGATGGGCGCCGTGGCGGAGACCTTCGAGACGGCGGCCACCTGGGACCGGATCCCGGGCCTGATCGACGCGGTGCGCGCCGAGGTCGGCGCGGCGGCGCTCGAGGCGACCGGCCACCCCGCGACCGTCAACTGCCGCCTCACGCACGTCTACCCGGACGGAGCGGCGCCCTACTTCACCGTGCTCGCCGCGGGCCGCGCCGGGGACGAGGTCGCCCTTTGGGACGAGCTCAAGGCCGTCGCGGGCGAGGTCCTGTACCGGCACCGGGCCACCATCACCCACCACCACGCCGTCGGCCGCGACCACCGCCCGGGTTACGACCGCCAGCGGCCCGAGCCGTTCGCGCTGGCGCTGAAGGCCGCCAAGGTGGCGCTCGACCCCCACGGCATCCTCAACCCCGGCGTGCTCGTGGACTGACCGGGCCCGCGGGCCGGCGCGATCAGCGGGCCCCCGGAGCCGGGCGCCCGAGGACGGCCCCGCCGGCCGCGCGGTGCTCGGCGGCGGCGGCCGGGTCCGTCCCGTCGAGCAGGAGCGCGATCCCCTCGTGGGCCTGCGCCTCCTCGTGGCGGTAGCCCAGCCGGGGGGCCAGTTCCAGCGCCTGCCGGTGCAGCCGCAGGGCCTCCTCGGGCAGTCCCGCCGGCCGGCAGGTTTCGGCGTAGGCACTGAGGAAGCGGACCTTCCAGTGCTCCTCGAACAGCTCCTCCAGCAGCGCGAACGCCTCGCGGTGGCTGGCCAGCGCCTCCTCGTAGCGGCCCATCCGCCGCAGGGCGACCCCCAGGCAATTGAGGCACCACGCCTCGTTGTTCATGTGCCCGTCCTCGCGGGCCAGCGCCAGCGCCCGGCGCAGGTGCCCCGCCGCTTCCTCGGGCGCCTCGTCGGCGAGGGCCAGGCCGAGGGTGATCCGGGCGGTCAGCGCCGGCGGCCACGCGGGATCCTGCGCGTACGGGGCCTCCAGCACCTCGCGGGCCCGCCGCGCCGCCTGCTCCCGCCGGCCCAGCTGCAGCATCGCCCAGGCTCCGCGGCGGCCGCGTGGGCGGCCCCGGCCGGACAGTCCGCCCGCGCGTACAGGGCGCCCGCCAGCCCGAAGAGTCGGAGCGGCTCCTCGGCATCGCCCCCGTCCCAGCGCAGGTAGCCGCGGCGCAGGGCCAGCTCCGCCTCGGCGCGGACGTCCCCCGTCTCGGACAACCGCAGGGCGGCCGCGTCGTAGGCGGCCGCGGCCTCCGCCGGCCGGCCCGCGTCGTAGCGGGCGAAACCGAGGTCGCTGTAGGCCTCGGCGCGCGCGCCGCCAAGGCGGCCGAGGAGGTTCGGCACCCGGTACACGACGCTCGGTTTCAGCGACAAGGCGGAACTCGACGACGGCAGCATGTGGGCGACCTCCTACGCCCTGACGGAGCCGGCCATCGCCGACGAGGCGAGGATCGCCGCGCTCGTGAGGCAGGCGGCGGGCTGAGCGGCGGGCCGCCGCGACGCGTCACGGCATCATGATCGGGAATTGAGTTCGTGCATTTATGCGGCCGTCTCCCGGACCCGCCGAAGAGCTCCGGCACACCGTGCGTGCGGGCGCGATCCAGCGCCCGCGCGCGACCCGGGGGCGCCTTTACCCACATTTTCCCTGGAAGCCTTAAATCCGGTTGTCCACCTCTCCCTACCGGTCCGGCTCGACGGGGCAAAGTACGTACCAGAACTCTTGAGCGACACTCTGTCAGGACTGTGAGAACTCTTGACAGTCCGATCGTTTTTGGACAATTATTGCAACTCATTGCCGCAACCGGAGGGGGGAGGGGGGGTTCCGGCATTTGAGTCCCGCCTTCAATGCTCGCGATCCCTCCAGATCATCATGAGCCTGCCCACTGCCATCAGCCCGATGAAATTCACGGACCGGGTCGTCGAATCGCTCCGACCGATCGCGCACACACTGCCGACCGTCACGATCCCCCGGGGTAGCCACATCTACAACTGCACCGAAAGCGACCAGAGCCTCTACCTGGTGAAATCGGGCCAGGTCAAGACTGTGATCGTGACGTCCACGGGGAAGCGATGTTTACTCGACCTGTACATCGCGGGGGAAATCTTCGGAGAGCTGTGCATGTCGCAGATCAGTCGGGTCGAAACGGCCGTGGCCATGGCGGACACGGAGCTGACGAAAATTCCGTACGGCAAGTTCTTCGAAATGCTGGCGACGGCACACCTCCTCGAGGAATTCGCGGAACACCTCGCGAGTCGACTCTCGGAACGCCAGCGAGTCATCGTCGATCTCGTCACCCTGGAAAGCGAATTGCGACTCGCGGCCCGGCTGCTCCAGCTTTCGCACCGCTTCGGGCAGTCACACCATCGGGGGCTGAAGATCGCCGCCCGACTCACGCAGGAAGAACTCGCGGAAATGGTGGGGACCACGCGGTCGAGAGTCGGGTATTTCCTCAAGCGGTTCCGTGAGGCAGGGCTCCTGGAATCCAGCAGCGGCTGGATCACCATACGAGACGAAGCCAACCTCGCCGGTTACATCGAGGCCCGCCTGGGCCTGAGCGGCGCGGCCGCGTAGGACGGACCCCCGGCGCCGGAGCGGCCTCGGCGCCGCGAGCGGCCACCGCACCGGCCCAGCCGGTGCGGTGGCCGCTCCCATCCTCAGAGGACCCGGGCGGGCGGGAGGTGGCGCAGCCGTCCGTCGGCGACCTCGGCGACGCGTCCGCCGATCCGTTCCACCACCAGCCGGTCGTGCGTGACCACCACCAGCGCCACGCCCAGTTCCCGGCACAGCCCGTCGAGCAGCCCGAGGACCGCGAGAGCGGTCGTCCGGTCGAGGGCGCTGGTGATCTCATCGCACAGCAGGACGTCCGGGCGGGCGGCCAGCGCCCTGGCCAGCGCGACCCGTTGCCGCTCGCCGCCGGACAGCGCGGCCGGCCGCCGGCCCAGGTGCTCCGCCCCCAGGCCGACCCGCTCGACCAGGGCCAGGGTCTCCTCCTCCACCCGGTCAGCCGGTACGAGAGCGAACTGGCGCAGCGGGCGTCCGACGATCCTGGCCACGCTCTGCCGGGGGTTGAGCGAGTCGTACGGGTTCTGCGGAACGAGCTGCAGGAGCCTGCGCTGGAGCGGGCTCCGCCGGGCCACCTGCCCCGCCAGCACCTCTCCGGCCAGCCTGACCTCCCCCTCCGTCGGCGCCAGCAGCCCGGTGACCGCCCTCAGCAGCGTGCTCTTGCCGCTGCCGGAGGTTCCCACGATGCAGAGGCGGCCTCCCGCGGGGACGGCGAGCGTCACGTCGGAAAGGATCCGGCCCGCGCCGGGGCGCTCCGCGCCGAGCCCGACGACGGACAGCGGCGCCACCGCGTCCCCCGCGTCCACGGCGCCCACCGCGGCGGCCACGGCCGCCGTGTCCGCCTCCCGCGGCCCCTCCGCCTCCCCCGCCCGGTCCGGTCCGCCGGGCCACGGCGCCTGCGGGTCGGCGCCCGCCGCGGGGGCCTCGGCCAGCAGTTTCTCCGGGCGTCCCGAGCGCAGGATCCGGCCGCCGCCCATCACCACGACGGTGTCCGCCGCCCGCGCGACCGCGTCGAGGTCGTGCGAGATGAGCAGGACGGCGGTGCCCGCCTCGCGGCACAGGGCGACGACCTCCATCACGAGCCGGGCGGTGTTCTCCGGGTCGAGTGCGCTGGTCGGCTCGTCGAGGACCAGCAGCCGCGGCTCGCGTGCCAACGCCACCGCGATCGACAGCCGTTGGAGCTGGCCGCCGGACAGTTGGTGGGGTTTGCGGGCCAGGAACGCGGGGTCGTCGGGCAGCGCCACGCGGCGCAGCGCCGACCTGGCCCGCTCCAGCCGTTCCCCGGCCGGTACGCCCACGGCGCGCAGCTGCTCGCCGATCTGCTCGGCGACCTTCAGGTTCGCGGGCAGGGAGGTCCGCGGGTCCTGGGCGACGTAGGCGACGGTGCGGGCCCTCAGCCGTGCGAGCTCGCGGCGGCCGAGGCCGTCCAGGGAGGTGCCGAAGAGCCGGGTGGTGCCGCGGGTGCGTTCCAGGCCGGGGTTGTGGTGGCCCAGCAGGGCCAGCGCGGTACTGGTCTTCCCACTGCCGGAGTCGCCGATCAGGGCGACCACCGTGGCGGCGGGGACCGTGAGGTCCACACCCCGGACGATCTCCCGGCCGGTGGCGCTCGCCCGCAGGCGCAGCCCCCGTACGGCCGCGGCCGTGTCCGGTCCCTCCTCGGGCCGGTCCCCGGCGGCGGCCTCGTGCTTCGCGCGCAGTACGTCCGGGGTCGCCGGCCCGCCGTCCCGGGGCGCCGGGACGTTTGCGCGGCGCGGCGTCGCCTCGGCCAGGCCGAGGCTGTCGGAGAGCCTGCCGATCGTGAGCAGCAGGGCGAGCAGGAGGGCAGCGGGCGCCAGTACGGCCATCGGCTGGAGGGTCAGGCCACCCTGGTTCTCCATGATCATCAACCCCCAGTCGGGGGTGGGCGGTTGGGCGCCGAGGCCGAGGAACCCGGCGGTGGCGACCGCGTAGGCGGTTCCGGCGAAGCGGACGCTGGCGTCCGCGGCGAGCGTCCGCACCAGGTTGGGGAACACCTCGCGGGCCAGGATCGCCGCGGTGGTCTCGCCCCGCGCGAGGGCCACTTCCACGTAGTCGTGGGCCAGGATCTGGGTGGTGGTGGCGCGGACGATCCGGGTGATGTCCGGCAGCATCACGGCGACCACGGAGATGGCGACGCCGAGCAGCCCCGGCCCGGTGCCGGTGGCGATCACCGCGATCAGCACCAGGGGCGGCAAGCCCATCAGCACGTCGGCGCAGCGCAGGATCAAGGTGGCGGCCCAGCCGCCGCGGTAGGCGGCGACCATGCCGGCCGTCACCCCGATGAGGTAGGCGACCAGCAGCACGCCGACGGACAGCAGGATCAGGGTCCGGCCGCCCGACAGTACCCGGCTGAGCACGTCCGCGCCCAGGTGGTCGGTGCCGAGCGGGGTGTCGGCGCTGCTCGGGGCATAGGGCATCCCGGCGCCGACCCGGGGATCCTTCGGGGCCAGCCACGGGCCGCACAGGGTCAGCGCCACGAGCACGCCGAAGAGGATCGCCGCGACCGGCCGCCGGCGGGCCGGGGCGGCCTGCGCGGGCTGACCGCCGGCCGGCGCCGGCGGTTCGGTGACCGGGGTGGAAACGAGGGTCACTGCGGGATCCTCCTCAGGGGGTCGAGGACCGTGCCGAGCACGTCTCCGAGCAGGTTGGCCAGGACGGTCACCAGCGCGACGAGCAGGGCGACCGCCTGCACGGTCGGCACGTCGCGGCCGGCCGATGCCTGCACCAGCACCGAGGCGATCCCGGGGAAGCCGAACAGGGTCTCGGCGACCAGGGCCCCGCCGACCAGCAGGGACAGGTAGCGCGCCAGCAGCGGGATCACCGGCGGGAGGGCGGCGGGCAGGACGTAGCGCAGGACCACCCGGTGCTCCGGAACGCCGTTGAGGCGGGCGGTGGTGACGGCGTCGCCCGCCGCGACCTCGACCACGCCGGCCCGCACCAGCCGGGCGTTGTGGGCCAGGCAGCCGACGAGCAGGGTGACCACCGGCAGCACCAGGATCTCCGGAGTGTCCAGCAGTCCCTGGCCCGGGCCGAGCAGGGACACCGCCGGCAGCAGGTCCAGCTCGACGGCGAGGACCAGCACCAGGATCGTGCCGGTGACGAACTCCGGCACCGACAGCAGGGTCAGGGTGGTCGTCGAGATCAGCCGGTCGGGCAGGCCGCCGGCGCGCAGGCCCGCCCAGATGCCCAGGCCGACGGCGAGCGGCACCAGCAGGGCGAGGGTCACGCCCGCCAGGGCCAGCGAGTTGCCGACCCGGTCTGCGATCAGTTCCGAGACCGGGCTGCCGGACACGTAGGAGGTGCCGAGGTCGCCGCGCAGGACGGCGAGCAGCCAGTCGCCGTACCGCACCAGCGCGGGCCGGTCCAGGCCCAGTTCGGCGCGTCGGGCGGCCACGCTCGCCGGGTCGGCGTCGGGCCCCAGCGACGCGGCGGCAGCGTCACCGGGTGCGGCCTCGGTGGCGGTGAAGACGATCGCGGAGACGGCCGCCAGCACCAGCACACCGGTGAGCAGCCGTCGGGCCAGGAGAGACCGCAGCGACCCCTGCCCGGAGCCAGGAGTCGCTGCGGCTGCGCGCACGGTGTCGGTCATCCCAGGAATGCGTCTCGGAAGCTCGGGAACGTCGGGTAGCCCAGCGATTTGACGCCGTGCACCTGCGGGGTGGCGGCGGCCAGGACCGGCGCCTTCGCCCAGACCAGGTCGCCGCCCTCCTCGTAGAGGTGCTGCTGGATGTCGGACATCGAGGTCCGGCGCTGCTCGTCGGAGACCGCGGAGCGGACCTTGGTGACCAGGTCGTCGATCTTCGGGCCCGCGACGCCGGTGAAGGGCAGCAGTGCGTCGGTGCCGTAGAAGAACAGCACGTCCAGGGGCAGCGGCCGGGGCTTGCGGTTGGCCGACTGGAACTTGGCGCCGATGAACACCTTGGGGTCGGCGAAGAAGTCCCCGGCCGGGACCTTGTCCAGGCCGATGGTGATGCCGGCCTTCTTGGCCTGCTCGGCGAGGACCGCGGCGCCCTCGGCCAGTCCGTACTCGTAGTCGCTGGTGCGGATGGTCAGCGAGAGGTTCTCGGCGCCCGCGTCCTTGAGGAGCTTCTTGGCCTTCTCCGGGTCGTACTGCCGCTGCGGCAGGTCCTGTGCGTAGTAGGGCAGGTACTTGCCGAACAGGTCGTTGCCGACCTCGCCGAAGCCGAGGGTGACGCGCTCGACCATCTGGTCGCGGTCGACGGCGTACTTGAGCGCCTGCGCGACCCGGGCGTCGGTGAACGGGTCCTGGCTGCGCTTGAGCATCGCGCCGAAGTTCGGCCACTCCCACTTGGGTGGGATGATCAACTGGACGGCCGCGTTGGAGCGTTCGGTCTTGCCCGCGACCAGGGAGATGCTCGCCGCGTACTCGACCTGGCCCGCCTTGAGGGCGTTGAGCCGGGCCGCGCCGTCCGCGATGGAGACGAGTTCGAGCTCGTCGAGGTACGGGCCCGCGCTGCCCCAGTAGTCGGGATTGCGCTTGAGCGTGGCGCCCTGGCCCACCCGGTGCTGCTGGAGGATGAAGGGGCCGCTGCCGGGGACGTTGGAGAAGTCCGTGGTGCCCGCCGGGATGATGAAGATGCCCTGGGTGAACACCAGGTCGAGGAAGCCGTGCGGCCGCTTCATCACGAGGACGGCCGTGAGCTCGTCCTTGCGGGAGGACTTGGCGAGGTCGAGATCGGCAAGCAGCGGGGCCTGGTTGGCCTTGGTGTCGACGTACGTGCGCAGCGTGAAGAGCACGTCGTCGATGGTGAGCGCGCGGCCGTCGGTGAACTTGACGCCGCTGCGCACCTTCAGCGTCCACTCGGTGCCGTCCGCGTTGGGCGTCAGGCTTTCGGCCAGCTGCATCTCCGTACGGCCCTCGGCGTCGAGGACGCACAGCTCGTCGTAGATCGCGCGGGCCCGTACGTAGTCGATCGGGGTGTTGGCGGCCTTCAGTACGTTGGCGGTCTCGTTGCTGCCCCCGATGAAGGCGGCGCGCAGCTTGCCGCCGCGCTTGGGCGCGACGGAGGGCTTGGCGTCCGCCACCGGGGCCTTCGCGTCCGAACCGCAGGCGGTCAGCAACCCCGCCCCTGCGGCGCCCACGGTGATGCCGGCCGCCGTCCGCAGCAGCGTCCGTCTCGACAGCGTGGGCCTTGAGTCCGTCATGGTTCCTCCTAGTTCGCTTTCTGCGCTGGGCCGGGCGCGCGAGGAAGGTATCCATGTCGAACGTCAGCCATCTGCGCCGGATTGAGCATGGGACCGGACGAACCGGGGGCACGCTCACTTCGGAGCAGACCTGCGCCGGACGGCGTGCGAGCCTGCGCCGCATGACGATTCAGCTTCAGGAGATGCCGACCGATTTCGACCGGGTGCTGTGCGTGGTCGCCCACCCCGACGACATGGAGTTCGGCGGTGCGGGCGCGGTGGCCGCGTGGACCGCGGCGGGCAAGCGGGTGGGTTACCTGCTGCTGACCCGAGGCGAGGCCGGGATCGACGGGATGGAGCCGTCGAAGGCGGCCCGGGTGCGGGAGGAGGAGCAGCGGCGCAGTGCGCGGATCGTGGGGGTGGACACGGTGGAGTTCCTGGACCATCCGGACGGCACGCTGGAGTACGGGCCGGCGCTGCGGCGGGACATCGCGGCGGCGATCCGCCGGCACCGGCCGGAGCTGGTGGTCGGCTACAACCACCGGGACGCCTCCTACACCCGCCGGTGGAACACCCCGGACCACCGCCACGCCGGCCGGGCGCTGCTCGACGCGGTGGGTGACGCGGGCAACCGGTGGATCTTCCCGGAGGCCGGGGAGGCGTGGGGCGGGGTGCGCTACGTCGCCATGGTGGGCTCCCCCGAACCGACCCACGCGGTGGACGTCACCGGCTCGGTGGACGCGGCGGTGGCCTCCCTGGAGGCGCACGAGGCCTATCTGGCGGGGCTGGGCGGGGGCGCCCCGGTCGATGTGCGGGCCCCGCTGACCGGGCTCTTCCGGGCGACGGGTGAGCGGTTCGGCGGCCGGATGTCGATCCCGTTCGAGCTCGTCGTGGGCTGAGCGGCGTCCGCCTTCGACGGACCGCCGCCGATGCGCAACTTTGGCCAGGCGGCGGAGGCGGAACTCCCTAGGCTTCCCGGCATGGCTGCTATCCCTTACACGAAGTACGAGGACGTCGCGCGCGCGCTGGAGTGGCTGACCGAGGCGTTCGGTTTCACCGAGCAACAGCGGTTCGCCCACCCCGACGGCCCGGTCTTCCACGCGGAGATGCTCACGCCCGCCGGCGACCCGGTCTACCTGGCCGGGCCCGGCGACGGCTACCGGTCGCCCGCCGCCACGGGCTACCGCAGCGCGATGGCGTCGGTGGACGTCGAGGACGTCGACGCCCAGTACAAGCGGGCCGAGGCGGCCGGCGCCAAGCTGGTCTTCCCTCCCACCGACACCCCGCAGGGCATGCGGGTCTGCAAGGTGGAGGACCACGAGGGGCACGAGTGGTTCTTCAGCCAGAAGCTCACCACCGCCTGAGGTCACCGGAGGGGGACCGACACGGGGAAGCGGGGGGGGGGGGGGCCCGGCCCCCCTCCCCCCTCCCCCCCCCCCCCCCCCCCCCCCCCCCCCCCCTCCCCCGTGCCCGCCCCGGCCCTCCGGCCTCCCCTGACCGGGGCGGCCGGGGCCGGTGTCACCAGGCGACCGGCAGGGCTTCCAGGCTGTGGATGACCACGTTGCGCTTCCACGGCAGTTCGCTCTCCGGCACGGCCAGCCGCAGGCCGGGGAAGCGCCGGATCAGCGTCGCGATGCCGATCTGCATCTCCAGGCGGGCGAGCTGGGCGCCCACGCAGTGGTGGATGCCGTGCCCGAAGCTGGTGTGCGAACCGGGCTTGCGGGTGATGTCGAAGGTGTCGGGGTCCTCCCAGACCCGCCCGTCGCGGTTGGCCGAGTTGGTGACGGCGATGACGCCGTCACCGGCCCTGATCAGCTCGCCGCCCACCTCGACGTCCTCGGTCGCGACCCGGATCAGTCCGCCGGCCGCGCCGCCGGGAATGTAGCGCAGCAGTTCTTCGACGGCGTCGCCGATCCGCTCGGGCTCGGCGCGCAGCAGCGCAAGTTGCTCGGGGTTGCGCAGCAGCACCAGGACGGCGTTGGCGAGCCGGTTCGCGGTGGTCTCGTAGCCCGCCACGATGAGCCCGCCGGCGAAGGAGATCAGTTCGCGTTCGGACAGCCGGTCGTCGTTGTCGCGGGCGGCGATCAGCACGCCGAGCAGGTCGTCGGCGGGGACCGCACGGCGCTCCTGCACCATCGCCGCCAGGTAGCCGATCAGGGCTTCGCGGGCGGCCACCGCCTCCTGCAGCGCGTCCGGGGAGGTCTTGAACATCAGGTCGGACCACGCGCGGAACCGGCCCTGGTCCGCGCGCGGTACGCCGAGCAGGTCACCGATGGTGATGATCGGCAGCGGTCCGGAGAGGGCGGCCACCACATCGCCGACGGGGCCCTCCTTCTCCATGGCGTCGAGCAGGTCGTCCACGGTGCGCTGGATGCCGGGGCGCATGGCCTCGATGCGGCGCACCGTGAAGGCCGGGGCGACGAGCTTGCGCAGCCGGGTGTGGTCGGGCGCGTCCTTGCTGACGATGGACTCGGGGTCGCCCTCGACGCCCGGCATGAAGCGGGGGGCTCCGGGGCGGGTGGCCGCCTGCCGACTGAACCGCGGGTCGCTGAAGACGGTACGGACGTCGTCGTAGCGGGTGACGATCCAGGCGGGGTCGCCGCTGGGCAGGGCGACGGGGCAGACCGGCTGCTCCTCGCGCAGGCGGGTGTACTCGGGCGACGGGTCGAGCGCGGACCGGATGGGGAACGGGAACGGGCAGCGCTCGACGCTCCCGTCGGTGGCGGTCGGTTGGTCTTCGGGCAGCCGGTTCACGCCGGCTCCTTTCTGGTACGCGGGTGGCCGGTACGCGGGAGCGTGCCGCGCCCGGGCTCGGTGGTCGAATCGGGGAGTCGGTGGTCGCGGGACGCCGCGGCCGGGCACGGGACGGGCCGGGGCGGGCGCCCGGTCACCAGGTGACCGGCAGCTCGTGGACGCCGTGCACGAACATGTCGGTGCGGAACGGGACGTCGTCCAGCGGGACGGCGAGCCGCAGGGTGGGGATCCGCGCGAAGAGGGTGGACCACAGGACCTGCAGCTGGAGCCGGGCCAGCAACTGGCCCAGGCACTGGTGCAGTCCGAAGCCGAAGCCGAGGTGCTCCCCTGCCTCCGGGCGGCCGAGGTCGAGCCGGTCGGGGTCGGGAAAGACCCGCTCGTCCCGGTTGGCGGAGGAGAGCACCACGACGACGCCCTCGCCGGCCCGGATGGTCCGGCCGCCGATCTCGACGTCCTCGGTCGCGGCGCGGCGCAGCCCGTAGTCGATGACGGTCTGGTGGCGCAGCAGCTCCTCGACCGCTCCGGGGACCAACCCGGGGTCCTTGACGAGCCCGGCGAGCTGCTCGGGGTGCTGGAGCAGCAGGAGGGTGCCGACGCCGATCTGGTTGGCGATGGTCTCGAATCCGGCGATCATCAGCAGGGTGGCGATGCCGACGAGTTCGTCGTGGGTGATGCCGTCCTGGCCGAGGCGGGCGGCGGCCCGGCCGAGCAGGTCGTCGGTCGGCGCGGCGGTCTTGTCGCGGACCAGCCGGTCCAGGTAGGCGCGCAGCTCGTCGCGGACGACCTGGCGGCGGGCGGGCGGTGCGGACTGGTCGCCGATGACCTGGGTGCAGTCCTGGAAGAACGCGCGGTCCCGGTAGGGCACTCCGAGCAGTTCGCAGATCACCAGGGTGGGCAGGGGCAGGGCGATCGCCTGGACCAGGTCCGCGGTGTTCCCGCCGTCGAGCATGGTGTCGACGAGCTCGTCGACGATGCCCTGGACCGCGGGACGCAGGGCCTCCAGGCGTTTCATCCGGAACTCGCCGACGATGGTGCGGCGCAGCCGGGAGTGGTCGGGCGGGTCCATCCGGATGAACGTCCCCGGGCCCGGCGGCCGGACGGTCATCCGGGCGGGGAACCCTTCCCGGGAGAAGTCCGAGCTGAAGCGGGGGTCGGCCAGGACGGCGCAGGCGTCGGCGTGCCCGGTGATCAGCCAGACCTCACTGCCGTCGAAGTCCAGGGTGGTGCGGAAGACCGGCTGCTCCGCCCGCAACTGCGGGTAGACGGGCGCCGGGTCGAGCGGGCAGGTGCGGGGCACGGGGTACGACGCGGGCGGGGTCGAGGCGTCCAAGGGGCGGGTCCTCCTCGTCCAACGGGGCGGCTGCCGGGCGGGGTCCGCCCGGCAGCCATCCTCATCGTCGGCCGCCCGGGAGTCTGCTCAACTTTGTGCTGGCGGGCCCGGCCCGAGGATCACGCGAGGTCGTAGTCCAGCGTGTACTCGGCGTTGCCGGCTTCCTCGTGGGTGGCGGTGAAGCCGCCGCTGCCGGTCAGGCCGACCAGCTCGCCCGTTCCGGAGCCCGGGACGACCGTCCACGTCACCACCGCGGCCGTATCGCCGAGTTCGCCGGTGTGCTGGAGCACGAAGCTGCCCGAGCGGCCGTCGAGCCGTCCGGTGATCTGCTCCAGCCCGACGAAGGTGGTGGAGGTGTCACTGCGGTAGAACATCACGTACTCCTGGACGCCCTGCCCCTCGATGGCGCCGGTGTAGGAGTACTCGATGGCTGAGCGGGTCAACTTGCGGCCGTCGGCCTGGGCGAACTCGTGCTCGTCCCAGCTCTTGAGGACGCGGGTGCCGGTGGCGTTGCTCATGTTCCGGATCTCTTCTCAGCAGAGGGTCATCGAACGCTTGGCGATGTCACGCGGAGGCGGCGTCGCCCGGGTCCCCAGCATGCCCGGAGACCTCGCGGCCCGCGAACCAGTCGCGCATTCCGCCCTCGATCCCGGCGACTTGGCGCCAGATCAGGCCGTCCTTGAGGACGTACGCGCCGAAGCCGAGTTCGCGTTCGCCGCGCACGCTCATCAGGGCGCGCATGAAGATGGTGTCGTCGGTGTGGGTGTACTCCAGCAGCTGCTCGTAGCGGGCCTGGATGTCCATGTAGCGGCCGAAGGTGTCGCCGATCTCCTCGATGCCGGTGAGGACGCCCTGGAAGCGCACCACGACGGCGTCGCGGTGGTAGGTCTCCATCAGTCCCTCGATGTCCTTGTTCTGCAGGCAGTCGATCTGTCGGACGAAGATCGGGTGGCAGCCCGAGAGGTCCAGCTTCTCCATGGTGTCTTCTCCTCGTGCGATCGGGTGGGGCAAGGGTGTTCGGTGGGCGGGTGCGCCGGGTCAGGTCCGGACGGGGAGCTCCAGCCGGCCGCGGATCAGGGCGAACAGGTCGCCCGGCGACCGCTTGAGGTAGAAGTGGTCGCCTTCCAGGACCGCCAGGTCGAACGCGCCGCGCGTGGTGTCGCGCCAGGCGGCCATCTCGTCCGCCTCGACCTCGGGGTCGGAGCGGCCCACCGCGGCGGACACGTCGCAGCCCAGCAGCCCGCCGGGCAGCGGGGTGTACGTCTCGTTCACCTCGAAGTCGGCCCGCAGGCCCGGGGTGAACGCGCTCAGCAGCTCGGGGTGGGCGAGCACCTCGGGCGGGGTGCCGCCCATGCGGGCGACGGCGGCGGTGAACTGCTCCGGCGGCAGGTCGTGCAGCCGGCCGCGGCGGGACGGCAGGTGCGGGGCCCGGCGGGCCGAGACGAACAGGTGGCGCGGTTCTCCCCAGCCGCGTGCCGCGAACTCCCGGGCCGCCTCGTAGGCGACGGCGGCCCCCAGGCTGTGCCCGAACAGGGCGTACGGCCGGTCGAGCAGCGGCAGCAGACCGTCGCACAGCGGGCCGATGATATCCGCCATGCGGCGCAGCGGCTGCTCCCTGGCCCGCGATTCCCGGCCCGGAAGCAGGATCGGCCGGATATCGACGTCCTCGCCGAACTCCCGCTGCCAGGAACGGAATCCGGCCGGTCCGCCGCCGGCGTGCGCGAAGCAGAACAGTCGTACCCCCGCGTCCGGGGCCCCGCGTGCCTCCGCCGTCCAGCGTGCCGTCACGGTGCTCACTCCCCTGTCCTCGGCCGGCCCGCTCACGCGGCCAGCAGGATGCTGGTGTCGATGCCCCCGAAGCCGAAGCCGTTCGAGAGCGCGTACGAGAAGTCCGCCGGCCGGGCCGTCCGGCCGACGAACCGCAGGGCCGGGTCGATCGGCCGGTGCAGGTTGACGTTGGGGTGGACGAAGCCGCCGCGCAGCTGCAGGACGGTCGCCACCGCCTCCACCACGCCGGCCGCGTAGAGGCAGTGCCCGGTGAGCGCCTTGGTGGCGTTGATCCACGGACCGTCGGGCCGGCCGCCGAAGACCCGCCGGAGCGCGGCCGCCTCGGTGCGGTCGCCGAGCGCGGAGCCGGTGCCGTGGGCGTTGACATACCCCACCGCCTCCGGCGGTACGCCGGCCATCCGCAGCGCCGCCGCCATGACCTGGCACTCGCCCCGCTCGTCCGGGTCGGCCTGGCTGTTGGCGTCCAGGGCGAGCCCGTAGCCCGCGATCCGGGCCAGGACGGGCGCGCCGCGGGCGCGGGCCGACTCCTCGGCCTCCAGCACCAGTGCCCCGCAGCCCTGGCCCGGGACGAACCCCGAGCGGTCCTGGTCGAACGGGCGGCAGACCTCCCCCGGCGCCAGTCCCGCCGGGCCCGGGGACATCGCGCCCAGGTTCGCCAGCGCCTGCCGCTCCAGCGCCGAGAGGTCGGCGAGGCCACCGACCACCAGGCAGGCGTCCACCGCACCGAGGGCGATCAGCCGGGCCGCCGTGATGATCCCGACGTTGCCGCTGGCGGAGGCGCCGCCGACCGTGCAGCCCTCGCCGGTGATGCCCAGGACCTGGCTGAGGATCCCGAGATGGTCGGTGTCGAGCAGGTGCAGGGCCGCCCGGGCCGGTACGTACGCGCCGCTGGCCGCGAGCTTCGGGTGCAGGCGTTCGGCGTACCCGGTGGTCAGGTTGTGCCCGGCCACCACCAGTCCGGTACGGCCGGGAGCCGGGCCGGCCTCGGCGCCGAGGCCGGCCTGGAGATGCGCCTGCACGGCGGTGGCCAGCGCGACCTGCACCCCGAACGGAGCCCGGCCCGCGGTGCGCACGGCCCCGGCCCGCAGTGCGGCGGGCAGGTCGGGGACGGCGTCCAGGGCCTCGCGCAGCCCGAAGTCCGCGAGGTCGGCCGAGACGGACTGCTCGTGCGGACCCGCCGCCGCCCGCCGGGTGATCCCGCTGCGTCCCGCCCGCAGGGCCTGCTCGAAGGCGTCCGCGCCGGCCGCGACCGCGGTGTGCACTCCCAGGCCCGTGACGACCACGGACGCGGCGGCGCTCACCGGCGGTGGGCCCGCATCAGGTCCACCAGGGCCCCGAGGTCAGGCAGGCCCTGCAACTCGGCCACCGGCACGTCCAGGCGCAGTTCCTCCAGGGTGAGGGTGACCACCTCGGCGCGGTCGATGCTGTTGCAGCCCAGGTCGGCCATCGAGACGTGCCGGGTGACGTCGGCGGGGTCGACCTCGGGGACGACCGCGACGATGTGGCGCCGCAGGGTGTCCAGGACCGTGTACGCGTCGTACGCGCCGTTCTCGTCCATCAGTGTCCTCTCGGGGTGCGGGTCAGCGCCACGCGTAGCGCCGGTGGTAGTCGTCGACGCCGGTGAGCACGAGCAGTTCGTGCGCCCGGTCGGCGTGGTCCAGGTAGTCGGACCAGTCCTCGGGCCGGACGCGGCGCTCGCGTTCGGGGACGAGGCAGGCCCGGGTCTCCTTCAGCAGCCGGGTGTACTCGTCGAAGCCGATGTCGCGGCGGGCGGCCAGCCGCTCGCCGATGCCCAGTGCGCCGAGCACCCGGCCGGAACCGGGGGTGATCACCCCGCTCAGGAACTCGGAGGCGCAGCCGGACCCGTAGGCGAACAGTCCGACCCGCTCGGGGCGGTCGCAGGGGGAGGTGTCGATGGTGGAGGCGAGCGCGAGGTAGAGGGAGCCGGAGCAGAGGTTGCCGACCACCCGGGGGTAGGCCAGCGAGGGCGCGACGCGGCGGGTGAAGTCGGCCTCGATCGCGGCGGGTCCGGCCTCGCCGTGTTCGCGCATCATCTTGCGGTGGCCGGCCCGGACCAGTCCCGCGAACGGGGTGTGCATCACCAGCCGGTCGAAGGTGGCCGCGAAGTCGGCGCCCTCCACCCGGTCGGCGTAGTCGGCGAAGCTGTGGGCGAGGCAGTCGAGGTACGCGAAGAGGGAGCGGTCGGCGTCGGCGATGTCGAGGGTGGGCAGCGGCCGGGCGGAGTCCAGGGTCTCGTAGCTGTACAGGCCGTAGGCTCCCGGGTCGATGGCCATGATCCGGGGGTCGTCACCGAGCAGGACGGCCGCCGCGCCGTGGCCGGTGGCGGCCTCCGCGTACTCGGCGTACTCGTCCACCACGGCCACGTCGGTGGCGATGACCAGCGCCTTGGCCCCCGGCGAGCGGCCGGAGGCCAGGTAGCCGGCGGCCAGCTGCACCGCACCGGTCGCCGCGTAGCACGCCTGCTTGGCCTCCAGCACCCGGCAGGTGCGGGACAGGCCGAGGTACTCGTGGACGTAGGACGCCACCGACTTGCTGTAGTCCACGCCGGACTCGGTGGAGGTGACGAGCAGTTCGATGCGGGCGCGTTCCCGTGGATCCAGCGCGTCGACGATCGCCTTGGCGCTGTTGACGGCGTTGGTCACCGGATCCTCGAACGGCAGCCCGACCGAACGGCGCTCCATCATCAGGTTGCCGAGCCGGGCGGGGTCCAGGCCCCTGCCCTCGAAGAGCGCGGGGAGGGCTATGCCGGCCAGGCCGGCGTACACGTTGAGCGCTTCGATCCCGATCACAGCGACCGCCCCCGCCGGCTCAGGTGGTCGATGAGGTGGGCGATGTCCGGGACGGCGCTGAAGTTCGACATCGGTTCGTCGATGCCCAGGCGCCGGGTGACGCCCAGGATGATCTCGACGCGGTCCACCGAGTCGGCGCCCAGGTCCCTCAGGTGCTTGTCCCCGGTGATCTCCTCCAGCGGCAGGGCCGGCAGGATGCCGCGGATCACCTCGCGCAGCGCCTGCTCGGCCCGGGCCCGCGCGACCCCGTCCGTCGCGCGCCCGGCGCCGCCGTGCGGTCCGTACGGGCCGCCCGGGTCGTGCCGGCCGCCGTCCACGCCGTCCACGCCGTCCTCCACGCTCGTCACCGTGCCTCCTCGGGGTCCCACAGCACCCGCTGGGTGCCGACGGCTATCAGGTCCGCGCTGTGCGCGTCGCGCACCACCACGTCGACGATCTCCTCACCGGCGTCGGCCCGCGCCGCCCGGACGGTGACACCGATCTCGAACTCGCTGTCGAGCTCGGCGTTCTTGACGTAGCACAGCTGCTGGTCGATGACGCGCCGGCGCAGGAACGCCCGGTCGCCGCGGCCCAGTCGGCGCCACTGCCGCAGCGCGGCCTGCTCGACGATGGAGAAGTAAGACGCGAAGTAGACGAGTCCGACCCCGTTCAGGTCGCGGGTGATGTCGATGCCGTACCGGGTGGTGAAGCCCTCGGCGACGGTGCGGTACTCCCCCGCCGGGTCCTCGCAGAAGGTGAGCAGGGACCGGGCGCGGCCGTAGACCGGACGCGGCGAGTACTCCTCGGGCAGGGCCGGCAGGCGGGTGTGGTGGAAGTCCGGCGGCGAGGCGGGTACCAGGCCCCGGTTGCTGTCGGCGTCGCGCCGGCTGACCCAGCGGTTGAAGTTCTCCACGTGCAGGCAGCCGGGGGCGGGACCGCGGTGGAAGGCGGCCGGGTCCCAGGGCTCGGGCGGGGAGTCGGCTGCGGCGGTCGAGGAGATCCGGTGGACGGTCAGCACCGACTCGCTGCCGAAGTCGAAGGAGCGGGACAGCACGTCCAGTTCGTCGCCGAAGCCGGGGCTGCGCAGGTGGAACTCCCGGCTGCCGCGCACCCGGTAGTAGAAGAAGGCGAGGTAGGCGGGGTCGCCCTCGGCGTTCTTGGCCGCGAGGACGTCGGTGCCGCTCAGGGCCGTCACCGTCTCCCAGGTCCAGTCGCCGATCTGGCCGAGGAACAGCGAGTTGTGGCCGCACATGGCGGGTGAGACGGTCACCCGGCGCCGGACGGTGCCGGCGTCGAGGACCTGGACGGCAGGGCTCGCCGCCGGTGGGGCGGGCCGGGTGGCCTCGGTCGCGGCGGTGGGCGTCGCCGCCGGAGTCGGGGCGGGCGTCATCGGGTGTCCTCCGGTCGGCCGGCCGCGTCGACGGCGTCGACCGCGGTCAGGAACTCCTCGAGCACCTCGTTGAAGCGCCCGGCGGCGGTGAGGCTGGGGAAGTGGCCCGCGTCCTCGAACTCGCGGTAGCGGACGTCGGGGAGCGTGCCGTGCAGCAGGTGGCCCGTCTTCAGCGGGACCACCGTGTCGTGCCTGCCGTGCACGACGAGCGACGGCACGGCCAGTCCGGCCAGCCGGGGCAGCAGGTTCGGTGAGGCGTCGAACTCGTCCAGGTAGCGCAGGCCGATCTGGGCGTTCAGGCTCTCGCAGCGCAGCAGCAGCTCCTCGTACCGCTGCCGGTGTGCGGCGATCGGCTCGGTGCCGGGCTCGACGAGCAGGCGGTCGAAGTCCTCCCGGGCGACGAGGGCGAGCCGGTTCATCTCGCCCTGCCGGTTGCCGACCTTGTAGGACCCTCCGATCAGCGTCAGCGAGGCGACCTCGCGCGGGTGGCGCAGCGCGAAGGACATCGCCGGCAGCGCCCCGAAGGAGGCGCCGCCGAGGTGGACGGGTCCCCGCACGTCCAGCGCGTCGAGCGTACGGCGCAGCAGGTCGGCCAGGCCCTCCACGGAGAGGTCGGCGGCGGCCGTCGTCGCTCCGACGCCCGAGTGGTGGACGGAGATCACCCGGTGGCGGTCGGCCAGTCCGGCGAACTGCGGGCCGAAGAATCCCGCGCCGATGTTGAAGGGGTGCAGCAGGACCAGGGGGCTGCCCTCGCCGGCGGTGAACACCTCCACGTCGCCCTCGCTGAGCTGGACCAGGTGCCTGCGGACGGCCGGCTGGTGCTCGCGCAGGACGGCGAGGTTCTCGTTCAGCGGCTGGTGGCCCTCGTCCATGGCGGCCCGTACGTCGGCGGGGATGGCGGCGGCGGGATGGTAGACAGCGGTCGCCGGGTGCTCGGCTGCGCTCCGCGCGTCGGCCGGTACGAGTTCCGGTGCCGGGGCGCCGTCGCGGTACAGGGCGGCCAGCCGTCGGCCGGCCTCCGCGGCCCGCTCGGTCCCGAGGCCGACCGGTACGGCCAGCCGGATCAGGGCGGCGGCGTCCGGTCCGGTGGCGAGGTGCGGCGCGGCCCGGACCCCGGTGTGGCGGTAGATCCAGGCCAGTTGGTCGGCCACCGGGTGGGCGGATCCCGCGGCTCCGGGCAGCCGGGCCGCTTCGAGCAGCACGCAGTGGCCGCCGGCCTCCCGCACCGGCAGTCCGGCGTCGGCGAGGACCCGCCGCAGGACCCGGACCGCCTCCATCCGCCCGGCGACCAGCGCGGCGGAGCGCTCCCGGTCGGCGAGGGCGGCGGCGATCAGCCGGCGCTGGGCGACGCCCGGCTCCCGGCCGCGCCGCATGACGTCCTCGTGCAGCAGGCCGGCCAGCACGGCGTCGTCGGTGGCCACGATCCCGCCGAGGTCGATGCCGTGGTCCTTGGACAGGCCGAGGGTGACGGCGGTGGCGAGGGCGAGGATCTCCTCGGCGACCTCCCACACCTTGCGGCCCCGCTCGCCCTCCTCGTGCTCGGCGACGAAGGCGGCGTTCTCCAGCAACCGGGTGGCGTCCAGGACGAGCGGCACCCCGTGGGCGTCCGCCACGGCCCGGACCCGGCGCAGGTTCGCCAGCGACAGCGGGAGCCCGCCCAGTGCGTTGGTGCTGGTCTCGACGCAGACGAAGGAGACCTTGCCGGGGTGCTCGGCGAGCGCGCGGTCGAGGTCCTCCGTGTCGAGGTCCGCGCGGAACGGCTGGGCTGCGGCCGCTGCGGCCGTGCGGACCACCAGCGGTGTGAAACCGTGCTCCACCTGGTTCAGCGCCCAGGTGGGGAAGAGCTCGTTCTGTACCACGAGCCCCCGGCGGCCGGGCCAGGCCCGGCAGAGCAGCGCCTCGGCGGTGCGGCCGCGCAGGGTGGGTACCACGTACCGGAAGGGCAGCAGGTCGGCCAGGTCGTCGGCCGGTCCGGGGCGGGCCTCGGCCCGCGTGCGCAGGGTGGCCAGGCCCTCGCCGACGTAGGCGGTGTCGAGCTCGGTCCACGAGTCGGTGACCAGGTCGAAGTCGGCCTCGCCGGAGGTCAGCAGCAGCGGGTTGTACCCGTGCGCCGCCAGTCGTCGCTCCCGGACGGAGACGGCCCGGGCGCCGGGGGCGTCCCGGAGGGGCTCCGCGACGGGCTCGGGCCTCGTGACCGGGGCCGGGGCCGCCGTGACCGGAACCGGGGCTGCGGCCGGGACCGGGGCTGCGGCCGGACGGGGTGGCCGCGGGGCCGGCCGGCGGAGGGCCGGGGCAGCGGTCGCGGGCCGGGCCGCGGACACCTCCGGGTTGGCGATCATCAAGATGAGCTCCCCGACATCGGTCGGTTCCCCCTCGGACGGCCGGCACAGGTAGACCGGCAGGTTCACGGGCCGGAACTTGTTCTTGAAGCGGAAGTTGCCTTCACCGGTGAACACCCCGGTGGACCGCAGTTCCGCCAGCGCCCGCTCGGCCACCGGGTCGGCGTTCTCCGAGGCGCACAGCCGCACACCCAGGCTCGCCCCGAAGCTGAACATGGTCACGCCCTCGGCGGCGAGCAGCTGCACGATGCGCACGATGGTGAACTCGAGCCCCCCCATGGGCGTCTGGTCGGAGTAGAACTCCAGATCGAGCAAGTACGCGTTCTCGGACGGGATGCGGGTGACGATGACGGCGCTGCGCAGTTCGTTCGCCGCGTACGTCAGGAACATCCGGTGGCGCTCCGCGAGCAGTCCGCGGCTGATCTCGTCGCGCACCGTGAACACGTACGGGTTGACCATGTCCTTGGTGGCGCACCACCCGTCGATGAGCCCGGCGATGGCGCCGTCGGTGGCGGGATCCGAACCGACGCGGTACTCGGACACCTCGGCTCCGGGCATCCGCTCGAAGCGCTGCACCATGTAGCGCAGCCGCCGCATCCGAGGGCCGGAGAGACCGAACTCCGCTATCGCCTCCATCCGCTGGACCACACCGAAGGGTGTGGCGGAGAAGGGGCGCCCGCCGGCCTCCTCGAGACGGATCATGGAGAGCAGGTTGGGCTTCAGGCCGTGGCGTTCCGCGTGCTCGGTGTACTCGGCGGTGAGCAGCGGCAGGTCGGCCTCCGAGCCGACGTAGCTCCAGGCCAGGAGGGAACCGTCCCGCTGGGAGAAGTTGAAGTAGGCGCTGCGGGCCGCACCGAGGAAGACCAGCGGAGCGATGTCCCGGCCGGGCAGACCGCCCTCCTTGGCGTGCCGCCGGTCGAGTTCCGCGATCACCGCGGCGATCTCCGGCCGGCCGGCCAGGTCGCGCTTGCGCACCACGGTGGGACCGGCGGCGGGTGCACCGGCCACGGGCGGCACGGCAGCCAGGTCGGGGGCGGGCGCGGATGCCGGTGCGGATGCGGGACCGGCCAGCGACTCCACCCCGTCGGCGCCGTGCGCCGCGGACAGGTGGTCCGCCAGCGCCTCCACCGTGGGGTGGTCGAACAGCAGCGACTTGCGCTGCGGCCCGAACCGCCGTTCCAGGGCGGCGACGACCCTCAGCATGTCGAAGGAGGTGAAGCCCTGGTCGGCGAAGTCCGTCCCGGCCTCCACCGGCCGCTCGGCCGTGGCCTCGATGAAGCGGGCGAGCTGCCGTGCCGTGCGGGGGGGACGGGAGGCCGACGGCTCGTCCGCGCGGACGAGCGGCGGTTCCTCGCGGGGCTCCCGGTCCGGCAGCCGCGTGGGTACGGGGGCCGGCCGGCCCCCGGCCGCCGCCGGGCGGTCGCCGAGCGCGGCGGCCACACAGGCGCTCAGCCGGTCGACCGAGTCCTGCTCGTAGAGCTCCACGGCCTTGAGGTCCAGACCGTATGCCTCGTTCAGCAGCCGGACCAGGTCCATCCGGAAGATCGAGTCCAGCCCCAGCTCCCCGAAGGGCTGATCGCCCGGCAGCTCTTCCTCCGGCGTCCCGAGGATGTCGGAGAGCAGCGAGGTGACGGTGCGGCGGACCTCCTCCAGCGGGGCATCGGCTCCGGCGGGAGCGACGGCGGACGCCGGCTGGATGTCGGGCGCCGGTTCGACGGCGGGGGTCGGCGGTGGGGCCACGGCCGGGGCCGGCCGGCGCGTCGGGGCGGTCGGTTCGGCCGGGGCGGCGGGTCCGCCCAGCGGGGCCAGCTTCACCCGTTCCCGGGACGGCGGGGGGCTTGAGGACGGTGACGCGTCGATGGTGGCCTCCAGGCTCGGTTGCGGTGCGTCGCCGGGTGCGAACCAGTGGCGGGTACCGGCGAAGGGAACGGCGGGCAGCGGGGTGCGGCGCGGCAGCGGCCCGGCCCACAGACGGCTCCAGTCGACCGCGGCGCCCTCGGTCCAGGCCCGGGCCAGCCCGTCCACGTCCGCGTGGTCCTGCCAGGCCGGGGTTCCCCGACGGGCGGTTCCGCGGTACGCCCCGGGCGGGCAGCCGCCCGCGGATGCCGCGCGCAGTGCGCGCACCAGTTCGGCGCGGTCCCGCACCACGAGCGCGAGGCGCTCGGGCCACTCCTCGCGTCCGGTCTGCACCGTACGGGCGACCGCCGCGAGGAGCGGCTCCCGCTGCTCGACGTGTTCGGCCATCAGACGTGCGTACGCCTCCAGTTGCGCGGCGGACGGCGCCGACAGCACCACGAGCCGCGGGCTGCCGTCGTCCGCGGCGGCGGGCTCGGGCGGGTGGGACTCCAGCACCACGTGGGCGTTGGTGCCGCCGAAACCGAACGAGCTGACCCCCGCCCGCCTGACCGGTACGCCGTCCGGACCGGGCAGCCCGTCCCACCGGGCCGGCCCGTCGACGATGCGCAGCGGTGTGCCGGCCAGCCGGATGTGCGGGTTGAGCCGGTCGAGGTGCAGGTGCCGCGGGAGCCGGCCGTGTTCCATGGCGAGCAGTACCTTGAGCACCCCGGCGATACCCGCCGCCGCCTCCAGGTGGCCGATGTTGGTCTTCACCGATCCGATCGCGATGTGCGGCCGGTCGGGCATCTCCCGGCCCCGGTCGGCGTACAGGGTCGCCAGGGCCTGCTTGACGCCCTCGATCTCCACCGGGTCGCCGAGGCTCGTGCCGGTGCCGTGCGCCTCCAGGTAGGACAGCAGGTCCGGGTCGGTACCGGCCGCGCGGTGCGCCCGTACCAGCACCCGCGCCTGCGCCTCGGGGTTGGGCGCGGTCAGCGAGGCGGCGCGGCCGCCGTGGCCGACCGCCGTTCCGGTGACCACCCCGTGGACGTGGTCCCCGTCGGCGAGCGCGCGGTCCAGCGGCTTGAGCAGGAGCACCGCGCACCCCTCGCCCCGGACGTAGCCGTCCGCGTCCGCGTCGAAGGTCTTGCAGCGGCCGTCCGCGCTGAGCATGCCGGACTGCTGGAAGGACTGGAACAGGGCCGGGCTGAGCAGCACGTTGACGCCGCCCACCAGGGCCTGCTCGCACTCCCCCGCCGCCAGTGCGCCGACCGCGCGGTGGATCGCCACCAGGGAACTCGAGCAGGCGGTGTCCACGGACTCGCTCGGACCGCGCAGGTCCATCAGGTAGGAGACCCGGTTGGCCAGGATGGCGTGCGCGACACCGCTCGCGCTGTGCGCCTCGACCGGGACGCCGTCCCTGCCGAGCAGGTCGGCGTAGTCGGAGGTGGAGACGCCGGCGAACAGGCCCGTCGCCGTACCGGCGAGGTCGGCGGGGCGGTGGCCCGCGTCCCAGACGGCCCGCCAGGCGGTTTCCAGGAACAGCCGCTGCTGGGGGTCCATCAGGGCCGCCTCGCGCGGTGCGATGCCGAAGAAGCGGGCGTCGAACCGGCTGACGTCGGCCAGGAAGCCGCCCCGGAACGCGGCGGCGCCGGGGGCCGCGGCGAGGTCCGTACGGTTCTGCGGCACCCCCGTCACCAGGTCGTGCCCGGCCAGGAGGTGGTCCCAGAACTCGGCGGCATCGGCGGAACCGGGCATCACCGCCGCCCTGCCGACCACCGCGACCGCGAACGGCCGGGGGACGGTCGCGGCGGCCGACACCACGGGCGCGGGTGCGGGTGCTTCAAGTGGTGCCGATGCCGGCTCGGGCTTCGGCTCGGGCTTCGGCTCCGGATCCGACGCGGCCTCGAGCTCTGATCTCGGCTCTGGGTCCGGTTCCGGCTCCGGGTCCGGGTCCGAGTGCGGGTCAGCGGTCCGGTCGGACCCGGCCGCGGGCCGGTGCCGCGACGACACTTCGGCGCAGTGGTGGCGGCCCAGGTGGGCGGCGAACGACGCCAGGTCGGGGCATTCGAAGAGCACGGTCGGCAGCAGGTCCAGCCCGTAGAACTCGTTCACCTGGTTGATCAGTTCGGTCAGCGTGATGGAGTCGAAGCCGAGTTCCAGCAGCTGGGCGTCCAGATCGACTTCCTCCGGAGCGACCAGCAGGAACGCGGCTGCCATCGCCCGCAGTTCGTGCTCCACGTCGGCCATCGGCGGCGCGGCGGCGGCCGGGCTCGCGGGCGCGGCGGGCGGCTCGGCCCGCCGGGCCGGGCGCTGCACGACCGTGACGCGTACCTCCTCGCCCCCCGCGGCCAGGTCGAGCGCCCGCAGCCCGTTGGTGGTGCTCATCGGCGCCATGTCCCACCGCCGCGCGAGGAGTTCGCGGGTGGCGGCGTCGACGCTCATGCCGCCCTCCTCCCAGAGCGGCCAGGCGATGGAGACGGTGCGCCCGGCGCGCAGGCCGGCCGCGTGCCGTTGGGCCCGCTGCTCGGCGAACTCGTCCAGGAAGGCGTTGGCGTAGGCGTAGTCGACCTGGCCGGGGTTTCCGCTGTAGGCGACCACGGAGGAGTAGAGGACGAAGAAGTCCAGCGGCTGGTCGGCCGTCGCCTCGTCGAGCGCGAGCACCCCGGCCGTCTTGGGAGCCAGCACGGCATCGAGGTCCGCCCGGCTCTTGGCCACCGCGCGGGAGTCGCGCGTGACTCCGGCCGCGTGCACGACACCGCGCAGCGGGCCGTACCGCGCCACGGCGTCGGTGACCAGCCGGTGTGTCCCGCCGGGATCCGTGATGTCGGCGGTCAGGTACCTGACGGTGCCGGGTCCCCGGTCCAGCTCCGCCACCAGCTCCTGCCGCCGTGCGTCGAGCGGGGAGCGGCCGACCAGGAGGACCGTCACCCTTGCACGTGAGGTCAGGTGGCGTGCGGTGTGCAGGCCGAGCGGACCGGCCCCGCCGGTGATCAGGTAGACGCCGTCGGGCCTCGGCCGCAGCTCGGCGGAGGCCGGCGGGGCGAAGTCCAGCAGCACTCTGACCTGCCGCTCCCCGGTGCGGTGGCGGACCTCGGCGGCAGCCCCCGGCCGGCACCCGGCCAACTCCGCGACCAGCCGGGCGGCCCGGTCGCGCGGCGGGGTCACCGCGTCGGCCCCCTCGAAGGCGACGCGGACGGCACCCAGGCGGCTGTGCTCCAGCGTCAGGCTGCGCAGCGCGGCGCCGACCGCCGCGTCGTAGGGGCGCGAGGAGGGGGTCGGGGCGGTGAATGCGTACACCACCCGCAGGTCCCTCGGGGAGCCGGGCCGGGCGAGCAGGGCGGTGGTGAGACCGACCAGCGAGTGGAATCCCCGGTCGAGGCTGCCGGGCAGGTCGTCGGCGCCCTGCCCGGCCGGGGTCTCCGGGGCGCAGAAGACCACCGCGTCGGGTTCGAGGCCGCGGGCGGCGAGGTCCGCGACCAGGCGCGTGCACTGGCCGCGGTCCGCGGGCGCCAGCCGGTAGCCGCCGTCCTCGGTACGGGCGAAGTCCGCGGCCCGGGTCAGGAGGACGGACCGCACTCCGGCTGCGGCGAGCCGCTCGGCCAGGGCCTCGGCCAGGCCCGGCTCCTCGGCGACGACCACGGCCAGGCGCGGCCCGGGAGCACCGGGCTCGGCCGCCGGCACCGACGCGCTTTCCCAGGCCGGACGGGCGAACCGGACCAGGGCCGGATCCGCCTCCGCCGCGGGGGCCGGGGCCGGGGCGGTGGCCGGGGCCGGGCCTTGGTCCGGCGGACCGGGCGGCGAAACCGGCACGCTGACCCGTCCGACGTGGTGCTCACCGCCGCGTGCGCCGTGCTGCTCGCCATCGCGTCCGGTGTGGCGCTCACCGTCGGGCGCGCTGTGTTGCTCGCCGTCGCGCCCGGTGTCCTGCGGGGCGTACGGTCCGGCCTCCGGCTCGGTGAGCCAGTAGCGGGCGCGGTCGAAGGGGTACGTCGGGAAGGCGGCGCGGCGCGGCCGGGGGCCGGACCACAGGCGCGGCCAGTCCACGACCGCACCGGCCGGCCAGGCCCGGGCCGCCTCCAGCCGGTCCTCGCCCGACCAGCGGGGCACGCCGGTACGGGCGGCGGTCCCGCTGTGGACGCCGGGGGCCTGCCGCCCCTCGGCGAAGGACCGCAGCGCCTCGGCGAGGCCGGAGAGGCTTCCGGCCACCACGGACAGCCGCTCGGCGTGCTCGCGGCGCCCGGTCTGGCTGGTCCAGGCGAGCGAACGCAGTGACGGGCCCGCGGCGCCGGCCGCGCCGGCCCGCTCGTCCAGGTACTCCGCGACCCGCCCGGCGAGCACGGTCAGCCGCTCCTTCGTCCGGGCGGACAGCAGGAACACCTCGGCGTGGCCCTCGGCTGCGGCCCCGGTGTCCGCCGGGGCGCCCGCGTCACCGTCGGCGCCGGCCCCCACGTACTCCTCCAGCACCAGGTGGACATTGGCTCCGCCCGCGCCGAACGAACTGACGCCCGCCGTGCGCGGGGACGCGGCCCGCCCCTCGGCGTCCGGCTCAGGCCGCGGCCACGGGACCGCCCGCGTCAGCGGACGGAACGGCGAGCCGGCGAAGTCGATCTTCGGATTGACGCGGTCCAGGTTGGCGCTCGGATACAACGTGCCGTCTCTGAGCTGGAGCAGGACCTTGGTCAGACCCGCGATGCCGGCCGCGCCTTCCAGGTGGCCGATGTTGGCCTTCACCGATCCGATCACCGCCGGCGGTACGGAACGCTCCGGGCCCTGTCGGTGACCCCGGGCCGCGCCGAACGCCTTCGTGAGCGCCGCGACCTCGATCGGGTCGCCCAGGGCGGTGCCGGTGCCGTGGGCCTCCACGTAACCGACGGCGCTCGGGTCGACCCCGGCTTCCTCCAGCGTCCGGGCCACCAGCGCGGCCTGGGCGTTGGGGTTGGGCACCGTGTATCCGCTGGTCTTGCCGCCCGCGTTGGCACGGCTCGCCTTGATGACGGCCCAGATCCGGTCGCCGTCGGCCCGCGCCTGTGCCAGCGGCTTCAGCAGGACGGCGCCCACGCCCTCGCCGGGGACGTAGCCGTCCGCGTCCGCGTCGAAGGTGCGGCAGGCGTCGCCGCTCGCCAGCATGCCGCGGGTGGACAGGGCCACCAGGTGCGCCGCGTGCAGGATGAGGTTGACCCCGCCCGCGATGGCCATGCGGCACTCTCCCCGGCGCAGGCTCTCGCAGGCCAGGTGGACGGCGGTGAGCGAGGACGAGCACGCCGAGTCGACGGCGAAGCTCGGCCCGGTCAGGTCGAAGACGTAGCTGGCCCGGTTGGCCACCGACCAGTACGCCGAGTGCGCGGTCCCGAACTCGCCCCGCGGCCAGCCGGAGGCCGCGGCGAGCTGGCCGTACGAGCCGTACATCAGGCCGGCGAAGACGCCGGTCTCCGGCACCCTGGTGTGCTCGCCGAGATAGCCGGTCTCCTCCAGGAGGTTCCAGCAGGTTTCCAGGAACAGCCGCTCCTGGGGGTCGATGGCGGCCGCTTCGCGCGGCAGGATGCCGAAGAGCCCGGGGTCGAATCCGTCGATGCCGTCGAGGAAGCCCGCCCACTTGCCGTAGCTGCGGTTCGGCCGGCCGCGCCGGGGATCGAAGTACGCGTGCAGGTCCCAGCGGTCCGCCGGCACCTCGGTCACGGAGTTGACGCCCGCGGCGAGGTTGCGGGCGAAGGCGTCGAGGTCGGGCGCACCGGGGTAGCGGCCGGTGACGCCGACGACGGCGATGTCGGATCGGTCGGCGGGGGGCCGGCTGCCGCCGGAGCCCGCGGGGTACGGCGCCGGGGCGGCCGATGGGGTCGGGGGGTTCGGCGGCCGGGTGCCGCGGGCCTCCGCGGGCGGGGGCGCGGTGTCGGGACCGGCGTCGGGCATCGCCGGGGGCTTCGGGGACGCCTGGGGCTGTCGGGGCGCCGCGGCCGCCTCCGGGGCCGCCGGGGGCTGCGGGGAGGCTTCCGGCTGCGTGAGGACGGCGGTGAGGCGTTCCCCCCGGACCTCGAGGAGGTGGGCGGCGAGCCGCTCGATCGTCGCGTGCTCGAAGAGGAGGGTCGCGGGGAGCTCTCCCAGGTCCGCGGAGAGCAGTTCGACGATCTCCGCCCCGAGGAGCGAGTCGACCCCGAAGTTCTCCAGCGTCTCCCGGTCGGTGAGTTCGTCCTCGCCGCACTTGAGGAGTCCGGCGAAGACGCGCTTGAGGTAGTCACGGGCCCGGCGCTCGAGGTCCGCGTCCGGCGCGGCCGCGGAGGCAGCGTCGGACGCCGCGCCGGACACGGCGACGGACACGGCGACGGGGCCGGTCGGGGCGTGCGCGGGGGACTCGACGGACGTGCCGGAGGTGGCGGACATGGCAGATGTGGCGGAGGTGGCGGAGGTGGCGGAGGTGGCGAACGTGGCGGAGGTGGCGAACGTGGCGGACGTGGTGGCGGGTCCGGGCGGCGCCGGAGCGGTGGTGAGCGGCATGCCGTGCTCGGCCAGGCGGGCCGGGTCGGCCTTGATGACCAGGACCTGCCCGGCGCCGCTGGAGAGCACCGTCCGCAGCGCCTCGACGCCCTCCGCCGGGTCGATCGAGCCGACGCCGAGGCCGGCGAACGAGCGGTGGTAGCGCTCGTCGGTCACCGCGCCGACGGTTCCCCAGAAGCCCCAGTTCACCACCGACACCGGGAAGGCGCGGCGCCCCCGGGCCTGCCAGGCGTGGGCGTCCTCCAGGGTCGCGGCCGCCGCGTAGTTGGCCTGTCCGGGCGAGGCGACGAAGGAGGCGGCGGAGGAGAACAGGACGCAGAAGTCGGGACGCTCGTCCGCGAGCGCGTCGAGGAGCACCTCGGTGCCGACCGCCTTCGCGGCGAGCACGCGCGTGAAGTCCGCCTCCGTCATCCGGGCGAGCGGTACGTCGCGCAGCTCGCCGGCGGCGTGCAGCACGCCGTGCAGGGCTCCGAAGACCTGCCGGGCCTGGGCCACCGCGGCCCGGACCGCGCCGGGATCGGTGACATCTCCGCGGACGTAGCGGACCTGCCCGCCGAGCCGGACGATCGCGTCCGTTCCGGCGCGCACGGCCGGGTCGTCGCCCGGCCTGCGGCCGAGCCACACCAGCCGGGCGCCGTGTACGGCCGCCAGGCGTTCGCTCACCGCCCGCCCCAGGCCGCCCGACCCGCCGATGACCAGGTACACGCCGCCGTCACGCAGGGCGGGACCGTCGGGCCGCCGCTCCGTGACGGGCTCGAAGCGGCGCAGGTACCGGCGCTCGCCGCGCAGGGCCACCACCGGGTGGCTGCCGTCCTCGGCGGCGATCCGGCGGGCGGCGCGGGCCGGGTCGGTCGCGGCGGCCTCCGGGTCGATGTCCACGCAGTCCACCCGCCAGAGCGGGTGCTCGGCCGCCACCGTCCGGGACAGGCCGACCAGGCCGGCGCCGTGGGACCGCGGCCGGTCCTCCCCGGTGACCGGCAGGACGCCGTGCACGACGAAGGTCGCCGTGAGCGGGCGGGCCGCCTGCCCGAACCGGAGCAGTTGCTTGAGCAGGTAGAAGACCGTCAGGGTGACCGGGTCGCCGGTGGGTGCGGTGTCGGCGAGTTCCGGTACGGCGCCCGCGCGGCCGGCGAGGACGTAGAGCACGTCGAACGGGCCGGGGGCCGGGGTCGCTCCGCCCAACGGGATGCGGACCACCTCGTCGTGGGCGTGCAGGCCGGCGAGGGCGTCGGCGAGCGGGCCGTCCCCTTCGGCGAAGGCGAGCGCGACCCTTCGGCCCTCGCCCCCGGGGGCGGTCCGGCCGCCGGGCGCGGAGTCCTCGTACCAGCTCGGGCGGCAGACGAGCAGCGGGTGGTCGGGCGCCGGTGCGGGGGCCGGTGCGGCGGGCGCTTCGCCCGGTGGCGCGGCTGCCGGTGCCCGGGCGGCGGACTCCTCGGACGCGACCGGGGTCGCCGGTGCGGGGGCCGCGGCCCAGTGGCGGGTGCGGGCGAACGGGTAGGTGGGCAGGGGGACGGTGCGGCGCCGGCGGCCCGCGTGCGCGGCGGCCCAGTCGACCTCGCGGCCCGCCAGGTAGTCCTCGGCGAGCTGCCGCAGCCGCTCGCCGTGACGGTCCGTGGCCGGCCGGCCCCCGGTGAGGAACTCCTCGGCCTGTGCGCGCAGTTCGGTGACGCTCCGCACCACGAAGGCGGCCCGCACGGGGAAGTGCGCGCGGGACACCGCGAGCGTCCGGGCGGTGTCCCCCAGGTCGTGCCGGTCCGTCAGCCGGCCGGCCAGTTGCCGCACGCGGTGGTTCAGTGCGACGGCCGTACGGGCCGAGAGGGGCAGTACGACGGCCTCCTCGGCGGGCGCGGGGAGGGACTCGGCGCGCGGCGGGGCCTCGGCCAGCACCACGTGCGCGTTGGTCCCGCTGAACCCGAAGCTGCTCACGGCCCCCACCCGCAGGCCGGACGGTCCGGGCTGCCAGGGCGTCGGAGCGGTGGCGACCCGGAACGGACCCCCATCGAAGTCGATCTTGGGGTTGGGCGTGGTGAAGTTCAGCGACGGGGGGATCTGCGCGGCGCGCAGACCGAGCACCACCTTGAGGAAGCCGGCGATGCCCGAAGCCAGCGTGGTGTGCCCGATGTTGGACTTGACCGAGCCCAGGTGGCAGGCGCCCGCCGCGCCCTGCCGGTCGCCGAACACCTGGGTGAGCGCCTTCACCTCGATCGGGTCCCCCAGCACCGTCCCGGTGCCGTGCGCCTCGACGTAGCCGACCTCGTCCGGGCTGAGCCCGGCCCGCTGGTAGACGTCCGCCAGCAGGGCCGCCTGGGAGTCGGCGCTGGGCGCGGTGATGCCGTTGGTCCGGCCGTCGCTGTTGGTTCCCGTGGCCTTGATCACCGCGTACACGGTGTCGCCGTCGGCCAGCGCGCGGTCCAGCGGCTTGAGCACCACCGCGCCGACGCCCTCGCCGAGCACGATGCCGTCGGCGGAGGCGTCGAAGGGCGCGCAGCGGCCGGTGGGCGACAGCATGCCCGTGCTGCTGGTCCAGACGTGCATCCGGGGGGTCAGCATCACCGCGACGCCGCCGGCGACGGCCGTCTCGCACTCGCCGGCCCGGAGGGCGGAGACGGCCTCGTGCACGGCCACCAGCGAGGAGGAGCAGGCCGTGTCGATCGCGACGGCCGGGCCGCCGAGGTTGAGGTGGTAGGCGATCCTGGCGGCCAGGATCGACGGGGAGTTGCCGAGGAACGCCTGGCCGGTGCCGTCCTGGCCGTTCGCCTCCAGCAGCCGCAAATAGTCCCCCGCACCGGAGCCGACGAACACCCCGCAGCTCGCCCGCTCGGGCCCGGGCACCGCGTAGCCCGCGTCCTCCAGGGCCGACCACGCCTCCTGGAGGAAGAGGCGCTGCTGCGGGTCCATCTGCTCGGCTTCCATGGGCGAGAGGTGGAAGAACGCGGCGTCGAACAGGTCCACGTCGTCGAGCAGCGCGGCCCACTTGCTGTAGGTACGGCCTTCGGCGCGGCGGTCGGGGTCGTAGTGCTCGGCGATGTCCCAGCGCTCGGGGGGGACTTCGCGGACGCTGCTGCGGCCGGCGAGCAGGTTGGACCAGAAGGCGGACAGGTCGGGCGCGTCGGGGAAGCGGCCGGACAGGCCGATGACGGCGATGTCGCCCGTGGCGGTCGCCGCGGGTTCGGGCGCGGCGGCCGGGCGGACCGGGGCGAGGGTCACCGGCCCGGGGCCGCCGTGGGCCCGGGGGCCCTCCTGCGCCCCACCCGGCCCGGCGGGCCGGATCGCGAGCGGCGGTGGTGAGCCGGCCGGCCGGGCCGGGGATGGCCCGTCCCCGGCCCGGCCGACCGGGGTCTGCGGACCCGCGGGCGCAGCCGTGGCGTCGGCGGGCGTGCCGGCTGGAGCCTCGTCGGCGGGCGCGGGCGCGGCTGCGGGTGCGGGTGGGGGCGCGGCGGCGGGTGCGGGTGCGGGTGCGGGTGCGGCGTACGGCAGGACGGCGGCGGCGTGGAGGGAGCGGGCGCGGGCGGATTCCGCGTCGACGAAGGCCGCCAGGCGGTCGAGGGTCGGGTGGTCGTAGACCGCCACCGAGTCGAGGTCGAGACCGAAGTGCTGATTGAGATCGCGGACGATCTCCACCGCACCGAGCGAGTCGACGCCCATCTCGCTGAAGGTGAGCTGGGGGTCGATCTCGTTCCGCTCGAGGTACAGGTGGCCGCACAGGGTTTCCATCACGACGCCGATGACGGCGTCCCGGTCCGGCCCCCCATCACCCGCCCGCGCCGGCCCGCCCTCTGCCGACGGGCCGACCGGCGGGGCCCCGGCGGAAGCCGGGACCACGGCCGGAACCGGAGCCGGGGCCGCCGCCGGAACCACGGCCGGAACCGGGTCCGCGGCGGCAGCCGCATCCGGAACCGGTGCCGCGGCCGGGGAAAGGGGCGGGCTGCCGGGCGTCGGACGGGCGTACGCGTCGAGCTTCGCCGTGTGCTCGTGGACCCGCGTCACCGAGTCCTGGCCGAGGACCACCCGGTGCAGGTCCGCCTCCCGGGCGACCACGGCGTGCAGTTCGCCCAGCGTGCGGTCGGCCAGTTCCCGCTTCAGGGCCCGGACCGGCAGGGCCGGCCGGGACGCGATCGTACGGGCCAGGTCGAGGGCGGCCGTCAGCACCTCCTCGCGCGGCAGGAACGTGACCTGCGCACCGCGCCGCTCCAGTTCCGCGCCGCTGAACGGCCGGCCGGTGTAGAACATCTCGGTCGCCAGTGACCGCCCGAACCTGCGCTCCAGGACGTACGTCGCACCCATGCCGGGCGTGAACCCGTACTTCAGGAAGCTCGCCGCGTACATCCCCTCGCGCGCCATGAGGACCATGTCGGCGTGCAGGCCGAACATCAGCCCGCCCCCGGACGCGTGCCCGGACAGCGCCGCGATCACCGGCCGGTCGCAGGACAGCAGCCCCTCGTAGAGGAAGGGCACGTCGGTGAAACTGCCCAAGCCCCCCGCGAGTTGCTCGAGCGCCTCCGGAGTGCCGCCCATGCTGAACGCGGGCCCCGCGCCCGTCAGGACCACCGCCTTGACGTTCCCGTCCGCGCTCAGCTCGGCGAAGGCGGCTTCCAGGCCGCGGACGGTCTCCTCGGTGAACATGTTGCTGCCGGTCCGCATGACGACCAGCGCGATGCCCGGGTCCAGGACGCGCAGTTCGACCGCCGGCCCGTCCTCGGGGAGCGGCGCCGCCTTCCGCTGCGCCGCGTACCGCCCGGGCGCCGCCCGGTCGGACCCGCTCGCCGGCTCCGCACCCGTCACCGGCTCCGCACCGCCCTCGGGCTCCGCGCCGCTCCCCGTACCCCGCACCCGGTCCGCCTCTCCCCCGCCGTCCTCGGCGGCGACCGGCCCCGAAGGCCCGCCCCGCCACTGTCCGAGCCAGCACCGCTCCTCGGAGAGCGGGTGCGTGGGCAGCGGGATCCGCCGCCCCGTGGGCCCGCCGTCCCGCCCGCGCACCCCGTGCAGTTCCTGCCAGCGCACCTCCGCGCCCGCCACCCAGGCGGCGGCCAGCTCCCTGAGCCGGCCCTCGCGGAACAACGTCGCGCACTCCTCCGCGGAAGGGCGCCCGGCTGCGTCGACCACCCCGGCCCCACCGGCTGTTGCCCGCTCGGCCGGTCCGCCCGTGACGTATCCGGCGCTCTCCGGGGCGCCCCCCGCCAGGAAGGCGTCGAGTGCTTCCCGGAGCCGGTCGAGCGCGTTGCCCCCGCCGTCCGCGACCACGGCCAGCCGGTACGGCCGTGCGGTACGGCCGACCTGCAAGGTGTGGGCGAGATCGGCCGGGTCGGGCCCGCTCCCCGCGGCCGGGCCGACGGCCGCGGCCAGCTTCGCGATCCGGCGCAGCGAGCCGTCGGGCGCGAGGACGTCCGGTGGTACCTCGAAGGCCAGTTCCTCGCCGATCCGCCGTGCCAGCTCCAGCAGGCTGGAGGGGTCCAGCCCGAGGTCGCCCAGCCAGGCGTCGGGGTCGACCTGGTCCTCCCTGACCCCGAGCAGTCCGGCGGCCAGCCGGACGAGCGCCCCGGTGCGGTCCGCGCCGTCCGGTCCCGGGCCGCCGGGCCCGGCATCGAGGTGGGCCCGTACGGAACGCGCGTACTCCCGCAGTGCGGCCTCGCCCGGCGCCGAGAGGACGAACAGCAGCGGGCCGTCCGTGTCGCGCGCCGGCCGCCGGACGTGTCCGTACTCCTCCACCACCAGGTGCGCGCCCGCGCCCCCGGCACCGAAGGCGCTGATCCCGGCCCGCCGGGGCGAGCCGTCGGCCGGGCGGACCCACTCCTCGCAGCGGCGCTGGACGCGCAGCGGCGAACCGGTCAGGTCCAGGTGCGGGTTGAGCTCACCGGAGTGCAACGAGGGGACGAGCCGGCCGTGCCGCAGTTGCAGCAGCACCTTGGTCAGGCCGGCGATCCCGGCGGCGCTCTCCAGGTGCCCGATGTTGGACTTGACCGATCCGACGGCGCAGCCGTCCGCCGCCGCACCGGTTCCGGCGAACGCCTGCCGGAGCCCTTCGATCTCCACCGGGTCGCCCAGCGAGGTGCCGGTGCCGTGCGCTTCGACGTAACCGATCGTCCGCGGGTCGACCCCGGAGCGGTCCAGTGCCGTACGGATCAGCGCCGCCTGCGAGTCGGGGCTCGGGACGGTGAAGCCGCTGGTGCGCCCGCTGTGGTTGACGGCCGACGCCCGGATGACCCCGTGGATGTGGTCGCCGTCAGCGAGGGCCCGGCGCAGTGGTTTGAGGAGCACCGCGCCCACGCCCTCGCCCGGCACGTAGCCGGTGGCGCCGGCTCCGAAGCTCCGGCAGCGGCCGTCGTCGGAGAGGAACTGCCCCTGGGCGAGCTGGAGGTACTTCTGCGGATGGACGGTGACGTTCACTCCGCCCGCCAGGGCCAGGCTGCTCTCTCCCCGGCGCAGGCTCTCCACCGCGAGGTGGACGGCGGTCAGCGAGGACGAGCAGGCGGTGTCCACGGCCATGCTCGGGCCGGTCAGGCCGAAGGCGTAGGAGACCCGGTTGGGGACGGCCGCGTGCATGGCGGTCGGAGCCACGCCCTGGTCCTGGAAGAGCTGGTAGTGGTTCCACATGACGCCGGCGAAGACACCGACCGTCTCGCCCGCGAGGGTAGGTGCCGGACGGCCGGCGTCCTCCAGGGCGCGCCAGCAGGTGGTGAGGAAGAGGCGCTCCTGCGGGTCCATCCGCTCGGCGTCGCGGCGGGAGATGCCGAAGAACTCGCGGTCGAAGAGGTCCACGCCGTCGAGGAAGCCGCCCCATCGGCTGTACGTGGAGCCGGGCAGGCCCCGTTCGGGGGCGAAGTAGCCGCTGTGGTCCCAGCGTTCCGCCGGGACGGGGGTGATGCTGTCCCTGCCTTCGGCGAGGTTGCGCCAGAAGACTTCGAGGTCAGGGGCCTGCGGGTACGCCCCGGCGAGGCCGATGACCGCTACGGCGTCGGCCTGCGGGTCCTGGTCGGGGACGGGGGCGGGGAGGGGGGTGGCGGTTGCGACCGGGCGGCGGGCGGTGCGGGGAGCCGCGGTGGTGCTCGGGACCGAGCCCGTCTCGGTGCTCGTGTCCGGGGCCGTGTCCGTGCCCGTGCCCGTCTCCGTCTCCGTCTGCGGGGCCGTGTCCGCGGGCGGGAAGGGGCGGGCGATGCGGTCGGGGGCTCCGTACACCGCCACCGACACGCCCTCGGGACCGGCCAGTACCCGCTCCAGCAGCTCCAGCCCGTCGGTGCTGGGCATGGGCCAGGTCCCCCGGGTCCGGCGGGAGTGCTCGACCCCGGCCGGGCTGAGCCGCATGCCGCCCTCGGCCCACATCGGCCAGCCGATGGCGTGCGTGCGGCCGGGAGCGTCGGCGCGGGCGGCGCGGGCCTCGGCGAAGTGCTCCAGCCAGGCGTTGGCGAAGGCGTAGTCGCTCTGACCGGGGGTGGGCTGGGAGGCGGAGAGCGAGGAGTACAGCACGAACAGGTCGAGCGGGTCCCCGGCGGTGGCGCGGTCGAGGTGCACGGCGCCGAGGGCCTTCGGCAGGACCACGGCCGTCGGCGCGTCGTCCGCCTTGGTGCGGAACAGGGAGTCCGCGGTGACCCCGGCGGCGTGGAAGACGCCGTCGAGCGGCCCGAACCGTTCGCGGGCCAGGGCGAGCGCCGCTTCCACGTCGGCCGGGCGGGTGACGTCGGCCGTCAGGTACGCGGCCTCGGCGCCGAGGGCGTACCAGCCGTCGATCCGGGCGGCCAGTTCGGGATCCGCCGGCCGGCGGCCGATCAGCACAATGCGCGCGGCGTAGCGCTCGGCGAGGTGGCCCGCGAGGACGTTCGCGAGGGCTCCGCCCCCGCCGGTCACCACGTAGACGCCGTGTCGTTTGAGGGCCGTTCCCCTCCCCGTCTCCGTCGCCGTCCCTGGCAACGGGCCGATTGCCTGGGCGGGGTGGGGCGCCAGGCCGCGCCGTTCCCGGCGGCCCGCGAGGTGCCGGGACTGCGGGCCGTCCGCGCCCGCGGCGAGCTCCGTGCGGACGGCCGCCGCGACGGCGTCCGCCGTCCAGCGGTCGACCCCGACCGCCCGGCAGACCAGTGCGGGCGCCTCGGCCGTGACGGACCGGGCGAGTGCGCCGACGGCCAGGTGCTCCGGGGCGCCCCCGCCGTCCGGGGCGGGGTGGACGAAGAGGATCGCCGGTGGCGGCGCCGGTGCGTCCGCCGGGCGCGCCGGCAGGGACCTCGCCAGGCGCAGCACGGTCCGGGCCGGCACGTCCGGGCCGCAGGCGCCGGCCGGCGCGGCCGGTACCACCACGGCTGCCGGGCGGACACCCCGGGCGTCGAGCGCCGACCAGAGCAGGCCCAGGTGCGCGGGATCGGCCGCGTCGAGACGGTAGCCGGTGCCTCCGGTCCGTTCGAACACCGGCCCGGGCCCGACCCGGACGACCGTGGAGCCCTGCGCCGCGAGCGCCGCCAACGCGGCTTCCAGACCGGCGGGTTCACCGTCCGGGGCGAAGAGTACGAGGTCACCGTCCGGCCCGGTGCCGGCGGTGGTGGTCGGAGTCGGGTACCACCGCGGCCGGAACAGGGCGGTGGCGGAGGGGGCGTACCCGTCGGCTTCCCCCGCGCCGTGCCCGGAGGGCTCGGCGGCCGGCGCCGACACGGCGGCCGTCGGGCCGGGGGCGGCGACGGCGAGGGAGTCGGGTGCGGGGGCGGCAGTGGGGATGGCTGCTGCCGCCCGCGGGTGGGCCGCGGCGAGGTGGGCGGCCAGGCTGTCGATGTCGGTGAACTCGAAGAGGAGGGTGGGGTAGAGGGGGCTGCCCACCGCCTCCTCCAGAAGACCGCTGATGCGTACCAGGTCGGCGGAGTCCAGGCCGAGTTCGTAGAAGCCCGTACCGGTGCCGACCTCGGCCGGGTCCAGACCGAGGGCGTCGCCGACCAGGCGGCGCACGTGCGCCGTGTACACGGCGGCGGGGTCGCCGGTGCGGTCCGCAGCGGGGTCGGTGGCGCGACGCGCCACGGGGCCGGCAGCGGGACGCGCCGCGGCGTGGCCGGCCGTCGGCTCGTCGAGGAGGCGGGTGATCAGGTCCGGGCGGCGGATGCGTTTGCAGGTGAGCGCGCCGAACTCGGCGAGCAGGGTGCCCCGTTCGTCGTACAGGCCGTAGTCGCTGCGGATCACGTCACCCGAGTCCGCCAGCCGTTCGACTCCCGGCACGTACAGGTGGACCTTCGGGCCGAGCGGCCGGGGGGCCCGGAATCGGCCGATGTAGACGGGGATGAACGGCTCACGGGAGACCGCCTCGGTCTGGCCGTACGCGGCGATGGTGGCCGCGTCGAGCAGCGCCGGGTGGAGGTGGAAGTCGGCGGCGTCGGGAGCGGCCGCGCCGATGCTCAGCTCGGCCAGCAGGTAGCCGTCGCCGACGTGCAGCGGGCCGTGGCAGGCCATGGCGGGACCGTGCCGGATGTTCTCGTCCCGTGCCCGGGCGTACAGCTCGGCCATGTCGGTGGTGCGCAGCGCGCCGGCCCGCAGGACGTCGAGGTCGATCGTCTGCGGCTGCGCCGTGCCGGCCGGCCCGTCGCCGTCGGGTGCGAAGGAGAGGACGGCGGTCAGGTTCTGCCGCCAGGGCGAACCGGGGACGGCGGACCAGCGGCTGTCCACCGTCACCTGGTGGGCCCCGGACGCGTCCGCGGCGCCGAGGGTGATGCGGATCTCGCGGTCCATGCCCTCGGTGGTGGCCACCGCCTCGGTGAACAGGATCCGGCTGAACACGGCCCGTTCGTGGTCCATCCCCCGGCTGCGCAGGATCCGCAGCAGGATGTCCAGGAAGGTCACGCCGGGCATCACCGACACCCCGTGCACGTGGTGGTTGCGCATGATGAAGTCGGTGTCGGTCAGTACCACGCGACACTCGATCGGTCGGTCGGTCACCGTCGTGTTCCCTTTCGCCCGAATTCTGGGAGCGCTGCGTCTGCCGGCACCGCCGCGTCGTCAGCGGCGAAGCGGAGGTCGAGGATGGAGGCCACCGGGCCGGGACCGTCCTGCCGCGGCCCGTCCGCGCGGGGCGGGGCGTGAAACGGGGCGTGGAGCGGGGCGTCCGGCTCGCGGTCCAGCCAGTACCGGCGCCGCTTGAACTCCGGTTCGGGCAGTGGCTGCCGGGTCGGGCGGTATCGCGCCCGGCGTTCCCCGTCGAGTTCGCCGACGATGGCGTGCGCGTTGGTGCCGCCGAGTCCGAAGGCGCTGACGCCGGCGATCCGGCGGATCCCGGCCGGCCAGGAGGACAGTTCGGTGGCGACCCTGAACGGTGACGTGCGCAGGTCGAAGCGGGGGTTGGGGCGGTCGCAGCCGAGGGTGGGCGGGATCGCCGCGTGTTCCACCGCCAGCAGGGCCTTGATCAGCCCGGCGATCCCGGCCGCGCTCAGCAGGTGGCCCAGGTTGGACTTCACGCTGCCGATCGCACAACCGCCGTGCACGGACGCCTCCGTGCCGTCGGTGCCGGCCGGACCGTCGGTACCGTCCGTGCCGTCGGTACCGGCCCGGAAGGCGTCCGTCAGGGCCCGGAGCTCGATGGGGTCGCCGATCAGGGTCGCGGTGCCGTGTGCCTCGACCATGCCGATCTGGTCGGGCCGCAGCCCCGCGTCGGCCAGCGCCCGGCGCACCACGGCGGCCTGGGCCTTGGGGTTGGGGGTGGTCAGGCCCATCGTGCGGCCGTCGTTGTTGACCGCCACCGCGTCGATGACGCCGTGGATGCGGTCGCCGTCGCGGAGCGCCGCGTCGAGCCGCTTCAGCAGCAGCACCCCGCAGCCCTCGCCGGGGACGAAGCCGTCCGCCCGCTCGTCGAAGGTCCGGCAGCGGCCCGACGGGGACAACGCCTTCGCCGCGCTGAACTCCAGGTAGGGCTCCTCGTCCAGCAGCACCTCCACCGCACCGGCCAGGGCCAGTTCGGACTCCCCCGCCAGTAGGCTCCGGCAGGCGAGCTGCACGGCGACCAGCGCGGAGGAGCAGGCGCTGTCCACCACCATCGCCGGGCCGTGCAGGTCGTACTGGTGGGCGACGCGGGCGGCGATGAAGTTCTGGTCCCCGCCCAGCCCCACCGGGCCCGCGGCGCCGGCCCGGTGCCGGTAGCCCGACATCCGGGCGCCGGCGAAGACTCCGATCGGGCGCCCGGCGAGTTCCGCGTCCGGATAGCCCGCGTCCCGCAGGGCGCCCTCCGCGCCCTCCAGGAAGAGCCGCACCGCCGGGTCCAGACCGGTGGCCTCCTCCTCGCTCATGCCGAAGTGGTCGGGGTCGAAGTCCTCGATGGCGTCGAGGAACCCTCCCCAGCGGCTGATGCTGCGGCCGGGCTCGTAGGTCGGGCGGTAGAGGCGTGCGGTGTCCCAGCGGCCGGCCGGCACGTCGGTGACGGCGTCCGCCCCGGCGGCCAGCAGGGCCCAGAACGCGTCGATCCCGGGGGCGCCGGGAAACCGGCAGGCCATGCCGACGACGGCGATCCGCTCGTCGTCGCCCGTCCCCGGCGCCGACCGCGGCCGGTCCTGCGGTTCGCCGCCCTGCCCGGCCTGCGGCTCAGCGCGCCGTGCGGGCTCCGCGGGGGCGACCGGGGCCGCAGGGCTTGCCGGGGCCGCCGGGGGCACCGGGTCGAGGGAGGCCGCGGTCGCGGCCGGGAGCGTACGCGCCAGATGGGCGGCGAGGGCCTGCGGGGTGTCGTGTGCGAGCAGGGCCGCGGGTTCCAGCGGCTGTCCGGTGCGGTGCTCGATCTGCACCACCAGTTCCCCCAGCATGACGGATTCGACGCCGAGTTCGGTGAAGGACGCGGTCGGCTCCAGTTCGTCGCGCGGGACACCGGCGACTGCTTCGAACACCTCGGCCAGCCACCCGGGCACGGACGCCGGTGCGGTCGCCACTCCGGGCGGGGCGGACCCGGTCGCCGTCCCCCCGGCCACCGTTGCCGCGGTTGCCGGCGGGGCGGGCAGCACCAGCGGCGGACCGTCCGTCGTCATCGCCCAGTCGAGGACGGCGAGCCCGTCCGCCGTGGACAGCACCCCGATCCCGGCGGCCCGGCCGGCCGCCTGGGCCGCCTCCCCGGCGGAGCCGTCCGCCCAGACCGGCCACTGCACGGCGCGGACCCGGCTCCGGCCGAGCCGTGCCAGGTGGCCCGCCACGAAATCCGCCCCGGTGTTGGCGGCCGCGTAGTCGCTCATCCCGGCCGCCAGCCGGGGCAGGGCGGAGGAGACGGAGGAGAAGAGGACGAAGAAGTCCGGGCGGTCCGCGCCGCACAGTTCGGCCAGGGTCTCCAAGCCGTCCGTCTTCGGCTCGAACACCTCGCGGATGTCCTCGCACCGCTTGTTGACGAAGGCGGCCGGACCCCGCGACGCGAGACCCGCGCAGTGCACCACGCCGCCGACCGGCCCCAGGTCGGTGCGGACCTCCGCGAGGAAGGCCGACAGCCGGGCCCGGCCCGAGAGCGGGCCCGTGAACACCCGCACGTCGGCGCCCGCCCGCTCCAGGCCGCGGATCGTGGCCACCGCCTCGGCGGTCGTGGCGGGCAGTGCGGGATCGTCCCACCGCTCGCGTGCGGGCAGCTCGCGCCGGCAGGTCAGGGCGATCCGCCGGGCGCCCCGGGCCACGAGGTGGCGGGCGACCGTGGCGCCGAGGCCGCGGGTGCCGCCGGTGACCAGGTACGCGCGGTCCGGGTCGGCCCGGAAGGCGGCCGGGGCCACCGCCGGGACCTCGGTCCACCGGGGCAGCAGCCGCCGTCCGCCGCGGTGGCAGACCTCGGCGGCGGGTTCGGCGGCGCGCCACTCCGCGACGACCGCCTCGGGCGACGCCTGATCGGTGTCCAGGTGGGTGGCCCGGACCCGCGGGTACTCCGTACCGAGCATCCGGACGAATCCCGCGACGCGGGAGCCCGCGAGTGACGGCCTGGCGTCCGGGACGTCCTGGAGGCCCTCGGTCACCTGGAGCACGCGCAGCGCGCCGCGGTGGCCGCGGATGAGTTCCTGGAGCATCGCGATGCGGGCCGTCCACGGGCCGGGGCCGCCGTCGGGGCGGCCCACGTCGGTGAGGTCCAGCAGCCCGCTGAGAAAGGGCAGCGCGGCGAGGGCCTCCAGGGCGGATGCCTCGTCGTGGAAGGCCGGCGCGCCGCGGCCCTCGTGGAGCAGCACGCAGTCGGCCTCGCCCGCGAGGAGTTCCGCGGTGTGCGCGGCGAGCGCCGCACTGCCGGGCCCGGCGAGGACGGCCACCGTCCCGCGCGGCCCCGCACCGGCCCCGGCCACGGGCGGTGCCGGCTCCCAGCGGCGGACGCGGAGCGGCACGCCGGTCGCCGACGGGGCAGTCCCGGGGAGGTCCGGTACGGGTCCGGCGGCCGGTGCGGGTGACGACCCCGCAGACGCGGGCCCCGAGGGGACGGCAGCGGATCGTGCCGGGTCCGGGGTGTCGGACGGCGTGGTGCGCGGGGCCGGTTGCGCAAGCCAGTGACGGCGTCCGGCGAAGGGGTAGGCGGGCAGGGTTACGATCCGGCGCCGGTCGGCGTCCGGCAGTGCCCGCCAGTCCCATGCCGTGCCGGTGACCCAGCGGCGGCCGAGCTCCGTGAGGTCGCGGCCGCCCGGGTCGACCCGCTCGGCGGGCACGCCGGGCCCGGTCGGTCCGGTCACCCGGCCGCGCAGCTCGGCGGCGCCGCAGCCGGACGCGAACGCCGCCAGCCGGTCGGCGAGTTCGGGCAGGGAGGAGACGACCAGGGCGAGCCGCTCGCGCAACTCCTCGCGGCCGGTGCGGCTGGTGTGCGCCACGTCCGCGAGGTCCGGGAAGTCCGCCTCCGCGCCTCCGGTCGCGGCCTCCCGCAAGTACCGGGCCAGCCGGCCGGCGAGGGCGGTCAGGGCCTCCTCGGTCCGGCCCGACAGCACCACCAGGTGCGGTTCGTCCACCGGTGCCGCCGTCCGGCCGGGGGCCGACGGGAGCCGCGGGTACTCCTCGACCACCAGGTGCGCGTTCGAGCCGCCCGCCCCGAACGAGCTGATCCCGGCCCTCCGCGGGGACCCGGCGGGCCGGGGCCACTCGGCGGCCGTCCGCTGCACCCGGAACGGCGAAGCCGTCCAGTCGATCGCCGGGTTGAGCTCGTCGGCGTGCAGCGAGGGGACCAGCAGTCCGTGCCGCATCTGGAGCAGCACCTTCGTCAGCCCGGCGATGCCGGCCGCGGCCTCCGCGTGCCCGATGTTGGACTTGAGCGTTCCGATGGCCACGGAGCCCGGCGGCAGGGCGCCGAACGCCTGCCGGAGGCCCGCGATCTCCACCGGGTCGCCCAGCGCCGTGCCGGTGCCGTGCGCCTCGACGTATCCCACCGTCGCGGCCGGCACGCCGGCGCGGGCGAGCGCCTCGGTGACCACCCGGCCCTGCGCCGCCGGATCGGGGACGGTGTAGCCGTTGGTGCGGCCGCCGTGGTTCACGGCCGTGCCCTTGATGACGCCGTGGATCCGGTCCCCGTCCGCGAGGGCCCGGGCCAGCGGCTTGAGCAGGACCGCGCCGACCGCCTCGGCCGGGACGAAGCCGTCGCCGCCCGCGCCGAAGCCCCGGCAGCGGTGGTCGGAGGAGGTCATGCCCATCGCCCGCTGCTGCACGTACTTGTTCGGGTGCAGCGAGAGGTTGACCCCGGCGGCCAGGGCCACCGCGCACTCTCCGTCGCGCAGGCTGCGCACGGCGAGGTGGATCGCGGTCAGCGAGGAGGAGCACATGGTGTCGACGGTCAGGCTGGGGCCGTGCGCGTCCAGGAAGTAGGAGACCCGGTTGGCGGTGCCGGCCGGTGTCGAGCCGCTGGCGACGGGCGCGCCGTCGAGCGTGCGTTCGACACCGAGGTACGGGTACTCGTTGTGCATCGAGCCGACGAACACGCCGACGCGGGAGCCGTGGTCCCGGCGCAGCCGTTCCCGGGGGTGGCCCGCGTCCTCCAGGGTCTCCCACACCACCTCCAGCAGCAGCCGCTCCTGCGGGTCCATCAGGTCCGCGTCGTGCGGGGTGATGCCGAAGAGCAACGGGTCGAACCCGGCCACCGCGTCCAGGAAGCCGCCGTGCATCAGCTCCTCCCCCGGTCGGCCGGTGCGCCGCTCCTCGGGGAGCGCGGTCACCAGGTCGGCGCCGTGCCGCAGGTGCTCCCAGAGCGCCTGCGGGGTGGCGGCGCCCGGGTAGCGCCCGGCAAGGCCGATCACGGCGATGCCGTCGTCGGCCGGTTCGCCGTCGTGGTGGGGCGCGGAGTGGGCGGCCGGTTCCGGGAGGCGGCCGGCGCCGGTCCCGGCCGTGTCCGCGGGGGCCTGGGCGGCGATGCTCCGGGCGACGCCGGCCAGGTCGCGCTGCTCGAAGAACACCGTGGCCGAAGTGACCCCGAACTCCCGGCGCAGGTCGGCGTTGAGCCGTGCCACCAGAAAGGAGGTGAGGCCGTGGCTCTCCAGGGGGGTGTGCGGGTCGATGCCCTCCTCCGGCAGGCCGGCCGCCCGGGCGTAGAGCCGCACCAGCCGCCGCTCGATCCGGGCGGTGTCCGCCGCGGACGGTGCGTGCGCGCCCCCGGGACGCGGAACCGGCCCGTCCGGGCGGGCCGGGTAGGCGGCGGCCGGGTGACCGGTCGGGAAGGGCTCGGTGGGCAGCGGTGTCCGGCGCGCCGGGACGGCCCAGTGCGCGGACCAGTCCACCTCCTCCCCGGCCAGCCAGGCGGCGCCCGGTCCGGTTGCGGGCGGGGCCGGGTGCGGGCGACGGCCCGCGAGGTGGTCCGCGAGCGCGGCCCGCAGGGCGGGCAGGCCCTCGGCGCAGTCGAGGACGAGCCGGTGCGCGTGGTGGGTGCGGCCGGTCTGCAGGGTGTAGGCGAGGTCGGCGGGGTCCGGTTCCGGGACGGCGGACCGCACGTGGTCGGCGAGCCGCCGCACCGCGCCGCGCAGCCCTTCCTCGTCCCGGCCGGAGAGCACCGCGAGGAGGGGGCCGCGCGGGAGGTCGGAGCGGGCCGGCGCGAGCTCTTCGGCCGTCGCCGACCGGATCACCGCGTGGGCGAGCGAACCGGTGGCCCCCGCCGCGTTGACCAGGGCCCGCAAGGGGACGGCGGGGTCCGGCGAACGCCAGGGGGCGGCCCGGTCGGCGAGCCTCAGCGGCAAGGACTCCCAGTCCACCAGCCGGCTGAGCCGGTCGGCGGTGGGAGTCGGTGCGATGCGCCCGTGGCGCAGCTGGAGCAGGGTCTTGGTGACCTGGGCCAGCCCGGAGGCGGCCTCCAGGTGCCCGATGGCGGATTTGACCGTGCCGATCGGGACGGGCCCGCCGGAGCGGCCCAGGAAGAGGCCGCCGAGCGCCTCCACTTCGGCGGCGTCGGCGAAGGCGGCCCCGGTGGCGGCGCATTCGACGTACGAGACGTCGTCGGCGCTGACGCCCGCCCGGTCCAGGGCGCGGGCCATCGAATCCCGGAAGGCCGTCACGTCGGGGGCGCCGAAGCGGCCCGAGCCGCCCGCGAAGTCGACCCAGGTGCCCTCGACCACGCCGTGCACGTGGTCCGCGTCGCGGCGGGCGTCCTCGACCCGGCGCAGCAGCAGCGCGCCCACCCCCTCGCCCGGTGACCAGCCGCTGGCGGCGTCGTCGAAGGCGCCCGCGACCCCGTCCGGGGCGATGAGTCCGAGGCCCTCCAGCAGGGCCGTGTGGTACGGGTGGGCGATGAGGTTGGCCGCGCCCACGACCGCCGCGTCGCAGTCGCCCCGGTGCAGGGCCTCCAGGGCCAGGTGCAGGGCGGTGAGCGAGGACGAGCAGGAGGTGTTGACGGCGATGCTGGGGCCTCGGAAGCCGAAGGCGTGCGAGATCCGGTTGGGGATGTCCGAGGCGATGGCGGATACCTCGGCGCGGCCGGTGCGCTCCCAGTCGGCGGCTCCGACGTGCTGGTGGTCGTTCCACATCGTGGCCACGTAGACGCCGACGCGCGGAGCGGTCCGGAGCAGGGAGCGCGGGGTGTGCCCGGCGTCTTCGAGGCATTGCGCGACGGCGTGCAGCAGGTGGCGCAGTTGCGGGTCGAGGGCGGCCGCCTCGGCGGGTGACAGCCGGAAGAGTGCGCTGTCGAAGCCGTCGATGTCGGCGAGGTACCCGCCGGGGACGGTGCCGGCGTGGGCGGCACGGGCCGGGCCCGGCGCGGCGATCGAGCGGCGGCCGGCCTGGAGGTTGCGCCAGAACTCGTCGGTCGAGGCCGCGCCCGGATAGCGCCCGGCGAGACCGATCACGGCGGCGGGGGTGACGGCGGCGGGGGTGACCGCGGCCGTGGCGCGGGCCGGAGCGGGCTTGGCGGGGTGCGCGGGGTGTTCGGCGGGCGCGGGGCGTGCGGCGAGGGGTCCGCCGAGGAAGGACTGCAGGAACCGCTGGCCGTCGTCCAGCCGCAGCTGGCCGCGGATCGCGTCGAAGGCCACGCTGCCGATCGGGCACAGGCCGACCCCGGTCTCCTGCTGGGCCTCCATCAGGAGCTGGCCGACGTAGCCGGCCTCCAGCATCAGGAAGCGCTCGGCGTCCGGGCCGTACAGCGGCGCGATGCCCTTGGGCTGGCTGATCAGGTAGAGCTCGAACGCCGCCTGGTCGAAGAGCGGCCGGTTGTAGAAGAAGTGCGCGGACCGGTCGATGGCGGGGTCCGGGTTGACCAGGCGGAGCGCGTGACCGACGGGGTCGTGGTAATAGACCCCGCCGGGCAGCGACTCCACGGCTCCGGCGCGTACGAACAGGTAGGTCTGGACGGCGTAGGTGTCGCCGGCCGAGGGGTAGCCGCGGCGCTCCCGGCCGTCGCTGTCGTGCGCCCGCAGGCGCTCGAGCAGCGCGCACAGGTCCGCGTACGCCAGGGGGCCGGGTGCGAACTCCCGGCTGCTGGCCCGCGCGAGGGGCCGCGCCCCGGCGGGGAGGCCGGCGGTGGGCAGCGGCAGGGCCGGTTCGGCCGGGGAGGACGGGCGCAGGTTCCACGCACCGTCCTTGAACGCGGCCCGCTCCTCGGCGGAGAGCACGTCCACGGACCCCGGTGTCGGGGCCGCCGCCGGGGCGGCGACGGCCGGGACGGGCGCGACGGCCGGCGGGGCGGGAACGGTGGGAACGGATGTGGGCGTGGGCGTGGATGCAGGCGGGGGCGGGGGCGCGGGCGCGGGTGTGGGTGTCGACGCGGCGGGCGCCGTGGCGAACTCGCGGGCGAGGCGTTCGGCGATGCCCGCGACGGTCGGTGCGTCCAGCAGGGCGCCGACCGGGATGCGCACGCCGTGGCGCTGCTGGAGGGTCCGCGAGATGCGCACCATCGTGAAGGAGGTCGCGCCCTGGTCCCACAGATCCGCGTCCGGGTCGACGGGGCGGCCGTCGAGCAGCCCGGTGACGATGCCGGCGATCTCCTCGGCGAGGCGCCCGGCCGCCGTGGACGTGCCGTCCGCCGCCCCTTCGGGCACCGGGTCCGGCGCCCCCTTCCCCTCCGTCACGCCGACGGACGCCGCGGCGACGGCCGGGGCACCGCGGTCGGCCGGGGCAGCACCGTGATCGACCGGGGGCAGGGGCCAGGGCAGGGCGGCGCGGTCCAGTTTGCCGTTCGCCGTGGCCGGGAGGGTGTCCAGGAAGACCAGGTGGTTGGGGACCATGTAGTCCGGCAGGGCGAGCGCGGCGTACTCGCGCAGGGCGGACACCGGGGGGAGGGCGGCGGAGTCGGTGCCGCCGGCCGGCAGGAGGTAGGCGACGACCTTGTGGTCCCCCGAGTCGTGGGGCCGGACCGTGACCACCGCCTCCCGGACCGCCGGATGGCTCCGCAGCCGGTGCTCGATCTCGCCCAGTTCGACGCGGTGGCCGCGGATCTTGACCTGGGTGTCGGCCCGGCCGAGGAAGGTCATCACGCCGTCCGGGCCGAAGGCCGCCCGGTCCCCGGTGCGGTACATCCGCCCGCCGCCCGGCACGAACGGGTCCGGCACGAACCGCTCGCGGGTGAGTTCGGGCTGGTTGTGGTAGCCCAGCGCCAGGCAGTCCCCGCCGATCATCAGGTCGCCCTCGGTACCGATCGGGCAGGGCTCCAGGTCCTCGTCCAGGATGTAGTAGCGCGCGTTGTCGATCGGTCTGCCGTACGGGATGCTCCGCCAGGACGGGTCCACCTCCTCCACCCGGTGGTAGTTGGACCAGACGGTCGCCTCGGTGGCGCCGCCCAGGCTGACGAGCTCGGCGGAGCGGAACACGGCCCGCAGTTCGCCGGGCAGCGACAGCGGCGTGTAGTCGCCGCTGAGGAAGACGAGCCACAGGTCGCCGGTGCCGGTCCGGTCGCCGTCCGGTGCGGGCAGCAGCGGCATCAGCTGGGCGAGCGTGGTGGGCGCCGAGTTCCAGAAGGTGACGGGCTGTTCCAGCAGCACCTCCAGCAGCAGCGCCGGGTCCTTCTGCTGGGCCTCGTCGGCGACGTACAGCGCGGCGCCCCGCCCGAGCAGCCCGAAGACGTCGAACACCGAGAGGTCGAAGCCGAGCGAGGTGACCATCAGCCCGAGGTCTCCGGGGCCGAACCCGAATGTGCGCCAGCACCAGTTGAGGAGGTTGCGCACCGAACGGTGGGCGACGGCCACACCCTTGGGGCGGCCGGTGCTCCCCGAGGTGAAGATGACGTAGGCGGTGCTGTCGGCGTGCGCGGTCGGCGCGGGCGGGACGTCGGCGGGCACGATCCCGCGGTCGGCGTCGACCACCCGGACGCCGTCGGGGACGGGGAGGGGGACGGTGTCCGCGGTGGTGAGCAGCACCGTGGCCCCGCCGTCGGCGAGCATGCCGGCCGCGCGTGCGGCGGGGGCGCTGGGCTCGATGGGCAGGTAGGCGGCGCCCGCCTTGAGGATCCCGAGGACGGCGGCGATCAGCGCCGGTCCGCGCCGGGCGCGGACGGCCACGATCCGGCCCGCGTCGACGCCGAGGGCCCGCAGGCGGTGGGCGATGCCGTTGGCCCAGCGGTCCAGTTCGCCGTAGGTGACGCTGCCCGCGGCGTGCAGGAGCGCGACGGCGTCGGGGGTGGCGCGGGCGTGGTCCTCGAAGAACAGGTGGACCGGGCGCTCGTCGGGCACGGGTACGGCGGTGTCGTTCCAGGCGTGCAGGACCAGTTCGCGTTCCTCCGGGCCGAGCACCGCCCGCGTGCCCGCCGGCCCGGGCAGTTCGGCCGGCCCGGGCAGTTCGGCCGGCCCGGCGGCGGGCGCCGCCAAGGCTTCGCCGAGGCCGTCCAGCAGACGGCCGTACGCGGTGAACATCGCCTCCACGTCGCCCGGGGCGAAGTCGCCGGGCACGGTGTCCCAGTGGTAGCGCAGTGTGTCGCCCTCCTCGACGCAGATGCTGTCCAGGCAGACGTCGGGCGTGTACGTCATCCAGCGTCCGCTCCGTACGCCGGACGGGGGCGTCTGGTCGGTCAGTTCGAGCAGGCCGGTGTGGACGACGGGGAAGGCCGGCCCGGCGCCGGCCCGCTCGCGCATGACGACGCGGCGCAGTTCGGCGAGTCCGTCCGCGCCCGCGCCGCGGGTGTCGTCCTGGTCCATCCGGTGCTGGTGGGCGGCGGCGCGGTCGGCGAGCGACAGCCCGGCCGGCCCGTGGTCGAGCCAGCTGAGCCGGGTGTGCTCGCCCGGGCGGCGGTGCTCGTCGTCCGGGTGCCAGCGGGCGGCCACCACCGTGAAGTCGCCGTCCACGCGGGTGGCCAGGGCTTCGGTGAGGACGGCGAGCAGGGCCGCGTCGGGCGTCAGGCCGCGGTCCTCCACCGCGGCCCGGATCCGCCGCCAGCCGGTCAGGACTCCCGAGCGGCGGGTGCGGCGGCGCTCGGCGCCGCCGGCCGGGGCCGGTCCCGCGGGCAGGCCGGTGAAGCGCTCGCGCCAGTAGGCGACGGCCGCCGGGTCGGGCGGGCCGGGGCGTGCGGCGGGTGCGGCGTACCCGGAGGCGGGCAGGGCGGGCGCGGTCCGGCGGCCGCTCGGGCTCGCGTCTGCGGCGTATGCGGTGACCAGTTCGCGCAGCAGCAGGTGCAGGCTGCGGCCGTCGACCACCGCCAGGTCGATGGCGCAGTGCAGCGTGGCCCGCCCCGGCGCCGCGCGCGTGACCCGCAGGTCGAACTGGGGCCAGCGGCCGAGTGCGAAGGCCGTTCCGGCCATCCGGTCGCGGAAGGCGTCCTCGACGGCCGCGCCGCCGGTGACGCCGGTGACGCCGGTGACGCCGGGCGCATCCTCGCCGGGGAGGCCGGCGAGGTCGACGACCGGGATCCGGCGGCGGGGACCGGCCGTCCGGCGCACGTGCAGCTCTCCGTCGTGGGACACGTGGCTGCGGAGCACGTCGTACCGCTCGGTCATGGCGTGCCAGGTGTCCTCCAGGCGGCCGATGTCGAGGTGGTCGAGCTCGAAGGCGTGGTAGACCTGGCAGCCGTCCCAGGGGCCGGCGCCCTGGGCGCGGGCGACGTAGTAGGCCTGCTGGAGCTGGTTGAGCGGCCGGGTCTCCCCGTCCGCGCCCGCTCCCGAGGCGAGGTCGCGCAGGGTGTTGCCCAGGGCGGTGAAGAGGGTGTCGGCGGCGCCGGGGGCCAGCAGGGTGTCGGCCACGTCCCAGCGGTAGTGCAGGGCCCCGTCCGCCTCCCACATCTGGTGGTCGAGCGCGACGCCGGCGGTGCGGCTGGCGGCGTGCACCAGGTGCCCGGTGAGCCCGGCCGTCCCGCCCCCCGTGCCGGTGTCCAGCAGACTGGTGAAGACCACGGGCAGCGCGGGCCGCGGTCTCGAGCGGTCCCGGGAACGCAGTTCCCGCAGGACCTCCACGCCGGAGACACCGGTGTGGGCGAGGTCGGCCCAGAGCCGGTCGTGCAGCGCGCGGGCGGCCTCGTCGAAGGTGCGGTCGGGCAGCGGGGTGACGGCGAGCAGCGCGGTGGAGGTGAACGGGCCGACGAGGCTCTCGGCGCCGGCGGGCAGCCGTACCCGGTCGGAGGTGGTCAGCACCAGGGTGAACGGTTCGCCGGGCGCGTCGGCCTCCAGCACCTCGGCGAAGGCGGTGAGCACCAGGGCCGTGGGCGACACCGCCAGGCCGGCGGCGTGCTCCTTGAGGGCCCGCCACTGCGCCGGGGTGAGGGCGGCGCCGAGCGAGCGGCGCGGATGGCCGCCGGGGCGTTCCTCGGGCCGTGTCCGGGCCGCCGCCGGGGCGGCCGTCGGGCCGGCGAGCCGGTCGCACCAGTAGTCCAGGTCCTCCCGGTGGGCGGGGGTCGAGCGCCGTGCGTGCAGGGTCATGAGGGCCTCGCGCAGCGGGACGGCGGAGGCGGGCAGCGGGGTGCCGGGCCGCTCGTAGCCGAGCCACCAGTGGTCGAGGAGGACCGCGAGCCCGTGGCCGTCCGTCAGCACGGCGTCGATGTCGAGGTGGATTAGGCCCGCCCCGTCCGGGCCCAGCGACACCTCGACGGTGTACGGCGGCCAGCCGGCCGCCCGGTGCCGCTCCGGGTCCGCCAGGCGGGCGCGGACGTCCCGTACGTGCCGGGCGAAGACCTGCGGTTCCGCGGTGGCGAGGTCGTGCACGGGGATGTCGTCCGCGGGGGCGCCGTCCGCGGGGCCGTCGTGTCCGACTGCTGCGACGGGCGGGCTCGGGGCGATGTGCTGGCGGCCGTCCTCGTCGATCCGGACGCGCAGGATGTCGTGGTGCGCCACCACCCGCCGCCAGGCCGCCATGAGCCGACGGGGGTCCAGGCCGGGCAGCGCGAACTCCCGGTACAGCCGGCAGCCGACCTGGTCCGCGCCGAGGTCGGGGTCCCGGCCGACCAGGTAGGCCTGCTGCACGGGGGTGAGCGGGAGCGGTTCCCCGCTTCCCGCCCGGTCCGGCGGTGCCGCGGCCGGCCCGGCCTCCGCCGGAGCGGGGGCCTTCGGCTGGGCGGGGTCCGGCGGGACCGAGGAGGCGACCTTGTCGATGAGCTGGCGGGTGGTGGCCCCGGCCCCGAGCCAGTCGACGGCGATCCGCACGCCGTGGGCGGCCTCGATGCCGAGCACCAGCCGGGTCGCCGCCAGGGACGCGAGACCCTGCTCGCGCAGCGGTGCGTCCAGGGACAGCTCCCCGCCGCCCGGCCTGACCTCGCCGACGAGGCGGACGACCGATCGGGTGATCTGATCGCGGTTCATGGGTTCCTCCTTCGCGGCGGGGCGGGGCTGTGCGGTGCGCGGCTCGGTGGGGCCGGTGGTGCGGCAGGACCGGGCCGGCGGGCGCGGGGCGCCCCGGCCGGGTGGCCGGGGCGGGCTCCGGCGGGTGCGCGGGCCGAGGTGTCGGGAGTTCAGACCGGATGCTCGGCGAGGAACGCGGCCAGGGCCTCGAACAGCTCGGGTTCGCCCCGGAACACCGAGATGTGGTCGCCGTGCGGGCGGACCAGGCTCACCGAGCCCGGCAGCGCGGCCGCCACCCGAGCGGAACCGCCCGGGTGGGCGGTGTCGTCGTCCGCGCTGGTCACGACGAGGGCCGGCACGTTCAGTCCGGCGAGGCGGGGGCGGAGGTCCTCCCCCATGACGGCCGTGTTCAACTCCGCGTAGCGGCGGAACAGTTCGACCGTGGCGTAGGGGTAGAGCACCAGGTGGGCGAGGTCGGCGGGGACGTTGTCCCCCATCGACCGGAGAAGCGTCTCGTGGATCGTGGCGGCCAGCCCCGGATCGGAGCAGGCCATCGCGAGGAGCGCCTGGAGATTGCGCTGGTGGTCGGTCTTGGGGCTGTCCGGGCCGAGGTCGACGTCGCCGTGCCACAGGCTGAGCGAGGTGATCCGGTCCGGGTGGAGGCGGGCGGCGGCGACGGCCGGCACGGCTCCGCCGCACAGGCCCACCACGTGCGCCCGGGCGGCGCCGGCCCGGTCCATCGCGGCCAGCAGGTCCTCGGCCTGGGCGCTCACTCCGTAGCCGGCCGGGTCCGGTGCGTGCGGGTCCGCGAACAGGCCCCGGCTCTCCCAGGTCACCACGTAGTGCGTGCGGGCGAGTTCGCGGATCCACCGCTCGGCCAGCCGGGCCGGCATGCCGGGGGCGAGGGCCAGTACCACCGCCTGCCGCGCGGACCGCCCCGCGGTGTGCACGCGCAGCGGTGTGCCGTCCGGTGCCTTGGTGTCCAGCCGGGCGCAGAACCTTCCGAAGTCCGCGGCCGCGACGTCGTCGACGACGGCGGCGACATCGGCGATCCGGTCGGTGCCCGGCACCCGGCCGTCCTCGTCGTAGGGGAGCCGGTCCAGGTCCAGCCGCTCCGCCACCACCCGGGTGAAGGGGTCCGGCCGCCCCGGTGCGGCGGCCACCGCGATGGCCGGGGAGCCCAGCCGCCCGGTGACCGCCTCCAGCAGGGGGCGGACGGCCCCCGCACGGCGTCCGGCGGGGACCGTGACGGGCGGCAGCACGGCGAGCAGCGGCCCGAGGGAGAGCACCGCCCGGGCGAGCCCGGCGATCGCGGTGGCCGGGGCGGGCCGGCGGCCCGCCCCGGCGGCGCCGTCAGTCGGCCCGGAAGACATGGCCCCGGGTGGTGCGGTCCACGAGCCTGTTGTGTCCGTAGCGGTCCTGCCCGGCGACCAGGACGGCGCCGTAGCGCTCCAGGGAGACCCGCCCGCCGTACTCCTCGATGTCCTCGGTGTCCGGGTAGATCCGGACCGACGTGGGCACGTAGCGGGAGGCGAAACCCATGCGCATCTGCTGCTCGGGGCCGTCGTTGGGGTGCGAGGCGTGCATCAGGGTGGACCAGAACATGATGGCCTCACCGGGCTTCATCACCATCGAGACGGCCTTGCTCTCGTCGGGGACGAAGTTCTCGTCCTTCTGCAGCTCGCGGTAGTCGTAGCCGAAGAAGCCGCGCCGGGTGCCGCCCTTGCTCTCCTGGTTGATCCGGTCCGGGTCGTAGTGCATCTTCTTGGTCTCGTCGTAGTTCATCTGCTGGTGGGAGCCGGGGATGAACTGCAGGCAGCCGTTGTCGACGGTGGCCTCGGTGAAGGCGGTCCAGACGGTGATGGTCCCGCCGAACTCCTTGAACTCGTCGGGCCACAGGATCTGCGGCTCGCCGGAGGCGTTGGCGAAGGTGTCCGCCTGGTGCCAGTCGGTGCCCTCGTCGCCGGGGTACTTGGGGAAGAACTCGGTGCGCCAGCACAGGACGTCCGGGCCGAGGGCGCCGACCACGCGGTCCACGATCGGCGCCCGGCCGATGTGGTCGGCCAGGAAGTCCGAGTCGAGGTGGCGGTCGTAGTTGGAGATGTTGGTGTTGCCCGAGGAGGCGGCCTCGTCGCCGTAGACCGCCATCGAGCGGTCCATCAGGCTCAGCCGCTCGCGCCGCCACTCGGCGGTCATCTCCTCGGGCTCGTACACCTTGAACGGGCCGAAGAATCCGTTGGTACGGAAGCTCTCCAGCTCCTTCTCGGACAGTGCGAACGCACCGCCCGCTCCGGCCTGGGTCATGACTGCTCCTTCACCTGGTGGTCGTGTGCGGCGCCGTCCTGCCCGGGGTGCCGTCCCGTCCGCTCCTCCACGCAGGCGGCCAGCCGGGCGACGGTCGCCTCGCCGCCGAGCTCTGCGCCCGTCAGACGCAGCCCGAAGCGCTGGTTGACCTGCGCGATGATCCGGACGAACGCGAGCGAGGTGGCGCCGGTGTCGAAGAGGTCGACGTGGGCCGCCGGCGGCCGCGGGCCGCGCAGGACCTCGTGGACGATGGCGGTGACGGCGGTGACCGCGGTGGCGGCGGCCTGTGGGTCGTGCGCCGGGGGCGCCGGGGGCGGTTCCTCGTCCAGGAGCCGGCGCAGGGCCTCCCGGTCGGTCTTGCCCTGCGGGGTGAGCGGCACGGAGTCGACCACCCGGTGGACCGAGGGCCGCAGATGGGCGGGCAGGCCCGCGGCGGCGTAGGCGGCGAGGACGGCGGGCAGGGCGGCCGGGTCGGAGTCGGGCCCGGTCGGCGGGACCGGGTCGGAGCCCGGCCCGGTCCGCGGGCCGGCCTCCGGCCCGCTCTCGGGTACGACGAAGGCGGCGAGGCGGAGGTCGCCGTCGTAGTCGTGGGCGACGACCACGGCGGAGCGGACCCTCGGGTGGCCGGTCAGGAAGTGCTCGACCTCGCGCGGCTCGATCCGGAATCCGCGCACCTTGAGCTGGTCGTCGAGGCGGCCGAGGTAGTGCAGGTCGCCGTCCGCGGTGCGGACCGCGCGGTCGCCCGATCGGTAGTAGCGGGTGACGGGGCCGCCGCCGAAGGACTCGGAGGTGAAGCGCTCGGCGGTCAGCTCCGGGCGGTCGAGGTAGCCGCGGGCCACCCCGGCGCCGGAGACCAGCAGTTCGCCGGGGGTGCCGTCGGGCACGGCCGCGCCGTCCGCGCCGACCAGGACGAAGTCCATGTCGGGCAGCGGGACTCCGATCGGACTGTGCTCGGGTGTGTCCAGGTCCGCGGCGGTGATCGGCCGGTAACTGGCGTGCACGCATGTCTCGGTGATGCCGTACATGTTCACCAGCCGCGGCCGCCGGTCCCCGTGCCGCTCCAGCCAGCCGGCGAGATCGCGCACGTCGAGGCGTTCGCCGCCGAACACCACCAGGCGCAGGGCGAGACCGTCCGGTCCGTCGTGGTCCGCGTCGGCGGCGGCGAGCTGGCGGAAGGCGGAGGGCGTCTGGTTGAGCACCGTGACCCGCTCGGCGCGCAGCAGTGCGTGCAGGTCGGCGGGTCTGCGGGTGAGGTCCTTGTCGACGACGACCAGGCGGCCGCCGTGCAGCAGGGCGCCCCAGATCTCCCAGACGGAGAAGTCGAAACTGACGGAGTGGAACAGGGTCCAGACGTCGTCCGGGCCGAAGCCGAACCAGTCCCGGGTGGCGCTGAACAGCCGCACCACCTGCCGGTGTTCGACCAGGACGCCCTTGGGCAGTCCGGTCGAGCCCGAGGTGTGGATCACGTAGGCGAGGTCGCTGCCGGAGACGGCCGCGCGGCCGCTGTCGGCGGTCCCGCCCGGTCCGGTGCCACCGGGTCCGGTGCCCGCGGGCGTGATCGGCGTACCGGCGGTGACCGGCACGACCTCGGCGGCCAGCGCGTCGGGGAGCGCCTTCGCGGCCTCGGCGGTGGCCACCACGATCCGTACCCCGGTGTCCTCGAGCAGGTGGAGCAGCCGGGGCGCCGGATAGTCGGGGTCGAGCGGTACGTAGGCGCCGCCGGCCTTGAGGATGCCGAGCAGGCCGACCACGAGCTCGGTGCCGCGGTGGGCGCTGAGCCCGACGAGCACGCCGGGGCGCACTCCTCCGGCCGTGAGCCGGACGGCCAGCGCCTCGGCGCGGGCGTCGAGTTCGCCGTAGGTCAGCTCTTCGCCCGCCGCCGTGACGGCGATCCGCCCGGGCGCCTCGCGGGCCCTGTCGTGAAAGATCTCGTGCAGACTTCGGCCGCTCATGGCCGACACCTCCTGGTCCGGGGGTGAGTGGGTTCAGCGCGCCGGGGGCAGGTGCGTGGCGTACAGACCCCAGTGGTGTGGTGTCAGGGCGACGTCCTGGAAGGAGCCCTGGACGAACATCCGCGCCCAGGTGCCGCCGGCGCCCTTCTCCGGCGCCCGCTCCCGGAAGAAGATGTCGCGGACGCTCTCGTCCTGGACGTGCAGCTGGAGCAGCCGCTGGTAGGTGCCCAGCGAGCGCATGTGGATCAACCAGTGGATGCGGTCCATCGGGCCGAAGGCGTCCTCGTAGAGGAGCACGGTGGCCTCGCCCGCCAGGTTGTCGTTGATCGCCTCGGCGGCCTCGCGGGCGAACTGGCGGGCCTCGGAGCGGAAGTCGTAGATGATCTGGGCGGTGCGGTGGATCACGATGCCCGCGTTCGCGGTGTGCAGGAGCAGGTCGTCGGGCTGCGAGGTCTGGTGCCGGGCCGGCGGGAGCGAGACCGCGGTGCCGGCCTGCTGGAACACCGCGCTCTGCCGTTCCAGGGTGCCGTCCACGGCGGTTCCGTACATGCCCCAGAACTGGGGCAGCAGCACCGACTCCCGCAAGGTTCCGTCGACGAACATCCGGGCCCAGCCGCCGCCGCCCTTGCTCTCGTCGATGCGGGCCTTGCCGAACAGACCGCGGTAGTCCTCGTCCCGGCTGCCCATCCGGACCAGCGTCTCGTAGGCGTCCATGGACTTCAGGTGGATCAGCCAGTGCACCAGGTCCTTGGTGCCGAAGGTCTCCTCGTAGACGAAGACGCTCGCCACGCCCTCCTGGGAGGTGTTGATGTATTCGGCGAGTTCCCGGGCGAACTCCCTGGATTCCGAGTGGAATTCGCTGCGGACCTGGGCGGTGCGCTCGACGATCATTCCGGAGTTCCCGGAGTGCAGGATCTTCTCCGGCGCGAGGACGGTCTGGTGACCGGCCGGCGCCACGACCGCCCCGACCTCGTCCGTGGATTCCCCGGTCTCCGCTGCGGTCATGAAAACCCTCCTGATCGAAAACCCGGCGAAAGCCGCCGGGAACGTTCCGGAAATTCCCCAGTCAGAGACTATGGAGCCGGGGTGACACTTCCTGCTCAGAATTGCGCACGCAGGATCGCGTGTGTCCGATCCGTCAAAATGGACGCGGCTCCCGTCATCAGCCGGTCGGCGATCACGTCCACGTGGCGGTGGCGCCAGTCCGCGAGCTCGGTCCCGGCGACGAACTGGTTGAACGCGCCCATCGCCGGGCCGCAGTGGATCTGGTAGTTGACCTGCTGGTCCGGTGTGCCGTGCATGGCCAGCCTGGTCGAGTGGACGAAGTACCACCGGAAGACCAGGGCCATCCGGTGCCGGTCGCTGCGGCCGGCCCGGGCCAGCTCCTCGGGGTCGGTCCGCGCGAGGTGCGCCCGCGTCTCGCGCCACACCTCCTCGACGGGGCGCCCGAAGCACTGCTCCTCCAACGACGCCCTGGTCCGCTCGTCCAGCTCTTCCAGGGCGCCGTACTGCCGGTACAGCTGGTACAGCTTGTTGGCGCGGGCCGGGAACAGCGTGCCGCGGCGCACCACCTGGACCCGTGCCCCCAGTTCGAACATGTCGCCGGCCGGTGCGTAGGTGGTGTCCTGGACGTCCAGCCCGGCCAGCATCTCCTTGACGGTCTCGGCGGTGCCCGCTTCGGGCGAGCACTGGTTGACCGAGCCCGTCAGCACGAAATCGGCGCCGAGCAGGAACACCGCCGCCACCGCCTCGGGGGTGCCGAGCCCCCCGGCGGCACCGACCCGGACCGGCCGGTGGTAGCCGTACTCGGCGCCGGCCCGGTCCCGCAGCCTGGCGATGGTCGGCAGCAGGGCGAGCGCCACCCCGCCGTCCGTGTGGCCCCCCGAGTCCGACTCCACGCACAGGTCGCCGCTGACGGGCAGTTCCCGGGCGATGAGGGCCTCCTCCGGCGTGAGCCCGCCCTGCGCCAGCAGCCGGTCGACGACGGCCGCGGGCGCGGGGGCGAGGAAGGCCCGGGCGACCTCCGGCCGGGAGACCTTGGCCACCAGGTGCCGGCCCGGCGAGGGCCGGCCCGCCGCGTCCCGGCCCGCTCCGGCGAACCGCGCCCGGACCAGGGCCGGGGTGATCCGCGTGAAACCCGCGGCCTCGACGCTGCGGACGCCGTAGCGCACGCAGAGCGCGGCGACCGCGTCCTCCCGCCCCGGATCGGCGGGCGTGTGCAGCAGGTTGACGCCGTAGGGGCGGTCGGGGCCGGACTCCCGGGTCAGCCGTTCGAGGTCCCGCGCGATCCGGTCGAGGCCCAGCCCGCCGGTGCCGAGGAAGCCCAGGAGGCCCGCGCGGCCCATGCGCAGCACCAGCTCGGCCGAGGAGATGCCCTTGTACATCGACCCGGCCAGGTAGGCGGCCCGGACGCGGTGGTCCTGGCGGAACTCGGCACTGCCGAGACCCTCCGCCCGGAACACGGCGGGACGGCCGGACACCGACGGCTGCGGCTGCGGCCCGTCCGATGACTGCACCGACGGCTGCGGCCGTGGCGCCGCCGGCCTCGTCGTCGCCACCGACCCCGTCGTCGCCTCGTCCACCGCCGGGGCGTCCTTCAGGGCCGTCTTCCAGAGCCCGGCCAGCGCGGTGCCCGGGCCCCGCTCGGTCACCTCGCGGACCCCGAGGCCGAGCAGCCGGTCCATGGTCTGGGTCCAGAGCACGGGTTCGGCGATCTGCCGGGCCAGCAGCGCGGCGACGTCGTCCCCGTACGGCGCGGCGGTCACGTTGGCGATCACCGGCAGGGCGGGCGGCCTCAGCGTGAACCCGGTCAGGAACCGGGCGAAGGCGGTGGCGGCGTCCCGCATGTACCGGGAGTGGAAGGCCGTGCGGACGGCCAGCGGCACCGTCCTGGCCGCCCCGTCCTCGCGGAGCCGGGCCGCCACCGTCCGCAGCTGATCCGCCGGGCCGGACAGGACCACCTGGGTCCGCGCGTTGTGGTTGGCGATGTCGACCGCGTCCGCGCCGTACCGGGTCAGCGCCTCCGCCAGCCGCTCGGCGGACAGTCCGACGACGGCCAGCATCCCGCCGTCCCCGTCTCCGGCCATCAGCTCGCCGCGGCGCTTGACCAGGCACACCCCGGTCTCGAAGTCGAAGCAGCCCGCCGCGAACAGGGCCGCGTACTCCCCGAGGCTGTGGCCCGCCAGCACGTCCGGCTCGGGCTCGCCGTCCGCGCGGGCGGACAGCACGGTGAGCGCCTCCACCACGAAGAGGGCCGGCTGGGCGTAGCGGGTGTCACCCAGCCGCTGGTCGGGGTCGTCGAGCAGGAGCGGCGCGAGGGGGAAGCCGAGGACGGCGTCGGCGGACTCCACCAGGTCGCGGTGGCGGTCGGTCAGGCCCGCGCCCATGCCCCTGCGGTGCGATCCCTGCCCCGGGAATATCCAGGCACGCAACTGTGCCCTCCTCGTCGTCGGTGAGTCGGATGGAACGGCCGGGGCGCTGATCCGAGAAGACCCGGCCCCGGTCAGCGCGGGGCGGCGGGGGGGAGGTCCCGGCCCGGCCCGGCGGCGAGGTCGGCGAAGCCGGCGATCCGGTCGCGGACGCGGTCCGAGGACATCAGGCGGACGAACTCCTCCACCGCGGTCTGCCGGGTGTGCTCGTCGACGATCCACAGCCGGCGCATGTAGCGCTTGAGGTCGGCGACCGTCGCGGGGTCCAGCTTCGAGGCGCGGAAGAGCAGCCGGCGCAGCGCCGGTCCGGGGTCTTCGGCGAGTTCGTCGACGAGCCCGTGGACGGCGGCCTCCCGGGCGGCGACCGGCAGGGTGCCGAGCGCCATCGCGTAGGCCCGCTGGAAGCCGACCCGCCGGATCAGGAAGGGCAGGACGGAGCAGGGCAGCAGCCCCCAGAGCGCCTCGGGGAGGCTGAACCGGCTGCGGTCGGTGGCGTGCACGAAGTCGCTGGCGGCGACCAGCCCCACGCCGCCGCCGACCGCGTGGCCGTCCACCTGCGCCACCACGATCCTGCCGATGGTGGTGAGCCGCTCCAGGAGGGCGAAGTAGTCCTCGCCGCCCTTGCGGGTGTCCGGGACGTCCGCGCGCCGGTCGTCCGGCCCGGCCCGCCCGGCGCCCACACCCGCCTGCTCGGCGCCGGTCCCCGGCCGCCCGGCGTCGGCCCCCACCTGCCCGGAGCCGACCCCCGCCCGCCCGGCGTCCGACCCCGTCTGCCCGGCGTCGGCGGCCGCCACCCCGGAGAGGTCCATGCCGCTGCAGAAGGTGTCGCCCTCGGCCCGCAGGACGACCACCCTGCAGTCCCCGGTCCGTTCGGCGAGGTCGAGCGCGGCGCCGAGCTCCGCGATCAGCTCGGGGGTGATGCTGTTGCGCTCCGCGGGCCGGGTGAGCGTCACGGTCAGCCGGCCCCGTCCCCGGTCCTCCTCCACGCGCAGCGTCCGCCCGCCGGCCGGTCCCTGGGATGCGGTTCCCGTCAGCTCCACCGGTACCTCCGGTGGAAGGCGCTGATCTCGTCCAGGACGAGGAACCCGCGGCCGGCGAAGCCCTTCTCGTAGACCGGCCCGTAGCCGGCCGGGTCGAAGCGCTGGTCGCGTACGCCCGCCATGCGCAGGGAGCCGCCGTCCGCGAGCGTCTCGTACTCGGGCATCGAGAGCGGGTAGCGGTCCTCGATGGCGGCGCCGATGCCCAGGGCGGCGAGTTCCGCGCCGGCGCCCTCGGGCACCACCCCGCTGTAGAACTCCGAGGCGCAGCCTGAGCCGTACGAGAACATCCCGACCCGGCGGGGGCCGGCCTGCGGCCCGTCCTGGTCGATGAGCGAGCACAGGGCGAGGTAGAGGGCGGCGGAGTAGACGTTGCCGACCCGGGAGCAGTACGCGAGCGAGGCGGCGGTGCGCTGCTCGAAGTCGGCCTCGACGGCGGCCGTCCCGTAGCCCTTGAGCTTGCGCAGCATGGTGCGGTGCGCGGCCCGCACCATGCCGGCGAAGGGGGTGTGCAGGACGAGCCGGTCGAAGGTGGTGACGATGTCGGCCCCGACCACGCGCTCCGCGTAGTGCCGGTAGCTGTGCTCCAGGCAGGCCAGGTAGGAGAGCAGCGAGAGGTCGGAGTCGCCGGCTTCGAGGTCCGGGCGGGGGCGCAGGGTGTCCATCACCTCGTAGCTGTAGAAGCCGCTGGCACCCGGGTCGAGGGCGAGGATCCTCGGCCGGCCGCCGACGAGCATCGCCACCGCCCCGGCGCCCTGGGAGGGTTCCCAGTAGGTGTCGCGGGCGGCGGCGCTGGCCGCGTCGGCGGCGATGACCAGCGCCTTGGCGTCGGGGTCCGCGCCGACTTCGAGGAGGGCCGCGGCCGAGCGCAGGGCCGCGGTGCCGCCGTAGCAGGCGTGCTTGGTCTCGAAGGACCGGCATCGGCGGCCCAGTCCGAGCGCGTCGTGCACGTAGGTGCTGAGCGGTTTGCCGTAGTCCAGCCCGGACTCGGTGCCCACGACGACCAGTTCGATGCGGTCGCGTTCGGCCGGTGACAGCGCGTCGACCAGCGGCTTGGCCGCGTTGACGGCGTTGGTGACGGCGTCCTCGCAGGGCAGGTTGACCGACTTCTGCCGCATCATCAGGTTCCCGAAGCGGCGCATGTCCAGCCCGCGTGCCTCGAAGAGCGTGCGCACGTCCAGCGAGGCCCTGCCGACGTAGGCGTTGACCGCCTCGATGCCGACCTGCATCTAGCGGTCCGTGCCCGCGTGGTGCGGTACGAGGACCGTCTCGCGGAGGCTGCCGTCCAGGAACATCCGGCCCCAGGTGCCGCCGCCGCGGCCGGCGGGGATCCGCTCCCCCGTCAGGATCTCGCGGAACTTCGGATCCTCGCGCTCCAGTTCGACGATGAGGCGGTAGTCGTCGAGACCGCGCAGGTGGATCATCCAGTGGATGCGGTCCTGGGTGCCCCACTGCTCCTCGTAGAGGAACACGGTGGCGCGCCCGGCCAGCTTCTCGTTGATGCGGCTGAGCCAGGCGAAGGCGAAGTTCCGTCCCTCCTTGCGGTATTCGAACTTGACCTGCCCGGTGCGGTGGATGATCACGCCGGCGTTGGCGCTGTTGAGCTGCTCTTCCGGGAGCTGGCCGGTCTGGAAGCGGGCCGGCACCGCGAACAGGCCCCCCAGGTCCGCCTCTTCGTGGGCGTGCGTGAGCCCGTGCTGGGGGACGATCACCTTCTCGTGGAAGGACCCCTGGAGGAACATCCGCTCCCAGTTGCCGCCGCCCTGGTCGGCGAGCCGGTCGGAGCTGGCGACCTCCTGGAACTCCGTGTCGTGGTCGACCATTTCCAGCAGCTGGCCGTAGTCGTTGGGGGCCCGCATGTGGATGAGCCAGTGCAGTCGGTCCTGCGTTCCGAACAACTCCTCGTAGACCAGGGTGGTGGCATTCGGGTGCAGCGCCTTGTTGGTGAAGAATTGCAAGTCCCGCGCGAATGACCGGCCCTCGGTACGGAATTCGTAGGCGAGCTGTCCGACCCGGTGGATGATGAGTCCGGAATTGCCGGTGTGCAGCAACTGCTCGGGGGGTTCGGCGACCTGTCGGGCTGCCGGGGGAATGAACGACCATGCCATGAGGAGGAATTCCCTTCTGCCTGGTTCGGCGGATTGCACCGGCGGCCGATCCGCACGCCCGATTCCGCAGTGCGGCCACGCTAGCCGGGCCGGGAAACCGGGCTCTGCTCAATCTTGGGCAACGCCCCCCGGCACCGGATCGACTAGACTCCCGGGCCAAGCGGACCGCTCGGTCCTCTTGGCTCGGGACGTCGGCCGCGGCACCCCGCGGGCCCCGTCGGCCCCATGATTGGAGTGCGCCTTCATGACCTCTGTCACCAGCGAGTCCCTCCGGTTCGACAAGGACGCCGACGACTACGACGCCTACCACGGCGGCCTGGAGCGAGGCCGCAAGGCCGCCGAGGACCTCTCGCCGCATCTGCTTCCCGGCCCCGTCCTCGACATCGGCCTGGGTACCGGCCTGGTCGACGTGGGCCTCACGGAGCTCGGCCACTCGGTCCTCGGCGTGGACGTCGCGCCGCAGATGGCCGCCCGGGCCGAAAGCCGCCTGAACGGAAGGGTGGTGGTCGGCAACGCCCGGCACCTGCCGTTCGCCTCCGGCTCCCTGCCCAACGTGATCATGGTGCACGTGCTGCACGTGGTGGACGACATGGACCGCGTGCTCGCGGAGACCGCCCGGGTGCTCGCCCCCGGCGGCCGCCTGGTCACCGTGCACGGCGTCCCGGTCGCCGAGCCCGACGACCTGGTGGCGGCGGAGGCGCCGCTGGACGTGCTCAAGCCCACGGTGCCCGACACCCCGGAACGGCTCGCCAAGGCCGCCGCCAAGGCGGGGCTGCGGGTGCTGGAGGAGGCCTCGGTCAACCCGTACGAGATCGACCTGACACCGAACCAGTACGCGGACAGCATCGCGGGCCGGGTCTGGTCCTACCTCAAGGACGTCGGCGACGCGGACTGGCAGCGTCTGGTCGTCCCGGTGGTCGCGGCGCTGCGGGCGCTGCCGGACCCGGACCGCGAGCGGCACCAGGTGTGGCGGGTCCCGCTCACCGTGCTGGCGAAGAACTGAAGGGCCGGGGGGCGGACATGGGATCCAGCACGAGTACCGGACGGCCGCAGACCGGCCCTTCGGACGGCGCACCCGGCGGCACGCTCACCGACCTGCTGCGCGAGCGCGCGGCCACCGATCCGCAGGGCGTCGCGATCGTCGTCGACGGCCTGGAGCCGCTGACCTTCGGGGAGTGGGACCGGCGCGCCGACGCCGCGGCGCACGGCCTGCTGGGCTTCAAGGAGCCGCGCCTGCGGCGGATCGCCCTGTACTTCGGCGGGCTCGACTGGATCGACTACGCGGTCGCCTACCACGCGGCGCAGCGGGTCGGTGCGACCACCCTGCACCTCAACGACACGATGCCGGCCGACGAGATCGCGCACCGGCTGGCCGAGTGCGGGGTGAACGGCATCCTGCACGGCTCCGCGCTGACCCCGCCGGCGGGCTCCAGCGGCTGGACGGCCACCCTGGAGACCCTGGACACGGGGCGGCACGAGCCGCCGGTGGCCGCCGCGCCGCGGATCGACGGCATAGCCGACATCCTCTACACGTCGGGAACGACCGGCCGAGCCAAGGCCATCACGGTCACCCACGCGAACATGCTCTTCGGGCGGGCCAAGCCCACCATCGACACCCTCGGCAACGCGGACCACCTGCTGGCCGCGATGCCGTTGGGCACCTCCTCCAGCCAGGGCACGACCTCGCTGCCGCTGCTGTCCCGCAGCATCCTGCTGGTCGCCCCGCCCGAGGACCCGGAGCAGATCGCCACGCTGATCACCCGGTACGCCTGCGGATCCATCATGATCACGCCGGCGACCGCCCTGGCGCTCGTACGGGCGCGGGTGCACGAGCGGCACGACCTCAGCAGCGTCCACACCGTGACCACCGCATCGTCCGCCTTCCCGCCGGCCGTGGCCCGCGATCTGCTGGCCGCGCTCCCCGGCGCCTGCCTGGCGATGGCCTACACCTCGCTGGAGGCCTCACCGGCCGTCACCCTCCACCTGTTCGACCCGGAGAAGCCGCTCTCCATGGGCCGGCCCGCGCACGGGACCGAACTGCAGATCACCGGGGAGGACCAGCAGCCCCTGCCGGCCGGAGAGGTCGGCGAGATCTGGATGCGCACCGCCGCACCGAAGCGCCGCTACCTCGACACCGACCTCGACCAGCGCTTCAACATCGGCGACTGGACCCGGATGACCGACCTCGGGCGGGTGGACGAGCACGGCGAACTCACCTTCTTCGACCGGTCCGCGGACGCGGTGCGCTCCGGCGGCGCCCTGATATCCAGCATCGCCGTCGAGGCCGAGCTGTACGAGCACCCGGACGTCAAGGAGGTGGCGGTGATCGGCACGCCGGACCCGGAACTCGGCCAGGCCGTCACCGCGGTCCTGGTCCTGACCTCACCCGACCGACTCCCCGCGGTCCGGGCCTTCGCCGAGGCCCGGTTGCGCAAGCCGGAGGTACCGGCCCACTACGTCCTCACCGGCGCCCTGCCCCGCAGCTTCCTCGGCAAGGTCCTCAAACGCGAACTGCGGGCCCGCCACGGCCGTCCCGCGTCCGGCCCGCCGTCCTGACCCGGCCCGCCGTCCTGACCCGTCCGGCCGCCCGGCCCGGCCGGGCCGTCCGGCCGCCGCACCCGACCGCCGATCCACCACGAGGAGAGATCCGATGGCACTCGACCCCGCCCTGCTCGACGTACTCGGCTGCCCCGACCACCCCGACGCCGGCCTGCGGCACGACGCCGGAGCCGGGGCGCTGACCTGCCTGGACTGCGCCCGGGACTTCCCGATCGTGGGAGGCGTACCGGTCCTGCTCGCGCAGCAGCCGCAACGGTAACCGCTCCCGTGGACGGCGCGCCCTGCGACGTCTGGTGGGCCCGGACGGACTGGTTGCGGGCGGAACACCTGAGCGTGCTGAGTGCGACGGAGCACGAGCGACTGCGGCGTTTTCGCAACCCGGCCGACCGGGAGCGCTCCGCCCTGGGAGCCGTCCTGCTGCGGGCGGTCGCGGCGGCGGCGCTCGGGTCGGCGCCGGACGCGGTGGGCGTGGACCGCTTCTGCCCCTCGTGCCCCGGGCAGCACGGAAGGCCCGTCCTGCCCGGGACCGGGCTGCACGTGTCGACCAGCCACTCCGGCGCGTTCGTGGTGGTGGCGGCGACCCGGGCCGGACCGGTCGGGGTGGACGTCGAGGAGGAACCGGGCGGGCTCGGCCGGGACTTCCGCGGTGGCGCCACCCTGGGCCCGGCGGAGGCCGCCGGCACCTCGGACGCGGCCGGGTTCGTCCGCTGCTGGGCGCGCAAGGAGGCGCTGCTCAAGGCCGTCGGCGTGGGGCTGACGGTGCCGCTCGCCGAGGTCGACCTGGGGCCCCCGGGCGAGCCGCCGCGGCTGCGCCGGTTCCCCGGGTCCCGGCCCGACCGGGTGTTCCTGACCGACCTGCCGGCGGCGGAGGGGTACGCGGGAGCGGTGTGCGTCCTCGCCCCGGGCCGGATCCCGGTCAGGCACCATGATGCGGAGCCCCTGCTGCACGCGGTCGGGGCGCCCTCAGCCACCGGCGGGTCCCTCCCGCCGGGCGGGCGGGTCCGGTGACCCGCGCCGTCCGGCGGGAGGGACCGGCCGGAACCCACCACCAGGGAGGACCCCGCACCGTGTCCAGCACTTCCGCATCCGGCGCCCCGGCCACGCGGTCGCGCGCCGATGCCGTCCGCAACCAGCGGCTGCTCGTCGACGCGGCCGCCCGCTCGTTCGCCGAGGGCGGCCTCGGCATCCCCGTGTCGCAGATCGTCCGGGAGGCGGGCCTGGGCAAGGGGACGGCGTTCCGCTGCTTCTCCTCCAAGGACCAGCTGGTCGCCGCCATCGCCGTCGAACGGCTGGAGGAACTGACGGCGCTGACCCTCACCCTGGCCGACGACGAGGACGCCGGGAGGGCCCTGTACTCCTTCATGCGGGCGGCGGCGCGCCTGTACGCCGCGGACCGGGGGTTCTTCGAGTCGCTCTCGCTGGCCCCGCACGCCCACGCCGACGTGCTGGCGGCCGAGGAGAAGCTCACCGACGCGGTGACCGACGTACTGCGCCGGGCCCGGGACCAGGGCGCGGTGCGGGCCGACATCACCACCGTGGACGTCATGCTGCTGCTCGGCGGCGTCCGGCAGGCGGCCGCCCCGCTCCGCGCCGACCAGCCCGACCTGTGGCAGCGCTACCTCGACGTCATCTACGACGGGCTCCGCCCCCCGCCGCCCGGCGCCCCGGACCGGCCCTACGCCGTGGCCGCGCCCTCGCCGGCCGACTACCGGCGGGCGGTGGAGGCACTCGGAGCACCATGACGGGCCCGCCCCGGCGATGTCCGGGGCGCCATCCGCACCCCGCCCACTCCAACCCGCCCCTCCCGCCCACCCCTTCACGCCACCACCCCTTCATCGCGCCGCCGGCGGCACCCGTCCGGTACCGCCGGCCCGACCGCCCGCACGACCCCCCGTCATCACCGTCCACATCTGTCTCGAATAAACGGACCAGGAGGTCCGCTTACGATGTTACGATCCCGCGGAACCGGCCTCGCCGGGTCCACCGACCTGCTGTTCTGTCAGGAGCGCCCGTGACCACCTCACCCGCCCAAGGCACCTCGTCGAGCCCTGCACCAGCACTGTCCGGACCGGGCGGCCGACCCGCACTGATCATCGTGTTCCTGTGCCTCGCCGACCTGATGGTCGTGCTGGACGCGACGATCGTGAACGTGGCCCTGCCGTCGATCAATTCCGGCCTCCACATGTCACCGGGCGACCTCCAGTGGGTCGTGAACGTCTATGCGCTGATGTTCGGCGGCTTCCTGATCCTCAACGGCCGGCTCGGCGACCTCTTCGGCCGCAAGCGGCTGCTGCTGGCCGGCGTCGTCCTGTTCACGGTCTCCTCCGCGGTCAACGGCCTGGCGACCGACGCGACCGTACTGATCGTCGGTCGCGGGGTCCAGGGCCTGGCCGGTGCGATGATCGCGCCCGCCGGACTCTCCATCATCAACACCTCCTTCAAGGACGCCTCGCTGCGGACGAAGGCGCTGGCGGCATGGGGGACCATCGCCGCGGCGGGCGGCGCGCTCGGCCTGCTCCTCGGCGGGCTGCTGACCGCCTCGCTGTCCTGGCACTGGATCTTCTTCATCAACATCCCGGTCGGCGCCGCCGTCCTGCTCGGCTCGCGCTTCATCCCCGACTCCCGGGTCACCGAGGGCGACCGGTCGGTCGACGTGGTCGGTGCGGTCAGCATCACCGGCGGCCTGCTGCTGCTCGTGTACGCCCTGAGCAACGGCGGTGCGTGGGGCTGGACTTCCGGCCGCACCCTGCTGGCGGCGGCCGGCACGGCGGTCCTGCTGGCCGTGTTCGTGGTGGCCTCCCTGCGCAGCCGCGCCCCGATCGTCCGGTTCGGGATCTTCCGGATCCGTTCGCTGGCCGTCGCCGACCTCGTCCTGCTGATGCTCACCTCCGGCATCTTCTCCATGTTCTTCTTCTCCTCCCTGTACCTCCAGGGCGTCCTCGCCTACAGCCCGTTGCGGGCCGGCCTGGCCTTCCTGCCCGCCGCCATCGGTGTGATGGTGGGCGCCACCATCGCCCAGCCGACGGTCGGCAAGCTGGGACCGGTCCCGGTCGGTACGACGGGTCTGGCGCTCGGGGCCGGCGGCATGCTGCTGCTGTCCCGCCTGCCGGAGAACGGCAGTTACGCCGGCGACCTGCTGCCCGGTCTGCTGATGCTCTCCGTCGGCCTGGGCATCGCGTTCGTCCCCGTCACCCTGCTCGCCACGTCCGGCGTGCCGGAGTCGGACGCCGGTCTGGCCTCCGGCCTGTACCAGACCGTCCAGGAGATCGGCGGCGCGGTGGGCCTCGCCGTGCTGTCGGCCATCGCGGTACGCCAGGCCGCCTCCCAGCTCGGCGAGAACCCCTCCCCGGACACCGCTGCCCAACTGGCGGCCCAGGTCTCCGGATTCCGCGCCGCGTTCGCGGTCGGGGCCCTGCTGCTGCTCGTCGGCGCCGTCCTGTTCGCCGCCCTGCTGCGCAAGCGGCACGTCGAAGCGGCGCTCCAGGAACTGACCCAGTCCACCGAGAAGGAACCGGCGGGCAAGCCCGCCTGACACCGGCCGGCACCCCGCACGCAGGCGGCAGGCCCGTGACCGAGTCCCGGTCACGGGCCTGCCGCCGTCCGCCCGTCACGGGACCGGCGTCGTCCGGCGGAAGAGCGGCGGCCCCGGGCGGGGCGGCGGGCCGCGCTCAGTGCTCCGGCAGGCTCTCCCCCGCGGCCAGCAGCTCCAGCAGTCCGACCGCCTCGGCGGGCCCCGGGAGATCGCGCAGTTCGGCCCGCAGGCGCTCGGTGTTCTCGCGGTGGATCCCGTCCGACAGCACCTCCCTCGCCGCGGCGCGCACCGCTTCCGGCGTCAGCGTCGCCGGGTCGACGAAGCGGCCGATGCGCAGTTCCTCGACCCGGCGCGCGTTGTCGGGGTGGTCACCGAGGAAGGGGATGACCACCTGCGGGACGCCGGCGTCCAGGGCCCCCACGACGGTGTTGAACCCGCCGTGGGTGACGGCGAGCGCGCAGTGCGGCAGCAGCAGGCTCTGCGGGATGTAGCGCTCGACCCTGATGTTCGCCGGGAGCGGCCCCAGTTCCGCCGGATCGCTGTCGCGGTCGGTGGTGGCGATGACGTTCACCGGCTCCCCGTCGAACGCGGCCAGCACCCGGCCGAACAGGCCGGGGAAGGCCCCGGGCACCCAGCGGTTCGCGATCGTCCCGAACGTCACGTAGACGGTCGGGCGGTCCGGCAGCCCGGCCACCCAGGCGGGCAGCTCCTCGTCCTCGGCCCGGTCGAAGGGCATCGGCCGCAGGGCCCGCATGGTGCGCGGCCGGTACTGCCCCGGGTGGAGGTAGCCGGGCGGGGCGCAGCACAGGTGCAGGTGGCGGTGGAGCATCCGCTCCTCGGGGTCGGGGGCGAGACCGGCCTCCTCGCGGGCCCGTGCCAGTTCCTCGGTGATGAGGTCGCGCAGCGGCCGCATGTCGTACAGCGGGGTGGTGTCGAGCGCGGCGTGCGGCACGCCGAGGACCTCGGCGGCCACCGCGCCGCCCACCTCGTAGCTGTCGCGCACGATCACGTCGGGTCGCCAGTCCTTCGCCAGGGCGAGGAGGTCGGGGACCATCCGCCGGGTCCGGACGCCGTACAGGATGCGCGCGATCGCGATCCGGTCCATCTCCACACCGTGCGGTGCCAGGCCGCGGGCGCTCTCCTTGATCCGGAGGAACTCGGCGTCGCCGTCGCCGTCGCGTCCGAGGCCGGCCGGGAAGCCGCGCAGCCCCATCGCCTCGACGGCCGGCAGCATCGACTTGCCGGTGGCGAAGGCCACGTCGTGGCCCGCCGCCCGGGCGGCGGCGGCGAGCGGTACGAGCGGATGGAAGTGCCCGGGGGCCGGTGTCGTCGTGAACAGCACACGCATCGAGGACTCCTCAGCAGTCGGTTCCCAGGTGTGTACCGCCCTGCCCGGCTCCCGCGCTGCTCAGTTGTGCCCAGTCGGCGGTCCCGTTCAGTCGGCCACCACGACGTGCGCCGGGCCGTCCGGCACGCACACGGGCAGGAGCCGCTCGGCCTCCGCCACCAGCTCGGCGGTCACGGTGCGCGGCAGTGCACGCAGCGGGGTGAGGGTGAGCACCGCCTCCCGCCGCTTGCGGTCCAGGGACCACACCCCGGACACCGTGCCGTCCACCAGGAACGTCGGCCGCAGCTGCAGGTTGGCCTTCGCGTACACCGCGTCGCGGTACGCGTCGGGCAGGATCCGGGTCCGCCGCTTCGGCGCGTACGCGAGCAGCGTGCTGTCGAACCAGGGCAGCAGGCGCACCGGGACCGGCTCGCCGGCCGGTGGCCGGGGGGCGTCCGGCAGGTCGTAGAGGAGTTGCCCGCCCTCGTCCTTGAACACCTCCAGCCGGTCCTCCAGGGACTTCAGCAGGGTTTTGACGGGGGTGACCTTCGCCCCGATCCACTGGGCGACATCGGCGGCCGCGGCCGGTCCGAACGCCCGCAGGTGGCGCAGGACCACCTCCCGCAGCGCCTCCTCGGGCGCGGGCGGACCTCCGGCCGGTACGGGAGCCGCGATCACCCCCTCGGGTACGCCCTGGTCCCACACCCCGTCGGCCGGCGAGCGCGTGACGGCCACGGTCGAGCGGAACGGCCGCCACTTGTAGGTGCGCTGGAACTCGAGCTCGGCCGGATCGAGCGCCTCGGGGTGGGCGGCCACCCACTTCTCGATCCAGTCCGTGACCTCCTCCGGGGAGCGCGCCACGGATCCGGCGAACCGCGCCAGGCCCTCCCTGAACCGGTCCGCCGCGGGATCCGACGTGCCGCGGGTCCGGCGCCAGGTGTCGTCCCCGGCGGCCACCACGACGGCGGCGTACGCGGCGTGCTCGGCCGGGGTCACCAGGTGCAGGGTGCGCCGCAGCAGCGTGCCCACCACCAGGGTCCGCTGCTCCAGGGCGTCGCGCACGCTGCCGGCCTCCACTCCGCGCACGCGGGTCCACAGCGCGACCGGCAGCGCCGGCCCGTACTGCGCCTGGACGGCGCCGACGGCCTCGACCGCCCGCGGCAGCGGCAGGTCGAGCCGCTCCAGCAGGCCCTGCCTGGCCAGCAGCGCCCGGTTCAGTTCACGGTCCGTCAACGTCTGTGGAGTCACGACCCATCCCGTCCTGCGGAAGTCTGCCGCGACGCAGCCTAGCGCCGGCGGGCCGTGGGGGAGGCGTGACCGGGGAAGCCCGCAGCGGCGGCGCGCGAATGCGCAATTGTGTCTATCCGGCGTCCCTTGGCCGCTCCTAGGTTCTCGCACTGACTCGCCCGTCGGAGCACCGTGGGAGATGCGGAGAAGCCATGGAAGAGTTGTCGCCGGCTCTGTCGGTCAGCCGCCCGCCGTCCGGCGGACGGGAGCTGCCCCTCGCGCAGCGCTTCATGCTCTCCCTGGCGGCCGAGGACAGCACGCGGTTCCCGATGAGCGCGTTCCACACCTGGTTCGCCGAGCGCTGCGCGCGCCGGTTCAAGGTCTCCCGGATCCCCTTCGATGCGCTGGAGGAGTGGTACACCGAACTCGGAACCGGCAACCTGCGGCACCGCACCGGCCGGTTCTTCTCGATCGAGGGGCTGCGCGCGGAGGACGGCGACCGCCTCGAGGCGGGCGCGGCCCGGCCGATCATCGTGCAGCCCGAGATCGGCACCCTCGGCCTGCTGGTGCGCGAGTTCGACGGCGTCCTGCACTTCCTGATGCAGGCGAAGATGGAGCCGGGGAACATCAACACCGTGCAGCTGTCGCCGACCGTGCAGGCGACCCGCAGCAACTACACGCAGGCGCACGGCGGATCGGTCGTGCGGTACTTGGAGTACTTCGCCCGGCCGGGCCGGGCCGAGGTGCTGGTGGACCTGCTGCAGTCCGAGCACGCCTCCTACTTCCTGCACAAGCGCAACCGCCACATGGTGGTGGAGACCTTCGAGGACGTGCCGGCGCACGAGGACTTCCATTGGCTGACGCTCGGCCAACTCCGCTCGCTCCTGCGGCAGGAGCACGTGGTCAACATGGACTCGAGGACGGTCCTGTCCTGCGTTCCGGTCGACTCCGCCGGCTTCACGCCGGTGGGCGGCGCCGCCGGGCCGGACGGCGGATTCGGCGCCGGTGTGCTGCACTCGCTCAGCCCTGCGGCGCGCCCCCGGCACACCCTGGCCGAACTGACCCGGTGGCTGACCGACATGCGGGCCGGCGCGCCCGGTTCGGTGCGCCGGGTGCCCCTGAGCGACACCGAGGCGGCGGGCTGGGTGCGCACCGCGGACAGCATCGCCCTGGGCGAGGGCGGGCCGTTCGGTGTCATCGGGGCGCAGGTCGAGGCGGGCAACCGCGAGGTGCCCTCCTGGTCCCAGCCGCTGCTGGAGCCGACCGGGGTCGCGGTGCACGCCTTCCTGGCCGCCCGGCTCGACGGTGTCCTGCACGTCCTGCTCCAGGCGTACGAGGAGGCGGGGTCGCTCAACGGCCCGGAGCTGGCGCCGACCGTCCAGTGCCTGCCCGGGGAGCGCTCCCGCTACCTCGACGCGGTGCTGACCGCCCCCGCCGGGCGGGTGCACTACGACGTCCTGCAGTCGGAGGAGGGCGGCCGCTTCCACCGGGCGGAGAGCCGCAACATGCTGGTCGAGGCCCCGGAGGGGTTCCCCGTCGAGCAGCCCCCCGAGTACCGCTGGGCGACCCTCGACCAGCTGGCCCGGATGACCCGGTTCGGCCACCACGTCAACATCCAGGCCCGGACGCTGCTCGCCTGCCTCCCCAGCGCGTGGTGACCCCGCCGCCCCGGCCTGGCGGACCGCGGGTCGCGGCGCGCCTGCTCCCGCTCCCGCTCCGCCCCCTCCCCCATCGAGCACCCGAGCACGCCGAGCACGCCGCGCACCCCGAGGAGACCAGACCATGACCGAACCACCGGCGAGAGACCTGGCCGGACCCCGGCCACCCACCGGGTCGGCCCCCGCGTCCGGGCGGGCGGTGGGCGACCCGGGCCGCCCCGTACTGCCCGCCCGGCTCGACACGCTCACCGGCCTGCGGTTCGTCGCCGCCCTGCTGGTCTTCCTGTACCACTCCTTCGTCGAGGTCAGGTTCGTCAGCGGCGGCACCGGCGAGTGGCTGCACGCGGCCACGGACCGGGGCGGCAGCTACGGCGTGGGGTTCTTCTTCGTCCTCAGCGGCTTCGTCCTGACCTGGTCCTACCGGCCGGACACCGCACGCGGCCTGTTCCTGCGGCGGCGGCTCGCCAAGATCTTCCCGAACCACCTGGTCACCCTCGCGGCCGCGGTCCTGCTGACCGTCGGCACCGGCACGGCCCTCGGCGTCAAGGACTGGCTCCCCAACTTCCTCCTCGTGCAGTCCTGGTGGCCTGACCCGCTGGTCGCCTCCTCCGGCAACCCGGTCAGCTGGACGCTCTCCTGCGAGCTGCTGTTCTACCTCGCCTTCCCGTTCCTGCTGGCGGCGATCGAGCGGATCCCGCGCGGGCTCCTGTGGCCGGCGGCCGTGACGGTCGTCGCCCTGTGCGCGGGCGCGGCCCTGGTCGGCCGGTACGTGATCTCCAACGAGCCGGCCCTGCCGTATCCGGGCTTCGAGTCGATGTCCTACCACCAGGTGTGGTTCGTCTACTTCTTCCCGCCCGTGCGGATGCTCGACTTCGTCCTCGGCATCGTCGTCGCCCGGCTGGTGCTGACCGGCCAGTGGGTGCGCGTCGGCATGCTGCCCGCCCTCGGCCTGGCGGTCGCGGGGTACGTGGTCTCCACGTACTCCGCGTACCTGCTGGGCGTGGGCGGCATCGCCTCGGTGTGGCTGGTGCCGCTGATCGCCGCTGCCGCGACCGCCGACGCCCGCGGCACGGCCTCCGTGCTGCGCGGGCCGGTCTGGGTCCGGCTCGGCGAACTGTCCTTCGCCTTCTACATGGTGCACTACCTGGTGCTCACCCAGCTGAGGAAGGCGCTGGGCCCCGAGTGGACCTCCTCACTCGGTGTCGAGCTGCTGGTCGTCCTGCTGGGCCTCGGGCTCTCGCTCGGCCTGGCCTGGCTCCTGCACACGCTGGTGGAACGCCCGGTGACCGCGCTGGCGGGCCGGAGGCGCGCCCCCGCGGACACCCGGACGCAGCCGGTATGACGGCCTCCCTCCCCCTCCCGCCGGAGGCTCCGCTGATCACCGTGCTGGGCGCCTCGGGCTTCGTCGGTTCCGCGGTCACCGCGGCCTTCAGCCGGCTCCCGGTGCGGCTGCGGGCGGTGGCCCGCAGGCCGAGCAGCGTGCCCGCGGGCGCCGCCCGCACGGAGGTCCGCACGGCCGACCTCACCGACCCCGGAGCCCTCGCCCGGGCGGTGTCCGGATCGGACGTGGTCGTCTCGCTGGTCAGCCACAGCGACGGGTGGCGGGCGGCCGGCACGGGCAGCAGCCCCGAGTCCGTCAACGTCGGGGTGATGGGCTCCCTGGTCGAGGTGCTCAGGCCACGGCGGCCGGGCGGCCCGCCCCCGCTGGTCCTCTACTCGGGCGCCGCGTCGCAGACGGGGGTGCCGCGGCGCGAACCGATCGACGGGAGCGAACCCGACCGGCCGGAGACGGAGTACGACCGCCAGAAGCTGCGTGCCGAGGAACTGCTCAAGGAGGCCACCGCCGCCGGGACGCTGCGGGGGGCAAGCCTGCGTCTGCCGACGGTGTTCGGCCGGCCCGCCGCCCCCGGGGCGGCCGACCGGGGCGTGGTGTCGTTCATGGTCCGGCGCGCGCTGGCCGGCGAAGCGCTCACCCTGTGGCACGACGGCACCGTGCGGCGCGACCTGGTGTGCGTCGAGGACGTCGCCCGGGCCTTCCTGGCCGCCGTGGAACACCCCGACGCACTGGTCGGCGACCACTGGCTGCTCGGCTCGGGGCGGGGCGAACCGCTCGGGGACGTCTTCCGGACGATCGCCCGGCTCGTGGCCGAGCGGACCGGCCTGCCCCCCGTGCCGGTGCTCTCCACCGAGCCGCCCGCGCACGCTCCGGCGACCGACTTCCGCAGCGTCACCATCGACTCCACCGCGTTCCGCGAGGCAACCGGCTGGCGGCCCCGCGTACCGCTGGAGGAGGGCCTGCGGGCCACCGTCGCCGCCCTGGCCGAAGCCCGCGCCTGAAACGGCGGGGGCGGCGCCCCGCGGAGCCCCGGCCCCCGGCCGGTCCCGGCAGGGGGCACCGTACGGACAGAAACGGACGGAACAGGTATGACGATCAGGGTGTGGGACTACCTCCTCGAGTACGAGAACGAGCGCGCGGACCTGCTCGACGCCGTCGACTCGGTCTTCAGGTCGGGTCAGCTGGTGTTCGGCGCCAGCATGCGCGCCTTCGAGGAGGAGTTCGCCGCCTACCACGGCTCCGGGTCCTGCGTGAGCGTGGACAACGGCACCAACGCCGTCAAACTCGGCCTGCAGGCCCTCGGTGTCGGTCCGGGAGACGAGGTGATCACCGTCTCCAACACCGCGGCCCCCACAGTGCTCGCCATCGACGCGGTCGGCGCGACCCCGGTCTTCGTGGACGTGGACCCGGACAGCTACCTGATGGACACCTCACAGGTCGCGGCGGCGGTCACCGGCCGCACCCGGGCCCTGCTGCCCGTGCACCTCTACGGGCAGTGCGTCGACCTGGCGCCCCTGGAGGAACTGGCCGCCGCCCACGGCCTGAAGCTGCTGGAGGACTGCGCGCAGGCGCACGGAGCCCGCCGCAACGGCCGGGTGGCGGGCTCCACCGGCGACGCGGCGGCCTTCTCCTTCTATCCGACGAAGGTCCTCGGCGCCTACGGCGACGGCGGGGCGGTGCTCACCTCCGACGAGGAGACCGCCGCGCGGTTGCGCCGGCTGCGCTACTACGGCATGGAGGAGCGCTACTACGTCGTCGAGACGCCCGGCCACAACGCGCGGCTGGACGAGCTCCAGGCGGAGATCCTGCGCCGCAAGCTCCGCCGGCTGGACGGCTACGTGGCGGCCCGGCGGGCCGTCGCCGCACGGTACGCCGAGGGCCTCGGCGACACCGAGCTGGTGCTGCCCGGGACCGCGGCGGGCAACGAGCACGTCTACTACGTCTACGTGGTCCGCCATCCGCGGCGCGATGCGATCCTCGAAGCCCTGACCTCCCACGGCATCGCGCTGAACGTCAGCTATCCCTGGCCGGTGCACACCATGAGCGGTTTCGCCCACCTCGGCTACGGCAAGGGCGCGCTGCCGGTGACCGAGGAGCTGGCCGGGCAGATCTTCTCGCTGCCCATGTACCCGTCCCTGACGCCGGAGGTGCAGGACCGGGTGATCGCCGCCGTCCGCGAGGTCCTGCTGAAGGTGTGACCCGGTGGGCGACCGCTCCCGGCGGCGCCCCCGCCCTCCCCGCTCGCCGTTCGCCGCTCGCCGTTCACCCCCGACCCTCCAGGAGACGCCATGGAAGCACGCAAACTCGCCGTCGACGGCGCCTTCGAGTTCACCCCCCGGGTCTTCCCCGACGACCGGGGGCTGTTCGTCTCGCCCTTCCAGGAGGCCGCCTTCGCCGAGGCGACCGGTCTCGCCGCGTTCCGCGTGGCGCAGAGCAACCACAGCAGGTCCCGGCGCGGGGTGGTGCGCGGCGTGCACTTCACCACGACGCCCCCGGGCACGGCGAAGTACGTGTACTGCCCGCAGGGCGAGGTGCTCGACATCGTGATCGACATCCGGGTGGGCTCGCCGACCTTCGGGCAGTGGGACGCGGTCCGGCTGAACCCGCGCACCTTCAAGGCCCTGTACTTCCCGGTCGGTGTCGGCCACGCCTTCGTCGGCCTGGGCGAGGAGTCCGTGGTGTCGTACCTGCTGACCGATCCGTACGTGGCCGAACACGAGCTGGCGCTCTCCGTGTTCGACCCCGAGCTGGGGCTGCCGATCCCCCAGGACGTGCCGCCCGTCGTCTCCGACCGCGACCGGGTGGCCCCCACCCTGGCCGAGGCGCGGGCCGCCGGTCTGCTTCCGGTGTACGCCGAGTGCCTCGCCATCGAGCAGGCCGCCGCCCGGGCCGCCCAGAGCTTGAAGGACTCCGCCTGACGGACCGGCGAGGTCTCGCTCACTGTCCCTGCGGCGGGCACCGGTTGGGGAGGCCGGGGACGTTCGCGCGGTCGCCGGCGCGGCACGGACCGGCCGTCACCGGACCACGTCGAAGACGTTCTTCTGCAGGCCGTTGGCGTAGGCCTCGTACTCCACGAGCTTCAGCTTCTGCACGTCCTTGTCCGTGGCGCTGAAGAGGCGCTTGCCGGCGCCCAGCAGGAGGGGGAAGACGAGGAGGTGGTAGCGGTCGATCAGGCCGGCGTCCGACAGGGCCTGGTTCAGGGAGGCGCTGCCGTGGACGATGATCGGGCCGCCCTCGGTCTCCTTGAGGGCGGCGACCTCGTCCAGCGACCGCAGGACCGTGGTCTCGCCCCAGTTCGAGACGAGGTCGTCCTCACCCAGGGTGGTGGAGACGACGTACTTCGGCATCACCTTGTAGTCGGCGAAGTCCTCCATGTCCGGCCACACCCGGCTGAACGCCTCGTAGCTGCGCCGGCCCAGCAGCATGGCCGCGGCCTCCTTCTGCTCCCGGCCCTTGATCTCGAAGGCTTCGGGCAGGAACTCGGTGTGCTTGAACGTCCAGCCGGAGTTCCGGTACCCGGGCTCGCCACCCGGGGCCTCCACGACGCCGTCGAGCGACAGGAAAGCGGTGCTGATCACAGTACGCATCGGGGTCTTCTTCCTCAGGTCTTCCGTATCCATGTCCGGCAGCTCGGCCGTGCGCGCGCTCACACCGTCGCGCACCAACCATGATCTAGGACTGCCGCTCGCGCAGAAACTCATCGGTCCTCTCGAAAAGACCGTTCGGCCGCCGGCACCGAAAGGCGCCGTCGCACGGCCCGGGCCAACCGAGCGGGCCCTTCACGAGACGTCTTCTTGACCGTCGCGGCCTCAGCCACTACTTTGCGTGGACACCGACCCGAGAGCACCGAAGGAGGCGACCGGCAGATGTACACCAGCTCTGACCTGGCTCGCCTCGCCCACTGCACCGCGTGGGTTCCGGGTCGTATCGCGCACGGCTGCTGACACGCCGTTGCGGTGCGCCGTCCGCGGCGCCCCCGTTCCACCTTCCGGGTATCCCCCGTCACCCCATCCCGGCACGCCCCCGTCGCGTGCCGTGCTGCGCCCGCTCCTGTCCTGTGGCGCGCCCGAGCACAGAAAGCTGCCTGCATTGGCGAACATGATGAACCGACCCGGCACGCACCGAAACGAAGGTCTGTGATGGCGGCGGCGAGGATCACCGTCAACGGGGAAGAGACCCCGATCGCACCGGCCGCGCCCCACACCACGACGCTGGACTTCCTGCGCGAGCGCGGCCTCACCGGTACCAAGGAGGGCTGCGCCGAAGGCGAGTGCGGCGCGTGTTCGGTCCTCGTGGCCCGACCCGGGGTGGACAAGCCCACCGACTGGGTGGCGGTCAACGCCTGCCTCGTCCCGGTGGCCGCGCTCGACGGTCAGGAGGTCGTCACCTCCGAAGGCTTCGCCACCCCCGGCGCCCCCGGTACGCCGCCCGTGCTGCACCCCGTGCAGCAGGAGATGGCGGTCCGCGGCGGCTCCCAGTGCGGTTACTGCACGCCGGGGTTCATCTGCAGCATGGCCGCCGAGTACTACCGGCCGGGCCGCTGCGCGCAGGCGGCCCCGGCCCCGGACGACGCGCCCCGCACCCCGGCCGTCGGCAGCGACCCCGAGCACGGTCCGAACGGCTTCGACCTGCACGCGCTGAGCGGCAACCTGTGCCGCTGCACGGGCTACCGCCCCATCCGTGACGCCGCGTTCGCCGTCGGCACGCCCGCCGCCGACGACCCGCTCGCCCGGCGTCGCGAGCAGTCGCCGCCCGCCCCGGCCGCCACCGAGTACGTCCAGGACGACAGCGCCTTCGTGCGCAGGAGCACCCTGGCCGAAACGCTGCGCCTGCTGCGCGATCGGCCCGACGCGGTGGTGGTCGCCGGTTCCACGGACTGGGGCGTGGAGGTGAACATGCGCTCCCGCCGCGCCGGTTGCGTGGTGGCCGTCGATCGGCTGCCGGAACTGCGGGAGCTGCGCGTCGGATCCGACCGCGTCGAGATCGGCGCGGCGCTGACGCTCACCGAGATCGAACGCCGTCTCGACGGCGACGTCCCCCTGCTGGCCGAGCTGTTCCCGCAATTCGCCTCCCGACTCATCCGCAACGGCGCCACCCTCGGCGGCAATCTGGGGACCGGCTCCCCCATCGGCGACAGCCCGCCCGTCCTGCTCGCGCTGGAGGCGTCGGTGGTGCTCGTGGACACCGACGGAGAGCGCGAGGTCCCGCTGGCGGACTACTTCACCGGCTACCGGCGCAGCGTCCGCCGGCCCGGCGAACTGATCCGCTCGGTGCGCATCCCGCTGCCGCTGTCCCGGGTCACCGCGTTCCACAAGATCGCCAAGCGGCGGTTCGACGACATCTCCAGCGTCGCGGTCGCCTTCGCGCTGGACGTCGAGGACGGGATCGTGGCCAAGGCACGCATCGGCCTGGGCGGCGTGGCCGCCACCCCGATCCGCGCCCTGGCCACCGAGGCGGCCCTGGAGGGCAGGCCGTGGACGGCGCGGACCGTCGACGCGGTGGCCGCGGTCCTGCGGGCCGAGGGCACCCCCCTGGACGATCACCGCGCCAGCGCCGGATACCGCTCCGAGATGCTGGGCCAGAGCCTGCTGAAGCTGTACGCGCACACCACCGAGGCGGTCTCGTCGTGAGTCATCTGTCCGAACGTCCCGTGAAGCCCGCCGTCGGCGTCTCGATGCCGCACGAGAGCGCCTCCCTGCACGTCACCGGCGCGGCCCTCTACACCGACGACCTGGTGCACCGCACCAAGGACGTGCTGCACGCCCACCCGGTGCAGGTCATGAAGGCGCACGGCACGATCACCGCGCTGCGCACCGGACCCGCGCTCGCCGTGCCCGGTGTGGTGCGCGTGCTGACGGGCGCCGACGTGCCCGGTGTCAACGACGCCGGGATGAAGCACGACGAACCGCTGTTCCCCGACGAGGTCATGTTCCACGGGCACGCGGTCGCCTGGGTGCTCGCCGAGACCCTGGAGGCGGCCCGGCTCGGTGCGGCGGCCGTCGAGGTCGAACTCGACGAGAAGCCCTCCCTGATCACGCTGCGGGACGCGATGGAGGCGGGCAGCTTCCACGGCGCTCGTCCGGTGATGGTGGCGGGTGACGTCGACGCCGGATTCGCCGACTCGGCGCACGTGTTCACCGGCGAGTTCCAGTTCTCCGACCAGGAGCACTTCTACCTGGAGACGCACGCGGCACTGGCGAGCATCGACGAGTCCGGGCAGGTGTTCGTACAGAGCAGCACCCAGCATCCTTCGGAGACGCAGGAGATCGTCGCGCACGTGCTCGGCCTGCACAGCCACGAGGTGACCGTGCAGTGCCTGCGGATGGGCGGCGGCTTCGGCGGCAAGGAGATGCAGCCGCACGGGTTCGCGGCCGTCGCCGCGCTCGGGGCCAAGCTGACCGGCCGGCCGGTCCGGGTGCGGCTGAGCCGGACCCAGGACCTGACCATGTCCGGCAAGCGGCACGGGTTCCACGCCGAGTGGAAGATCGGTTTCGACGCCGAGGGCCGCATCCAGGCCCTGGACGCCACCCTGACCGCGGACGGCGGCTGGAGCCTGGACCTGTCGGAGCCGGTGGTGGCCCGCGCCCTGTGCCACATCGACAACACCTACTGGATCCCCCACGCGCGCGTCCGCGGCCGCATCGCCAAGACCAACAAGGTCTCCAACACGGCCTTCCGCGGCTTCGGCGGTCCCCAGGGCATGCTGGTGATCGAGGACATCATGGGCCGGTGCGCGCCGCTGCTCGGCCTGGACCCGGCGGAGCTGCGGGAGCGCAACTTCTACCGGCAGGGGCAGTCGACGCCGTACGGGCAGCCGGTGAGCCAGCCCGAACGGATCGGCGCGGTCTGGCAGCAGGTCAAGGACAACGCCGGCTTCGCCGACCGCCGGCGCGAGATCGCCGCCTTCAACGCCCGGCACCCCCACACCCGGCGGGCCCTGGCGATCACCGGCGTCAAGTTCGGGATCTCGTTCAACCTCACCGCCTTCAACCAGGCGGGCGCGCTGGTGCTGATCTACAAGGACGGCTCGGTCCTGATCAACCACGGCGGTACCGAGATGGGCCAGGGCCTGCACACCAAGATGCTTCAGGTGGTCGCGACGACGCTGGGCATCCCACTGCACAAGGTGCGCCTCGCCCCGACCCGTACCGACAAGGTTCCCAACACCTCGGCCACCGCGGCCAGTTCGGGTGCCGACCTGAACGGGGCGGCGGTGAAGAACGCGTGCGAGCAGCTGCGCGGCCGGCTCCTCCAGGTCGCCGCCACCCAGCTGGGGGCGAACGCCTCCGACGTCGGAATCGTCGAGGGCGTCGCACGCGTCCTGGGCAGCGACCGTGAGCTGGCCTGGGACGAGCTGGTGCGCACGGCGTACTTCCAGCGGGTCCAGCTGTCGGCGGCCGGTTTCTACCGGACCGAGGGGCTGCATTGGGACGCGAAGTCCTTCAAAGGCTCGCCGTTCAAGTACTTCTCCTATGGGGCGGCCGCCACCGAGGTCGAGGTGGACGGCTTCACCGGCGCCTACCGCATCCGGCGGGTGGACATCGTCCACGACGTCGGCGACAGCCTCTCCCCGATGATCGACATCGGTCAGGTCGAAGGCGGTTTCGTCCAGGGTGCGGGCTGGCTGACGCTCGAGGACCTGCGCTGGGACGACGGTGACGGGCCGCACCGCGGCCGGCTGCTGACCCAGGCCGCGAGCACCTACAAGCTGCCGAGCTTCTCGGAGATGCCCGAGGAGTTCCACGTCATGCTGATGGAGAACGCGACCGAGGAGGGCGCGGTGTACGGGTCCAAGGCGGTCGGCGAGCCGCCGCTGATGCTGGCCTTCTCCGTCCGTGAGGCCCTGCGGCAGGCCGCCGCCGCGTTCGGGCCGGGCGGGATCGGCGTCGAACTCGCCTCGCCCGCGACCCCGGAGGCCGTGTACTGGGCGATCCAGGCGGCCCGCCGGGGCCAGGGCCACGGGAAAGGCCGCGGGGAAGCCCGGGGGGCGGACCGCGCGGAAGGCCGCGACCGCACCCCGGCGGCCGCCGCCGGCCCGGACCGGACCGCGGACGAAGCCCTGAGCGGTGCCTGACATGACGTGGGTCGGCGCGGTCGCGCGGTTGCGGGCACGGCGGGAACCCGGCGTGCTGGTGACCGTCGCGGCCGTGCGCGGCCACGCCCCGCGCGACGCCGGCGCGAAACTCGTCGTGGGGCGGACGGAGACCTGGGGCTCGATCGGCGGCGGCAACGTCGAGGCGGTCGCGATCGACCGGGCGCGGGAGATGATCGCCGCGGCCGAGCCGGAGCCGGAGCTGATCGACTTCGCCCTGAACGACAAGGTGGCCAACCGGCACGGGGTGCAGTGCTGCGGCGGCACGGTCTCCGTGCTGCTCGAAGCGCTGCCGACGGTCCCGGCGGTGGCGGTCTTCGGCGTCGGGCACGTCGGGCTGGAGCTGGCGCGCATCCTGGCGCGCCAGGACCTCGACCTCCATCTGGTCGACAGCCGCTCCGACGTCCTCGACGGGAGGCGGCGAGAGGTGCTGGCGGACGCGGTGGCCCAGGTGCACGTGCACCACGCGCCGCTGCTGCCCGAGGAGGTGCTGGAGGAGCTGCCGCCCGGCACGCACGTCCTGATCATGACCCATGACCACGCCGAGGACGCCGCCCTGTGCGACGCGGCCCTGCGCACGGCCCACCTCGGCTCGGTCGGGCTGATCGGGTCGGCGGCCAAATGGGCGCGGTTCCGCAGACGGCTCGCGCTGGAGGGCGGTCACGACGAGGCCGCCATCGACCGGATCAAGACCCCGATCGGGCTGGCCGACATCACCGGCAAGGAACCCGCGACCATCGCCGTGAGCGTCGCGGCAGACCTGCTGCGCACCTTCGAGGCGGAGGTCGACTGACCCCGCGAGGGGGATCGGCGCCGGCGTCGATCCCCCTCGCGCCCGTGCGGACGCGGCGGCCGGCTCGCGCGACACTGGGACTGACGCCTGGAGCGGACCGGATGGCGCAACGCCTCTGGCCCCCGTCGCGGACGTCGACCAGCATGAGGACAGCGGGACCGGCGGACGAGATGGGCACGCATGCGGGCCACTGAGAGCAACCAGGACTATCCCTTCGCTGTCACCAACACGGCCGCGGCAGTGCTGGACGACGCCGGGACGGTCGTGGCCTGGACGCCGGGGGCCGAAGCCCTCCTCCAGCGCCCGTCCGCGGACGTGTGCGGCCGGCCGGCCCGGGAGCTCCTGGCGGACGCACGCGGCTGGGACGCACTGCTGGCGCAGGCCGCTCGGGGGAGGCGCCAGGGACAGGCGGGGTGGGAGGGCAGGGCCACGCTGCGACACGGTTCGGGCCGCGAGCTGGAGATCGCCTTCCGCGCCATCCCGTTGCACGACGGGACGGACGGGGGCACGGCCCGCTGCCTGGTGCTCGGCGCGGCCCAGGAGCTCGTGGACCGGTGGCGCCAGGACCACGCCTTCACGCGGGAACTGTTCCTCCAGGGCCGCGTGGGACTGGCCGTCTTCGACGCGGAGCTGCGCCTGCTGCGGACGAACACCCACCTGCTGGCGTACACCGGGGTGCCGGTCGATCTCAGGGGCCGGCGCCTGGCCGACTTCCTGTGGGCCGAGGACGCGCGCGTCATCGACGAACGGCTCGGGGAGGTCCTGCGCAGCGGGATTCCGCTGATCGGCTTCAACACGACCACACGCACCCTGGACGACGCGCGGGGCGGCCGGGTCGTGACCATTCAGGCCTTTCGGCTGCAGGCACCCGACGGGCACCCGATGGGGGTGGCGGCGGTGTTCACCGACGTCACCGACCACGAGCGGTCCCGCGGGCGCCTGGACCTGCTGTACCGGGCGACCGGCGCGCTGGGCGGTTCGCTGTCCGTCCTGCGGACCGTCGAGGACCTGGTGGGGGTCCTGGCGCCCGCCCTCGGCGACTGCGCCGCGGTGGACCTCGCGGAGACCGTCCTGACCGGCGGTGAACCGCCCACCGACGGGCATCTCGCGCTGCCCCTGATCCGGATGGCCGTCGCCGGAGCGGGACCGGACGTGCTGCGCACGGGGACGGCCCACTTCACGGCTCCTCTCGCGGCGCCGGCCCCCGCCCCGGCCGGGGAGTGCCGGGGAGAGCTGCTCACCGGCCTGGGCGGGCGACCCGCAGGGCCGAAGGACGCGGCGGCGCCGGAGTGGGTCGCGGCGGTCCCGGGCGCGCACTCGGCGATGACGGCGCCGCTGTGCGCGCGGGGCGTCAGGTTCGGCAGGCTCACGCTGTGGCGCACGGGGGACACCGCCCCGCTGGACGGGGACGACCTGGTACTGCTGGAGGAGATCGCCGCCCGTGCCGCCGTCGCCGTCGACAACGCGCGGCGGTACACGAAGGAGCGCCGCACCGCCGTCGGCCTCCAGCGCAGCCTGCTGCCGCCGGCCACCTCGGACACGCCCGCGCTGGAAGCCGCCAGCGTCTACCTGCCGGCGGACGCGGAGAGCGGGGTGGGCGGCGACTGGTTCGACGTGATCCCGCTGTCCTCGGCCCGCGTGGCCCTGGTGGTCGGCGACGTCGCCGGCCACGGGTTGTACGCCACGGCCATGATGGGCCGGCTGCGCAGCGCCGTCCGGGCCATGGCGGACCTCGAACTGGAGCCGGAGGAACTGCTGGCACACGTGGACGACATGGTCCTGCAGGTCGTCGCCGAGGCCGAGAGGGACGACCCGGACGACCCGGACGCGAGCCCGCTGCTGCCCAGTGGACCGGCGGGGGCCACCTGCCTTTACGCGGTGTACGACCCGGTCACCCGCAGGTGCGTCATGGCGAGCGCCGGACACCCGCCGCCGGCCGTGGTCAGCCCGGACGGCACCGTGGAGTACGTGGACCTGACGCCCGGCCCGCCCCTGGGGGTGGGCGGCTGGCCCTTCGAGCCGGTCGAGCGGGAGCTGCCGCCGGACAGCGTCCTCGCCCTGTACACCGACGGCCTGATCGAACGCGGCGAGGGGGACGTGGACGAGGGCATGCGCGACCTGGCGGACCGGCTGCTGCGGGCGGACGTCCTCGGCCGGCCGCTGCGCCAGGCCCGGCACGATGTGGTGGAAGGACTGCCGCCGGGCCGGCTGCGGGACGACGTCACCCTCCTGCTGGCCCGGACCCGGGTGGTGCCCGCCGACGCCATCGCCACCTGGCAGCTCGATGCCGACCCCCCGATGGTCGCCGAGGCGCGCCATCTCGTCCTGGACCAGCTGACCGCCTGGGACCTCGACGAGCTCGCCTTCAGCACCGAGCTCATCGTCAGTGAGCTGGTCACCAACGCCATCCGGCACGCGGGTGGCCCGGTCCGGCTCCGGCTGATCCGGGCGGACACCCTGACGTGCGAGGTCTCCGACTCCAGCAACACGCAGCCCCGGATGCGGCGGGCCCGCAACTCCGAGGAAGGCGGTCGGGGCCTCTACATCGTCGCCCAGCTCTCGCACCGCTGGGGAAGCCGCTACGCCCTCGGGGGGAAGACCGTGTGGTCCGAACAGAACCTTCCGCACCCCTAAAAGATGACAAAGGAGCAGAGGTCCGGTTTGGTAGCGGATAGCCGGTAATACACTTGTCAGAAGATTGTGGAGGTGGCCAGCATGGCTGCAGGCAAGAAGGCCAAGAACGTCGGCAAGAACGTCAAGGGCAAGACGAAGGAAGTCACCGGCAAGGCGGTCGGGAACGAAAGCCTGGAGATGAAGGGCCGAGCCGAGCAGGCCGCGGGTGACGCGAAGCAGACCGCTCAGAAGGCGAAGGACACGCTCAAGCACTGACATCCGTCACACAGGGGAGGCCGGCGGTGATCCGCCGGCCTCCCCCGTGCGTGGCGCGTCAGCGCCTCAGCGGCGGTGCGAACGCCGTCGGGGCACTTCCTCCTCCTCGTCTTCCTCATCCTCCTCCTCTTCGACTGCATCCGCGTCTTCGTCTGCGTCTTCGTCTTCGTCTGCGTCTGCGTCTTCGTCCTCCTCCTCTTCCTCTGCGTCCTCCGGCTCTTCCTCTCCATCCTCCGGCTCGTCCTCGTCGTCCTCCTCCTCGTCCTCCTCCTCGCCCTCCCCGTACGCGTCGTATCCGTCGTCGTCCGCTTCCTCGGAATCGTCGTACTCCCCCTCGGCGCCCGTGTCTTCGCCCTCTCCCGATTCCTCCGCCGCGGCCTGTTCCTCTTCCATGGCCTCCTCGTGCGTGACCACGACCTCGCCGTCCTGGATCTCCCCGCGCCAGCCGTCCGGCTCCTCGGTGGAGAGGGTGACGTGGCGGTTGAAGTTCTTCAGGTCGAGCCGCATGCGCCGGCCCTGGGCCCGCCATAGGTTGCCCGTCTTCTCGAAGAACCCGGCCGGGTAGTACTCGACGACCAGGACGATCCGGGTCAGGGACGGGGCGAGCTCATGGAAGCTGACGCAGCCGCGCGTCGTCCCCTTGGGGCCGTCGGAGGTCCAGACGATCCTCTCGTCGGGCACCTGTTCCTGGACGGTTGCCTTCCAATTGCGCGTGGAGGGACCGACCTTGACCTTCCAGTCCGAGGCCGTGTCGTCGCTCTGCGAGACGCTGCGGACGCCCTTGGCGAAGCCGCTGAAGTTCTCGTACTGGGTCCAGTGGTCGTAGGCGGTACGCAGCGGGACCCCTACATCCGTGGTCTCCAGGATGTTCATGGACTTGGAGCCGCCCTTGCGGCCCTTGCCCTTCTTCCCCTTGCCTCCGAACAGGCCGCCCGCCGCCTCGCCGACCTTGTCCTTGATCCCGCTGACGGTCTGCCCGAGTACGGCCTTGGCGGGTGAGTCACCCTCGAGGAGCCTTCCTCCGACGCCCGCGAGGGATCCTCCGTTCTCGGCGACGTCGTGCAACCGGTCCGTGACGTCTCCCACCTTGTCCACGGCCTTGTCGGCCAAGTCACCCGCCTGGGCGGAGACGAAGGAGCCGAGCTCGCCGAGGAGCCTGTCAAAACCGGACGGTTCGTCCTTGCCGTTTTGCTGTGTGGTGGCCATGGTTCACCTCCGCGCCGTCGACTTGCTGCGGGCCGTCTTCTTCGCCGCGGTGGTCTTGGAAGCGGCGCCCGAGGAGGACGCGGACCGGCGACCCGGGGGCTTCGCCGCGGTCTTCTTCCCGGCGGTCTTCTTCGCCGTGGCCTTCTTCGCCGTGCCCTTCTGGGCGGTGGCCTTCTTCGCCGTGCTCTTCCGGGCGGCCGGCCCGCTCGCCGCAGCCTTCTTCGCCGGGGCCGGGCGCGTGGAGGAGGAGGCCCGCTTGCCGCTCGAGGCCGTCTTCTTCGCGGGTTCGCCGGCCGCGGAGCGTCCGCTCGCGGCCTTCTTGGCGGGGGCTGCCTTCTTGGCCGGAGCGGCCTTCTTCGCCGGAGCCGTCCTGCGGGCGGGCGCGGCCTTCTTGGCGGCGGGGGCCGCCTTCTTCGCCGCCGGAGCCTTCCGGGCCGGCGCCTTGCGGGCGGGAGCAGGGCGTTCCTCCGCGGGGGCCGAGCGGCGGCGGGCCGGACGCCGAGAGGCCTCGGGCTCTTGCTCTTCCTCCGGTTCCCCTTCCTCCGGTTCCTCTTCCTCCGCTTCCCCCTCGCCTTCGTCCGCGTCCTCGTCCTCTTCTTCGTCCTCGGGCTCTTCTTCGTCCTCGGGCCCTTCTTCGTCCTCGGGCCCTTCTACGTCTTCGAGTTCCTCCGGCTCCTCCGGTTCGCGGGTGGAGGCGGAGCGGCGGCGGGCCGACGGCCGACGGGCCGGGGGCTCCTCGTCCTCCTCCTCGGGTTCCTCTTCGTCCTCCTCCTGCTCGTCCTCGTCCTCGAACTCCTCGTCCCGCGGACCCTGCCCGTCGTCGTCTTCGTACCCGCCCTCGTCCTCGTCCTCGTAGCCGTCCTCGTACTCCTCTTCGTCGGCTTCCTCGCCGGAGTCCTCATCGGCACTGCGCCCGACGGAAAGGGTGCGCTGGTGGAGCGAGTCGGCGAGCTGCGTCAACTGGCGGTTGGCGGCGGCGCTCAGCGCCTTGCGGCCGGCGTCCAGCGCTTCGCCCCTGATCTGCTCCCCGAGTTCGGCCACTTGCGGCATCTCGCTCAGCTTCTTCAGGCCCTGCGCCGCCAGTTCCTTGGGTTCCAGACCGAGGCGGCGGCCCGCGACGTACGTCGCCAGACTGAGGGCCATGCGGCCCTTCTTCGCCCGCCCCAGCACATAGCCTCCGGCGATGGCGACCGCCAGGGCGATCTTGGAGGTGTCTTCCATCAGCCCGTTTCCCTTCACCATGTACGCAGTGCGCTCGCGCGCCGGGACACCGATCGCTCGGCTCCTCAGGCGCCTGCTCCACCTCATGACGGATATGCCTCGTATACGATGAAATCTGGAGTTTCGAGCGATTTGCTCGGCTTCACCCTCAAGTGAGCGGGCCACCGCAGGTTCGATGCGCGAAGGGAGTGGTCCATGGCCGCACCCGAGCCGGCACGCCGCCGCCGGTCCGCCTCCGAAGGCGGCGGGGACCAAGACGGGTACGCCCCCGGGCCCGGCCGCAGGGACCCGCCCCGGAAGGCAGCGGCCCGCCGGGGCACCACGGGCGCGGCCCGTGCGATGCGCCAGGCGGCCCAGCAGCTGTCGGAGCTGCTCGGACGCCCGCCCGAGTCGGTGTCGGCGCTACGGCCCACCGAGGACGGGTGGGAGGCCAGCGTCGAGGTCCTCGAGCTGGAGCGGATCCCCGACACGACCAGCATCCTGGCCAGCTACAAGGTCCTCATGGACGAGGAAGGGGAGTTGATCTCGTACGAGCGGACCCGGCGCTACAGCCGGGGAATGATCGACCGACCGACCTGAGGGCGGCCACGAAGGGAAGCGGCCATGACTGTCATGCCGCAAGGCGGAAGCAGCATCAGCAGGGGCGGCGGGGGCGGGGGCGGTACGAGTCTCTACGACGTCCTGGAGCTGATCCTCGATCGAGGGCTGGTCATCGACGTCTTCATCCGCGTCTCCCTCGTCGGGATCGAGATACTGAAGATCGACGCGCGGATCGTCGTGGCCAGCGTCGACACCTACCTGCGTTTCGCCGAGGCGTGCAACCGGCTCGACCTCGAATCGGGCCGCAAGGCGCCCGCGCAGCTCACGGACGTGGTCGGCAACGCTATGGAGAGCGGGGCGCGCGGCAAGTCCAAGGGAGCGCTCAGCGGCGCAGTGGAGGCGGTGTCCCAGTCCCTGACCGGAAAATCCGACGGGGAGGACGAACCGGAGGAGGAGTTCGCGGAGGAAGAGGCCCCGCGTCGCCGCCGGCCCGCACGCCGCCCGGTGCGCCGCGAGAAGGAGTAGGCGATGGCCCTGTACGTGTACTCGGTGGTCGGCGCCGATCACCCGTGCCGGCTGGATGGAATGACCGGCGTGGGGGCGGAGCCGGGGGCGCTGCGCACCGTCACCGCCGGAGAGCTGCGCGCGGTCGTCAGCGAGGTGGACGAGGAGATCCGCCCCAAGCGCCGCGACCTGGCCGCTCACCAGGAGGTGCAGACACGCCTGATGGAGGACGGCACGGTCCTGCCCCTGCAGTTCGGCTACATCGCCCCGGACGAGCAGGCCGTCGTGGAGGCCCTCCAGCAGCGGGAGGCCGCCTACCTGGACGCCTTGGAGCGGCTCGTGGGCTCGGCCGAGTACCACATCAAGGCATCCCAGGGCGAGGACGCGTTTGTGCGCGAGGTCCTCGACGACTCTCCCGAGGCCCGCAAGCTCAACGACCGGATCCGGGACGGCGACACCGACCCGCGGCTTCCGCTCCAGCTGGGCGAGCTCGTCGCGACGGAGGTGCGCAGCCGGCAGGAGTCCCTGGCCGTCGGCCTGATGCAGGCGCTGCTCCCGTTCGCCCGAGACCACGCCGTCCGCACGCCGGCGCAGGGCGGCATCCTCAACCTCTCCCTCCTGGTCCCCGACGACCGGAAGGACGAGTTCGGCGCCGCCGTGGCCGGCCTCGCCGAGCAGGTCGACGACGTCGACTTCCGCTGCGCGGGACCGCTGCCGCCGTACAGCTTCGTATAGGGACCGCCGCAGGGCACCGTGCCGCGGGCACGGTTCCCCGCCGGACGTCAGGAGGAACCCATGGGTCTGCTGACCGGACTGCTCACCGCACCGCTGGCCCCGGTACGCGGCGTGCTGTGGGTGGCGGAGCGCGTCCTCGACCAGGCGAACGACCAGTACTACGATCCGGCCCCCGTCTGGGCGGCGCTCGCGGAGCTGGAAGGGTGCCTGCAACGGGGTGAGATCGACGAGGCGGCCTTCGACCGCGCCGAGGACGAACTCCTCGACCGGCTCGACGAGATCACGCGCTACCGCCGGCAGGCGGACCGTGACGCGGGAGGTCGGGGAGCGTGACCGACCCACTCGCGGGCCGGCTGGGCCCCGCGCCGTCCCGGGCCGCGGCGATGTCCTACCCGCCGAGCTCCTCCGCCAGCCTGGCCGACATCCTCGAACGCGTCCTGGACAAGGGCATCGTGATCGCCGGCGACATCCGCATCAACCTCCTCGACATCGAACTGCTGACCATCAAGCTGCGGATCCTGATCGCCTCGGTGGACAAGGCCAAGGAGATGGGCATCGACTGGTGGGAGCACGACCCCTCCCTCTCCAGCCGCCACAGCGGCGACCCGCTCGCGGAGGAGAACCGCCGCCTGCGCGCCGAGGTCGAGGCCCTGCGGCGCGAACGGCTCGAAGCCCCGGGGCCCGACGCGTGGGACGAACCCGCCCGGGAAGAGGACCGTGCTCCCCGCCGCGCCGCCAAGAGGAACAGGCCGGCGCCATGACCGCCGAACCGCCCCTGACCTACGTCTACGCCGTCGCCGTGACCACGCCGGAGCTGAGCGGGATCGCCGCCGCCCTGCGCGGTGTCGCCGGGGCCCCGGTCGCCCTGCTGCCGCCCGGAGAGGACGCCGGCCCGGAGGAACCGGCGTTCGTCACGAGCCGGGTCCCGTACGGCGACTGGCACGAGGACGTGCTGCGCGAGCGCTTCGAGGACCTCGACTGGCTGGAGGCCACCGCACGGGCGCACCACCACGTCATCCAGGAGCTCAGCGCGCACGCACCGGTGCTGCCCCTGCGGATGGCCACGCTCTACGAGGACGACGCCCGGGCGCTGGCGGTCCTGCGCGAACAGCGGCCCGCCTTCGAGGACCGGCTCGCGCTGCTCGCCCACCATGCCGAGTACGGCGTCAAGGTGTACTTGCGCCCCGGCGCCCATGGTCCCGACTCCGCGCCTCCGGCCGCCGCCGCCCCGGAGGCCGCGGGTCCGGGCAAGGCCTACCTCCGCGCCCGACGGGCCCAGCACCACGCCCGTGAGGACCGCTACCAGCAGGCCGCGCGGGCGGCCGAACGCATCGCCGCCACCGCGGCCCGGTACGCCGCGCACGTCGTCCGGCATCCCGCCCAGTCGGGCCCGCTGGCCCGGGGAGAGGACGGCGAGAACGTCCTGAACGACGCGTACCTCGTTCCCGACGACCAGGTCGAGGCGTTCCGCACCGCCATCCGGGAGGCCGGGGCCGACCTGCCCGAGGTGCACGTCGACATCACCGGCCCCTGGGCCCCCTACTCCTTCGCCATGCCCGCACCGGCGGCCACGCCCACGGACTCCCCCGGCGGCCCGGTATGACGCTCAGCGACCGCGACGCATCCCTCCCGGGCCGGCAGGTCGCGCTCGTCGACCTGCTGGACCGGCTGCTGGCCGGCGGCGTCGTGATCACCGGGGACATCGTGCTGTCCATCGCGGACATCGACCTCGTACGCATCTCACTGCGCGCCCTGATCACGTCGGTCTCCGGTTCCGGGTCCTCGACCTCGGGGGGCGGCGAGCAGCCGTGAGCACGGACGGCCCCGGCCCCCGGCCCCCGGAGCCGGACCTCCGTGCCGTCGGCGACTCCATGGCGAACGCCTTCCGGCTCCTCCAGGCACCTCCCACCGCGCCGGGTGACCCGCCGGCGCCGGCCCGGCGCCTGCACACCGGCCCGGACACCGTCGGTGAGGACCTCCTCAAGCTCGTCCTCACCCTGGTCGAGCTCGTGCGCCAGCTCATCGAGCGCCAGGCCCTGCGCCGGGTCGACGCGGGCGAACTCACGGACGAGCAGGAGGAGGAGCTGGGCGCGACGCTGCTCGCCCTGCACGAGCGGATGACCGAGTTGTGCGCGGAGCACGGCTACCGGCTGGAGGACCTGAACCTCGACCTCGGTCCGCTGGGGCCGCTCCTTCCGCCCTGAGGCACGCCCGCACGTCCGCGCGGCCGGCGGACCGCCTCAGCGGAGCCAGTCCTTCGCCCGTTCCTTGGCGCGGCGCGCCGTGCCCCGGGCCTGCAGGGCCGCTCCCTTGGCGGCCCATTCGTTCTTCCCCAGCGCACGGGCTCCTTTTCGCACCGCCTTGCCGGCGATCCGTTCCATCTCTGCCTTGACCTTCTCGGAAGCGCTCATGTCTCTCCTTTCGGGCCGGACACCAGGATAATTCCCCCCATCCGACCCCGAAACGAAAATGCCACCCAGGAATCGATGGTGTGGAGAGCGAATGGTCTCCGATTGTGGGGGCATTCGACTCTTCGGAGGTTGATAATCATGGTTCCCCTGCTTCTCGTTCTTCTGCTCGCTCTGATTCTGTTCGGCGCCGGTTTCGCGGTGAAGGTGCTCTGGTGGGTCGCGATCGCCGTCCTGGTGATCTGGCTCCTCGGCTTCGTCGCCCGGCCCAAGACGGGCAGCGGCCGCTGGTACCGCTGGTAGCCACGGGAACGTCTCGCCGGACATGGGTGTGGGGGCCCCCCTCCCCCCAGCAACCCCCCCCCCCCCCCCCCCCCCCCCCCCCCCCCCCCCCCCGCCCCCCCCCCCCCCCCCCCCCCCCCA
>NZ_JBWKLE010000002.1:430926-456172 GCF_056430495.1 Streptomyces sp. NPDC045967 | reverse complement strand
GCGCACTACAAACAAAAGAGGAGAGGGTGGTTTTGCTGTGGTGGGTGGACAAGGGGCCCTCTTGCGGGTGGGGGTGGGTTTCCCCCCCCCCCCCCCCCCCCCCCCCCACACCCATGTCCGCCCCCGCCCTACCGGACCGGCGGCGCCACGGCCTCCGGCGCACGGGCCGGGGCGCGGTCGCCGCGCCGGGTCAGGCGGTGCCACCAGTGGCGGCGGCGCGGATGGACGGCCCGTCCCATCCGGCGGCCGAGGAGGAGGTAGCCCAGCAGCGCGCCCGCGGTGTTGAGGATGACGTCGTCCACGTCGAAGGCGCGTCCGGTGACCAGGGCCCCCTGGGTCAGTTCGACCAGCGTCATCACGACGGCCGTCACCACCGCCACCCGGACCAGCCCGCGCGCCTGCGGGAGCAGGACCGGCAGGAGCACCCCGAAGGGAACGCCCAGCAGGACGTTGCCGCCGAGCTGTTTGACGGCCTCGGTGACGGACATGCCGTCGAGGTACAGGCGGATGGAGGCGCCGGGTTGGGTGTTGCTGTGCACGAGTGCGGTCGAGGCGGCCGAGGGCTCCAGGGTGACGCGCGCCAGGACCAGGCTGAACAGCACCGTCCCGGCGAAGGCGGCGAGCATCGCGAGGGCCCGCAGTACCGGGCGGGCGGGGGGTCCGCCCACCGGGGCGGCCTCCGGCACCGGATCGGTCGGCTGCGTGTGCCCCACGGGCCCCGCCGGCCCCACCGGTTCCGTCCCCGCCGCCTGTTCCGTCCATCCCACTGGTCGCGTCCGCCTCGCCGGTTCCGCCCGCTCCGTCCCCTTGTCCCGCCTCGTCCGACTCACTGCGGCGAGTTTCCCGCGTAGGTCCATGGACCGCTCTCCCTCCGTTACCGCTTCTGCCGTGGAGGGCCGTGTACCCGCTTCCGGCAAGCCCGCACGGGTGACCTTGAACTGACGGGGAATCCGCTGGACATGAACACCACGGAGAAGGAAGCCGCCCCGGGGCGGTGGCGCCGGACGGCCGGCCGGAGTGCCGTCGCGCTCCTCGTCACGGCCGCCCTCCTCGTCCTCGCGGTCCGGTTCCTCCCGCTGCCCGGCCTGGACGGGCTCTTCGGCACGCGCACCCACGACCGGACGGGTCCGGCCGTGCTCAAGGCCCTGCGCGACATGAGCCGGCTCGAAGGCGCGGCGGGCGACTACCAGGTCGTGGTGGACCTCGAACAGGACGCCCCCTACCTCCCGGACGGCATCCGCGGCACCCGCACCCTCTACGTCGGCGCCGGCTCCGTCTCGGCCTACGTCGAGCTGGGCGGTCTCGACCAGCGCGCCGTGACGGTCGACGCCGACCGGACGACGGCGACCCTGCGCCTGCCGCACGCCACGCTCGGCACCGCGACGCTGGATCCGGCGCGCTCGTACGCGGTGTCCAAGCAGCGCGGACTGCTCGACCGGCTCGGGGACTTCTTCTCGGACAATCCGGGGGGCGAGCAGGCCGTACAGCAGGTCGCGGTGCGGCGCATCGACGAGGCGGCCGAGGCCGGCGGCCTCACCCGGCGTGCCGAGCTCAACACCACCGCGGTACTCGAAAACCTGCTGCGCTCCCTGGGGTTCACCGAAGTCACCATCTCCTACCACTGACGCGCACCCGCGCACGGCGGCCCGGGCCCGCCCACGCGGCGCCGGGCACGGTGGGGAGGAGTCCGGCCACACGATCGGGTTGCCGGGGGAACGCGTCGGGGCGATGCGCGGACCGCGGGGCGGGTGGGGAGGCAGGGTGGCTCCATGGACCGCCGACAGATCAGCTCCCTCGCCCACACCGACCACCCCGTCGCCGCACCGCTGAGCGACGGCTCCGTCACGACGCTGCTGGAGCGCGCCCTGCCGGGCGCGGGCGCCCGACTGCTCGACCTCGGGTGCGGATCGGGCACCTGGCTGACGCGCGCGCTGGCCGCCCGCCCCGACCTGCGGGCCGACGGCGTCGACAACGACGCGGGGGCCATCAGCGCCGCACGGCGCGCCGCGGAGGAGGCGGGGCTCGGCGACCGGATCTCCTTCCACGCCGAGGACGCGGCCGCGTTCCATTCGCCGCACCGGTACGGCCTGGTGCTCGGCATCGGCGCCGAGCACGCCTTCGGCGGCCTGCTGCCCACCCTCAAGGCCGCCGGCGGCCACCTCTCTCCGGGCGGGAGCGTCCTGCTCGGCGCGTGCTTCTGGGAACGCGCCCCCGACCGCAGGACCCTCGACGCCGGTTTCGCCGCCGACGAGCACGCCGACCTCGCGACGACGGTCGACCTCGTCACGGCCGCCGGCTGGGTGCCGCTCCACGGGCACGTCAGCACCGCGCGGGAGTGGGACGACTACGAGTGGTCCTGGACCGGTTCGCTCACCCGCTGGGCCCTCGACCACCCGGAGCACCCGGACCACGCCCAGGCCCTCGAGGCGGCGGCCGCACACCGCGCGGCCTGGCTGCACGGCTACCGGGGCACCCTCGGCTTCGTCACCCTGCTGCTGCGTCGCACGAGCGGGGGCTGAACCCGGCGCGCGCGGCGTACCGGCGCGTGTCGCCGCCGCCGAGTGGCGCCGTCGGCGTCAGAGGCGGTGCAGGTGCGTCAGCACGGCGTGCGGAACCGACATGTCGACAAAGGTCGCGGACGGCGCTTCCGCGGCTCCGGCTCCGGCTCCCGCCCCGGCGGGGAGCACCAGGGCGGCCCCGAGGGCCGAGGCGAGGGCGATCGCGGCCGGCGCCGCGGCGAGGTGGCGGATGCCGCCGTCCTCGCCGTAGGCGATGCTCGACACCACCGGGATCCGGCCGCTGTCGAGGAACACCCGGAGCACCCCCGGGTCGACCGTCACGCCCCCTCCCCCGTCCACCACCAGCATGCGGCCGTCCTCACCGGTGAGGCCGACCGCCAGCGTCGTGTGGTCGTTGAGGCCGCCCACCAGTCCCCGCTGCACGTGTCCGGCGGTGTGGGTGCGCAGTGCCGCGGGACCGTCGTCCAGCCATGCGGGGAGGTGGGGGCCGCCGTCGTGGACCACGACGACCCTCACCCCGCTGTACCGCAGGAACCCGATGTCACCGCAGAAGGCGTGCCGCAGCTTGTCGTCGGCGAGCACCGCGTGGCCGGCCACCACGACCACCGTCCGCCCGTGCAGTGCCCTGATCCGGGGCAGGCGGGCGACGAGCGTCTCGGCCACCGCCCGGGCTGTCGGGTCGGGGTGTTCCTCCGGTGTCACGCCGTCACTCAGCCGTCGGTCCGCCGGTACAGCGTCCCGTCGCTCCAGATCCGCGCGACCCGGCCCCAGGCGGCGGCCGAGGCCACGTCCGGGAAGAAGCCGTGCCCGTTGAGGTTGGCGCTGGTGTTGCACAGCACGGGGACGCCGCTGAGCCGGTGGTAGGCGGTCAGGACGGTGAAGAGCAGGCCGTCGTCGTCCGGGCCGACCGTCTGGAGCCGCGCGGTGCCGTCCAGGTGGATGACCGCGGGGATCCGGTCCACCCAGGGCGCCCGCACCTCGTGGTCGAAGAGCATGTGGGGGTCGGGCGTGCCCGGGGCGAAGATCTCCGGTGCCTCAGCCTCGAGGCAGATGGGGGCGACGGGCCGGTAAGGTTCGCGGTCCTTGACGCGGTTCAGCTCGTCCTTCATCGACGCGCTGACCGGGGCCGCGAGGATGCTCCGGCCGCCGAGCGCGCGGGGGCCGAGCTCGGCCCGGCCGTGCAGGACCACCACGGGCTCCCCGGACTCGTGGAGGATCGCGGCGAGTTCCTCCGGAGCGCACGGGGAGGCGGTCCAGCCGGCGGGCAGCTGGGGCGAGGGGGCCAGCTCCGGCCCCAGCCGGGGGTTCCACACGAGCGGCGCCAGGCCGTCCTGCTGCGCCCGGCCGAGAACGGCCGCTCCGATCGCGGAACCGGAGTCGTTGGGGAACGGCGGGACCCATACGTCACGGAAGTCCGGCGCCTCGCGCAGCGCGCTGTTCCACTTGATGTTGAGCGCGCAGCCGCCGGCGAAGCACAGGTTCCACGGGCCTTCGCCCTTGGCGGCGCGGACCTTGGCGGTGATCCGTTCGACCAGCAGGGCCTCGAAGAAGGCGTGCACGCTGGCCAGGACGTCCTCGTCGCTGGTCCCGTGCTGCGAGACCCGGGCGCGGACCGCGGAGAAGAACGCGTGCACGGGGGGCACGGAGCGCTCGAAGAGGCTGCCGTACCCGCCGACCGTCGCGCGGTACTCGACCGCGGCCGGCTCGTCGCTCTCGAAGACCCGGTGGAACTCCTCGCGCAGCACCGCGACGACGTTCTCGTCCACCTCGCCCAGCGCGATGTACGCCATGAGCTTGCCGGCGACGGAGAGGTCGTCGACGGTCGGTGACTGGACGGTTTTGCGGAAGGGACCGAAGTGGTGCCCCGCGATGGCGTAGGCGTGCCCGAGGAGCGGGAAGAGCTCGCCCAGGTTCTCCACGCCGTCGCGCGGGTCCACCCAGTAGAGACGGGGGAAGAGCCCGCCGTCCCAGACCAGGACGAAGGAGGCTTCGCCGCGCCGGGCGAAGGGGCTGGAGGCGTAGGCGCTGGCCACGTGTCCCGCCGCGTGCGGATAACTGGTGTAGGGGTAGAGCTGCCCGTCCATCGGGAAGGTGCCCGAGACGCTGGGCGAGTCGAGCGCCGGGCAGGCCGCCGACTCCCGGTAGGGACCGACCGCGATCTGCGTGGGCACGCCCTGGTCGAGGAGGGAGACCGTTCCGGAGACGTCGCCGTCCCAGCCGTCGACGACCCACTGGTCGACGTCCTGCGGCTTGTAGCCGAAGTCGGCGAGCACTCCGGGGATCAGGCTGAAGTCCGAAACGGTGCTGTAGCGCAGGCCGTTCCCCAGCTTCTCCATCTCGACACTGAACACCAGGCGGTCCCCGTCGAGCAGGGCGACGGCGCCGTCATGCGTGAGTTTCAACCCGCAGATTATCAACTGTGTTACTCCTCGGTCTGCTTGAGTCGGCACGGAGGCGTGCTCAGGTCTCGGGACTGCTCGGGTGCGAGTGCCAGCCGGTAGAGGCTGGATCCCCGGCCCGGGCGGAAGAGCGTGCGCCATTCCTCGCGGGTCTCGCTCGGGGGGACGTGCGAGAACCCCAGGTTCGCGAACCACTCCCCGCCGTGCCTGGTCAGGGCCAGCAGGCAGCCGTAGCCCCGGTCCCTGCCGATGCTCTCGGCCAGGGCGACCAGGTGGCGGCCGATCCCCCGGCCCTGCCAGTCGACGGCGATGCACAGGTTGTAGAGGACCAGGCTGCCGCCGGACGGGGCCAGCCCGGCGCAGCCGACCAGCCGGTCCCCCGCGCGCGCGACGACGAAGTCCTGGCACGCGGCCCCGAGTTCGGCCGTCGACCGGGCGACCAGCAGGCCCTGCTCGACGAAGGGGGCGGAGAGCAGGGCGATCCGTTCCGCGTCCTCGGGGCGCGCGGGCCCGGCGAGGACCGCGCCCGGTGCGGTCGTCGGCCGGGAAGCGGTCAGCACGGAGTCAGGCACCGTCCGCACCACCGGGCGGGGCGGGGCGGCTGGCGGCGAAGCCGAGACCGAAGTGCTGCTCGGCCGGCATCAGCTCGATCATGTTGACGTTGACGCGGGCGGGCTGCGAGAGGCACCAGGCCACCGCCTCGGCCACGTCGTCCGCGGTGAGCGGCTCGATGTCCCGGTAGAGCGCGTCGGCGCACTCCTCGTCCCCGTCGTAGCGGACCTTGGCGAACTCGGTCTTCGCCATTCCCGGTGCCACGCAGCTCACCCTGACGCCCGTTCCCTGGAGGTCGACGCGCATGTTCAGCGACAGCTGGTGGACGAATGCCTTGGTGGCGGCGTAGACGTTGCCGCCCATGTAGGGGTACTGGGCGGCGATCGAACCGATGTTGACGACGTGCCCGGAGCCGCGCGAGACGAGCCGGGGAAGGACCAGGCCGCTGAGGTTCAGCAGTCCGGAGATGTTGGTGTCGATCATCTCGCGCCAGTGCTCGTCGCTGCCCGACTGCAGCGGCCCGAAGCCCCGCGAGAGGCCGGCGTTGTTGACGAGGACGGAGATGTCGCGGAATTCCACGGGCAGTTCGTCGAATGCGCGGGCCAGCGCTTCCCGGTCGCGGACATCGGCGACGACCGGCAGGATCGCTCCGGTGAGGTCCTCCTCCGCCAGGAGCTTCAGGCGGTCCGCCCTGCGGGCCAAGGCCACGACCAGGTAGCCCCGCCGGCACAGCACCTGTGCAATTCTCCGGCCGAATCCCGACGACGCGCCCGAGACCACGGCTACGCCACGCTTGTCCTGCGCCATGCAACACCCCCTCGGCCCCGTTGCGCTGTATCGCCACGAAGCCTTCGCGCGTTCGTCCCGCACCCCCGTCAGGGGCAGGGTTCCGGATTCCTGCTGCTTTCGGCGGCATCGGGGTCTCCTTGCTCGCCGACCGGCCAGAGGTACGCCTCGTCGGGCCGGGACTTCCTCGCCGAAATCAGGCTCCGGACCGACTGACCTCTCGACCCGTCAATTCCTCGCCAGTGAATCACGGGCCGCTCGGGGTGAACGACGTGACGAACCGCACAACTCCCCTGATCCGGGCGCCTGGACGGCCTATTCGATACGCCTTCCAGCCGACCGGAAGCGGGATTCGAGGCAGACTCGACCGGGCTCATAAAGGCTTGGGCGGAGTGGCCCGTGGAAAGGGCCGCCGCGGTGCCGCCGCATACGAGGAGAGGCGCGATTCATCCGTTGACATTCCACGTCCGTGCCGTGATAGGAATGTCGGCAACTAAGCAGGGGGCCGTGTATCCGGAAAAAGGGAGCAACGCTCCACGACGGGTACCTGACGACCAGTTCCCCCGACTCCTCATGCCGCGTCCACCGCCCACGTCATTTCCGGCCGCCGAGCACGGACCGTTCGCGACGACCGCCGAACGCCACCTTCGACTGACAAGGGAAACAGTGTGCCTCCATTCAGAAGCGCCGCGTCCACGGGCACGCCGTAGCCCGGCCGTTGCCGCACCGAGGGCCTGCGTCCGTGCTCGCGCACGCGCGGCCGGAACGCGCGTGATGCCGGGACCCGCCCGCGGAGCACACACCGCCGACGACGTGCGGGGGCGGCTGTGAGGCCGGAGCCCCTGGTGGAGTGGGACCCGCCACGCGAGGCGAAGGCGCAGCTGGTGTGCCTGCCCCACGCGGGTTCCGGTGCCTTCCAGTTCCGCACCTGGCAGGGGCTCCTCGGCCCGGACATCGCCCTGCTGGCCGTACAGCTGCCCGGCCGGGAGAACCGGTGGCGCGAGGAGCCGGTGACCGGCATGACGCAGGTGCTCGACGAACTGGCGCCCGCGCTCGCGGACCGACTGCACCTGCCCTACGTCGTGTTCGGCCACAGCATGGGCGCACTGGTGGGGTACGAGCTGTCCCGCGTCCTCGGCAGGGAGCACGATCGTTGGCCCAGCGGGTTCGTCGCCTCGGCGTGCCGGGCCCCGGACGAGCAGGGCGAGCCCTCCGACACGGCCCGGCTGACCGACGGAGAACTCGTCGACGCGCTGGTCGCGGACGGCGCCGTGCCCGCGGCCGTGGCCGCCAACAGCAGGCTGGCCGCCGCGGTGGCGCGCCCCCTGCGCGCCGACACCGCGCTGTGCGACTCCTACGTGCCGCCCGAGGAGGACACGGCCCTGCCCTGCCCGATCGGCGCATGGCGGGGGCGGGACGACGAAGGCGTGACGGACGACCACATCCGGCGGTGGCCCGCCTGGTCCGCCCGCGCCGCCGCCGGCGCCGTGCGGACCTTCCCCGGAGACCACTTCTACCACCACGCCGATCCCCCGCGCGTGACCGCCGAACTGAGGGCGTTCGTCCTCGGTCTGCTGCCACCGCACGGCTGACGGGGGACGCCCGCCGGCCCGGCGCCGCCGGCGGCCCTCAGGACCGCTCCGTACCCCTCAACCCCCGCCCTCCCGGCCCGCCGGGACGGGACGACCCCGAAGGATTCGCATTGCCAAGCAACAATCCGCTGCCCGAACTGGGGGATCCGGACATCCGGTCACCCCGGAGCTACCTTCGATGGCTGATCGGCCGGCAGTCGAGCACACTGCTCCTCGGGGTCCTGTGGGGCTGTCTGTGGATGGCCAGCATGGGCCTGACCCCCTTCGCCATCGGCCGGGCCATCGACGCCATGTCGGAGCAGGACACCGACCGGCTGCTGCTCTGGACCGGCGTCATCGTCGGGCTGGCGCTGGTGACCACCGCCGGCAGCGTCCTGCGCCACCGCTGTGACACGATCGGCCGGCTCAAGGCCAACTACCTGACCTTCCGCCTCGTGGCCGCGCAAGCGGTCCGGCTGGGCGCGACCCTGCCCCAGCGGATCTCCGCCGGCGAGGTCGTGGCCGTCGGCACCGCCGACATCACCCGCATCGGCGCCCTGCCGGGGGCCGTCGCCCGCGGCATCGGCAGCGCGGTCACCGTCGTGCTCGTCGCCGTGGTGCTGCTCTCCACCTCGGTCACCCTCGGCCTGCTCGTGCTCATCGGCGTCCCCGTCCTGCTCGCGGGCACGGGCCCGCTGCTCAGCCCGCTGCACAAGCGCATCGGCAGCTACCGCGACCTGCAGGGCGACCTGACGAACCGGGCCGGCGACATCGTGGCCGGCCTGCGCGTGCTGCGCGGCATCGGCGGGGAGGCCGCGTTCGGTGAGCGCTACCGCAAGGACTCGCAGCGGCTGCGGCAGGCAGGTGTCCACGTGGCGAAGGTCGAATCGGTGCTGCCCGCCGCCGAGGTGCTGCTCCCCGGCATCTTCGTGGTGGCGGTCGTCTGGATCGGTGCGCGCCTCGCCGCCGGCGGCGGCCTCTCCGCCGGTGAACTCGTCGCGGCCTACGGGTACGCGGCGTTCCTCATGCTGCCGATGCGCACGGCGACGTCGGCGGTGCAGTCGTTCGTCGGCGCCGACGTGGCGGCGCAGCGTGTCGTGCGGGTGCTGGCCCTCGAGCCCGAGGCCGGCTCCGGCGGTGCCCGCGCCGATCTGCCCGAGGCGCCCGACCTGTACGACGCCGACTCGGGCCTGCGGGTCCGTCCCGGGCGGATGACCGCCGTCGCCGCCGCCACCGCGGAGGAGGGCGCCGAGATCGCCGAGCGGCTCGGGCGCTACGCCCCGGGTCAGGTGACCGTCGGCGGCGCCCTGCTGGACGCGCTGCCGCTGGAGCAGGTGCGCGAGCTCGTCATGGTGGTCCGGAACGACGACACCCTCTTCTCCGGTGTCCTGGCCGAGGACCTCGGCGGACGTACGGACCGGGTGCGGGCCGAGGCCCTGCACGCCGCCAACGCCGAGGACATCGTGGAGGCCCTGCCCGACGGGCTGGACACCGTCGTCACCGAAGGGGGATCGGCCTTCTCGGGCGGCCAGCAGCAGCGGCTCCGACTGGCGCGCGCGCTCGCGGCGCGGCCCGCGGTCCTCGTGCTGGTGGATCCGACCAGTGCCGTGGACGCGCACACCGAATCGGTGATCGCCGAACGGCTCCACGCGTCCCGGGCCGGGCTCACGACGGTGGTCGTGAGCAACAGCCCGCTGCTGCTGGACCGGGCGGACGACGTCGCCTACGTGGAGGACGGCAAGGTCGTCGTGACCGGTACGCACCGGAATCTGGCCACTGCCGCGCCCCAGTACGCCGCCGCCGTCATGCGGGAGGAGACGTGACCGCCACCGTCCTCCGTCCTTCCGACAGCCGCCTTCCAAGGAGTGCCCAGTGAGTCTTCCGGTAGCCGACGCGAAGACGGTCCGCCGTCACGTACGGGGCCTGGTGCGCAGCCATACCGGCCTGCTGACCCGCACCGTGCTGTGGTTCGTCCTCGCCACGGTCTGCGGTCTGGTCGTGCCCGCCCTGCTGGGCCGCCTGGTCGGGGAGGTGGAGAAGGGCATCACCGCCGACCAGGTGGACATCACCGTGGCGATGATCGCCGGACTCCTGCTGCTCCAGGGCGTGTTCACCCGTACGGCCCGACTCCAGGGGGCCCGGCTCGGTGAGCTGGTGCTCGCCGACATCCGCGAGGGCTTCGTGCGGCGGGTCCTGACCCTGCCCCTGCACACGGTGGAGAAGGCCGGGGCCGGCGACCTGCTGACCCGCAGCACCCGCGACGTGGACGCGCTGTCCAACGCCGTGCGCATGGGCGCGCCGTCCATCCTGGTGGCGAGCCTCTCGGTGGGGCTCACGCTGGTGGCGCTGGTCGTCACCAGCCCGATCATGGTCCTGCCGTGCCTGATCGCCGTCCCGCTCATCGTCTGGTCGACCCGCTGGTACCTCAGGCGGGCCCGCGAGGCGTACTTGGCCGAGGCGGCCACCTATTCCGATCTCGCCCAGGGCCTGTCCGAGACGGTGACCGGCGCGCGGACCGTGGAGGCGCTGCACCGGTCCGCCGCCCGGGTCCGCCGTACCGACGAGGACGTCGAGCGTGCGAACGGCGCGGAGCGGCGCACGCTGTTCCTGCGCAGTGTCTGGTTCCCGCTGATGGACTTCGGCTACGTGCTGCCGGTGGCGGCCACGCTGCTGTTCGGCGGCCTGTTCTACATCGAGGGCTGGGTGAGTCTGGCCGAGGTGACCGCGGCGACGCTCTACACCCGGGCCGTGATCGACCCGCTGGACGAACTCCTGGGCTGGTTGGACGAGTTGCAGGTCGGCGACGCCTCGCTGGCCCGCCTGATCGGCGTCGGTTCGGGGGCGGGACCGGAGGGCGACTCCGGTCGGCGGCCCGCAGGCGACCGGCTGGCCGCGGAGGGCGTGGCCTACGCCTACCGACCCGGTCACGACGTGGTCGAGGACGTCACTTTGAGCGTCGGAGCCGGTGAGCGCCTCGCGATCGTCGGCCCCTCGGGGGCCGGCAAGTCGACCCTCGGCCGAATCCTGGCGGGCATTGAAGAGCCGCGGACCGGGTCGGTCACGCTGGGCGGAGTGCCGGTCCACGAGCTGCCGCTGGAGGAACTGCGCCGGCACGTCGCCCTGGTCACCCAGGAGCACCACGTGTTCCTCGGCACCGTGCGCGAGAACGTCGCGCTCGCCGCGCCGGACGCGACGGACGAGCAGGTGACGGCGGCCCTGGCGGCCGTGGCCGCCGGGGACTGGGTCACGGCCCTGCCGCACGGCCTGGACACCGAACTGGGCACCGACGAGAACCCGCTGTCGCCCGGCCAGGCACAGCAACTGGCCCTCGCACGGCTCGTCCTGGCCGACCCGCACACCCTCGTGCTCGACGAGGCGACCTCGCTGCTCGACCCCCGGGCCGCCCGCGACCTCGAGCGGTCGCTCGCCGGCGTGCTGCGGGGGCGCACCGTCATCGCCATCGCCCACCGGCTGCACACCGCCCATGACGCGGACCGGGTGCTCGTGATGGAGGCCGGACGCATCACCGAGCAGGGGGCCCACGACGAGCTCGTCTCGGCGGGCGGCGCGTACGCGGGGCTGTGGGAGTCGTGGCACGGGCGCGGACCCGCCGCCTCCTCGGACCCCTCCAGATCCGCCGTTCCCTCACCTTCTTCGGACCAGCCCGCACACTGAGCGCCAGGAGAGAGTCTTGCACGCCGAGCGCACGCTCATAGTCGACGCCGAAGCCATCGCCACCATCGTCTCGAAGGTGGGACTGGGGCACCTCTACGATCTGACGATCGCCCGTCTGGAAACCGTTCTCGCCACCGGCAGCGACGCGCCGGTGGAGATGAAGCAGCGGGACGGGTTCCTCATCGAGACACCCCATCTGGGCCTGCTGGAGTGGATGCCCGCGCTGCGGCACGGCGCCACGGTGTCCATGAAGATGGTCGGCTACAACCCGCACAACCCGGCCAAGAACCAGCTGCCCACCATCCTGTCCACCCTGTGCGCCTTCGACGCGGACAGCGGCCACCTCCGGACGGTCGTCGACGGGACCTTCGCCACCGCCGTCCGCACGGGCGCGGCCTCCGCACTGGCCAGCCGGGTGCTGGCGCGTCCGGACTCCGCGGTCCTCGGCCTCGTGGGCTGCGGCGCACAGGCGGTGACCCAACTGCACGCGCTGTCGCGGGTGTTCTCGTTCTCCGAGATCCTGGTCTGCGACGAGGACGTGCGCGCGGAGAACTCCTTCGCGGCCAGGTCGCGGCTGCCCGCCGGGGCCGTGCGGGTCGCGCCGCTGGCGGAGGTGGAGGAGCGGGCCGACGTACTGTGCACCGCCACCTCGGTGGCCCCGTACGCGGGTCCGGTCATCAAGGGGACCGGCCTGAAGCCGTGGGTGCACATCAACACCATCGGCTCGGACATGCCGGGGAAGACCGAGCTGCCGCTGGACCTGCTGCGCAGCGCGGTCGTCGTACCGGACCACGTCGCGCAGGCGCGGGCCGAGGGCGACTGCCAGCAGCTCACCGCCGAGGAGATCGGGCCCTCGCTCGCGGAGGTCCTCCTCGACCCGGACGCCCACCGCAGGCTGTCCCCGGTGAGAACCGTGTACGACTCGACGGGTCTGGCGCTCCAGGACCTGGTCATGGTCGAGGTGTTCGAGGAGCTCGCCCGCGACCTCGGCGTCGGTCACCGCATCGCCGTCGAGGCGACCGCCGACGACCCGCAGGACCCCTACTCGTTCCTGCCGGAGCCGGTCACCCGGTCCTGGGAGGCGCGGCAGGGGGTACGGCGGTGACCGCGGCGACCGCTCCCCCGGGGCACGCCGGCCCGGTGGTGGACACCGGCGTGTCCTCGGTCCTGGAGCTGATCGACCGCGAGGTGGCCGCGCATCCGGGGGCGCCCGCGGTGCGCGAGCCGGGCCGGGAGGTCACCTACGCGGAACTCGACCGCCTCGCGGACTCCGCCGCCGGCCGGCTCCGGCGCGATTTCGGCATCGGGCGCGGCGACACGGTGCTGATCGCCGCGCGGGCGGGAGCCGACTTCACCGCGGCGGTCCTCGGCACGCTGCGGGCCGGAGCCGCCTACCTGCCGGTGGACACGACCTACCCGCCCGAGCGCGTCGAGCAGATCCTGCGGGCGAGCAGCGCGGCCCTGCTGGTCCTGGCCGATCCGGCGATGGTGGGCACCGGTGCGCCCGGGACCCGGACGACACCTCTGGCCGGCCTGGTGGCACCGGATCCGGCGGGCGGTGCGGCGCCCGAAGCGGTCCGCCACGTGCCGGCGCCGGAGGATCCCGCCTACGTCATCTTCTCCTCCGGTTCCACCGGCGCTCCCAAGGGCATCGTCCAGAGCCACCGCTGCCTGGCCAACTTCATCTCCTGGCAGGTGGACGGCTCGGGCCTGGGGCGCGGGCGGCGCGTCCTGCAGGTGGCACCGCTGACCTTCGACGTGTCGGTGCAGGAGGTGTTCCACACCCTCGCCTCGGGCGGGTGCCTGCACGTGCCGGAGCCGCATGTGCGGCGCGATCCGCGGGACCTGGTCGACTTCGTCATCGACGAGCGCATCGAGGTCGTGGACTTCCCCCAGTCGCTCATCGACGTGGTCATGTCGCTGCCGACGAACTTCGAGCACGCCGCGGACCTGCGCCACATCATCAGCGCGGGCGAGACGGTCCGTGTCACGGAGGCGCTGCAGGAACTGCTGACCCGCCGGCCGGAGATCACGCTGCACAACCACTACGGTCCGGCCGAGAACCACATGGTGGCCAGCCACTCGATGAACGCGGCGGCCGGCAACCTCGAACCGCGGCCGCCCGTCGGGTCGCTGGTGTGGAACACCTACGTCCGCCTGCTGGACGAGCAGGGCGTGCCGGTGCCCGACGGGGAGGTCGGGGAGGTGTACATCGGCGGCGCCGGGGTGGCCCTGGGCTACACCGATCCCGAGCTGACGCGCGCCGCGTTCGTGCCCGATCCGTTCCGGCCGGGCAAGCGGCTGTACCGCACCCGGGACCGGGGGGTGTGGCGGGCCGACCAGACGCTCCAGTTGCTGGGCCGGATGGACGACCTGATCAAGGTTAGGGGCAATGCCTTGGAACCGCGCGAGGTGGAGGCGCGCCTCGCGGACTTCGCCGGGGTCAAGGACGCCGCGGCGTTCCCGGTGGTGCGGGCCGACGGGGCGGTGGAGCTGCACGCCGCTCTCACCGGCGATCCGCCGCCGGCCCCGGAACTGCGCCGGGCGCTGCTCGCGGTCCTGCCCGACTACATGGTGCCGGTGCGCTGGTGGCTGGTGGACGGGCTGCCCGTCTCACCCAACGGCAAGCTCGACCGCAAGGCGCTGCCGGGACAGGGGGCGCGCCCCCTGTCCCTGGTGCCTCACCACGCGAACGCCTCGCGGTAGCCGCGCTTCTCGATGCAGTACGTACGGAACGCCTCGGCCTTCGCGACCAGGGCGTCGTCCCCGGTGCGCACGGCGGCTTCGACGAACCAGTCGAACGCCGCCGTCGCATCGGCCCGGCGCGTGAAGTGCACCGCGGCGAACTTCCGGAAGGAGGCGCGCATGTTGGTGGCGTTCATATAGGCCGCGGAGTCCAGCAGTTCCGCGATGTCGGCGTCCGACACCGCAGGGCGCGACATGATGCGGACGGGCAGCTCCGACCGGATGTCGTTCTTTATGGCGATGGGGGTTTCAGCGTCTGCGAAATCAAGGCACAGAGACAGCCTGGGCTGTCGCGAAATGCTCCGTGCGGAGTGCGGGACCGTGGTGTGTATTTTCCATACCTCACCGCGCCGGAGGTGGTAGACGATGTCGTTCTCGGAATGCAGGGAATCCTCGTCCGTACGGAGGGGGATCTGGAGGCGGGTACCCGGTTCGGAGAATTCAAGAAAATCGACGTGCGGTGCGAGGATTCCGTCACTGAGACCGAATATGCGAACCCACTGGAGCCTTTCCAGGGGGAAGTTGTCGGTCACGAGTGACATGATCCCGGGCAGCTTCCTACCCAGGTCAGTGAGGGTGAGCTGGCCGTCGTAAGGCCGGAATGCGGTGTCCGAGGCGTTGCCTTCGGAATTCGCGAGCACATGTGCGGACCAGGAGCCGAAAGAAAACGCGTCATATTCGCCCCCGGCATCGTTCGCATCGATGATCGCCAGTTCTTCGGCTATGTCGTAGGAATCGATCGGAAGCGTGGCGAGCCTTTGCGACTTGAGCATGCGAGATCCCGTCGGTTGATGAGTGCACCGTGGTGCCGGTCTCCGATGATCGGCAATCATAACGACCTGCGGAAGGGAGGGCAATGGCTGGCTCTGGGCATCGGATTCGTGATTGACAAGGCACATTTTCCTTGCGCAGGATCTTGAGTGCCGTCATGTTCCATAGAACCATCGAAGGTATTGGGTGAGCGTACAAAATGCTGAGTGACAATGCCCTGAGTGAATCCTGGCTCGCCCGGTTGGCGGCAGCCCGCGCGGTTCCGTTCCTGGATGTCGTCTCCCTTGACGCGGACACCCCGCGGTGCGTCCTCGAACCCGCGGTCACCGAGCGGCTGGACGCCCTGACGGGCGGGGATGCGACCGGGCTGCTGCTGCTGACCGTCGCGGCCGCCCGGCTCGCCCTGTCCGCGCTCGACGAGGACTCCCGGCACGTGGTCCTGGTGCCCCGACCGGTCCCCGCCGAGAGGCCCGGAGCGGGTACGCCCACCGGCACGGACACCGGTACGCCCACCGGTACGCACACCGGCACCGGCGCGGCCCCGGCGCCCCGTGAACTCGCGCTCTGCGCTCCCCTCGACCGCGAGGCTCCGGCTTCCACCTTCCTGACGGCGCTGCACAGCGAACTCGAATCCGCCCTGCCCCTCGCCTGGTCCGACCGGGAGGAGATCGCCTCCCGGCTGCGGTTCGCCGGAGTGCCCGTGGGCAGCGCCCTCGGCCGGCTCGGCGTCGTGTTCGAGGAGGCGGGCGGCGCGCTGCTCCAGCCGGTGGACCTCTGCCTGACCCTGCGCCGGACAGGCGGCCGGCTCACGCTGACCGCCGACACGGCCGGCGAGCCTCCGGTGGCCGCGGCGGCGCTGGTGCGGTGCACGGCGGCCGCCCTCGCGGAACTGGGCCGGGCACCGCGCAGGCCGGTCACCGAACTGGACGTCCTCGGCCCCGCACAGCGCGCCGAACTGGAGCGGTGGTCGGGCCTGCCCGTGCCGGCCGACTTCGCCGACGCCACCCTCACCGGCATCGTCGACGCCGCCGCCGACCGCTGCGCGGAGCGCGAGGCGGTGTCCGACGGCGCGGTGGCGTGGACCCACCGGGAGCTGGCGCAGCGCTCCGCGCGCGCCGCCCGCTCGCTCACCCTCGACCACGGCGTCAAACCGGGCGACCGGGTCGCCCTGCTGCTGCCCAAGAGCCCCGAACTGGTGGTTGCGGTACTGGCGGTGCTGCGGGCCGGTGCCTCGATGGTCCCCCTCGACCCCTCGCACCCGACCGAACGGATCGCCCGCCAGCTGCGCCTGAGCGGGGCCGCCTGCGTGATCTCGGCGGCGGAGCGACTGCCCGGACACGTGGACATACCCGTGGTGTCGCCGCGGGCCCTGACCACCCCGGCCGAGCCGGACGGGCAGGGCGCACAGGGCGCACAGGGCGCGCAGGGCGGGCGGAGCGGGCCCGGCCCCGACCCCGACCCCGACGACGAAGCCGTCCTCTTCTTCACCTCCGGATCGACCGGCCTGCCCCGTCCGGTGGCGCTCACCCACCGTCAGCTCGCCCACAAGGTCCTCGCCTCGGGACGGCTCCTCGGTTTCGACGAGGAGAGCCGGTGCGCCCTGCTGTCGGCGGTGACCTCCGACGCCCTGACCTACCAGATCTTCACGACGCTCGCCGCGGGCGGCTGCGTGGTGGTCATGGGCTCGCCGCAGACGCTCTCGCCCGCGGAGTTCTGGGCGGCCACGCGGCGCCTGGGCGTGAACGTCCTCAACTGCGTGCCCTCCCTGCTCGCCGTGATGGCGGAGGGCCTGCCCGCAGGAGCCGCCGAGGACGTCCGCATCTGCCTGCTGGGCGGCGACGAGATCCCGGCGGGGCTGCTGCCCCGGCTGGCCGACCGGCTGCGCGTGGGCACGTTCGGCAACCTCTACGGGCCCACCGAGGCCACCATCGAGGCGACCACCTTCACCAGTCCGGGATCCGCCTTCCCGGAGTTGACCGCGGTCCCGGTCGGCAGGCCCACCGAGGGCTTCGGCGTGCTGGTCCTCACCCCGCACGGGGACCACGCACCGCCCGGCGTCCCCGGTGAGATCCACGTGCTGGGCCCCGGCGTGGCCCGCGGCTACGCCGATGACGAACCGGCCGGACCGGGCAGGTTCTGCGAGCTCCCCGCGCATCCCGGCGTCCGGGTGTTCCGCACCGGCGACTTCGGCCGCTGGAACCACCGGGGGGAACTGGTCTTCCTGGGCCGCCGGGACAACCAGATCCAGATCCACGGCAACCGGGTCGAGCTCGGCGAGGTGGAGGCGGCCCTCAGCTCCGTCGCGGGCGTCACCGCTGCCACGGTCCTGCCGTTCACCGCCCCCTCGGGGCCGCCGGCCGTCGTGGCCGTCTACACCTCGGACCAGGATCTCGAACCGGCCGACGTACGCCGCACGCTGGAGCTGCGCCTGCCCGGTTACATGGTTCCGGCCCGCATCCTGCGGCTCGACGAACTGCCCGTCACCCTGCACGGCAAGATCGACCGCCCGGCCATCCTGGACCGCGTCGCGCACCTGGACGGACAGGTGTGGCAGCCCGACGACGCAGCCGACCGCACCGCCGCCGGGATCTGGACCGACGTGCTCGGCTCCGCGCCGCGTTCCGGGGACGAGGACCTGTTCGCGGCCGGCGGCCACAGCCTGACCGCCGCCGTCCTCGCGGGCCGGCTCAGCGCGGCCGCCGGCGGCGGTGCGATCACCGTCCGCGACGTGTTCACCGCCCGTACGCCCGCGGGACTCGGATCGCTGCTGCGCCGCGCCGCCGCCGAGGACTCCACGGCCCCGGCCGCACGGGCACCGTGGCCCGAGACGCCGGACCCGCTCCCCGCGAGCAAGGCCCAGCGCCGGATGTGGTTCCTCGAACAGTACGAGGGCGGGGAGGTCCGCCCGTACAACATGGTGGAGGCGTTCCGGCTGTCCGGCCCGCACGCGCCGGCCGACGTGGCGGACGCGCTGGAGCGGACGGTACGCAGGCACCAGGCCCTGCGCACGGTGTTCCGCGCCGACCCCGGGGGCCTGCGCCAGGTCGTGCTGTCCCCCGACCGGGCCCGGCCCGCACTGCGGGTCCACCGGGTGGAGCACGAGGGCGCCGCCCGCCTGCTGCGGCACATCGCCGACGCGGAGCAGCGCCACGTGTTCGACCCGGCCGAGGGCCCCCTACTGCGCGCCCACTGGATCGTCGAGGACGCCCGACCCGGCGGCACGCTCCTGCTCGGCGTCCACCACAGCGTCTGCGACGGCTGGTCGTTCGCGGTGATCCTGCGCGACCTCCAGCGGTTCCTGTACGGCAGGCCGCAGGCGGCGGATCCCCTCCAGTACGGTGCGTACGCGCTGGCGGAGCACGCCCGCCCGGCCGACGAGCACAGCGCCGCGTTCTGGCGGCGCACCCTGGACGGCGCGCCGAGCGTGGACCTGCCGCTCGACCGCCACCGGCCGACGGAGCGGCGTTCCACCGCGGGAACCGTCCGGCTGACGCTCGACCAGGACACCAGCCGGTCGGTGCAGGACCTGTGCCGCGAGCTCGGCACCACCTCGTTCACGGCGATGGTCGCCGCCGTCCGGGTCCTCCTGCTGCGCTGGACCGGGGCCGGGGACATCGTGCTCGGCACCGTCGTCTCGGGCCGTGACCGTCCTGAACTGGCCGACTCCGTCGGACTGTTCGTCAACACGGTGGCCCTGCGCACGCCGATCGCGCCGGAACTCGGATTCACCGACGCGGTCGCGGCGGTGGCGCGGCACGCGCAGGAGGTCCGCGCGCACGAGGAGTATCCCTTCGAGGACCTCGTGGAGGCGCTCGGGCGCGAACGGATCGCGGGCCGCCATCCGCTCTTCGACGTGCTGGTGGAGGCCTCCGTCTCGGGAACGGACCCGCTGGGCTCCGAGGAGGGCCCCGCGGCCGAGCACATCGCACTGGACAGCGGCGCGGAGGGGTTCGACCTCTCCTTCGCCTTCGGGGAACCCGGTCCGGACCGCCCGATCGAGGTGGCGATCACCTACCGCGAGGACGTGCTGGACGCCGGGACCGCGCACCGGCTCGCCGACCAGCTCGACCACCTCCTGACCGCCCTGGCCCACGCCCCCGACGCCCCCGTCGGGGCGGCCCCCCTGCTGCCCGACGCGCAGCGCGCCGCGCTCATCGCGGCGGGCACCGGGCCGAGCGCTTGCGCCGCGCAGGCCGCGGGCACCCTCCTGGACCTCGTACGGGCGCAGGTGCGGCGCACGCCCGATGGCCGGGCCGTCGTCTGCGGCGAGACCGCCCTGACCTATCGCGAACTGGACCGCCGGGCCGACGCCGTGGCCGCCCGGATCGCCGCGGTGGCGCCGACGGGACCCGACCGCGTGGTGGCGGTGCTGTGCGAGCGCTCGGAGTGGATGCCGGTCGCGCTGCTCGCCGTCCTGAAGACCGGTTCGGCGTTCCTCCCCCTCGATCCGGAGCAGTCACCGGCCCGGCTCGCGCGGGTGCTGCGCGACAGCGGTGCGGTCGCCGCCGTCACCTCGGCGGAGTTCACGCCGGCCGTGGCCGCCGAAGGGCTGCCCGCGGTGACCGTCGGCGCCGCGCACGAGAGCGCTCCGGTCCCGCACGAACCCGGCCGGCTCCGCCCCGCCGACCCCGCCGCCCCCGGCGACCTCGCGTACGTCGTGTACACCTCCGGTTCCACCGGCACGCCCAAGGGCGTCATGGTCGAGCACCGCGGCATCGTCAACTCCGTCCGGTTCCGCATCGACCACTACGGCCTCGATGCCGAGGGGGCGGTCCTCCAGGTCGACCCGATCCACGCCGACGCCGGTATCGCCGACGTGTTCAGCGCGCTGGGCTCGGGCGCGCCGATGGTGATCGTCACCCGGGAGCAGCTGCTCACACCGCAGGAGGTGGCCGCGGTCGTGCGCCGGCACCCGATCCGCCACGTGCTGTGCGTGCCCAGCCTGTACCAGATGCTGCTCGACGAGGTCGGCCCGGCGTTCCGCGAGGTGCGCGAGGTCGTGCTCGGCGGGGAGCGGGTGACCCGGGCGCTCGCCGCCCGGCACGCCGAACTCCTGCCCGGTGTTCGGCTGTTCAACGAGTACGGGCCGGCCGAGGACAGTGTGGTGACCACGGTGGAGCCGGTGGACGCGACGGGCGGGCCCGGCGCGCCGCAGCCGCGGTCGGGGACGGCTTCCGGGGACGCCTCGATCGGCCGCCCGCTGCCCGGCAAGTGGGTGGACCTGCTCGACACGCAGGGCCGCCTGGTCCCGCTGGGGGCGCCGGGCGAACTGTGTATCGGCGGGGCGGGCCTGGCCCGCGGCTACCTCGGCGACGCGGAGCTGACCTCGGCCCGCTTCGTGACCAGCCCGGTACGCCCCGGCGAGCGCATGTACCGCACCGGCGACCTGGCCCGCCGGCTGCCCGACGGGCGCCTGGAGTACCTGGGGCGGGCCGACGACCAGCTCAAGATCCGGGGCAACCGGGTGGAGCCGAACGAGGTGGCCGCGGTCCTCGCCGAAGCCCCCGGTCTGCGCAGCGCCGCCGTGCTCCCGACGACCGGCGCCGAACCGCGGCTCGTCGCGTACGTGGTCGGTGAGGCGGATCCGGCGGCGCTGCGCCGGCACCTCGCGGAGCGCCTGCCCGCCTACATGATGCCCGCGGCCTTCGTCCGCCTGCCCTCCCTCCCGGTGGCGGCCGGCGGCAAGCTCGACCGCCGGGCACTGCCCGCACCCGACGAGGCCCTGGCCGCAGCGGAGGGCCCCACCACCGCACGGCCGCTGACCTCGGCCGAGCAGCGCGTCGCCGACGTGTGGACCCAGGTTCTGGGTCGTCCCGTCACGGACCCGGACGCCAACCTGTTCGAACTGGGCGGCCACAGCCTGGCCGCCGCCCGCATCGCGCACGCCCTGCACGCGGGGGTCCGCACCGTCTTCACCTTCCAGACCGTGGCCACGCTGACCGCCGCACTGGAAGGGCCGCCGGCTGACACTACGGCGGAGGGGGACCCGGCCGCGGAGGGAAACCCGGCCGTGGAGCCACCCGTGCCCGGCGAGCCGCCCGCACCCAGCGGATCCGTGCCGCTGTCCCGGGCGCAGCGCCGCGTCTGGCTGACCTCGCGATGGGCGGGCTCGGACACCTTCGTCATCTCCGACCTGGTACGGCTTGGCCGCCGGATCGACGCCGGCGCGCTCCGCAGCGCCCTCGGTGCCGTCGTCGAGCGCCAGGACATGCTGCGCGCGCAGGTCCTGCCGCAGGGGACGGACGCGCGGCTGACCGTGCTGGACCGGCTGCCCGACGGGCCCCCGCTCGTCGTCGTCGACCTGCCCGGCGCGGACCCCGCGGGCCCGGAGGTCGCCGCCGCTCTGCGCGACGCCCGGCGGGTCGGCTTCTGTCTCGACAAGGCGCCGCTGTTCGACGTGCGGCTGCTCACGGGACCCGCCGGAGGTGACCTGCTCACCGTCACCGCGCACCACTTGATCTACGACGGCGCGAGCGTCGAGGTGCTGCTGGACGACCTGTTCACCGCCTACGAGCAGGCCGTCGCGGGGGAACCGCCCCGGCTGCCCGCCCTTCCCTACACCTACCGGGACTGGGTCCGCGAGGAGCAGGAGTGGCTGGCCGGGCCCGAGGCGGAGCAGCAGCTTCAGTTCTGGCGGGAGCGGCTCGACGGTGTGCCCGAGGGGCCCGATCCGGTGGACCCGGCCCGCCGCCGGGGCCGCCGGGGCCGGACCGGGCAGGTCCACCGGTCGCTGCCCGCGGACGTGCTCGACGGCGCCCCCGCGACCCCGTTCGCGCAGGTGGTCACCGCGTTCGCGCTCACCGTGCACCAGCACACCCGGGCCACCGACCTCGTGGTCGGCTTCGCCGCGGGTCTGCGCCACCGGCCCGAGGCCGACGCGCTGATCGGCTACCTGGCCAACGCGGTGCCCCTGCGGATCGCGCTGGACGACGCGGTGAGCGGGCGCGAGCTGCTGCCCCTGGTCCAGATCGGGATCCTCGAGTCCTACGAGAACTCCCGCCTGCCGTTCGACGTGCTGGCGCAGCGGCTGGCGCTGCGGGCGGCGCCGGGCCGGAGCCTGCTGCTCGACCTCGGTGTCAGCTGGGAGAACGCGGGCCTCGGCCCCGAGAACCACGTGGTGGAGGACCTGCCGGCGGACGACCTGCCGGCCACCAGTGACCTGTGGCTGTACGCCAGCGTCAAGGGCGACACCCTGCACCTCGACCTCACCTACGACGACCACCTGCTCGACGAGAGGGAGGCCGGCGCCTACGCCGACCACATCGCCGCGGTGCTGGGCACCTTGGCCACCGGCCGGCCCGTACCGCCTCCCTTCCTCCCGTCACCGACCGTGCCCCCGACCCCGGAGCCGTCCGCACCCGGCTCTGTTTGGAGCGACACCCGCTATGACTTCTGACACCGCCCTCGGGCACCGGGACGAGACGACCGCGGCCGGGCCCGACCTGGCACGGCGGCTGTGCGAGCTGTTCGCCACGGCACTCGAAGTGGAGGAGGTCGCCGAGGACACCGACTTCTTCGTCGCCGGCGGGCACAGCCTGTCGGCGCTGGACCTCGCCGTGGCCGTCGAAGGCGCCTTCGGCGTGCGGGTCCGCGTACGGGACGTCTTCGACGCCGCCACCCCCGCCCTGCTCGCGGCCCGGCTGGCCGAGCTCCTCCCCGGGGCCATGGAGACCGCCGGGCCGCCCGCCGGCCCGCCCCCCGGGCCGCCCGCCCCGCGCCGGCGGGCCGCCGCCGAGCTGCCGGGAGCCGAGGTGTCCGAGGCCACGCGGTGGTTGTGGCTGGAACGGCAGCGGGCGGAAGGCGACTTCGGGGCCTACACGGTCCCCTGCCTGCTGGACGGCGAGGGTGCCGTGGACGCCGACCGGCTCGCGGCCGCGTGGGCGCATCTGGCACGGCGCCACCCCGCCCTGCGGACCGTCTTCGTCGAGGCCCAGGGCGAACCGAGGGCGGTGGTCACCGACGACGTGCCACCGCTGGAGGTCGTGGACCTGCGCGGACAGGACCCGGCCGGCCCCCGTTCCGACGCGATCGACGCGCTCGTGGACGAGCGCCTCGCGGTGCCGTTCGACCCGTCGACCGGCCCGCTCACCCGGACCACCCTGTTCCTGCGCCCCGACGGCCGGTGGTCCCTCCTGCTGCTCGCCGACCACCTGGTGTGCGACGGACGCAGCCTGGAGATCCTCGCCACCCAGCTCGTGGCGGCCTACGGGGACCCGGCCGCCGTCGAGCCGCCCGGGGACCGGCCCCCTCACCCCTCGACCGGCCATGCGGCCGCCCTCGACCACTGGCGCGGCCTGCTCCTCCCCCCGCCGGCGCCGCTGCCCCTGCCGGTGCGCGGCCCGCGCAAGGAGCGGGCCGGACGGACCACCGCCCTGGCGGTCCGGGAGATCGGCCCGGCCGAGGTGCGCCGGCTGACCCGGCTGGGCCGGCGCCACCACGCGGGCGCCTTCGTCCCGCTGGCCGCCGCCGTCGCCCGTACCCTGGCGGGCATCACCGGCAGCACCGACATCTGCCTGGGCACCCCCGTGGACCGGCGGGCCCGGCTCGGCGCGAACGACGCGGTCGGCTTCCACGTCGCGACCGTGCCGCTGCGGCTGGAGGTCCGGGAGGGGATTTCGGCCGACGACCTCGTCGAGCAGGTGGCGCAGCGCACGGTGGACGCCGTGGACCACAGCGACGTGCCCTTCGACACGCTCGTGGCGGAGCTCGCCCCGCCCCGAACCCCCGGACGGCCGCCGTTCTTCGACGTATGGGTGGCCCTGTACCCCCGCATCGACACCGGTCCCTGCCCGCCGGACGGGATCGCCCTGCGCGGCGGGCCGATCCCCCAGCGCGCCGGCATGTTCGAGTTGTCGTTCCAGTTCGTGGAACGCGCGGACGGCCTGCGGCTGTGGCTCCAGTACGACACCGAGCGCTACGCCGCCGACACCGCCGAGCGGATGGCCCGGCGGCTCGGCGAGGAACTGGCGCGGCTCCTGCGGGACCCCGCCGAACCCGAACCCGAGACGGCCCCCGCGCACCGGGCCTTCGGCGGCTTCCGGTTCGACGCCTGACCCTTCGCCCCCGTACACGAGGAGATCGACCATGACGACGTCCATCGAGCCCAGGACCGGGACGGAGCTGCGGCTGACCGCGGCCGAGGCCCGGCAGGTGTCCGAACTGACCCTGCGCCTGGCCGCACGCCACCGCGCCGCCGACGACGAACGGCTGCTCCAGGAGCTGCCCCTGCTCGCCGGTGAACTGCCGGTCCGGGTGAGGCGCTTCCTGCGCGCCTTCGCCCTCGACCAGGCGCGCGGCTTCTGCGCGGTCACCGGCCACCTCGTGGACGACGAGCGCATCGGACCCACACCCGCGCACTGGAAGGACGAGACCCGGATCCACCACGAACTGCCCGAGGAGATCCTCGTCCTCCTCTACGGCTCGCTGCTCGGCGAACCGTTCGGCTGGGCCACCCAGCAGGACGGCCACCTGGTCAACGACGTGTTCCCGATACGCCAGTACGAGCACGAGCTGCTCGGCACGGGCAGCAAGACCCCGCTGACCCTGCACACGGAGGACGCCTTCCACCCCTACCGCGCCGACTACATCATCCTGTCGGCGCTGCGCAATCCGGACGCCGTGCCGGTGACGGTCGCGGAGGCGGATTTCTCGGTGCTGCCGCAGGACGTCCTCGACGTCCTGTTCCAGAGCCGGTTCCGCATCGTCCCCGACAAGTCGCACCTGCCGGAGAACAACACCGTGCGCACCGACGAGGACCGGCTGGTCTTCGAGAACATCGCCCGCCTCATCGACGGGCTCGACCCGGTGCCCGTGCTGACCGGCTCCCGGTCCGCCCCCCTGCTGTGCTTCGACGCGACGCACATGTCGGCGCCCGCGGAGGATCCCGAAGCCGGACGGGCCCTCGCGGCGGTGACGGAGCTGCTGTACGCCGGCCTGACCGACTGCCCGCTCGAGGCCGGCAGCTGCGTCTTCATGAACAACCACCGGGTGGTGCACAGCCGGAGCGCCTTCCAGGCCCGCTACGACGGCACCGACCGCTGGCTCAAGCGGGTCAACGTCACCCACGACCTGCGCAAGTCCCGCGCCATGCGGCGCTCCGTCGGCTCCCGCCTGATCGGCTAGCCGAGGACCGCACGGAGACGGCCGTGGGGGGGGGGGGGGGGGGGGGGGGGGAGGGGGGGGGGGAGGGGGGGGGGGGGGGGGGGGGGGGGAGGGGGGGGGGGGGGCT